>NZ_PGFC01000003.1 GCF_002797875.1 Pseudoscardovia suis
ATGTGGGCACGGCGGACGGCACGAGGACGTGAATCCCAGTGTTCGCAACGCTTCCGACGGTCAACGCCTCGGCGTTCAATCCCCCGCGGCTCCACCATCATCAAAGCCCCGCAGGCATCATGTCTGCGGGGCTTTTTCATTGCGATTGCTAGGATTCCCCAAGTACGGTCGCCGGGTTTCCTTTCCCAAGTGCAGTCGTTGGTTTTCATTTGCGGTTGATGGAATTCTTAGGTGCGCCGAATATAAAAACGTCGCCGAAAAAGGAAGTTAGGAAGTCTACCAAAACCATCCAAACCTCCGTATTCGGCGACTCACCAATGCACTCGCCGAAGACGGCAGTTACGGACCCCGAAAACAAGATCCAAACCTCCGTCATCGGCGACAAACCCTATACCTCGCCGAAGATGGAAGTTAGGAAGCCCATGAGACCCACCCAAACCTCCGTCATCGGCGACCCAATAAACCACTCGCCGAAGACGGAGGCTACAGGACCCAAAAACAAGACCCAAACGTCCCTCTTCGGCGACAGACTCAATGCGGCGCCGAAGACGGAAGTTAGGAAGTGCATGAGACCCACCCAAACCTCCGTCATCGGCGACCCAATAAACCACTCGCCGAAGACGGAGGCTACAGGACCCAAAAACAAGACCCAAACGTCCCTCTTCGGCGACAGACTCAATGCGGCGCCGAAGACGGAAGTTAGGAAGTGCATGAGACCCACCCAAACCTCCGTCATCGGCGACATAATCCAGGATTCGCCGAAGACGGCAGTTACAGACCCCGAAAACTGAATCCAAACCTCCCTCTTCGGCGACATACCACCCCACTCGCCGAAAACGGCAGTTACAGACCCCAATACAGAATCCAAACCTCCGCCATCGGCGAGCAATAACAAAATCACAGAAGAAGGAGGATGGATGGTTTCCTACACACAGCCTAACCTCCGTCTTCGGCGAGATAATTGAGGATTCGCTGCTCGGTGGACTGGCACCGCAGCGGCATGGAAGGATAGGTACAAAAGCGGTGCGCGGCAACCGCTGTCTGCCGCGCACCGTCCACTCCGCATACCGCTGTCTGCCGCTGTCTGCTATCCGCTGCGCGCCAGTATCCGCAAGCGCGCCACTATCCGCAGCTGTCTGCCGTGCAGCTATCCGCAGCACACCGCCATCCGCTGCGATCTACTCCTCGGAATCGTCGTCCTTGTCTTTCGCCGCTGACCGGGACTTCTTGGACCCCAGAGCGGAAATGATACGAATGGCCTCGCCAGCGTCATTCGTATGCACCGCATGGAGAAGGATACCGTTGATGCCAGCGGTGTTGCCGGAGTTCGGCAGGACCTGCTCCATATGCTCGCCCATCACGTCCAGCAGCTCCTGGGTGCGGCTCGTCCACCGCTCACCTGCCGCGTAACGCTTATTGAGTTCATCCCACTGCGGCATTTTCATGACCTCGGCAGCGGCAAGATGCACGGGAGCGGACACCTTGTATGTGATCTTTTCCGGCTCCGCACGCCCCCAGCGCAAAGCATCTTCCTTCTTGATGGGAGCGCATGCGACATCGACATACGTGACCTTGGGTTCATTGGAATTCTCAATGACGCGCACCGGCACAACGCTATCCACAATCAGCTTGTCGACCACGTCCTCGGGCACGCCCCATGCCGCGGCGGCCATCGATGGATACACCCAACGAGCAACATGTCCCTCGGCGTTCTTTTCGTCCTCGATCTTCTTGCTGAAGGCGGTGATCTCCGCCTGGCTCATGGTCTGCGTGGCCATCCGTGTCCTTTCTCAATCGTCGTGCCCCAATCCTACCGCGAACCACCACCCCAAGCGGCAAGATACGCCCTCAGCGGTACGATTGTGCCGTTATGGTTCCCTGTGCGACCACCTCTAGCCGGCCGCATCGAGACCGCAGAAACCTGCACAAGGGCTTGCAATGCGCGCGCCTTCGCTTCATCCAAGGCAGTGCGGCAGTGAACACCGCAACAGCACAGCAGCACAACAGTGCAGCAGAGCAAAAGTCGCTTGACACGTATTGTGAAACGTCAGAAGGAGACATTCATGGGCTCACCGCAAACAGGCAACGTTGCGAATGCGGATCTTGTCATTGTTGGAGCCGGCCTGTTCGGCCTGACCATCGCGCAACAGGTCGTTGAGCACAATCCGACAGCGCGCGTACATATCATCGATGTGCGCAACCATATTGGCGGCAACGCGTACTCCTACTTCGACGAACAGACCGGAGCGGAAATCCACAAGTACGGTGCCCATCTGTTCCACACGTCCAGCAAGCGCGTCTGGGATTATGTGAACCGCTTCACCACATTCACCAATTACGTGCACCGCGTCTACACCACGCACAACGGTGAAGTATTCCCGCTGCCTATTAACCTCGGCACGATCAACCAGTTCTTCCACGCCGCCTACACCCCCGCGCAAGCCAAGGCACTCATCGAGCAGCAGGCTGGGGAATACGCCGATGTCGATCCCCAGAACCTCAATGACCAAGGCATCAAGCTCATCGGAAAACCGTTGTACGAAGCTTTCATCAAGAACTACACAGCCAAGCAGTGGCAGACCGACCCCGAGCAGCTTCCCGCCACGATCATCCGCCGCCTTCCGGTGCGCTTCACCTACAACAACCGCTATTTCAAAGACACGTGGGAGGGTTTGCCCATCGACGGCTACACCGCGTGGTTCCAGCGCATGATCGACAACCCGCGCATTGAAGTGAGCCTGGGCGTTGATTTCTTCGACACTTCGCAGCCCTTGAACAAGGCAGCGCTGGTTGGCAAGGTCCCGATTGTGTATACAGGCCCGATCGACCGTTATTTCGGCTATTCAGAAGGCGAACTCAAATGGCGCACCGTTGATTTCAAGGAAGTGCGCTATGCGGAAGACGATCATTTTGGTTGCCCGGTGATGAACTATGCCGACGCGGACGTGCCATACACCCGTGCCATCGAGTTCAAGCATTTCAATCCCGAACGCGCCGACAAGCAGAGCCACGACAACACCGTGGTGTGGTACGAATACTCCCGTTTCGCCGGTCGCGACGATGACCCGTATTATCCGGTCAACACGGATGCTGACAAGGCCACCTACAACAAATACAAGAATCTCGAATCCGCCGAGCCGCAGGTCGTCTTCGGCGGCCGCCTTGGCCAGTATGCCTACTTCGACATGTGGGCGACGATCGACAGCGCGTTGACCGCGTACGAAGAGCAGGTCGCTCCCCTGTTGAAGGAAAGCCTCAACGCATAACCAACTCAGCGCATGACAGACAAGGAGTCATGAGCCACGAGCACAGGAACATCGATCGGCCTCAGGTGAATTGATCAAGGCTGATTTCGAACCCTGCTCGATTCCCGCTCTGCTCGGCTCCTGCTCTATTCGATTTCTGTTCCACAAGAAATCAAGGCGGCGCCGGTTGCGAACATTTCGCACACCGACGCCGCCTTTGCTATATCTCTACCGATGCCCTGCCATCTCGGGGCATGCGCACGAGCCGCATGCTATTGCGCACTGCCCCGGATGACACGCCCGGCATGACGGGGCGTAGCCGCCGCTACTGGGAAGGAATCCCGTGAAAGACCTGAATCAGCAGGTTGCACATCCGCCGGCTGTGCTGCCATGGCATGCCGCGCCTCCACCGCCGCCTCCACCGCCGCCTCCACCGCCGGCTGCGCCGCGGCATGCCGTGCCTTCACCACCGGCTGCGCCGCCATGTGAGCAGGCTGCCTGCCATCCACCTCTGATGCGTTATATGCACCTGGCGCCGCTGAAGAAACACCTGCCGCCGGGCGCGACGGCACGATGATCATTTTGAGGGCCATCGCGGTCTCATAGACAGCGCGTTGGTAATCCTCCTCCTGCTTACCATACGGATCGTCGATATCAGCGCCTTCAGGCACGTGGGCACGCAGCATTTGAGAGATGGAATCAATGTAACGAATCCTGCCCGCAATATCGGAATTGGGAATCATGCCGTTGATGTCAGCGTACCGGCACATGTTAGCGAAATCGGTGAGCAGATACGTGTGCTTGACCTTCGAAGGCGCCAACGACACGATGGAACTGCGCTGACGCTTCTCAAAACACAGGATGACGTCTTGTTTCATCGCAATTGCGTTGGTGAGACGCTGCGAACGGAACGACGAGGCATCTATGCCGGCGTTGAGCAATATCGTGCCGACGGTGGGCTGAATCGGGTGGTTGATGAGCCCGCGAATGCCCGCACTGGATACATGGATGGGCGCATGACGGAAATACATGGATGCCAGTGCGTCGGCTGCTGCAGAGCGGCAAATATTGCCGGTGCACACAAAGAGAATGTTGAGCTCCTGCGACATGGGACTCCTTCAAAAAACGCTTGCGACCATGATACACAACATTTCTTGAAACCACACGTGGCCACAGTGCATTCCCAACAAGCCGTGTGATTTACAAAAAGATGGCGGCAGTGGAATCCGGCCGCTGCCGCCATCTCGTGAGGAAGAGGACTCAATCCGCTATCATGCGAAACGCATTCTCACGCCGCATGCTCTGCAGTGCTGGCGTTCTTCGCGCCAGATCCTTTCTCATCGCCGTACCCGTATCCATATCCATAGCCGTAACCGTAGCCATCATGCGATTTCTCGTTGACGAAGGTCATAATGTATCCCAGCACATTCACATGGGAGGATTCCAGCTGATCATGCGCCGCGGCAAGCTCAGCACGCTTCACACGGTTGCTAGCGCACACCATCACGACGCCGCCGGCCTTGTTGCCAAAAGTCAGGGCGTCGCTGGCGACAGCAAGCGGAGCCGTATCAATGAGCACGTAATCATATACGTCACGCGCCTGGTCGATGAGATTCGACATAGTCTCGGAGCCGAGCAGCATGCCAGAATTCGCAGGACGGGCACCGGCAGGGAACACGAAGAAATTCTTCTTCCAATAACGCTGCACAACGTCACGCACATGCGCCTGACCGGACAGTACGTGCGACAGACCAGCAGCGCCTTCCATGCCGAAATGCTTCGCCACGGACGGGTGGCGCAAATCGGCGTCAATGAGCATGACGGATGATCCATTTTCAGCGAGAGCCGCAGCTGCGTTGCATGCCACGGTGGTCTTGCCCTCAGAGGGGATGGATGAGGTAAACACAATGAGTTTGCCTTTATGACCATCGTCAGGCACACCGAGGAACGACAGATTCGTGCGAAGGCGGCGGAAATCCTCAGCCACGGGAGATGCAGGGTCAGACACGATGACAGGCTGAAACTGCTTGAGCTGGTCAGATTCCGGCACCCGGCCAATGCGGGAAGCCCCCAGGATTTGACGCACGGTGGCGGAATCATGGACCTTTGTATCCAGCATCTCAGCGATAAGCGCAACGCCACATCCTGCAACCAGACCAAGCACAATTGCTGCAATCAGTACCATGCTTTTCTTCGGTTTGGAAGGCGCCGCCGGCACGCTGGCTTTCTTTATGAGCTGCAGCGAAA
The DNA here is from genome assembly GCF_002797875.1 of Pseudoscardovia suis. Lineage (GTDB taxonomy): Bacteria > Actinomycetota > Actinomycetes > Actinomycetales > Bifidobacteriaceae > Pseudoscardovia > Pseudoscardovia suis. Next base: position 5,493 of record NZ_PGFC01000003.1, read on the forward strand.
TCACGGACTTGTCGCCGCCAGTGGACTTCGCCACTTGTTCAGACAAACTCTGAGCGATTGCATCAGCAATCTGGGCGGCGAGCTGCGGATCCGTATCGGTAACACTGATGTTGAGTATCAATGTATTCGTCGGATTTGTCGCGGAAATTTCGCCTGCAAGCTGCTGGGTGGTCTTCGACAGGTGCAACTGGTCGATCACAGGCTGAAGCACCGCGTCGGATTCCGCGAGCGACGAATACGAAGCGATCTGCTTTGACAGGTACGTGGACGCCGTGCTCATCTGGCTGAGCTGTGAGTTCTCAGAATCGTCAGAATTCGACGTATAGCTTGCGAAAACCTGCGATGTGGCGGTATACATGCGTGTTGCCGTCGCCAGATAGCCAATGGCAGCCGCAACGATCACAACGAATGTAATCAGCGCGGGAATCCATCGCCGTCGCAAAATCTTCAGCAAATCGCCAATTGTCATTTGTCCTCCATACTCCTTATGGCAGTTTTGCACCGGCGCAATCTTTCAAAGACGGCAGTCTGGGATGCGAGCCCCATCTGACACAGCTCAGTCCCAACTCGGATTCGCCAGTCTTGTGAAAAATCACAACCAATGTAACAGCCAGCCAGCGGTCTCCCGTTTCCCGAACACGGTGGATGGCCCAGCAAACGAACATGACGCCCCATGAAATGTCAGCGACCGCAAGGCCGCTTCATTACAGGAATAGCGTGATTCCATTTCCCCGCCCCCAAAGGAATGCCGTCCGATTGTTGGATTTGCAGCCATGCTATAAGCACGCAGAAACCTTGCGAATTCCCATAGCATAACTACTTGCCATAGCATGGTAAGACACATCATGGACCGCAAAAGGACATTCCAGGCATCGTCTTGCCGCCATCCATGCCTGTCTCACCATCTGGACGCATGAATCCCGTATGCCAATGCGGCTCAGTACTGGTAGTCGATGTTGCTTTCTCCGTTGCCGCTGGGGGTCTGGCGCAGCGTGAGTTTCTGAGCGCCACTCGCGCACTGCACGTCGAAGTCCACGCTCACGGATTCTCCAGGTCCGATCGTTGCCTGGAACGTTGACACATCGTGACCATCGACGTTCACGGAATTGACCGCCGACCCCGACGACACCGACACATTGCTGATGTGGCCGCCTGCAGGCGCATACAGATACACGCGCTCGACGGATTGCCCCACGCCCTCGGAATCTTTGTCGGTTCCCACGATATAAGCCGCCTGACCATCGACGCTCGTCAGTGTATTGGCGAACGTGTAATGCACGTGGTACGTCGTGTCGCTGGACTTTGTGAGCGTCGCAGTGCGCGACGTGAACCAATCGAGCTTCGACGCATGCATCTGTTGCATATACACGCCCACCTCAGGCTTGGAGGGGTCCGTGCCGATCTCTCCGGTGAGGCCCGCGTCGCGCAGTGCCTGCTGGTCCTCTGTATGGAACGACCACATGTACACATGGTTGCCCTTGGCGGCGTCAAGCAACACGTCGGACAGCTTCATGAGCTTGCTCACATTCATGTCGCTGAAGACATTCTTGACAACCTGCGTGGCGACGGCTGCGAAGTACGTGTCTTGCTCGGACACTGGCAGTTCATTGTAAACGTCATGGAGCAAGAACTGCGCGGTGTTCGTGCCATTGAGCACCCTGCCGTCGGGCATCGTGATGTCACCGGACACCCCGATGAGCTGCTGCAATGCGTAAGGGTCGAGGGAGAGGACTCCGTCGCAATCCGTTCCGTTGCCTCCGAAGCTCGCCGCCTTCCAAAAATCATTGGCCTGCTGCGCCACATCGGGGAAGTTCGGATTGGTGGTCATGTTATGCACGACAGAGCCGTAAACCAATCCCGCCGAAATCTGACGGAACAGCGTCGCCTGGCTGTCGGTGACGTCGGAAAGGCCGGAATTAGTCGGCCACTGGGCGTCAGCATAGAAATCATTGACAGAGATCACGCCATTGTTCATCGTCAGCGAGCCCATGGACCCCACCAGACCACCAGTGGAACGCGCCTCGGATGTTGTCTGGGCAAGAATCGCATAGGTGCGGGCACCGCTCGCCCCTGCGAAGCTAGGCAGCGTGACCATCAGAGAGGAAATCCCATTGAGCTGTTCGGCGAGCGCACGAATCTTGGCAACCGCATCATCATATTGGGTGCGGATCTTGGCAATCACCGGTTCCTTCACGGAATCAAGCACTGCGACCTGCTGCTGCAGTGTCGAATTGACGGATGACATCTGCTGTGAAGCGTCGGAAATCGGCTGAAGGTTCAAATTGCCTTCTTCCGTGGTGAGCGATGCGGATTCCAAGCTGGACACGACCTGCCCGAATTGCGGGACCACGTCGCTGATCAAGGTGTCCGCCACATCGGCAAGCGTCTGGACAGCGATGATGTCGCCTCCCACTTTGGGCAGTTTGGCGGCACGGTTCCAATCAGCGCCGTGCACGATTTGCCGGGCCTGCGCCGTGTTTTGCTGGGCCTTGGGAAGGTTTGTCTCAATCTTGGCAAGGTAATCTTCGTTCGAAGCGGAGTCGCCGCGTTGCATGAGCGAGACGGCTTCTTTCTCCAGCGCCTTGACCTGCATGGCCTGTGCATACAGCTGCTTGTACCAGTGGTATCCGAGGATTCCGCCGGTGGCAACCAGCACGAACACCACTACCACGACGGTAATAATGACATTGCGAACTGTGTGCCGTGAGCGTGTGCCTTCGTTCGCTCCGTGCTTCATGACCATGGGACCAACCCTTCTGTGTGTGTTGTGTGTTGTGTGTGCTGTATGTGCTGTATGTGAACGATGCGAAACGACATCCATCGCCTTCGCCAAGCAACGCATGACGCGTTGCTCTGCTAACGCTCTGCGCCCCCTGCGCGCGGATGCCTGTCAACGGTTGTCTAGCATAACATCACGGGACGGCACACTGTCAGTTCAGTTCAGTTCAGGTCAGGTCAGGCCAGGCCAGGTCAGTTCAGGTCAATTCAGGTCAGGCCGCGCCCCCATCATTCCCCGACGCCTCGGGCATGCCCCAATCGATCGCCTCAATCGTATAGCCATCCTTGACACCATCGTCCGTGGCGAAACCGAAATGCTGCGCCACCTCCACCATGGCATCGCGATCCGGGAATCCGGATTGCACGGCAAGATCGCGATTGTCCGTCCATGCGCACGGCGCATCCGCCTCACCCCAATCCACGGCATACTTGCCATCGCTCTGCCGTTGCAACACATAGACCTGCGAGGGGGCGACAAGGTCCTCGAAAACGGCGATCGGATCGTCGCCGCTCCATTCGACGGCAGCGATCTCATAGCCATCCGCCGGTTGCGGCGCGTCGCCCTGCGCATCCGTGCGCGCCAGCCCATAGGTCGCGCACGCAGCGGCAGCCTGCTTCGCGGTGGGGAATGCCGTCGACAACTGTGGGTCGTCGACCCATGTCCAATCATGATCGGCGGGCTTGATGCCGTAGTCGACGAAATACTTACCGTCTAAGACGCGGCGGATGGCGTAATCGATGCCGCTGCTGTCGCTGGTGCGCATACCGTTCCCGTTCCTCTCTGCCCCGACGCCGAGGCGTGTTGCACGCTGTCTTTCTTCCTCCTGATTATAAGGAGCCCATCATATGGAGCTGCGGCGCACCGCTTTGCGCTGGCGCGTGCGCTGCTTGATCGTCGACAGATCGAAGACGTCGTCGCAGGCGGACGCGACCTGCCGCGAGTGCGTGACGATGATGACGGTGCGGCCGTCGTCAACGATGCCGCGGAATATGTCGATGATTATTTGCGTGGATTCGGGGTCGAGGTTGCCGGTGGGTTCGTCCGCGATCACGACCGTCGGCCGGTATGACAGCACTCGGGCGATCGCTACGCGCTGCTGCTCGCCGCCGGAAAGGTGTCCGATCCGACGGTCCGCGTACTCGTCCGGCAGATCGACCTGTTCAAGCACATGCAGCACTGTCTCCTTCGCCTGCTGCTTGCCGTGATAGGCTCCGGCGAGTTTCATGCTCATGATGATGTTTTCGCTGACCGTCATGCCCGGCATGAGGTTGAAGGATTGGAAGATCACGCCGATTTTGCTGGCACGGTAGGCATAACGGTCTTGAGAGGCGAGATTGCGCCCTTCATACAGCACCTGTCCGCCGGTGGGCACCGCCAACCCCGACAGCAATGACAGCAGCGTTGTCTTGCCTGTGCCGCTGGGGCCGATGACCGCGTGCATGCGACCGGAGGTGAACGCGTGGCTCATATGGTCGAGCACGAGTGGCAGTCCCGGCTTGTAGCGGTACGAGACGTCTTTGAGCTCCAGAATCACATCCTGGGTCGCGACCACGGCGCCATCCGTGGAGGCGGCGGAATCCATGGTGGAAAGAGTTGAGGAAAGAGTTGAGGAACGAGTGGATGGTTGTGTCATGTCAGCTCCTGTCTGCCAAAATCTGCAACGGTTCATACCGCAGCACCCAAATAACGCCCACCAAACCCGCGATGAGCGCGAGAGCGAGGATTGCGAGCGCCGCCAATCCAACGGTTGTGAGGTTCACGCTGGCGTTGACCGAACTCATATATTGCGTCACCTGTCCCATCGGCCCGCCTTTCCGATTGCCGTCCGCCGCGGAATCGTCAGGCGGAACGGAGGCACCGGAAGAAGCAGAGGCGTCAGAAGACGCGGTGGCATCGGAACTCACCGTGCCCGATGACGCGCCTTGCGCTCCGGCTGCATGGCCACCTTGCAACTGGCGGCCGAAATTGCTTTGCTGCTGCTGCGCCTGCGATTGCGCGGATGATATTTCGCTGGCAAGCAGCTTGTTGGACACGGGCACGCTTGCGGCTGCACCAACGCAGGTGCCGATCAGCAGCCCCAAGACCGCGACGATGATCGTCTCTACGACCATCTGCCCGGCGACGGTGCGCTTATGCATGCCCATGGCGGTCATGACGCCCATCTCATACGTGCGCGTGCGAATCGAAAACAGTGTCATCGCCACCAGCATCACAGCCCCGAGCGCAAGCACCACACAAAGCAGCGTCTTGGCGAATTTCGACAGGTTGAGCAACGGCTCTATGGATTTTTCATAGGAGTCCACATCCGATGACTGCACTTGGTACGAATCGCTCAATCCGGCATCGGCGCACGCTTGCACGAATGCGTCATAATCACTGCCGGAGCCGAGCACGTAGGTGTATGAGATCTGCGTGGAATCATTGGAATCCGTGTCGAGACCCAATGCGCTCATCGTCGCCATGCTCACGATGATCCTGTCCGAGGTGCTTTGCCCGAAGCCGCCTGGACCGAAGGAGCCGCCCGAATCTGCGCCAGTGCTGGTGTATGTGCCGACCACGGTGAATGTGATCTGGGTGCCTGCCGAATCCGCGACGACGAAAGTGTCGCCTACCGACAGGCCATTGAGCTGCGCGAACTCATCGGTGACCATCGCGTCATAGCTGCCGTCGGAATTGGCAGCATCAAGGGTGTCTGACGTGCCTGTGGCGACTGCTTCGCCGCTCGACACGGTGATTCCTAGGTTCGCCAACGCTTCGTCGTTTGACAATCCCACCACGGTGAAATCCGAGGAGCTCATCGGGGATTCCGCTCCCCTGCCGCCGAATCCTTGACCGTCGTCGGATGGTTGTCCAGATTGCGCGGAATCAGACCCCGAGGAATCCGACGAACTCGACGACGCGGCATCGGATGATGAGGAACTGGACGACACCGGCTCGGCTTGTCCCTCCACCGCGGTGAGCTCCGCAGTCTGGGAATAATACGTGCCTGTGAGCAAGGATCCGGCAGCGGTCGCGTAGGTCTCGTAATCCGCCAACGTGAGCTGCATGTCGTTCATCGCTGTCCGTGCCGCCTCGCGCGCGGAGGAATCGCCGTTGGAGGAATCACCGTCGGAGGAATCGCTGGAGGCACTCCCCGCGGCGTCCTTGATGATCTGGCTGCGGTTCATGCTGATGGTGGCGGTGACCGATTGGTTTGCCAATCCCGATGCCTTAGCCGTCTGGGCCGCCTGCATGATGGCGAGGCTGACGACGACAGCCGCGGTGATGACGGTGAATACGATGACGAGAAGCAGGGAGTATCCTGTGCGTCGTCGTACGGACCGCCATGCGTTTTCGAATATCATGGCCTTCCCTTTCTAGATGATGGTCTGGATGATGGTTCCATGGACGGAATCCGCAGCAACGCTCTGAACCACGATGCTGTCTTTGCATTGTGGCGTCCATATCACCGGTTGCCGATGCCTGGAATCGCTGGTATCCAGCTCGCTGGCGCCTGTGCTCGCGAATGTTTGAGTTCTGTGCGCGTGCGCATTGCGTAGGATTCGTCCAAAATCAGTGTTGCAGCGCAACCATCGAAGCGATTGATGACCGCACGACAAATACCCCGGAAAACACTTCGAACTTCCTGAATGAAGGCGAAGCGACAGCTCGGTTTATTGACTCCTGCTTGTCGGTCAGCTCCCATATAGTGAAGAGACTGTTGAAGGAACAGGCACAAGGGCATGCGCAATACAACCGGGGACATCTCACACACCAGCAACAACGGGCTGCAATCCAACCAGTCCGTTGCATCACCGACCGCAATCAGCACCTCGGATGACCATCACAAACGCCACATGCGCCGATTCATGGCAGTGACCGCCGCCATTGTGCTTGCACTGTGCGCAGGCGGGGTAACGGCGAACGCGCGCATCACGCCCGCGCAATACCTCAAACAGGCGCAATCTCTCCAACCGTTGGGCGACGACATCAACGCCGTCTCACAATCCGTGGCAAGCATGGGAAGGCAACTCAGCGACAGCACTGCCGACAGCAGCACCCAGGCCACCGACGCCGCCGCGGCGATTTCGAATGCCGCGACAACGCTCAGTGACCATGTTGACGCACATCGCAAGGACCGGCTGCTTTCCCGCGACTCCACCGCAGCGGACAAGTATTCCGCTTTCGCCGACGCCGCGCATGCCTATGCTTCGGCAGCCGCCGCATACGCCGGCACCGCCGAACCACTCGCCGCGGCGTCTCTGGCATGCCAAGGCGCAGGCGTTACCCTCACCGTGGGAGACAACGTGCAGTTCCTCACGGATTATGGCTCATACTTGGATTCATGCTCCGCAGCACTCGACGCGCTCGATTCAGCGGATTCTGCGGATTCGACAGATCAATCGGCCGTATCCGCCTCCCAGCAGTGGAGCGAATCCACTCGCAAATTCGTATCCTCGCAGCGCGCTACCCTCACCGCATTGCAACAGATGGGCAGCACATCGGATATGCCACTCGATACATTCTCCACGTATCTGACGAAACTGGGCACATTGTCAGCGGCAAGCGCACCGGATGCCACGCAGGCGCTGCAATCCTGGTCCTCGACCCTCACCAGCCTCGACCCCGCCGAGTCTTTGCACGAAGTCGAGTCATACTTGTATCAGCAATCCGCCCGCTGACCCGATCCGCCTTCGGCCACCGCACAGAGCCAGCACAGAGCCAGCACAGGCACAGCACACATGTAACAAGGAAGGCGCACTATGACAGACCAGCGCACGGACTCCCCTCAGCACAATCACCAGATGCAACAGCAAGAGCACCAGATGCAACAGCAGGACCGCCCGACACCCCAACAGGCGCAGCAATCCCCCGAGGTACACCCAGACACCCCGGCATGGCTTGACGGCGAGGGCCTGCACCTGGCTGACGACCAGCTCAAGCGCAAAATCAGCAACAAACCGGTCTCGGCAAGCGCGATCAGCGGTCTCATCGACGGCTGCCCGGCGAAATTCACCTTCACCAGCCTGCTGGCGGATACGGTGATCCCCAAGACGCCCGATGACCCGCGGGTGCGCGGCACGATCTTCCACCGTGCGTGCGAACTGTATTACAACATTGCGCCGCAGGAGCGGGGCGAGCACATCGATTTTGAGCGTTTCGAAGAATGCAAGCTGCAGGCGTTGGACGAAAATCCGGACATGGAGGACGACCCCGGATTGCGCGCGTGGCTGGAGTCCGCTTCGCAACGCTTCTGCTCGATGGGCCCCGATTCCACGGATGTGACGGTGGCGCGGTACCGCACCGACAACGGCACGGAGCGTCCGGCGACCGAAATGAAGATTTCGCTTCATCTCGACGGCGTGCGACGCCGCGTCTTCGGGGCAATCGACCGCCTCGTGGCAGCCTCCCCCGACGACCCCCGCACGGTCATCGTGGATGATTTCAAAACCGGCCGCAAGGCAAGCGTGTATTCCGAGCACATGCGCTTCGCCGACTTCTCGTACCTGCGTCAGCAGACGCTGTATGCCATGCTGCTGGAACACGACACCCGCACGTTCGAAAACGGATGGAATCCGATCGGCGGCCGCCTGCTCTTCCCGCTCGCCGAGCAAGTGACGGTGCATGACGAAGGCTCGGGGCAGGACATGCAACTGCCCATGAAGAACGGCGCACTGATCTGCCTCGATGTGAAAGACGAAAGCCATCGCAAACGCACGTTGGAGGAGGCAGCGCGGACCAGCGACATGCTGGACCATGAATACGAGATGAACCTATATGAATACCGCCCCTCCAACCTGTGCGCATGGTGTCCGTTAGCACGCATCTGCCCTGCCGCGCGCATCAGCGATAGGGAAAACGCACAGCAGGCGGCGGCTGGGCAGCCGGATGCGGCGACCCTGGCACCGGCCATCGTGTGCGCATAATCGCGCATCAGCGCATCAGCATCATTTGATGATCGGCGAATCGGCGCTGGACACGTTGATGTAGGTCAGGGAAGCGTAGCTGGCGTCGCCGGTGTCTTTCTTGCCTAGGATCGCCGATACCACGCTTGCCTTGAATGCGATGTCGGAGGAATCACCCCACAGCACCGTCACGCCATCATCCATGACGGAGGTGATGGAGTCGCGTGTGGGAGCCGTGGTGCTCGTAACACGCGCCGCAAGCGCTGAACCAAGTCCGCCCAGCACTTTCACCGCTTGTGCCGTCGCCTCGTTATTAGAGACGGCATCCGCGGAATCCACGTCGATGCGGGGAATGGAGGCGTATGCGGATTCATCGGCTTGTTTGACGAGTTGTTCGCCATCCTGCGTGACCGGCACCAAGGAATTGTCGGAGGTGACATGGAGGACGGCGGCAGGCTGGGCGCTGGTGAACGTCACGGCGAGGCCGTGGGGAAAACGCCGCTGCACCTTCACATCGCTCACGCCCACGATTGCGTCGAGTTTGGAAGCGATGCCGTGCGAGTCAACAAGCAGCAGCGACTTGCCATTGTCAGCGTCGACGATGGATTCAATCTGAGAGGCATCCACCCATTGGTTCGTTCCGGTGATGACAGCGGTGGATGCATCGTATCGAAACAGCGGCGAAAGAAACGCCGCCCATCCACAGCCTGCGACAATCAGCGCAACAAGCACAAGGATGAGAATGCGTCGCACGATTCCATGAACCGCCGCTGTCTGCCGCTCCTTGCGCCTGCTGGGGAAATTCACGATCTTCGGCCGCACAAGCATGCCGGGATTGCCGCCGATCCGCGGGTCTTCGATGCGTTCGGCGACCGACGGGCCAGGCTTGAGCTGACGGGCGTCGATGAATCCCTCGCTGGCTTGCGGGGAGACGAGAATGTCATCCGCTGGCATGCGCGCAGGCGTGCTGGTGTCACCCGAGCGAACGCTGCGCGGCTCAGGATGGCGCGCAGCGTTGTTGCTTTGCGGTACCGGTCCGTTGGGAATCAGCGAATCGGCATCGTGCGCATCGGAGTGGTTCGACGATATGACGCGCCGGCTCATGCGGCTCCGTTCGCCTCGGTGTCCGCGCCTGCAGCATCAGCGGCGCCGAAACGATCACGCAAAGCGGCAAGGATCGCGTCATCCATCGTGGTGATGCTTCCGGCGCCCACCGTGAAGATGACATCGCCGGGGCATGCGCGCGCCGCGATGTCCTGTGCAGCCTTGGCCATGTCAGGCTCTGCGCTAATCCACCCACCGCCGATGCCTTGCTGGTCCGCGGCATCAGGAATCGTGCGCTCGGTCACATCCGGCCAATCCTCCTGCTTCTCACGCGCCGGATAGATTCCGGTGACGATAACGTCATCGGCCTTGTGAAGGGCCTGTGCGAAACGGCTGGCGAAGAAATGGGTGCGGGAGAACAGGTGCGGTTGGAACACGACGCGCAGCTTCGCCTGCGGATAACGGCGGCGCGCGGCGTCCAGCAATGCAGCGATCTCCGTGGGATGATGCGCGTAATCGTCGATAAGCGTCACGCCGCCCACGACGCCCTTTATTTCGAAGCGTCGCGCCGCACCATAGAATTCACGGATGCCACGCACCGCATCCGCCGGGCGCATGCCCAGCAGCAGGCACGTGGTGATGGCGGCAGCGGCATTGCGCGCATTGTGGACTCCCGGCACTCGCAGTTCGACAGGCACCGAGAACGTGGGCTCCGCCTGCGTCTCGTACTCAGGAATCAAGGAGGCAGGGAACGTGAGGGTGAAATGCTCGGGGAAGTTCGCCGCGTCCGGGGATTCCTCGGACGCCACCTGCTCGCCCTTGGCGCTGACGGATTCATGGCCGATGCGCACAATGCGCACCGCGCCGAGATCGGGCAATTGCGTCGGATCCTGCGTCGTATAAGCGACGGCACGCCGCTTCTCAGAATCATCAAGGCTGCGCAGCACCGCCAGCGCACCCGGATCGTCAGCGCATGCAACCACATGCCCGACGGCATGGTGGGCGTATTGCACGAACGCCTGCTGGAACGCATCCTTCGTCTGATAGTGATCCAGATGGTCCGCTTCCACATTCGTGATGACGGCGATGTAAGGATGATACTTTTCGAAGCTGCCGTCGGATTCATCAGCCTCGGCGATCATCACATCGCCATGGCCGGCATGGCCGCCGTCGATGACGCCACGGCTTGTGCGCACGCTTCCGCCAATCGCATACGAGGGGTCGACGAGATTGCCAGAGCCTGCAGTCTCGAGAATCTGGGCGATCATGGCGCTTGTCGTCGTCTTGCCATGAGCGCCGGCAACCGTGACGGAGCGGTGGGAAGCAAGCAGCAGCGCGAGGATGTCGCTGCGATGCACCAAGTATTTGCCTTCCTTCACCGCTTCCTGGATCTCCGGATTGTCGGGCTTGATGGCGCTCGACCACACGACGGTCTTCGCGCCACGCACGTTCTCAGCCCGCTGCCCGTAATAAATGTGTGCGCCGAGCTTGGCAAGGTGGTTGGTGCGCACGGACTCCTCCCGGTCGGAACCGGAGACATCAACGCCTTGTTCCAGCATCATCTCGGCGAGCACGCTCATTCCTGCCCCGCCGATGCCAATGAAATGAGTGCGCCCCAAATCCTCAAGATGAGCCTTCGCATAGGTGATTGGCTGGCTCGTCGGATCAAGAATGACGGATACACTACCCTGCGTCATCGCATTCCTCGCTTCCATCGCTGGGGGTTTGTTTCCACTGTAGTCTGCCGCCGTGCAAGGCGTGTTTCTGTTTCCATGAAGCGTGACCATACTACGCGTTCGCACCGACGCGGGACGATGCGATGCGCAACACTTCCTGCGCCATCGCATCCGCTGCGTCACGGATGCCATATGACCATGCCGCCTTGCCCATCGCGTGCAGACGGGTGCGGTCATGGACCAATGCCGGCACGTGCTGCTTCACCCAATCCGCGGTGAAATCAGCATCGTCGATGAGCAGCCCGCCGCCGGCGTCGACGACCGGCTGGGCGTTGAAACGCTGTTCGCCATTGCCAATGGGAAGCGGCACGTAGATGGCCGGCACGCCTAGGGCTGTGATTTCAGCGACGGTGCCAGCGCCGGAACGGCAGATCACCAGGTCCGCGGCTGCAAACGCTTCGTCCATGCGCTCCCAGTATTCGGTCGCATGATAGCTGCCCTCGCTGGAATCCCCCAGGCCGCAGATACGGCTCTCCCCCGCCACTGTCGCGACAGTGGAACGCACTGCGTCGATCTTGCCCTTGCCGGTCAGATGCACCACCTGCCCCAGATCAAGCAACGTGTCGGCGGCTTGAGACACAGCGTTGTTAAGGCTCAGTGCCCCCAAGGAGCCGCCGGTGACAAGGATCATCGGAAGCTGCGGGTCAAGTCCCAAGCGAATCTTCGCACTTGTGCGCGTCGTATCGCGATCCGCTTCGAGCTTGGCAGCCATCCGGGCAATCGGCTCACGCAACGGCAGGCCGACGCGGCGGATCGGAGCCGAGGATTTCAAGCCCGTGCCGTCGTACACCGTACCAATGAAGCTCGCCCATCGCGCCCCCAGCTTGTTGGCCATGCCGGCGCGCGCATTCTGTTCATGGATGACGATGGGGATGCCCACCTTGTGCGCGGCGTAATACGCGGGCGCGGCAGCGTAGCCTCCCACGCCCACGACCACATCCGCCTGACGCTCGGCAAGGATGCGCCTCACCTTCGCGGTCTCCGCCTTCCACAACCCCGGGAAGCGGAACATGTAGCCGTTCGGCTTGCGTGGGAACGGGACTTTCTCGATTGTGTCCATCGGCAATCCCGCGGCGGGCACGAGCGTGGATTCCAGCCCCACCTGCGTGCCGATGACAGACAGACTCGCCTGCGGATCGCGACGAGCGATGGCTGCCGCTATGGACAACAGTGGGTTGACGTGGCCTGCGGTGCCCCCGCCAGCCAGCACGATATGCACATTCCTTCTTCCAGACATGCCTACCACCTTATTACTTTCCTTGCCACTTTCCCCAGAACATTCCCACATCAAGAATATTCCCTGACGAGTCCCACAAACTGCGATGTGCCTGCGACGTGCACGGATGCCACCTCGTCGCCGCACAGCCCAGCGAGGACGCGTCACCGCGATGTCACATTGCGAATCGCCGGAATGCGCCGCGCCTCATAGCACACGACTCCGCACGCTCCCATGCAGCAGATCAGCGAACTGCCGCCGGAGCTGAGGAACGGCAATGGCAGGCCAGTGACGGGGAACATCTCCACCACGACGGCGATATTGATGACCGCCTGGGGGATGATCCAGAAGAACACGGCGATGAGCGTGAGGCTGCCCACGACATGCGGATGGTTGAGCGCCATGATGACAAGGCACCAGCCCATGAGCGCGAACAGCAGGATGACGAACAAGGCTCCCACGAATCCCAATTCCTCGCCGATGACCGCGAAGATGAAATCACTTTCGGCTTCCGGCAGGTAGTTCCATTTCTCATAGGAATTGCCCAGCCCCACGCCGCCGATACCGCCGGTGCTCAATGCATAGATGCCATGGATGACCTGATAGCAATTGCCCTGCAGGTCCGCGTCGGAAGCGGTGCATCCCTGGAACAGCATCTTGATACGGCTGATGCGGCTGGTGTTCAAGAACAGGGCGAACGTTCCCAAGACGACGATGGCGACAGCACCTACCTTGATCATCTTCCCCGGGATGCCTCCTGCGATCAGCACACCGAGGACGATGGTGATGAGGATGAGGCATGTGCCCATGTCCCTGGACACCCAGAAGACAAATCCAATCACCGCGAAAGACGCGACAAGCGGAACGAGCCAATTGATCAGATTGGAACGGTCGCGCGAGCGCTGCGCGTTGAAAACAAAAAGCGGCAGGACCGTGCACAAGGCAAGCTTGAGCAACTCCGCGGGCTGGAATTGCACACCGGCGATGGCAAGCCAGCTCTTGTTGCCCTGATACTCGACGCCGAAGATCATCAGGCCCAGCTGAGACAGCACAGCAATCGCCGCAAAGAACAGAACAACGACGCGATGGCCGTTTTTGATGTGACGACCGTGGAAGTTGATCATGAACAGCACCATCAACAGCAAGCCCAAGGCGATGAACTTGAGCTGCTCAAGCACCGCCGCGATAGGTGATTCACCTGCGGTGACGAGTTCCACGCTGGAGCTGGAATACACCATGACCAGGCCAAGCAGCGTAAGGGCCACGGCCGATGCGACGAAACCGAAATAGCAGTACACGGGATTGAGGAGGAACCTCCATCCGGTGTAATGCGACGTGGAGATCGCCGGAGTCTGGGCATCGTCCACATTGTCGAACGAATGTCTGACCACACACTGCGCGCGGCGCATCCATGATGCGGATGGGTCCGCGTCAGGCTTATAGGTGCTGCGCTGTGCCGCGTCTCCGCGCAGATTCACGCTACTGCCGCTGGCATCTTCCACAGCATCCGTTCGATCCGCGACACGTACACGGGGCCGCGGTGAGCTCCGCTTGGCAACCCGATGGTCGCGGTCGTCCAAGCGGCGTTTGCGCCGAGGAGCCGAGGCTGGGGTATCATCTGCCAAGCCTCGCCTCATGCGGTCGTATTCGGGCGAACCGAATTGCGGAGCGCGACGGCGCTGATCCGCCTCATCATCCCTGCCGCCACGTGAATTCACAGTGCGGCGTGGAGCATGATCCGCGCCTTGGGAATCGTCGCGCACATCACGCGCCATGCGCTTTCACCCACCCTTGCGCCGCGGTGGCGAACTTCTCGCCACGGTCGGCATATGAAACGAATTGGTCCATCGATGCGCATGCTGGCGCCATGAGCACCACGTCACCGGGCTGTGCGATGCGGGCGGCTTCCTCCACGGCGCGTTCCATGACCGTGTCACGTGGCTCGGGGTCGATGAACGTCACGGGGATGTCCGGCGCCTGCGAGGCGAAAGCCTCGCGCATCGGCTGCTGATCCACGCCGATGATGACCGCGGCCTTGATCGTGTGCGCTTGGTCTCGCACCAAGTCCTCGAAGCGGGAGCCTTTGGCCAGGCCGCCGGCGATCCACACGACGGACTTGGGGGCATAGCTTGACAGCGACGCGTGCGCGGCGTGAGCGTTCGTCGCCTTCGAATCATCGACGAAGCGGATGTCTCCCTCGCCGGTGTGGGCGCTTGCCACGAGCTGGATGCGATGCCCGCCGGGTTCGAATGCCTTGAGCGCCTGCAGCGCGGTAAAGGAATTGACGCCCATGCCACGGGTGAGCGCATACGCGCACAGTGCGTCTGCCAGCAGATGCGGGTACACAGTGCCATCCGGCTCCGTCAGATGCGTAAAGTCGGTGACGCGGATGAGGTTCTCATGCGCCTGCTCGCTGCGCAGCGCGGACCTGTCGCACACCCAGCCGTCCTTCACACCGATCTGCCCGTCGCCCGGCTCATGGAGGGTGAAGCCGATGCGCATGCAATCGGGGCCTGTGACGGCCTGCTTGGCGAGCCGCACGACATTGGGATCGTCGGCATTGTATACAAGCGCGCGCTTCACGCCACGGTAGACCTTCGACTTGTCGTACATGTAGTTGGCGAATCCGCCGTGCCAGTCAAGATGGTCGTCGGCGAGGTTCGTGATCGCGGCGCAGTCAAGCGCCAGCCCTTCGGTGAAATGCAACTGGAACGAGCTGAGCTCCACAGCGAGCGCATCATTGGTCGGCACGACAGCCGCCTGAGACACCGGCACGCCGATGTTGCCCACCGCCGGAGCCTTGAGACGTGCGGCGGTGAGGATGGCGGACACCATCTGCGTGGTGCTCGTCTTGCCGTTCGTGCCGGTGATGCCGATCCATGGCGCGGGGCGTCCCGTCGCATGGGTCGTGCAACGCAGCAGCCAGGCGAGCTCGACTTCGGAGATCACGGGGATGGAGCGGGATTGCGCGGTGACGATGAA
The DNA here is from genome assembly GCF_002797875.1 of Pseudoscardovia suis. Lineage (GTDB taxonomy): Bacteria > Actinomycetota > Actinomycetes > Actinomycetales > Bifidobacteriaceae > Pseudoscardovia > Pseudoscardovia suis. The sequence continues at coordinate 21,135 of NZ_PGFC01000003.1, forward strand.
ATCGGCTTCCGGATGGAACACCGGCGACGTGATGACCAGGCCGATCTCATCCCAGGCCACGGCGTCAGAACTCGAGTAGGTGGATTCCGCCGGGCCTTCGTCGAGGGTGACGACGCGATGCCCTTGTGCGGCGAGCACGTCGCGCGCCGACCTTCCGGACACGCCCAGTCCGGCGACGAGCGCCGCCAAGCCTTTCGAATCCAATGAGTCGAGCGCTTCCTGTGCCTGTTCGAGGGTGGCGTTCGGCGGGAAGTTCTTCGTTCCCTCGGCGGTAACGGTATCAGTCATTGTTGATGCTCCTCTGTGGTTATGTCGTCAGTGGATCACAGGACGTGCGGCGAGTGGACGAGCCAGTTGCTGTAGAAGCACAGCGCGCCCACTATCGCGAACATCATCTCGATCATCCAGAAACGCACCACGACTTTGCTTTCCGACCATCCGCACAATTCGAAATGATGGTGGATGGGCGCCATCTTGAATACGCGCTTGTGCCGCGTGTGGAACACGGAAATCTGGATGACGTCGCTCATGGCCTCGATGACGAACAGGCCGCCGATGATGACGGCGAGCAGCTCCGTGTGCGTGGCGATGGACAGCGCGGCGAAAAGACCGCCCAAGGCGAGGGACCCGGTGTCGCCCATGAAGATGAGCGCCGGGTTCGTGTTGTACCACAGGAACCCGAAGCATGCGGCGAAGGCGCAACCTGCGATGATCGCAAGGTCACCGGGGTCGCTCACCGAATAGGTCATGCCAGCCTGCGCAGCCATGGGCGCCAGGTGCTTCGTCTCCCAGAACGCGATGAAAGCGTAAGCGACGAAGGCGATCATGGAATTGCCGGTGCACAAGCCATCCAGTCCGTCCGTGAGGTTGAATGCGTTCGTCCATGCAGCCAGCAGGAAGTTCACCCAGATAACATACAGCACGACCGCCGCGACCTTGCCCAGGCCTTCGAAAGAGATGAGGGTGTGCTCGATTCCCGTGATGCCCGGATGCGTGGCGGACAGGCCATCGCGCTGCGGCAGGCAGACCGCGATGATGGCGAAAACCGTGGCGATGAGGATCTGCCCGATGAGCTTGCCATGGATTGACAGGCCTTCGTTCTGCTTCTTACGCACCTTCGCGAAATCATCGATGAAGCCCAGCGCTCCCATCGCCACCATGACGAACAACACGAACAACGCCGTAATGGAGTACGGCGCGCCTTGCGTCAGATGGCGGTAGATGGCGGACACAAGCCATCCGAGCACGATGGATAGCACGATGACGACGCCTCCCATCGTGGGCGTGCCGCGCTTGACCAAGTGGGATTGCGGGCCGTCCTGGCGAATGTACTGTCCGTAATGCAGCCTGTGCACCACGCGGATCATGATGGGCGTGCCGATGAGCACGCCGACCAGCGACACCACGAAACCGATGATGAATGCAATCATGGATGTGTCCTCTTCCGCTTCTCGCGATTGTGTCCGCGCCCGGCACAGAGGCCGGCCGCAACTTCCAAGTGTTTCAATTATCCCCTATGCACGGTGCGCCGTCACGGGCGACCATTTCGCAGCAAGCGCCGAAAGTCCGGACGCGTGCGAGCCTTTGAGCAGCACAACGCTGCCCTGGTGCGCCTTGGCGAGCCGGGCGACTTCCTCGGCCGCCTGGTCGGCGGAATGCACGAACGCCACATCCATGCGGCTGTGGCCATCGGCCTGCTGTGCGCCTTGTGCCAGGCAGGAGGCGAGTCGATCGAGGTTGGCATCGGCATCGCTTCCCACCGCCACGAGCGCGTCCACGCCCAGATGGGCGCAGTATGCGCCAATGTCACGGTGCTTGGCCTCATCATCGTCACCGAGCTCCAGCATGGAGCCCAGCACCGCCACGCGGAACGGGCGGTCGCGGCGATCGCCCGCATGCCATGCCGCAAGGCCGTCGAGACCTGCCTTCATGGAATCGGGGTTGGCGTTGAACGAATCGTCGATGAGCGTGAATGCCGCCGGCACGACCGGGGGCTCCACGGTGGAAACCGCCATGCGGTGCGGGCTAGCGGCGCCCTGGGTCTCCAGCACCTGCACGATGGCGTCGAAAGGCACCCCCACCGTCAAGGCGGCGCATGCAGCGGCGAGCGCGTTCATCACGTTATGCCTGCCGCGCAATGCGAGCGTCACGCGATGCTCGTGCCCCGGCGCGACGAGGGTGAAGCTGGGGTGGTCCGTGTCGTCGACCTCGATGTCGCGCGCCCGCACATCGCACGTGTTGTTGGCTTCGTCAACGCCGAACCAGCGCACGGTGCGAGCCTGCGTCATGTCTGCCATCGTGGCGACGCGCGGATCGTCGGCGTTGAGCACGGCCACGCCATCGGTGGTCAGGGCCTGCACGATCTCGGCTTTAGCACGCCGGATGTTTTCGACGGAGCCGAATCCGCCCAGATGCGCGACGCCCACCTTCAGCACCACCGACACGTCCGGCGGCACGATGGAGGTCAGGTAACGGATCTCCCCCATTGCCGAGGCTCCCATTTCGGCGACGAGATACCGCGTGTCCTCCCCGACCTGCGTTGCCGTCAGGGGCAGGCCGATCTCATTGTTGAACGAGCCGACCGGAGCCACCGTGCGCCCTTGGGTGCGGAGCATGGCGGCAAGAAGATCCTTCGTCGTCGTCTTGCCCACGGAACCGGTGATGCCCACCACCGTGAACGGATGGGGCGCGGCCGGATCGAATGGACCTGCGATGGCGGGTTTGCTACTCTCGTCGCGGCTAGCGGAATCATCGCCTTCGTCAGCGGCCACCGCAAAGCTGCGACGCAAGGCGACGTTGGCCTTCGCCACACGCCCCAACGCCGCCACGGTGTCGTCCACGACGATCTGCGGCACATCCACGTCCACTTCATGGTTCACCAGTGCTGCCGTGGCGCCCGCCTTGGCCGCCTGCGCCACGAAATCGTGACCGTCGACGCGTTCCCCGCGGATCGCCACGAATAGGCTTCCCTGCCGTGCCTGGCGCGAATCCGTGCATACGGATGTCACGACGCCCTGCGCCCCGTCCGCATGCGCCACAGCCCCTTGCACAGCCTGGGCGAGCTCGCCCACCGTCATATCCATCATCTGGAATGTCCGCCTTCCTCATTGACGCCGGCGTTGATACCGGCGCGAGTGTCTTGTAAAGTCCTAAAGTCCGTGGTCTGTCAGGCGAAGTCCTGCACGACGCGCAACGCATTGCGAATACCGGATTTCTTGATTCCCGCCTGCATGACCATCGCCACCGCTATCGACAGTTCGCTGATGCCGAGGTCGTCTCCGCTGGTCACGTTCTCGCGGGCGATCTCGTCGGAATCGCCGGTGCGTCCGGTGGCGTGCGTGTTTTCGGTTATCTGCGGGGCATAATCCGCCAGCGCGGCGACCATCTCGTCATGCAAGGTGCGAGAGCCGTCCTTGGCGCCATGGTCGGTGAGTCCACACACATCGACGCTCACGCCTGCGAGTGACCCCGGGGCGAGAGTGTCGCCGCTGGCATCAATGACGACGGACGTGGCGCCGTCCTCCACGGCGGAGACCAGCACGGATTCCACCTGCAGGCCGCCGATGGGATACGAAAACACAAGGTCACGTTCCAAGGAATACGAATTGCCCGCGCTGATCAGACCGACGGGATTGCCCAACACGTGCAACAGGTCCGCCAACGCCTCGGCAGATCCGGCGGATTGCGATCCGCTCACGGTGAAGATCGCCAGCTGATTTGCGGGGTTTCCCGCCATGCGCGCCGCCAACGATGACAGTTCCGTCGCACTCGGGTCACCAAAAAGCAGGGGGATGTCCGGGTCCCCCGATGCATACGCAGGCTTGAGCGCCGAGGGAAGCAGCACTGCGTAGGCTCCGCGATCAGCTGCCGCCGTGATGACATCAGGCGTGACATGCATGCCTTTGCCCGCTATGAACAACGCGCCCGGGGTCACGGACTGCAGATCGTCAGCCAGCGATGTCACGGTGACCGGAGCGGCCTGTCCCGAGCCGATGTCAAGCCCAAGGATCCGCCCCAGGTCTCCGATTGTCGTGCGTTCCGTTGTCGATTCGCTTAACGAACCCATCGCGCTGCTCCTTGCTGGTGATGCATGGCCTTGTGTCCGTGACGGGGATGGCGCTTGGCGCGGCATCCGCCTTCACCGAGCAATCCTACCGCGTCGTATCCACGACGGGCTTGCCCCATGCGACGGCCATCCGTGCGACGGCCATCCGCGCCCCTGCTATCACCGATGTGTGGCATTCCCATCGCGGCTCACCATTTCACGGGAATCGCATCCGTGCGAGCCGGTGACTGCGGGACCTTGTATTTTTGCATGAGGAACTGGCCGATCTTCGCCGTCACCGGACCGGAAGTCCAGGCACCTTCGGTTCCCGCCGGGTCCTTCATGAACACGCTGACGACGAACTTGGGGTCGTTCGCCGGCAGTGCGATGATGTAGTCGGCGACGATGCTCGAAAGCGAGCCGTCATCGCCAGCCACCTGCGCGGTTCCGGACTTGGAGGCAAAACGGTAGCCGGGAATCGAATCCCATTTGTTGTCTTTTTCGGCGACGCTTTCCATGGCGTTGAGCGTGTTGGCGGCGGCGGATTCATCGACGACGCGTGTCGTTTCGTTGACGGAAGGCGTCACGTCCGTGCCATTGGCATCGGTGGCGGATTCGATGAGCGACTGCCCCAGGCGGACTCCCCCGTTGGCGATCGTGGCAACGACGTTCGTCATCTGCAATGCGGTGACCGCGTAGCCTTGACCGAACAGCACAACGTTCTGCGTGCGGCCGTCCCACTGGGAGTAGTCGCTGAGCAGACCGGAGGTGGCACCGGGGAAATTGATGCCTGAATCCTGGCCAATGCCGAACTTTCTGAGGTATTCATAACGCTTTTCCAACGAATACCCGCTCGATTCCATGATCGTGCCCACGTTGGAGGAATAGCACAGGATGCCGGCGCTCGTGAGGTGCCATACGGAGTGTGCCTCGGCGTCCTTGTATGTCTGGCCGTCCACGCTAATCGTGTTGGGTATCGTGAACTGGTTGGTCGGCTCCTGCAAGCCTTCCTGGTAGAGCGCCGCCGTGGTGATGACCTTGCCTGTTGAACCCGGTTCGAACGTCTGGGTCATCGCAAGCGATGCGGTTGTCTTGGCCTCGTCGCTGCCGGCCGTGATGTCCTGGCTGTCGGCAATGGCGAGGATCTTGCCAGTGGAGACCTCTTGCACGACGGCTACGCCCCATTTGGCTTTCTGGCTGGTCACGCCTTCCTTGAGGGCCTGCTCGACGTACCATTGCACATCGCTGTCTATCGTGAGTTTGACGGTGCCGCCGTTCAACGCCTGCGACGCGTCAGTCTGCGTGCCGGGGATCCGCTCGCCGGTCAGTGCCTGCTGATACGTGGTCGAGCCATCCTGACCTTGCAAGGCATCGTTCATCATGAGCTCGATACCGGCGACGCCCGTCCCTTCGTCGTCCACGCCACCCAGCACGTCTCCCAGCAGCGTGCCATCGGGATACTGGCGCTGGGATGTGCTTTCGAAACCGATGACGGTGGAAAGATGGAGAGCCTCGACCTGTTGCTTGAGCTGAGGGGTGACGTTCTTTTGCAGCACGACGTACGAGCTGGTGCCGGCGAGTTCGCCGCCCAGCTCCATCTCGCTGACGCCCAGCAACGGGGCGAGCAGTTCCGCCACTGCCTCGACGCCCGTGGCATCAGGGTTCGATGTGCTGTCCATATTCTGGCAGATGGAGGAATTGGTGCCGGTGCATTTGACGGGTTTGAACGCCGCAGCGCCATTCTGGTCGGCATACATCGTGTAGCGTTCCACGGATTGCGCAAGCACCTGGCCGTTCGTGTCGACGATTTCGCCTCGGGTGCCGTGGGTCACGACGGTCACCGTGCGAGATGCCGTCGCCTGCTGTGCCACGGATGCCCCGCCGAGCTGGAAACCGGCGAGCCTGACCACGCAGAAAGTGGCATAGATTGCAATCAGCACGCAGACGACCACGACGCGCTTGAGCATGGAGTTCCATGGCAAATGCAAGAAACCGGATATCGAGCGGCGCGACGTGGCCTTGCGCCGGCCATGGGAATCCTGTGAATCCTGCGGATTGTGCGAGTCATGGGAACCGGTCATTGTCGACCTTGTCATTGCGCCTGCCCCTGCGCCGATGCATCCGATGAGGCGTTGCCGGAATCCGTGGCGTCATGGGAGGCCGTCGACGATTGGCTACCCTGCCCCATGTCAAGGGTGACGGAACCGGAACCGGGCACCATGCCCATTTGCGTCGCCTTGTTGGGAAGGTCTGCGTTGAGCTGTTCCAGCTGTAGTTCGTCCGCCTCCACATCCTGCTGCAGCTGCGAGATGTTCTGCTTCGTGGTGCTCAGCGTGAACGAATCCTCGATCATCAGCGTGCGCAGCGTCAATGCTCCGGACATCGACGCCACAAGAACCACGATGGCGATGACAACGCGCAGCATGGGCTTGCTCACATGCCGCGCCCACGAGGCCGGGGACGCGATGCGATGCTTCGTGGCGTCCGCCTCGTTGTCGATGACGCGCAGCGCCGGCCTGCTGGCGGTCTTGGACTGGCGGCGGCCGTCGGCATGCGAGTCGGGGCGGCGTTCCGGCTTGAGACGAGGCATTGCCGATCCCCTCGCCGCCATGGGGGCACGCACGGCTCCATGTGCCGATGTGGCCGATGTGATGGATGACGAGGCTATGCGGCGCTGCGATTGGCGTGCCGCCGCCTCGGTGGCCCCGGACATATGCGCGGTGCCTCCATGCTGGCGTGCCTCAGAACGTGCAGGACGTGGTTGCGCTGCCGATGTCATCGTCGTGGCATCCTTTCCTTTGCGGAATGAGAGAAGTGTGAGGAATTGTGGTTGGTGTGCGAGGAGCGGTGTGCGCGCTCACGGGGACTTCGTCCCTTGGCGCCGGCGGGGCCTGCAGCCTCCCCACGCGCGAATCCCGCGTAGCCGGCATCCACCAGTTCGGCGAGTCCCTGTCGCCTCGCCGGCGGAATCGGCCGTATGAGTTCCACGGCGCGCAGTCTGACGGAGGACGATCGGGGGTTGCGTTGCCGCTCCGTCTCATCCGCTTTGATGGCTCCATGGGTCAGGTCCTTGAAGTATGGCTGCGCATCCTGGGGCACGACCGGCAGGTCGGCCGGGGCGTCGATGTGCAATCCCAATGACATGAAACGCTTGACGGTGCGGTCTTCGAGCGAATGGTAGGATTCGACGACCAACCGTCCTCCGACGGCGAGATGGAGAGCCGCCTGCGGCAATGTGCCGGCGAGTTTGTCAAGCTCACCGTTGACTTCGATGCGCAGCGCCTGGAACACCCTTTTGGCGGGATTGCCCGGCGCACGGTGCGCGCGCGGCACCGTGCGGTCGACGAGACGGGACAATTGCGCAGATGTCGTGATGGGCGATTCGCGGCGTTCCTCGCCGATGCGCTTGGCGATGGGACCGGCGAAACGCTCCTCGCCGTATTCCTTGAAGATCTGGCGCAGCCGGTCCGTGTCGTAAGTGTTGAGCACATCGGCCGCAGTGAGGGTCTGCGTCGTGTCCATGCGCATATCCAGCGGAGCGTCATGGGAGTATGAGAAGCCGCGGTCCGCCTCGTCTATCTGCAGGCTTGACAATCCAAGGTCCATGAACACCGCGTCCACGCGGGCAACACCCAAGCGATCAAGCACATCGGAGAGTTCATCGAAGGCGGCGTGCACCGGGGTGAAGCGATCGGACAGGCCGGCGTCATCCATGCGGCGCGTCGCGAGCGCCAGGGCCTCTGGATCGCGATCGATGCCAATGAGGCGAGCCTCAGGGCAGGCTTTGAGGAATGCCATCGAATGCCCTGCCAATCCCAAGGTGCAATCGACGATGATGGGGTGTTCGCCGGCAGGGCTGCCGGCATGGTGACGCTCGACAAGGCGGGACGTGACCAGGTCCACGCAATCGTCAAGCAGCACGGGGGTATGGATCGCCGACAGGTCGGCGTTGGCGCCAACGCCGTCCTGTGTTCCGCCGCCGATCCGGCCGCCGGTCTGGCAATCATCCGGCTTGTGCAATTCCATCACAGGTCCCCCAAGGGGAGGATGTCATCCGCCATGTCGGAATAATCATCCTCCTGTTCGTTCAAATACGTTTCCCATGTGGGTCTATCCCACACTTCGGCGCGCGTCCCCACGCCGATGACGACGATGTCGCCCGTCAGCCCCGCGTAGTCGCGCAGCATCTGAGGCACCATGACGCGCCCCTGCTTGTCGGGCACTTCATCCACCGCCCCCGACAGGAACACGCGCAGGTAGTTTCGCGCACGCTTGTCGGACAGTGACGTGCGTTGCACCTGTGCGGCGATGCGGCGAAATTCCGGGATGGGCAGCAGATACACGCACCGTTCCTGACCTCGGGCAAGCACACAGCCCGCACCCAACTGAGACCGGAACTTCGCCGGAAGTGCGACGCGACCCTTGGCATCGATCTTGGGGGTGTAGGTGCCCAACAGCAACGCAGGCATGAGCGATGATTCGCCAGCAACCGCAGCATCAGGCGCAGGAGCGCCGATGGAGACGGCTTGCGACTCATGGGTGTCGTCGTCCAAGTTGCACCTCCCCAAGCACGCCAGTAACCGCAATCTTTCCCCACTTTACCCCACTTTCCACCACCGCCACCCACTTTTATGCAAATTCCCCATTACCTCCACAAAATCCCACCACCATCCAGCCGATTCCATCGGTCCTCGCAATCCGACCCGCTGCTTGGCAACCCGCCCATCGTGGCGCACACACTGCCGCCGGCCATGCGAGCGCCGCCGCGTCAGACGGATGGCATTGCCGCGCGAGGCGGACGGCATCGCCGCGGAACACTGGACGGCACCGCCACGGAACACGCATTTGTAGCACCCTGTCGTGTACCATGATGAGGCGTTTTTTGCACGCCGGGAGAACGGCGGCGCATGGCCGAGGCTAGGAAAAGGACCCATATGACGGATTACGCTTCCCAGATTCACGAGGAGCAACAGCAGGTGGACCGCGCTTACGGGCGGCTGGACGAGATTCGCGCGATGACGAAGTCCAGGCTCGACGCCGTTAGGGCCGCCGGGTCGCACGGCTCCCCCACCCAGCGCACCGAACGCGATTCCTTTGCCACGATGTACGAGGACCGCCTCACCCAGCTGCGCGCCGTGGAGGACCGCCTCGTGTTCGGCAGGCTCGACGATGTGCACGGCAACCGCCTGTATATAGGACGCATCGGCCTGTCGGACGACGAGCACGAGCCCATCATCACGGATTGGCGAGCCGAAGCCGCTCGACCTTTCTATGAAGCGACTCCCAAGGAGCACGGTTCCATCGCCATGCGGCGTCACATCACGCTGCGCCTGCGCAAGGTCGTGGGCGTGGAGGATGAAGCGCTCGACCTTTCCTCCCAGCAAGTCACCAAGGCGACTGCCGAAGGCACGCTCACCGGAGAAGGCGCGCTCATGGCGTCCCTGTCAAGCCGCCGTTCGGGCAAGATGACGGACATCGTCGCCACGATCCAAGCCGAACAGGACCGCATCATCCGCGCCGACATGCGCCAGGCGCTCGTGGTGCAAGGCGGACCAGGCACCGGCAAGACCGCCGTGGCGTTGCACCGCGCCGCTTATCTGCTGTACACGCATCGCCAGCGCCTGTCGCATTCCGGCGTGCTCATCGTGGGCCCGAGCAACGCATTCCTCCATTACATTGACCAAGTGCTCCCCTCGCTGGGCGAAACCGGCGTTCTGTCGCGCACCATGGCGACGCTGCTGCCCGGCATCACCGCCAGCGCCGAGGACACGCCTCGCGTCGCCGCGCTCAAAGGCGACGCGCGCATGGCGCATGCCATCGCCAACGCCGTGAAAAGCCGCGAACGCGTTCCATCCCGGCTTCCGGTGATTCGTCTCAACTCTTTCAACGTGCCGATGCGCGCCGCCGACATCCAGCAGGCGATCACCGACGCGCGACGCACCCGCAAACCGCACAACCAAGCGCGCGAAACCTTCGTCAAGTCCGTGATGAGCGCCATGGTGGCGCGCTATCGCGAGCGTCTCGACTACGATCCCGAGGCTTCGGAGCTTGATTCGGTGCGCTCGATGCTGCGCATGAACGACGACTTCCGCCGCACCGTGAACCTTGCCTGGCTTCCCATGACAGCCCAGTGGATGCTCGCCGACATGCTCGCCAAGCCCCAGAAGCTGCACGCCTATGCGCCGTGGCTGACGCCCGCCGAGGTGGATGCGCTGCGCAGGCCAACCAATGCGCCGATCACACGTTCCGATGTGCCATTGCTTGACGAAGCGATGGAACTGCTGGGACCGGACCCCCACCAGGAGGCGCGCCAGGCGGCGGCGGACCGCGAGCGCGAGCATGACGAGCAAATCGCCCGCGACACTCTGGCGCAAAACGGCATCGGCAACGGAATCGTGGACGCCAAGACGCTTGTCGACAACATGAACGGATTGGACGAGGGCTCCACGGCCGAGCAGGCCGCCAACGACCGCGAGTGGACGTTCGGCCATATCGTCGTGGACGAGGCGCAGGAACTGACGCCGATGGACTGGCGCATGCTCATCCGCCGCTGCCCGTCGCGGTCTTTCACGATCGTGGGCGACGTCGCGCAGACAAGCGCCATCAATGGCACACGCTCGTGGGAGCGCACGATGGATCCGTTGTTCGGCCCCAAGGGCTGGTCGTTCAACGAGCTGACGATCGATTACCGCAACCCGCAGGAGGTCTCGGCACTCGCGACGCGCTTCGCGCACGACGAGGGGCTGTATGTCTCCACGGTCTCGGCAGTGCGTCATGTGCCGGACGCCGTGCACCTCGTCACCGCCTCCGGGGAATCACAGCTCGCGGACGAAGCGGCAATCCAGGCGCTCGAATGCGCGCAACGTTTCATCGCCACGGACGGCACAGGCCGTGTGGCGGTCATCGCGGATCATGAAATGGTGGACGAGATGCGCAAGACGCTTTCGCTGCGCCTCAAATCCACGAACGCGAACGAATGGTCACGCCTCACGTCGCAGAGCGCGTGGGACAGCCAGCTCATGGTGTGCGAGCCGCAGGACGTCAAGGGCCTGGAGTTCGACGCCGTCGTGCTTGTGCAGCCCGGACTCATCGCGCTCAACGCAGCGTCGCGCCTCGTGGGCGCCGCCGACCTGTATGTGGCGATGACACGCCCCACGCAGCGTCTCGTCGTGGTGCGCACCGCCCAGGACGCGCAGGACATGCCGCTCACAGCGTAGCGACGGGTGGCAATGGGATGGCGCCGACATACCGCCATGATGAATGAGACCTGAAACATTCTCGAAATATTCGCACCATGGCGGTATTGTGTTGCTATGCCTAAAGCTCTATTACTCGAAAACATCCACCCTCTGGCAACGCAGTACCTGCGCGATCGGGGTTTCGACGTGATCACTTCCAACGGCGCCATGGATGAGGACGAGCTCATCGAGGCCCTTGATGACGTCGATCTGCTCGGCGTCCGATCCAAGACAAACGTCACGCGTCGTGTGTTGGAAGCCCGCCCGAACCTCACCGCAGTCGGCTGCTTCTCCATCGGCACGAACCAAGTCGACCTCGATTATGCTGCGCAGCATGGCATCGCGGTCTTCAACGCGCCGTACTCCAACACTCGTTCCGTGGTCGAACTGGTGATTTCGGACATCATCGCGCTCGAACGTCGCGTGCCGGCGCACACGAAGGCCATCCGCGACGGCGTGTGGTCGAAGACCGCCAAGCAGTCGCATGAAGTGCGCGGCAAGACGCTGGGCATCATCGGCTACGGCAACATCGGCACCCAGGTCTCCGTGCTCGCCGAGGCCATGGGCATGTCCGTGATTTACTACGACATCGAAGAAAAGCTCGCGATGGGCAACGCCCGCCGTGCCTTCGACGTCGAGGACCTGCTGCGCGAGTCCGACGTGGTGACCGTGCACGTGGACGGCCGCAAGTCCAACACGAACTTCATTGACGACGAGAAGCTTTCTCTCATGAAGCCCGGCGCGCTGTTCATCAACCTGTCGCGTGGCTTTGTCGTCGACTGCGACGCGCTGTACAACCACCTGAAGTCCGGGCACCTGGGCGGCGCCGCCATCGACGTCTACCCCACCGAGCCCAAGAAGGTCGGAGACCCGTTCCACACCAAGCTTGCCGAGATCGACAACGTGGTGCTCACCCCGCATATCGGCGGTTCCACGCTCGAAGCGCAGGAGTCGATTGGCCGCTTCGTCTCCCATAAGCTGTTCGAATACTGGATGCATGGCGAGACATCCCTGTCGGTGAATATGCCGACCATCACCATCAAGCAGAACAAGGGCGTGGCGCGCATCACCCACCTGCATGTGAACCTGCCGGGTGTGCTCGCACAGCTCAATAACATCCTGAGCGCCGAGAACATCAACATCTCCGCGCAGTATCTTGCGACGGAAGACGACCTGGGCTATGTGGTCACCGATGTGGCGACTCACCCGAGCCCGAAGGCCATCGAGGAAATCAAGAACATCAAGGGCACGATTCGCGTGCGCATCCTCGACTAATCGACTGCTGCGTTCCGTGGTGCAGCGCCAAGCAACTGCAGAACGCAGCACCACGTTTGGCTCATGCCATAACGGCCTGCGCTGTGCAGATCACAGCGCGGATCACGGCATAGTCAGCATTATTCAGCATCATCGGAGGGACAAGCCCCACGCTTGTCCCTCCGATTTTTATCTCGCGCTTTATCTCGTGCTTTGACATGCAGCCTTATTGTTAAGCAGACTCATTGTCTACTGCCTTGTCTGCCGCCTTGCTCGATGCCGCTTTTTCTGATGTCGCTGTCTAATGACGCTTTGTCCGATTCCGCGTACCTGTTCCCGCTTTACCTGTTCTCGATTTATCTGTTTGCCAACTTTTCTGTTCGCTACCTTGCTCGATGCCGCATTATCCAATCAGGAAGCCGAACCATCAGCGGACTGATTGGAGCTCGCCTGTCGTGACTGACGGTAATTCTCCAAATCGGTGATGACAGTCTTGAAATCTTCAAGGCTCTCGAAATCCTGATAGACGGAGGCAAAACGCAGATACGCCACGAAATCCAAGTCTCGCAGTGGTTCAAGGATTGCCTTGCCGATATCGGCGGACGGAATCTCCGCCTGCCCTGAGGACCTCAGGGACATCTCGACCTTGTAACCCAGCTGCTGCAGCTGCTCTTCGGTAATGGGCCTGCCCTGGCAAGCCTTGGCAACACCAACGATGACCTTGCGCCTGTCGAACGGCTCTTTGCGGCCGCCACGTTTGACCACAGACAGAGGCACAGTCTCTTCCGTCGTGAAACGTCGCTGGCAATTTTCGCATACACGTCTGCGACGGATGGAGAAACCATCCTCCGAAGCGCGCGTCTCAACGACTTTTGTCGTCTTGTTCTTGCAAAAAGGGCACTGCATGCTCCTACATTACGTCACGCATGCGTCACCGCATAGTGTGCATCACCGTATGGGAATCACGAGGCGTTGACCAGGATACACGGCAGCGGAATCCATATCGTTGAGTTTCTCCAATTCGTTCACGGAATCCCTCACATCACCACCAGGCGGGGTGATCTCCTCAGCGAACTGCCACAATGTGTCACCAGGCTGGACCTGCCTGACTTCAACCTGTTGGGGAGCTTCGGTGGACGAGGCAGATCCCAACGGTGCAATCACAGCCGCAGCAACAGCAATGACGAAAACGACTGCGAACGTAAGAACAAGTTTGCCTTGCCGTGTCGCTTGTGACACATGTGCGTGCAGATTCCGGACAATATCGCTTCGGAAATTGTGTATCATCTCAGCTCCTTTCGAACATCTGTGCTAATCATCGCACATCTGTTCGAAGACACGCCAGCGCTTTCGAACATTTGTTTGCTTTTTTTGGAAACAACCTGTAGGCTTGACAATGAACGAGAGGACGACTATGAGCAGCATCGATTTCCCCACTGATTCCAACCGACCCATGTCCGCCGGCTCGCATCACAGCACGCAATCCATCAACGCCCTAACAGAGGCCGATGGCACTACGAATACGCCGGACACCACAGATCCGGCCAGCGCAGACCCCGGCAGCGCAGACCCAGCCAGCGCAGGTCCCGACAGCACCGACGCACAGCGTGTCATCGCGGGCTCCGACCTGACGCAACGGCAATGGCAGATTCTTTCCGCCATCACCGATTTCATGGATGAGCATGGCTTCGCCCCCTCTTTCCGAGAAATCGGGGTTCGTGTCGGACTCAAATCGACCTCATCCGTCAAGCACCAGCTGGAAATCCTCGAAGACAAGGGCTATCTCAAGACCAGTCGCAACAAAGGGCGCGCCATGGAGATTCTCATTCGCCCCCAGACGACCGTGCGCACGGCTTCTGCGGTTCCTTCCGTGCAGGCGGACCGCAGCATGGGCGTCACCATGCGGGACTCCAACTCCCCCGTGCCACCGGCATCCCTTGCATTCACCGCGCACCAAAACGGTTCCGCCACTCACACATCCGCGATCGCAGGCAACTTCGCTCAAGCGTCGAAGCGCAAGGAGTCAGCCGCCGACACAGCGCTGCCAGCCAACCAGCACGCAGGCTCATCCTTCGGCGCATTGCACTCCGCTCAGATCTATCCATTCCCCTCGCCCGACCAATCCGCAGCCTTCGTCAATTCGGTGGATGTACCGCTTGTCGGGCGTATCGCCGCCGGAACCCCCATCACCGCCGAACAGCATGTGGATGATGTGATGCGCCTGCCCGAGCAGCTCACCGGCACCGGCAACCTGTTCATGTTGGAAGTGCACGGCGATTCCATGATCAACGTCGCGATTTGCGATGGCGATTACGTCGTAGTGCGCGAACAGCAGGATGCGAAGAATGGAGACATCGTCGCCGCCCTGCTTGACGGCGAGGCAACAGTGAAGACCTTCCATCAGGACGACAACGGCCATGTATGGCTGCTGCCGCACAATCCGGCCTACTCCCCCATCGATGGCACCTACGCTACAGTCATGGGCAAGGTCGTGACCGTGCTGCGCAAACTGTGATCGTCAGCCTGCCGCGTCCCGAGGTCCACGACAAAATCCTTCCTCACCACCCTTGGTTCGTTCATCTGGACATGCGACACGTCACATGTCCAGATGGGATTCGCATTCATCCTCATAGTCCGCAGGTTCCAACTGGAACGTGCAATGTTCGATGGACACGGGAAAATGCTCGGCTGCGCACGTAGTCAGCCTACGGATCAGCTCGGCCGACTGCCCCACTGTCATATGGGCATCAACCACCACATGCGCCGTGAGCCGCACTAGGTCGGATGACACAGCGCTCACATGAACGTCGTGAATCGCCACGACCCCCTCCACGCCAGACAAATGCTTGACAACGCTCGCGGCATCCACACCCGCGGGGGCCTCTTCAAGAAGGACACGCACGCTGTCACGCAGCAGCTTCAAGGCACGCGGCACAATGAGCAGGGCAATCACACCGCCTGCAATGGCATCGAATCCATCCCAGCCAGTGCACAGCAGCACAGTCGACGAAACCACAACAGCGACCGACCCCAGCGCATCATTGCACACCTCGAGGAACGCGGCACGCACATTCATGTTATCCCCATGACTGCTCGCCAGCGTCACGATGGAAGCCGCATTGGCAAGCAAACCCACAATGCCGAAAACAAGCAGCATGACCGGGTCGTTGACCGTATCCGCGACGGAACCCGTAAGTCTCAGCACCGCTTGAACCAGGGAATACAGGCCGACGAACAACAACACAAGCGCCCCGCCGGCGGCGGTGATGACCTCAAGGCGGCGCCAGCCCCATGTGTGACGCGAATCCGGCTTGCGTTGCATGAGCACCGCCGCCGTCAAGGACGCCACGAGCACCGACACATCGGTGAGCATATGGCCGGCATCCACGAACAGCGCCAACGATTGGGTGAATGCCGCGCCAGCCACTTCCGCGACGAAGATGATGCCGGTGAAGGCAAGAGTCAAACGAAGGCGGCGCACATGGTCCCTTGCTTGGGCGTTGAAGCCATGTGCGTCCGTCTGCGTCCCACGAGAGTTGCGATTATTCATAGCGCCTCCTCAATCAACCCTTCGATTTTCTCACCGTATTGAGAAATTGCAAGGTTGCGAGAGCAAGAATCATTACCGCCACAGACCGAGCGGCATGAGCGCGGCAGGTGCAGCAGACACAACAAGTGCAGGCAGACGGATGCAGCGCAGGCGGAGTGGTGCAGGCAGGTGAAACGACTGACCGATGTTGCACAGTGCGGCACAGTGCAGGTTTACAGCTGCAGATTCAGCACAGCTCAACATAAAAAGGTCCGCGGAAAACCCGAAGGTATTCCGCGGACCTCATGCCATGAGCTTCAGGCGATCAGGCAATCAGGCAATCAAGCGATCAAGCAATCAAGCGACCGCAGCAAACCGTAGCAGCTGCGTCCATGGCCTCAATCGCCTGCAGACCGAATCAGAAGCCGAACTTGTGAGCGGTCTCGCGCAGCGTCTCGGCGGAGCGCTTCAGGGCAGCGAGCTCATCGTCGGACAGCGGCGTGTTGATGCGGGTGTTGACACCCTTGCGGTTGAGAACGCTCGGCACGGACATGCACACGTCGGAGATGCCGTGGAAGTCGTCCAGCAGCGAGGAAACCGGCAGAATGCGGTTGGAATCGCGAAGGATGGACTCGACGATGTCGACAGCCGACATAGCGATGGCGTAGTTCGTGGCGCCCTTGCCGTCGATGATGCGGTACGCGGCGTTCTTGACTTCCTGGTGGATGTCCTCGCGCACCTGAGCGGTCAGGGGCTCATGGCCCTCGAGCGGCTTCCAGTCGAGCATCGGCACGCCGCCGATCGTGGCGGAGGACCACAGCGGCACCTCGGAATCGCCATGCTCGCCAGCGATGTAAGCGTGCACGTTCTTGACGTTGACGCCGGTCTGCTGCGCGATGAGGAAGCGCAGACGAGCGGAATCCAGGTTCGTGCCGGAGCCGAACATCTGGTTTGCCGGCAGGCCGGAGAGCTTCATCGACACATGCGTGACGATGTCAACGGGGTTGGTGACGAGCACGTAGATTGCGTTCGGGGCGACCTTGAGCACGCTGGGGATGATGGACTTCATGATGCTGATCGTCGCACCGGCAAGGTCAAGACGAGACTGGCCGGGCTTCTGGCGTGCGCCAGCGGTGATGATCACAACGTCGGCGTCGCGGCAGATCTCCACGTCATCGGAACCGTCAATGGAAACGGTCGGATAGAAGCTGGAGCCATGCTGCATGTCGAGCACTTCGGCCTCGACGCGCTTGAGGTTGATGTCCTCAAGCACGATCTGACGGGCGACACCACGCTGCGCAGCGGCAAAAGCGGTAGTGGAACCAACGGCGCCGGCACCGATAATCGCAAGCTTCGTGGGGCGAATGGGTGAATTGGCCATAAGCTACTCTTCCTCCAACGCTTCCTGCGCCGCGGTCGTTTGAAAGTCAATCGTTTCAACAGACGCAGGAGAGCTTTCTTGAATCGTGTTCAATACATCTTCAATATATTGCGACGGTGTGACGATACACGCGGCATGGCACAACGGTTTGCGAATCGTGGCCGTCGTGACGTTCACACGTGCCGCTGAGCTGTGGCCGCATCCTCCGCTTCCATAATCGCCGCCGCAAGGCGCGAATCCACATCCGCCGAAACATGCACGCCGTCGGCTTCGTAATCGGCCTTCTCGACATGCCCGAATTCACGCACCTGCGACATGAGCGCACCCGCCGTGTATGGCACGACGGCATCCACATGCACGCCCGGCTTGGGCAACTGCGCCTCCACGGCGCGCACCAATCCGTCCACGCCTTCCCCGGTGGCGGCGGAGACGATATGCGCCTGGGGCATGAGCCCCAGGATGCGTTCCCTCATGCGCGGATCCATGCGGTCGGCCTTGTTGAACACCATG
This sequence comes from Pseudoscardovia suis, assembly GCF_002797875.1. Lineage (GTDB taxonomy): Bacteria > Actinomycetota > Actinomycetes > Actinomycetales > Bifidobacteriaceae > Pseudoscardovia > Pseudoscardovia suis. Next base: position 39,092 of record NZ_PGFC01000003.1, read on the forward strand.
ATGACAGGAATCTGCGCCACCCCGTCGATGCTTCCCAACACGTCGTCGACAGCTTCGATCTGACCGAAGGGGTCGGGGTGCGACCCATCGACGACATGCACGATGAGCTCGGCGTCCGCGACTTCTTCAAGCGTGGATTTGAACGCTTCGACGAGCTGCGTGGGAAGGCGACGCACGAATCCGACGGTGTCGACATACATGTAGACGCGTCCATCCGCCGCTTTTGTGCGTCGCACCGCGGTGTCAAGCGTGGCGAACAGCGCGTTGTGCACCATTTCGCTGGAACCGGTGAGCCTGTTGATGAGCGAGGATTTGCCAGCGTTCGTATAGCCGACGACTGCGACCGTGGGCAGCCCGAGACGGCGCCGCGAACCACGCTTGACCTCGCGCGATGGCGCCATCTGGGCGATCTGCCGGCGCAAATGCGCCATGCGCGTGCGAATGACGCGCCGGTCCATTTCGATTTTCGTCTCGCCGGGGCCGCGCGAGCCGATGCCGCCGTTCTGACCGGCGGCCTGACCGCCCGCCTGACGTGACAGCGATCCGCCCCAGCCGCGCAGACGCGGGAGCATGTATTCGAGCTGGGCGAGCTCCACCTGTGCCTTGCCTTCGCGGCTGGTGGCGTGCTGGGCGAAGATGTCGAGGATCACCGCGGTGCGGTCCACGACCTTGACTTTCGTGACGTCCTCGAGGCCACGGCGCTGGGACGGCGGCAGGTCGGCGTCCACGATGATCGTGTCGGCGTCGTGCTCGGCGACAATCGCCGCCAGCTGCTTGGCCTTGCCTGAACCGAGGTATGTGGCGGCGTCGGGCTTGAGGCGATGCTGGAGCACTCCGTCCACGACTTGTGCGCCGGCGGTGTCGGCGAGCGCGGCCAGCTCCCTCAGGGATTCCTCCGCGGCGCTTTGCGTCGTCTCCAGACTCGACCACACGCCCACGAGCACGACCCTTTCCAGGCGCACCTTGCGGTATTCCACTTCGGTGACGTCCTGTAGCTCGCCAAGGCCGGCCACGTGCTTGAGCTGGTTGCGGCTTTCGCGCTCCTCCCATTCCAGCGATCCCGCTGTATGCGAAGGAGCTGCGGCGGGCAGATCCAGCACATCGGAGCGAGAGGAATCCAACGTCTGCGACGGACTGTCTATGCGCACCGACGCATGGCCATGCACGGAACGCTCTGGCCGCGTGCTGCCCTTCGCTGGTGCCGAGCCATTCCACGCGGTTGATTCGGATGCGGTTGATTCGGATGCCGAGGATGCTGAATGCTGCGAATGCTGCGTCGTATGCGTGCCCTTCTCACTGTCGCCGTCACGGGAATCACCGCCCCGCCACGGCGAACGCGGGCGCGGTGTTTAGTTCCCTCATTATCATCAAGTCAGTAGACAGAACAAGGAGTGCCATGATTCACCAGCGCCGCCGCAAGCCCAATCCTTTTGACAGCCGAGCAGCACACAGGGCGGCACGATACCAACGCCGCCGCCCCCAGGCCTCGCCTGACTCCCCTGCCAGCGCACCGACCGAGACGAACGCCCCGCAGGAAGCCACAACACACGGCAACAAGACTTCGGCCAGCGCACAACGCGCCGGCAATCACGCCCACAGCGAACGCAACGCCCGCACGCACGACCATGGCGTGCACGCCAGCCAGTCCCATGGCCAGGCCCATGATCAGGTCAAGTCGGAGCCGCATCAGAAGGCCGCGCACCCGACCGATTCGAACGTAGCCAATCCGCAGGTTACCGATCAGCCCCAAACCGACCACACCAAAACCGACCGCCCTCAGGCACAGCAGGCTCCGGCAGGTCGCGCCACCCAGTATTTCGCAGGCGCCCCCACCACTGAGGATGTGCGCCGCACAATCACCGTCACATTGCGCGGCCGGGATGTGCCAATGGATGTGTCGAACGGCGTATTTTCGACCGACAGGCTTGACCTGGGCACGCGCGTGCTGCTCAAGCATGCGCCGCAGCCTCCGGCACACGGCACGTTCCTTGACCTTGGCTGCGGCTGGGGTCCGATCGCCGTCGCCTTGGCGCTGGAATCCCCTCATGCCGACGTATGGGCGGTGGATGTGAACGAGCGTGCGCTTGACCTCACGCGCAGCAATGCGGAACGCAACGGCTGCGCCAACGTGCGTGTGTCCGCTGCGGACGCCGTGCCGCAGGACGTCCGTTTCGACCTCATGTGGTCGAATCCCCCGATCCGCATCGGCAAGGAAGCCCTCCACGAGTTGCTCATGCAGTGGCTCGTGCGCCTCACCGTGGGCGGCAGGGCGTATCTTGTCGTGCAGCGCAACCTAGGGGCTGATTCCCTCATACCGTGGCTGCAGCAGGCTTTGGACAGCCAGTGCGGCGAACAAAGCTTCGCGGTTTCCAAGAATGCGTCAAGCAAGGGGTATCGCGTCATTGAAATCGTGCGCGCACGGTAAGTGGTGATGCCTGCCCATGATGCGATTCGAATACCCTGCCGAGCTTCCCGTCAGCGAAGCCCGAGATTCCATTGCCCGCGCCGTGCGCTCGTCGCAGGTCGTCATTGTCTCCGGCCAGACCGGCTCCGGCAAGACCACACAGATCCCCAAGATTCTGTTGGAAGAAGGCCGTGGCACGCATGGCCGCAAGATCATGCTCACGCAACCGCGGCGTATCGCCGCCCGCACGGTGGCGGAGCGCATCGCGCAAGAGACCGGCACGCGATTGGGCGATCAGATCGGCTTCCGTGTGCGCTTCACCGACGAAAGCTCACCCGCCACGCGCCTTGTGGTGGCGACGGACGGCATTCTGCTCGCGCAAATCCAGCGCGACCCCGAACTGTCGGCGTATGACACAATCATGATCGACGAGGCGCACGAACGCAGCCTCAACATCGACTTCCTGCTGGGATATCTCACAGCGCTCCTCCCCCGACGCCGCGACCTGAAGCTCATCATCACGTCCGCCACCATCGATTCGGAGAAATTCCGCAAGCATTTTTCGCAAGCGTTGCACCATGATGTCCCCGTCATCGAGGTCTCCGGCAGGACGTACCCGGTGCAAATCGTCTACGAACCCTTGGGTGCGCCGCCTGCGCTCATGCGCAGCGTGCCGGGGTTTCAGGATGCCGTCCGCAATCCGGACGACCCTGACGATTGGGACGACACCGACATGGATGTGCCCACCGCCGTCGCACGCGCCTGCGCGGAACTGGTGATTCGGTCCACGCATGTGACCGGCCCCAGGGACATCCTTGTGTTTGCGGCCGGCGAGCGCGACATTCGCGATTATGAAACCGCGCTGCGCCGGCATTTCGGCCCGCGCGCCAGCGACATGCGGAGACCGGACGCATTGGAGATCGTGCCGCTTTTCGCACGGTTGTCCGCCAAGGAACAGCATCGCGTGTTCGAGGCACATGCGCATCAGCGCATCATCCTCGCCACGAATGTTGCGGAGACGTCGCTCACTGTGCCGTCGATCCGCTACGTGGTGGATCCCGGTCTGGCGCGCATTTCACGGTATTCGAAAACCGCGAAAGTGCAGCGCCTGCCCATCGAACCGATTTCGCAGGCAAGCGCCGACCAACGCGCCGGCCGATGCGGACGTGTGGCGGACGGCATTGCGATCCGCCTGTATGCGCATGACGATTACGAGACACGGCCTCGTTTCACCGACCCTGAGATTCTGCGCACGTCGCTGGGCGCGGTTGTGTTGCAGATGCTCGCCGTCGGCGTGGCGTCCACGGCACGGGATGTGACGGATTTCGGATTCATCGACCCTCCCGACATGAAGGCTGTGTCGGATGGTTTCAATGAATTGACGGAGCTGGGGGCCATCAGTCGCGGCCATCGACGCACCCGCAACGGCCATGGCGGCGGCGACACGGGCTCCTCGCGCGGCAGCGACGTGCGGCTCACCGCAATCGGCCGCCAACTGTCCCGGCTTCCCGTGGATGTGCGGCTCGGCCGCATGGTCATCGAAGCGGCGCGCCACGCCACCGCGGACGTGCTGGCGGATGTGCTGGTGATCGTCGCGTTCATGAGCCTGCAAGACCCCCGTGAACGCCCCGAGGACAAGCGTGATGAAGCCGATCGCATCCATAACCGTTATGCGGATGCCACCTCGGACTTCCTCACCGCCCTCAACATCTGGGATTCGTTCTGGCAAGCGGGAGGCGAGCCGTCGAATTCCGCGTTGCGTCGCCGGTGCAAGGCCGAGTTCATGAACTATCTGCGCATGCGCCAATGGCATGACCTGTATTCCCAGCTGCGCCAGATGTGTGCGCAGTTGCATTTCACGGTGGGAGACCCCACGCCCGCCGAACGTCCCGATGCCTCTGTCACCCGGCTGCCGATGGATCAGCAAGGCGCCCACAGCCTCGCCTGCTCATGGGATGGCGACAGCATCCACCGATCCATGCTTCCCGGATTGCTGTCCAACATCGGCATGCAGGTCGTGCGCGATCCCAAGGCGTCGCAATTCGCCGGCTTGCATGGAGCGGCACGCGCCCGCGCGATGAAGAAAGCGGCGAAGGCTTCCAAGAATGATTACCAAGGCGCGCGCGGCGTGCATTTCGGGCTTTTCCCCGCGAGTGCTGTCGCGAAGTCCACGCCTTCGTGGGTGATGGCGGGCGAGCTTGTGGAGACCAGCCGCCTGTGGGCGCGTTCCGCGGCGGCGATTGATCCGACGTGGGCCGAGTCTTTGGCGGGCGATTTGGCGCGCACCACCTACGCCGAGCCGCATTGGTCCGGTTCGGCAGGGGCCGCCGTGGCGTCCAGCACGGTTCTGCTCTACGGTCTGCCGATCGTGCAGGGACGCACCGTGCAATGGGCGCGCATCAACCCGGCTCAGGCACGCATGTTCCTCATCCGCCAGGGATTGGTGGAAGGTGATATTCACGAACGCTTCCCGTTCGACTCATTCATTGAGCGCAACCGGCAGGTGGTGAGCGCCGCCGATGAAGAAACGAACCGCACGCGACGTGTCGTCGACGCCGTGGATGACGAGGACTTGGTGGAGTTCTACGACTCCGTGCTGCCTGCCGAGGCGACGAGCGTGGCGGCATTGGGATCATGGTGGCGCAAACATCATGACGACAACCCTCATCTGCTGGATTTCGATGCGTCGAAGGTGCGTCGCTTGGCGGATTCCGATGACACGGATCTCGATGATTATCCCGACCAGTGGTCGACGCGGGGCACGGATGGGCGTGAGATACGCCTGCCGCTGTCATATGTTTACGATCCGCATTCCGAAGCCGATGGCATCACGGTGCACATTCCGCTGAGCATGCTGTCCCGTCTCAATCCTGAGCAGTTCACATGGACCGTCCCGGGATTCCTTGAAGATCTGATCGTGGCGACGATCAAGTCGCTTCCCAAGGCGTTGCGCGTTCAATTCGTGCCCGCGCCTGACACCGCCGCCAAGATCCGGGCATGGCTGGATATCACGTATCCGGTGCTGCCTGGTTCCGTGACACCGCATGATGGCGACGCGCTGGATGCCGCGAGCGCGGTCCCCTCGTTTGAGAAAGCGTTCACGCAGGCTGCCATTGCGGTGGTCGGCGCGCAACTGCACCCTCAGGTGTGGACCACGGAACGCTGGGAACGCATGCCCCGCCATCTGCGCCTCACGTTCAGCGTGGAAGCGGATGCGCCCCGTGGAGGCGGGCGTCATCGCCATGGTGGCGGCAAACGCCATGCGCCGAAAGTGCTCGGCACATCGAAGAGCCTGGTCGAGTTGCAAAAGAGATTCGAGCGCGAAGCCGTGGAATCGGCGCGCGCCTCCATCACCAAGCAGGCGTCCCAGGCCGGCGACAGCGGCTTGGTGGTCGAGAAGGCGAACCTTCTTCACAAAGCGGGCGCCACCATGAAGCCCCGCAGGCAAATGCTCTGGGAGGCGGCGCTCGACGCTGTGCGCCTGCCGAGCGAACGGGTGTCGTCGCGATGGCTGGGCGGCGAAGCGCTCATGCTTGCCGCGGCGCCTTACAAGTCCACGGCAGCCCTTGTCGAGGACATCCAGATGGCTGCCGTCAAGCGTCTGCTGCCGAATGTCGCCGACTGCAAGGACGATGCCCAGCTCGCCGATGCCGTGCAATCCGTGACGGATGTGTATGAGGACACCGTGTATGCGGTGGCGCATGATGTGATTGCCATCGTCAAGCGCCAAGCGCAGGTTGACAAGGCTGTTTCTGGCCCTGCGTCCCTCCCGTTGCTTGCCACGTTGCAATGGATTCGCGACCATGTGGCGTCCCTTGTCTTCGACGGTTTCGTCGCGGCCGCCCCGCCGTATGCGTTGGGCGGCATCGAACGCTATTTGCATGCGGATGAATACCGGTTGGACAAGGCGAAGGCCAACAAGGACCGTGACGTGGCATGGGCGTGGCAGGCGCAAGAGGCGCACGACATCGTGGCGTCCTGCGCCAAGGCTGCGGATGCCATGCCTGCGGGAGCCGCCAGAGATGCCGCGTATGACCGTGCCGAACACGTGCGGTGGATGTATGAGGAATTCCTCGTGTCGTTGTGGGCACAGGAGCTGGGCACCGCACAACCGGTGAGCATCAAAAGGCTCAAGAAGGCTGCGACGGCGTGACGGCTGCTGCCGGTGCACTGACGGTCGGTGCACTGGCGGTCGCATGTGTTATTCGCACTGCGATTAATGCACCGTGATTATTAATGCACCGTGACAGTGCACATGCATGACAGTGCGCATGCATGGCGCGCCTATGCCGCTGCCGAGCCGTCCTTCACGTCGTGAATCGTGGCAATGGATGCGGGATTTGCAAGCCCTGCATCCGTCGCCATCGTGTTCGTTGCCATCGCGTCCGCCGTCACTGCGTCCGTCGCCATGGTGTCCGTCGCCATCTTCCTGGCGACGTCGATGTCACACACCAGCATGATGAGCGGATCGATGTCCTTGAGCGATGCCGCTTCTTGGGTAAGCATGGCGCAATACGGCTGCACGATGCCCAGATAGGATTTCGTCAACTGCTCCTGCGATACGTCAAGCCCGCCTGTCACCAACTGGTACATCAGCGAATATCCAACAACCACGGTGAATGACACGAACCGCTTGTCACATTCCTCCACCTTGATTTTTTGCTGCGCCATGCGCTCGACGAGCACGTCATAGACATTGCGAATCTTGGTGGAGATCAGCCATTGGTAGTTGGGAGAATTGCGGTATCTGTCAAGCAGCGTCGCATACGGCTCCCTGTTGGCGAATATGTATTCGGCGCACGCAGCCACGAGTCCCGCCGGATGCCGCGCGTCAAACACCAGATGACGCGTCTCTATGAGATCGATGAGTTTGTGTTCCCGGCGGAAGAACGATTGCGTGAGGTCGTCGATTGACGAATAGTAGGAATAGAACGTGTTGCGAGTCAGATTGGCCTTCGTCGCGACATCCGTGACGGAAATGCGGTTGACGGGTTTGCTGAGCAACAGCGATTCGAACGCCTTGTGAAGTGCGGTGAGCGAACGCTCAGCATTGCGATACATACGGTTATCTCCTCCTTTGGCCACGCACTACCTCTATCCCCTGCAATGCACGGCAAACGCCCAGACCCATACCCCGTGAGTCCGTTTGCGGTGATTGTATCAGACTTCAATCATGCCGGCAATCACTCGCGCCATCCGACCGATCACACTAGCCGAACGAACACGCTAGCCGCCCAGTCATGCCTGCCATTGGTACGTGCCCAAGTCCACCACCCCATCATGGCAGGGCACTCCTTCGGCTTCCAACAATTCAATCTGCCGGTTGCCACCACCGAAAGCGAAGGCATCCGACACACGCCCGAAGCGATTGACGACCCTGTAGCAGGGTATGTGCGCCGGATCGGGATTCACATGCAACGCGTAGCCGACGACCCGGCTCCACCGGGGATTGCCGGCGAGGGCCGCCACCTGCCCATAGGTGGCGACCCTCCCCCGCGGAATCTGCCTGACGACGGCATAGATGCGGTCGAAGGTGTTCGGCGCATCCTGCCCGTCGTGTTGTCTGGCTGGCTTTTCTTGCAAAGACGTCACAGCCTGGGCAGGTACTTCTTGAGTTCGTACGGCGTGACCTGGAGCCTGTATTCGTTCCATTCCTGACGCTTGTTGCGCAGGAAGTACTCGAACACATGCTCGCCGAGCACGTCAGCTACGAAATCGGACTTTTCCATGACCTTCAAAGCGGTGTCGAGGGAATCCGGCAACGGCTGGATGCCCATCGCCTGACGCTCCGCGTCCGTGAGCTCCCACACGTCATCGCTCGTGGGGTCGCCCAACTCCATTTTCTTGTCGATGCCGTCGAGACCGGAAGCCAGCAGCAGCGAATACGCAAGGTAGGGGTTGGCGACAGGGTCGAGCGCACGGTACTCCATGCGGGACGAATTGCCTTTGCCGGGCTTGTACTGCGGAATGCGCAGCAATGCGGAACGGTTGTTGTGACCCCAGCAGATGTAGCTAGGAGCCTCTGCCCCGCCCCACAGACGCTTGTACGAATTGACGTACTGGTCGCACACTGCGGTGATCTCCGCGGCATGATACAGGATGCCGGCAGCGAACTGGCGCGCGGTCTGGGACATGTTGAATTCCTGACCGGCTTCGTAGAAGGCGTTCTCGTCGCCTTCGAACAGCGACATGTGCGTGTGCATGCCCGAACCCGGCTGGTCGGTCATCGGCTTGGGCATGAACGACGCGCTGATTCCGCGTTCCAGCGAAATCTCCTTGACGACGGTACGGAACGTCATGATGTTGTCGGCGGTAGCCAATGCATCGGCGTAACGCAGGTCGATTTCGTTCTGTCCGGGACCGGCCTCATGGTGGGAGTATTCGACGGAGATGCCCATTTGCTCGAGAAGGTTCACCGTCGCGCGACGGAAGTCCATGCCAGGGCTGCGCGGCACATGGTCGAAATAGCTTCCCTGATCGATGGGCGTGGGCGGCACGGAGAAATCATCCTGCTTTTCAAACAGGTAGAACTCAATCTCCGGATGCGTGTAGAACGTGAAGCCCTTTTCTTTTGCCTTGCCGAGCGTGCGCTTGAGCACGTAACGGGGGTCGCCGAGCGATGGCGAGCCTTCGGGCGTGAGCACATCGCAGAACATGCGTGCCGTGCCCTGGGGGCCGCCGCGCCACGGCAGAATCTGGAAGGTCGCGGGATCGGGTTTGGCGATCATGTCGTCCTCCGACACGCGCGTCAGTCCTTCCACCGCAGAACCATCGAAGCCCAATCCTTCTTCGAAGGCCGATTCGAGTTCCGCAGGTGCGATGGCGACGGACTTCAGCTGTCCGAGCACATCGGTGAACCACAGACGGATGAAGTGGACGTCTCGCTCCTCCACGGTGCGCATGACGAACTCTTGCTGTTTATTCATAAAGCCTATTTTCCTCCGCTAATGTTGCGGGCGCTTTAACATTCGGTGAGCGTGGCTTCACATTGTTGCGCTATGCGCCGCGCGCGAACGCCCGGGAAGCGCCCTGGGGTCAGGCGCGGGCGACTTCCAGGGCCTGCGGCAGCGTGAAGGCCTTCGCGTACAGCGACTTGCCCAGGATCGCAGCGTCGACGTTGCCGCCGATCGCGGCGATGTTGCGGATGTCCTCGAGGCTGGAGATGCCGCCCGATGCGGTGACCTTCGCATCCGTGCGTTCTGCGACTTCGCGCAGCAGGTCGCAGTTGGGGCCGCTCATCATGCCATCACGGGACACGTCGGTCACCACGTAGCGGGAGCAACCGGCCTTGTTGAGCATGTCGATCGTCTCGAAGAGGTCACCGCCTTCCTTCGTCCAGCCACGGGCGGCAAGCGTGTGGCCCCTCACGTCGAGGCCCACTGCCACGCGATCGCCCCATTGTGCAATGGCCTGTGCGGTCCATTCGGGGTTCTCGAGCGCAGCCGTGCCGATGTTGACGCGCGCGGCGCCTGCCTCAAGCGCAGCATTGAGCGAATCGTCATCGCGGATTCCGCCCGACAGTTCGATCTTGACCTTGCTGCCGAGCGTGGCGACAATCTGCCCCAGCTGGTCACGGTTATTGCCTGTGCCGAACGCCGCGTCAAGATCGACGAGGTGAATCCATTCCGCACCTTCGTCAACCCAGGTCTGGGCGGCTTCGAGCGGGCTGCCGTAGTCCGTTTCGGAGCCGGATTCTCCCTGACGCAGGCGCACGGCCTTTCCGTAGCGCACATCCACAGCGGGAAGCAACGTGATCATGTCAATCCTTTCTTTTGCGGCTTTCGACAGCCCTTCATTGCAGCTTTATGCGGCGCATCAACGCGCGGTCGCGAAGGAATCCACCCAGTTGCGCAACAGCGTGGCGCCGGCCTGTGCGGACTTCTCCGGATGGAATTGCGTGATGGACAGCGGTCCGCGTTCCACCGCTGCGGCGAAACGCGAAGAACCATAGTCACACCATGTCACCTTGAATTCGTCATCGGGCTCAAACAGCCCCTGCACCCTGCCTTCAGGCGTCGGGTCGCTGACGCAATACGAATGGACGAAGTAGAAGCGTTCGCGCTCCACTCCTTTGAGAAGCGTGGAACCAGCGGCGGCATCCACGGTGTTCCATCCCATCTGCGGCACAACGGGTGCCTTGAGCTGGCGGACCGACCCGCCGAGTACTCCAAGTCCTTCCGCCGGCACTCCCCCTTCGTAACCGGTGTCGAACATGACCTGCAGTCCGACGCACACACCGAGCACAGGCTTGCGCTCCCGCAATCTGTCGTAGACCATGTCGTCGCCACCGGCGCGGCGCAGCCCTTCGACACACGCGGCGAAAGCGCCCACGCCAGGCACGACGACACCGTCGGCGGCCATGGCCTTGTCCACATCGGATGTCAGTTCCACATCCACGCCCAGGTTCGCCACTGCACGCACCATGGAACGCACGTTGCCAAAACCGTAATCAAACACAACGATCGAGGTCATGATCCTCCTTCATGGGAATCCTGCCGGCGTCGGACGCAGGCAACTGATTAACACTGTAACGGATTCATGTGTCAACAGATTCGTGTGTCAATGAATTCGTGCACCGGAAATCCATCTGCCGCGCAATTCACACATCGGGAATTGCCGGCGATGAATTCCCCTGTCAGAAATCCCTTGCCACGCAACTCCAAGCTGCGGACCCCGTGCCCGATGCCTAGGCCTCAGTCATCGCTGGCGTCGTCATCCACACCGTCTCCATTGCGAGAATCGCCGGCGGCGTCATCCTCCGGTGAATTCTTGGGGAAACGACGGCGCAAGCCGAATCCGAAGCGACGATGTTGACGCTTGTTGATGCGGTCGGCGAAATTCTGCAGTATGTGGAACGACTTCGCTTTGTTGAGGTCCTTCGTGTCGATGACCGTGAAGTCACCGCTGGCGACGACGTCATTGACATCAGCCTGACCGACCATCACGTCTTCGACAAGCGCCGGAGAGTTCATGAACACGATGGGCGGCGGGAAGGACTCCCCTTGGGTGGCGTTGACCCACTGATGGGCTTCGATGTGCCCCGCGCGGTTGACGACGAGCACCACGCTCATGCCGTTGACCAGCTTGGTGAGCGCCTGCGCGGCGTCCTCGGGATGGCGTCCGTCAAGATCCTTGAGTATGGCGATGGCGCCGGTCTTGTCAGCGATGCAATAAGCGTCGATGTCACAGATCGCAGCGAAAGCGGCAAGCACATCCACGTCCCTCACCCGAGTGAGCAGCATGGCACTGCTTGCCTTCTCGCCCAGCAGTTGCTGGAGCGCCGACTCCATGTCGGACATATCGGCGAGGTCGCTTTCGAAATCATCATCGGAGAACCCGTCAGCGGACTGCGACGATTCTTCCGAAGATTCCTCCAGTGATTCCTCTGGAAAATCCTCTAGGGAGTGGTCTGAAGATTCCGTCAGGGATTCATCGGTGGATGCGACGGAATCGTCCGTTCGACTGCCGTCAGCGACGCCGTCGGGGGAAGTCGCGGCATCCGACGGGATGGACGACGACGCGGAGGCAGCCTTGTTTTCGTTGCGCTGCAAGGCTTCGTTCATCTGGGCAATCGTAGGATCGTCATTATCGTTGAAATCCTGTTCGAAACCTGCGAGAGCGGCCTCGATGTCGTCATCCGACAAGCCGTCCGAACCGTTGGCGTCGGAATTGCCTCCGTTCGACTGCGTCATAGCGTGCCCTTCGTGCTGGGAATGAGTCCGGCGATGCGCGGATCTGGCGCGACAGCGTAACGCAGCGCACGTGCAAGCGCCTTGAACTCGGCTTCGGCGATATGATGCGGATCACGCCCGGCGAGCACCTGCATGTGCATGCAGATGCCAGCGTGCAAAGCGATGGATTCCATCACGTGGCGCACCAAGGAGCCGGTGAAGTGACCGCCGATCATGCAGAATTCGAAACCTTCGGGCTCGCCCGAGCACACGCAGTAGGGACGTCCGGAGATGTCGATGACGCACTTTGCCAAGGCCTCGTCCAACGGAACCGTGGCGTCTGCGAAACGCGTGATGCCGGCCTTGTCGCCCAGTGCCTGCTTCAATGCCTCGCCGAACACGATTGCCGTGTCCTCGACGGTGTGGTGGACATCGATATCGGTGTCGCCACGCGCCGAAACCGTCAGGTCAATCAGGGAATGCTTGCCCAATGCCGTGAGCATGTGATTGTAAAACGGAACGGTGGTCTCGATATCGGTTTTGCCCGTGCCGTCGAGATTGAGGCTCAGTTCGATGCTGGACTCGCTGGTCGTGCGAGTGATGGTCGCGGTGCGTGCCATGTGCGGATGCTTCTTTCTTGCTGTCTATGCCTTCGTTATGCCTGCTGCGATTGCGCGATTGTGCAGCGTTGCTGTGCGGCGATGCCAAGGCGCTGCGGCTACGGGCGGCGCACGCCGGCGGGCGTGTTAGGGCTGATGCCCTAACGCTGCTCCGCCAGACGCAATACCTCCACAAATGCCTTCTTGAACTCAGCGATCTCCTCATCGGTGCCCATGCACACGCGAAGCCACCCGTCGGGGCCAACGTCGCGGATGAGCACGCCACGGTCGAGCAGACGATTGAAGATGAAATCACGATCGTCGAACACTCCGAAGAACACGAAGTTCGAATCCGTGTCGGCAACGGTGAGAGGAGTGCCCTTGTATGTCTGAGCGCGCAGCCACTGCACCAAGTCGTCACGCGTCTGACGCAGATGACCGACCTGGGCGAGCTGCTCGTCGGTATGGTCGAGGGCAGCAAGGGCGACGGCCTGTGTAACGGCGCTCAGGTGATAGGGCATGCGCACGATGCGCAGGGAATCGATGACTCCCGTCTGCGCGGCGATGTAACCCACGCGCGCACCGGCATAGGCGAACGCCTTCGACATGGTGCGGCTCACGGCAAGATTAGGGTGCTTGTCGATGAGCGTCGTGGCGCTGGGCTTGCCCGGACGACGGAACTCAATGTAGGCTTCGTCCACCACGAGAAGCGGATGAGCACCCTGCGGGGCACCTTCCACATCTGCCTTCTCGCAGGCCGCGAGAAGCGCTTCGACCTCTTCGATGGAAGCAGGCGTGCCAGTGGGGTTGTTGGGGCTGGTCAGGAGCACGATCGACGGCTTCACCTCAGCGATCGCCTTGACCGCCGCATCCACGTCAAGAGTGAAATCAGACTTGCGGGGCACTGTTTCCCATGCGGTGAATGTGTCACGCGCATACTCGGGATACATCGAATAGGTCGGTGCGAATCCCAAAGCGGTGCGACCGGGACCACCGAATGCCTGGAACACCTGCAGCATGATTTCGTTGGAGCCGTTCGCCGCCCACAGCTGCTCGGGCTCGAGGTCGACAAACGATTCCTTCGACAGGTAGTGTGCCAACGCACGGCGCAGTTCCATATGCTCGCGATCGGGGTAACGGTTCAGCGTCGGGGCAATCTGACGCACCCGTTCGACGATGGATTCGACGACTGCCGGGCTTGGCGGATACGGGTTTTCGTTGACGTTCAGGCACACCGGCACGTCAAGCTGCGGAGCGCCGTAGGGTTCTTCGCCAGCAAGGTCGTTGCGCAGCGGAAGGTTCGAAGGGATGCTCATCGCAGACCCGCCTCTTCTTCCTGCTGCTCCAGGGTCGCCTTGTCATAGGGGTCCTTGACGAAGCGCGTGAGCACGCATTCGCCGTGACCGGGCAGATCCTCCTGCACGGCGAAGTCGTTGATGCGGGCGGCGAGCTCCTTGAGACCGGTCTCGTCGTATTCGATGACCTCGACGGGCTTCATGAACGTGTGCACGCCCAAGCCGGATGCGTAACGCGCGGTGCCGCCGGTCGGCAGCACGTGGTTGGAGCCAGACATGTAATCGCCCAGCGGCACCGGGGAGAACGGGCCGCGGAAGATGGCGCCCGCGTTGTGGATGCGCGCAATCGTAGCATCCGGATCGGCGGTCTGCACCTCCAAGTGTTCGGCAGCGTAGGCGTTGGCCACATCGATCGACTGGTCAAGATCAGACGTGAGAATCACGCCGGACTGGGAACCCGACAGCGACTTCTGGATGCGCTCGGCGTGCTCGGTGCGCGGCACGCGCTGCTGCAGCTGCTTGCGCACGGCGTCGGCAAGTTCCTCGGAATCGGTAATCAGCACGGAGCCTGCAAGCTCATCGTGTTCGGCCTGGCCGATAAGGTCGGCTGCGACGAAACGCGGGTCTGCGGTGGAATCCGCCAGGATGGCGATTTCGGTGGGGCCTGCCTCGGCATCGATGCCGACGCTGCCAGCCACGAGATGCTTGGCGGTTGCAACGAAGATGTTACCCGGGCCGGTGATCTTGTCAACCGGTTCGCACAGGATCTCTCCGTCCTGGGGCTCGGAGCCCTTGGCGCCGAAAGCGAACATTGCGATTGCCTGAGCGCCGCCGACCGCATAGACCTCATCGACGCCGAGGATGGCGCACGTAGCGAGGATGGACTTGCTCGGCAGGCCATCGGGATCCGTCTTGCTCGGAGGCGTCGCGATGGCGAGGGACTCAACGCCAGCCGCCTGCGCAGGCACGGTGTTCATGATAACGGAGGAAGGATAGACGGCCTTGCCGCCGGGCACATACAGACCGACGCGCTGCACCGGAATCCAGCGCTCTGCAACACGGGCGCCGGGACCCAGGTCAGTGTGGAAGTCCTTGGGCACTTGGGATGCGCTCACTGCACGGCAACGACGCACGGATTCCTCGATCGCCGCACGCACACGCGGGTCAAGCTCCTCCAAGGCCTTCGTCATGGCTTCCTTGGGCACCCTCAGGTTCTTAGGACGCACATGGTCGAACTTCTCAGCGAAATCACGCAGTGCTGCCGCACCACGCTCCTGCACGTCGGCCAGAATCGGCTTGACGAGCTCCGTTGCCTCGCCCACGCCCATTGCGGCGCGCGGCATGGCCTTGAGAAGTTCCGCACGAGAAAGCTTCTGCCCGCGCAGATCAATGGTCCTGATGGTGATTTCTTCCGGTGTAGTCATAGAACCGAGTATAAGGTCGAAAGCAGACACATACGTCGCAATGCACGCACTGCGGACATGGTTGTATGACATGCCCTGCGTGCAGGCGCCGCATGGGTGCCATGACCGGTGCCATGACCTGTTCCATGACCGGTGTCCGGCGCCTTCAGCGCTCGGTTGACTCAGCGCTCGGTTGACTCAGCGCGCGATGCTTTCACTGTACGGCGCTTTCACTGTTTAGTGCCTCCACTGTTTAGCGCTCTCACTGTACAGCGCTCTCAGCGTTCAGCCGTCTCGGCGCGGGCCTCAGTACTTGTTGATGAGCGCAGTCGTGGAATCGGATGTCGTCAGTTTCCAGCTGGCGCCGTTTTGGTACAGGCCGAGGAACACGCTGCTGCCATCGGCACCATCACCGATTTGGTAGAGGACGATGGTCGTGTCGTCTATCTTGTCGGACCCCACGCCGGTGAGCGTCCATGCCGCGATGGGAGTGCCTCCGAAGTCAGTACGCTGCCCAGGCGCCAAGGCGTAATCGGCATGCACGGACTTTGCGGTGGTCGACGTTGATTTAGCGGTGGACGACGTCTGCGAACCGTCCTTGATGTCCATCGTCGTGGCGGTGAATGTCACTGTGATGGATTCATCGCCCGCGACCTCCCACGTGTGGCGCAATCCGGACGGAACCTGCTTGTTGCTGACGGCAAGCTGCGCGTTGCCTGCGACCCCTCCGGCAGACTGCGAGCCAGTGAATGCCTTGCGCATGCTATCCACCGCGCCCGATAGGTCACTCGTGTCTGTTTCGAAAGTCTGCTGGTATTCGAGCAGCTGATACGGCGGATCGTCCTCCTTGTAGGCGCTGAGATCCGCTTGCGCCTGCCCCATCGCCTTGTTGAGGCCGGCGAGATAGCCTTCGGTGATCGTGGCCTGAGATGCGGCGGTCTGACCGGTGTATGTGCTCATCAACGTCGTCGCCGCGGTCACCTGGGCATTGAGGGCGCTCATCGCTGTATTCACGCCGCTCTCCACGTTGCCCTGACCTGCTGTCTTGAGAGACTCGGTTATTTGCGACGTGAGGTTCACCAGACGGTTGCTGTAGGTTTCAAGGTCGGAGTTGGCCTGAACGTACTGACTTTGCGTATGGGGTTCGGAGGTGTAGTACGAAGGCACATCGTCGAGCAGACGCTGCGATTGGGTGCGCAGCTTCACCAAATCGTCGACGCTTTCGGAGTTGGAAATATATTTGGTCAGCAACTCCACGGGTTTTTCCGAACCGTTGAGGGCACTGCTCATATCCGCCCGAGCCTGCGAGACCTTCTCAACGTTCTGGGCATACAGCTGCGCCTGGTTCGTGCCGCTTCCGCCTCGCCAGTTACGGAACGCCACGCCTGCGACCACGACAACAATCACCGTCGTGATGACGACGATGGCCGTGCGGAACACCTTGAACCGGCGCTCATTATGCCGGTGCATCCGCAGGATATCGGCGTTATCGAAGCCTTCGTCGTATTCGCTGCCGTATTCGTTGCTGCTCATAGTGCCCTACCCTACCTCAAAGCCCCGCCCGAGCCCAAAGCTTCGCCTTGGTTCCAAGCAGCGCCCCAGTTCAAAGCACCGCCCGGTTCAACCCCGCTGCAGCCCGGTTGTTGCAAGGGAGCGCATCCGTGGCAGGTGCAGGCATCACATCACCCAAGGCAGGAAGGACCGAACAGCGCCTTGAGCTCACCGAACATCGATGGGTCGCGCGAAACGCGGTATTCATCGCCACACGCAATCTGGAAAACTCGGTCATTGTCACTGATGCGCAGTCTCACCTCGCACAGACCGTGATAACGGTTGAAGATAGATTTGAGCGCATCAAGCCTCGACAGAGTGCATTGGCGCGCGTCGACCAGCAGTTCGAGCGGCTCGTTGCCGGACGCGTCCACATGCACGACATCCACCGTGTTGACGCGTAGCTGCACCTCGTCCTCGCGCACATCAAGGTTGCCGCGCACCTTGACGATGTTGTCTTGGTGAAGCATCTCCTGGAATTGCTGGTACGTATTGCCGAAGAGCAAGCAGTGAATGGAACTGTTGAGATCCTCGACGGTGATGATCGCCCACGCGCGTCCCTTCTTGGAGATTTTGCGCTGGACCTGGGTGATGAGACCGGCGAGCGTGACCTGCACGGAGTTCGCGTTGTCCTCCCCCAGCGAATGACCTAGGTCAATCGCCTTGGCGATGGACATATCGCTCAGTTCGCTAAGCACGGAAGCCATACCGTTGAGCGGATGGTCGGAGACATACAGCCCGAGCATTTCGCGTTCGAACTCGAGCCGCGTCTTCTTGTCCCAATCAGGGATATCGGGCACGGAGATTTCCGCGTCGCCGAGCGCATCCGACTCGTCCTCATCCGAGCACATAACGGAGAACAAATCGAAGACGCCTTGTGCCTCCTTGCGCTTGAGCGGCACGGTCTGGTCGATTGCCGTCTCGCTGATCGTGCACAGCGCATGGCGATTGGGGTCAATGGAATCGAAAGTTCCCGCCTTAATGAGGGAGTCAACGGTGCGCTTGTTGAGCACAGTGACCGGCACGCGCTTGACAAAGTTGAGGAAGCTCTCGTACTTGCCGTGCTCGTTGCGTTCTTTGACGATTTCTTCGACAACTTTCTCGCCCACGTTGCGAATGGCGCCCATGCCGAAGCGGACGACGTCGCCGACAGCGGAATACTTGGCGACGGATTCGTTAATGTCCGGCTGAAGCACTTTGATGCCCATGCGACGCGCCTCCGCCAAATACAGCGCGGTCTTGTCTTTGTTTGATATTTCGTTCTGGAGCAACGCCGCCATGAATTCGACGGGGTAATGCGTCTTGAGGTATGCGGTCCAGTACGAAATCAAACCGTACGCAGCGGAATGCGCCTTGTTGAACGCATATCCAGCGAATGGCAGGAACACATCCCACACAGCCTGGGCAGCCTCTCGGCTATAGCCATGGTCCATCATTCCTTGGAAGAACGGGCCTTGTTCCTTGGCCAACACCTCGGGCTTCTTCTTGCCCATGGCGCGGCGCAGCACATCTGCGCGACCCAGCGAATAGCCGGCGAGGATTCGAGCTGCGGACTGCACCTGCTCCTGGTAGACGATGAGACCGTAGGTCTCACCGAGCACGCCGCGCAACGGCTCATCCACCTCGGGGTGAATAGGCGTGATTTCTTGCAAGCCGTTCTTACGCTTGGCGTAGTTGATATGGGAGTTCATATCCATCGGGCCGGGTCGGTATAGCGCGATAAGTGCGGAGATATCGTTGAAGTTATCCGGCTTGAGCTGGCGCAGCAGGCCACGCATGCCGTCGGAATCGAGCTGGAAGACGCCAAGGGTGTCACCACGCGACAGCAACTGGTAGGTTTCCTTGTCATCGAGGGGAATCTGTCCCAGCTCGATGTGCTTGTGCTGGTTCGACTCGATGTTTTCGAGCGTGTCTCGCATGACCGTAAGGTTGGCCAAGCCCAAGAAGTCCATCTTGACCAAGCCGAGCGTTTCACACGTATGGTATTCGAAGGTCGTGGTGATCGTGCCATCGGTACGCTTCATGAGCGGGGACGTATCGGTGATGGGCTTGGAACCCATGATCGTGGCGCACGCATGCACACCCGTCTGACGGATCAAGCCTTCGATGCCACAGGCCTCGTCGTAGATGCGCTTGTTGTCAGGGCTGGATTCGACAAGATCACGGAACTCGCCCGCCTCGGAGTACCGCTTCGCTTCCGGATCGAATGCATCCTTGAGGGAGATGTCCTTGCCACCTTGGGCCGGCGGCAGCGCCTTGCACAGCTGATCGCCCACGTTGTAGTCGTAGCCCATGATGCGCGCGGCATCCTTGATGGCCTGCTTCGTCTTGATGGTGCCGTAGACGACGCACTGCGCCACCTTGTCATGACCGTACTTGTTCGCCACGTAGTCGAGCACGCGGGCACGGCCGCTGGGGTCGAAGTCAACATCGATATCAGGCAGGCTCACGCGCTCCGGATTGAGGAAGCGTTCGAAGATGAGTCCATGCTTGAGCGGGTCGAGCTCGGTGATGCCCATCGCGTAGGACACCATGGAACCTGCCGCGGAACCACGGCCAGGACCGACCATGACACCATGCGTCTTCGCCCAATTGATGTAATCGGCGACGACGAGGAAGTAACCGCAGAACTGCATCTGACAGATGACGCCGCATTCGTAGTCCGCTTGGCGGGCCACCTCCTCGGGCACGCCGTCCGGGTAGCGCACGCGCAGGCCGTCGTCCACTTTCTTGAGGAACAGCGACGTGGCATCCCACCCCTCGGGGCAGTCGAACTCCGGCATGAACGCGCCGTCCTCATGGTCGTCGAATATGACGTTGCACCGCTCGGCGATTTCCAACGTGTTGTCGCAGCCCTCGGGGAATTCCTTGAACAGTTCGCGCATCTCCTGGGCGGAGCGGACGTAATAGCCGGTGCCGTCGAACTTGAAACGGTTCGGATCGTCTTTGTGGGAGCCGGAGTTGATGCACAGCATGTCGTCCTGCGCCACCGCGCCTTCCGGCGTCACATAATGGGAATCGTTCGTCACGACGAGCGGAGCGCCGATCTTGTGCGCGATTTCCACCAATTCCTTGCGCACGCGGCGTTCGATCCCTAAGCCGTGGTCCATGAGCTCGACGTAGTAGTTGTCTTTGCCGAAGATGTCCTGGTATTCCCCTGCGGCGCGAAGCGCTTCGTCGAACTGCCCCAAGCGCAGCCTTGTCTGCACAATGCCCGATGGGCATCCCGTCGTCGCGATGATGCCTTTGTGATAGGTGTTGAGCACTTCCTTATCCATTCGGGGCCATTTGCCAAACAGACCTTCGAGATTGGCGACAGAGGAAGCCTTCATGAGGTTGACGAGGCCTTCGTCGTTCTCGGCCCACATCGTCATGTGCGTGATGGCGCCGCCACCGGACACATCATCGGACCGCTGGGCTTCCGTGCCCCAATGGACGCGCGTGCGGTCTTGGCGCGCGGTCTCCGGCGTCACATACGCCTCTATGCCGATGATGGGCTTGATGCCTTTCTTAACGGCGGTGCTCCACAACTCGTATGCCCCGTGCATGTTGCCGTGGTCGGTGATGGCGACCGCAGGCTGCCCCAATTCCTTCACGTAATCGACAAGCTCATTGATACGCGCTGCACCATCAAGGATGGAGTAGTGCGTGTGCACGTGAAGGTTCACGAACGAATTGTTTGCGATGTCAGCCATGGGATACATGGTACCACTCGAACATCTGTTCGATATTCACCGCATGCAATCGCCCACTTCGTTCGCGTGTCGTCTGCACGATATTTCGAACGAAAATCAAACGCTGCCACTGTCGCCGTCATCCACCGCCGTGCCCTGACGCACCCTGCCGTTCCCTACTTGCTGCCACAGTCCCGCCACGCCGGAGGCGACAGTCATTTCATCTCATCGGCGGCACGCTGCGCGGCGCTCGTCGTCCGCAGCACGTCGAGCACATGCCGCAGGTCCGACGGATAGCCACATTCCACATGCTGCCAGATGTGGGTGCGCGGATGCCGGAAGTCGAGCATCGTGGCATTGAGCCACTGCCGTTCGAGCCCCAGCTCCTGCGAAAACTTGGGATTCGCCCCATACATGGGGTCGCCGACCAAGGGGTGGCCGATGGATGAGAAATGCACACGAATCTGATGCGTGCGCCCTGTCTCGAGGTTCACGGACACGAGCGTGGCATCGCCAAAGCGCTCCAACACATCCCAATGTGTCACCGCCGATTTGCCCGCCGGCGTGACGGTGAAACGAAAATCGCTCACCTTCGCGCGTCCAATCGGCGCTTCGATCGTGGCTTTGTCTTGCTTGAGATTGCCTTGGACGATTGCATGATAGGTTTTCTTAACCTCATGCTGTGCGAATTGCCGGCGCATCTCTTTGTAGGCAAGGTCCGACTTGCACACGAGCATGAGTCCGGACGTACCCACATCAAGACGAGACACGATGCCCTGACGCCCTGCCGCGCCCATGCTGGTGATGTGCACGCCACGGGCAAGCAGGCTCCCTAGCACCGTCGGCCCCGTCCACCCCACCGAGGCATGGGCAGCAACGCCGACCGGCTTGTTCACGACAACGATGTCATCGTCCTCATAGACGATCTCCATCTCGTCGCACACCGGTTCGGGCACTTCCTGCTCATCATGAAGCTCAAGATCGACAATGTCGCCGGCAAGCAGCTTAGCTGACTTGTCAGCGTGGCGAGTCAGCAAGCTCACTTGTCCGCTTTCGATGAGCTCGGCTGCCTGTGACCGCGATACACCCATCATCTTGGCAATGGCGACGTCAAGGCGCTTGCCAATCAACGCATCAGGGGCTGGAACCATGCTCATGCCGCGCCGCCTTCGCGCTGCGAGGAATCGGCATGGCTGCCATCCAGCATCCCGTCACCGCCGCCGTCACCGTCATCTGCTGGCTTCTTGCGCCGTGCGGCATAAGGCACATCAGCAAGCACCAGCACCACAACGACGATAGCAGCCACAAACAGCTCCACATCCGCAACATTGCCGATGGACCAACCGTAGTCAATGAAATCCACGACCTTGCCATTGAGAACGCCTGTGGCGTAATACACACGGTCGATCAGGTTGCCCAAGGCGCCGGCGCAGCACAATGCCAGCGCAACGGTCCAGGCCATGCTCTCCGTGCGCCACGCAGCCACGCACAGCAAGACGCAGGCGGCGCATGCGAGCAAAGCGATCGCGGGCGTAGCCCCCGACCCCATGCCAAGGGATGCGCCGGGGTTGAACAACAACTTGAGACCCAGCGCGTTGCCCAGCACGCTCACGCGCCTGCCGTCAGCGAGATAACGCAATGCTGCCAGTTTCGACACCCGATCGAGAATCACGCACACAGCAATCACCGCAATGAACACCGCCAGGCGCGACGAACGCTTGGAGTGCGAAGCCTGAGGATCACCCGCTGTGAAAGATGTGTCGCGGGACTTCGCTGCGTCAGACGTGTCCGTGTCGGGCTTGTCTGCATCCACGGTGATTGGGTCCAACTTACCAGTGTCCGACTGGTCTGCGGTGCGTGCCACGTTGTTCTCCTTCCTTCACACAGCGGCGGCGTGGGCCGCTTGTCGTTTGCCATGATATCGCACGGCGGTTCCGCGCGGCACGAGCCCAAGCGCACACTGTTGTGGATATGCAGGCGGCCGTGCAGGCGGCCGTGCAGGCGGCATAGCAAAAGCGGGATGCCCCGCTGTATGCGAAGCATCCCGCTATGGCAGCTGATGCACCGACAATCATGGCTCCCTAAGAGTCATCAGCGTCGGCTGCAGCAGTGACGATTATTCGGCGTCCTTTGCGGAATCCTCGGATTCGCCATCCTTCGAGGAACTCTTGTCAACGTTGTAGTTGTCGGAATCCGACACCTGCGCGGTCAGCTGAGTGAGGAAGTCGGTCAGGCGAGCACGATACTGATTCTCGAACTGCTTGAGGCCGTCGATGTTGCTTTCGATGACCTTGGAGTCCGCGTACAGCTTCTCCTTGACCTGCTTGGCGTAATCCTCAGCGGACGTGCGGGTCTTGGCATCGTACTGATCGGCTTCGGCATGCTTCTTGTCGGAGTACTGGTCCGCGGCCTGCTGCGTCTGCGTGGAGTACTGGTCGGCAGCCGCATGGGTTTCCTTGGAGTACTGGTCGGCGGCATCGTGCGTTTCCTTGGAGTACTGGTCCGCAGCGGCATGCGTCTGTGCGGAGTACTGATCGGCATCCGCATGGGTCTGGTCGGAGTAGGAATCCGCTTCGCGACGCACCTGCGTGGAGTAATCCTCGGCTTGCGCACGCACCTTCGTGGAGTATGCATTGGCCTTGTTGACCAAGTCATCGTGCTTGGACTGGCCGTCGGCAACCAGCTGGGCTGCGGAAGCCTTGCCCTTGTCGACATACTGGTCGTGCAGCTGCATGGCCAGCTGCAACATGGCGGTGGCGCGTTCCGGCTCGGTCTGCGCGTTCTGGGCAGCGGACTTGATCTTCTCGAGGCTGCCGGTCTCCGTGCTCGGCTCGTTCGCCGCCACCTGCTGGCGCAGCGATTCCTCGCGCTTCTTGGAATCCTCGAGTTCGCGCTGCACCTGCTCCAGCTGGGTACGGGTGGAACGCACTTCGCTTTGGAACTGCGTGGCCTGCTGCTGGAACTGTGCGGCCTGCGCCTTGGCGTTCTGAACCTGCGTCTGGGAATCCTGCACCTGCTGCTGGAACTGATCAGACTGGTGCTTGGCAGAATCCAGCTGCTTCTGCAGCTCGTTCACCTGCGTACGCGCGCTGTCGCGTTCCTTGGTGATCGTGGCAATCTGCTGATTGAGGGCATCCGTGTCGCCAGTGGCCTGCGCGACAGCGGCTGCCTGCTGAGCGGTGAGCTGGTCAATCTGAGAATTGAGCTGATCGACCTGGCTGCGCAGCTGAGCATTCTGGTTCGTCAGGGTCTCAAGCTGCTCGGTGTTGACGGTCGGCGCCGGGTTGGAAGCGTCAGCCAACTGCTGCTTGACTTGCGACAGCTCGCTGGATGCGGCATCCAGCTGAGCACGCAGCTGGTTGTTTTGCTCAGTGAGTTCATTGACATGACCGGCGTCTGCGGTCTGGGAGCTTGCCGCGGCAAGCTGCTCGCGCAGCTGCGTGTTCTCAGCCTGCATCGTAGCGAGCTTGTCATTGAGCTTCGCCAGCTCGGGACCATAGGATTGTGTCGCACCCTCATGTGCGGCGGCGCTGCCCAGCGCCTCAACCGTGTCCGTCACCTCGTCGAGGAAGTCATCGACTTTCTCGATGTTATAGCCTTCCTTGAACCGGACAATCGGAAAGACATGGTTTCGAATGTCACTCGGCGTCAACAGAGCCATGTATGTTCCCCTTTGCAAATCTACAAATTCATTCCTCGGCTGACGTCTGCCCGTCGAGTCAACTCGCAGGCCATTGCACCGCAGCCGAGTCGTCGGGGAACGACAGGGTGTGCGAAGCGGCAGCGAGCTACTTATCGAATCGTACCCATGCTAGCACAGGCACGACCTCAACCATTCCGTATGCAGCCATCAGCGGCTTCACTCACAAACCGCTGATGCCATGCAGAAGACGTTACAGCAGCCACTGGAGCAATCCCAGCGCGATCCACAAGATGATGAAGCTTGTGTCGAAATACACACGCCCCATCGGAATCGGCGGGAACACGCGACGCAGCGCACGCAACGGTGGTTCGGTGATTGTGTAAATGAAATCCCTGATGCCCACGAGTGATCCCGACAAGGGCTTGCGGGAAAGCACGTCGATCCAGTCGAAAACGCACCGAAGGATCAATGCAAGAATGTACAGATCTATGACGAAGTCACAGATTCTGTCGACCAAACCGAAGACCATGGGTCACCTTATCTCAGCGATGTTCGGGTTTTTCGAGCTCGACCTGTGCAGGAGTCAGCACATACACGCGGGATGTGATGGTGTCGATCTTTCCGCGCAGACCGAACACGACGCCGGAGGAGAAATCGATGATGCGATACGCCTCGGCGTCCGAGGTGTTCGACAAATCGAGGATGACCGGCACGCCGCTTCGGATGGCGCGGCCGACCGCTTCGGCGTCATGGTATGCCTTGGGGGCGATAGTGAGAATCTTGCTCATCTGTGGGTGCAATGGGGTAATGGACGCGGATCGCGTACCTGCCGAAATATCTGGCGTTGTGGTGGATTGGGGCTGGATGGGTGCGTCTGCATCGAACGAGGAATCATCCTGGTCCTGAGACTCATCGTCGTAATCGTACATGTCTTCGTCCTCTGCAGGGTCCGCCATGCCAAGATATGACATAGCGTTCTTCATGAATCCTGCCATCACAGCTCCTTCGCGCAAAGGCTTCTAGGAAAAGTTACACAATCCCTATCATTATGCCACGTAAAACGCGCCGCAAACCACATCATGTGCGATTTGCGGCGCGACGGCGTGGCGTGATGGCGAGGTTCGTTCAGCGCATGAAGTCCGGGATGGCCGGCTCGTCGTCATCATCGTCATCATCGAACGGCTTGCGACCGTACGAGCCTGACTGGTAGCCATCGGCACGCACTCCCCCGCTGTTGGCGGGAGCGAACACCGTGTGCTCGGCAGTGTCGTCGGACGCCGGCTGGTATGCCGGCGTGCTGGTGGCGGCATGGGTCTGGGCGGCAGCGGCGGGCGCGTCAGCAGACGCGGCAGCGCCAGCGGCCTTGTCCAACGGAAGCACGGTGGCGGAAGCGCCAGCACCTGCTTCCACGGCCGAATCGTCGTTCGCCGTGAACCCGCCTGCCACGATGGTGACGGACACCCCGTCGCCATAGGAATCATCAAGCGTCGCACCCATGGTGATGGAGGCTTCGGGATGCACGGTCTTGGAGATCATGTCCATGGCCTCGCTCACTTCGGAGAGCAGCATGTCTTCCGGTCCGGAGATGCTCACCAGCACGGAATGAGCGCCGGAAATGCCCTGCTCGAGGAGCGGCGATGCGATGGCGAGCTCGGCAGCCTGCAGGCAGCGCTGGTCGCCTTGGGCGGTGCCGATGCCGAACAGCGCGGTGCCAGCGTTCTTCAAGGTGCTGCACACGTCGGCGAAATCGACATTCACATACGGATGCGGGTTCGTGATGAGGTCGGTGATGCCGCGCACGCCTGCGACAAGGGTGCTGTCGGCACGCTTGAAGGCTTCGACGAACGTGGTGTTCGGGTCAAGGTCCAGCAGTCGTTCATTCGGAATGGTGATGAGCGCGTCGACTTCTTCCCGCAGGTTCTCGATGCCGGTTTCTGCAGATGCCGCGCGGCGCTTGCCTTCGAAAGCGAACGGACGGGTCACGACGGCGATGGTCAAGGCGCCTTGCTGGCGTGCCACGCGTGCCACGATCGGCGATGCGCCGGTGCCGGTGCCGCCGCCCTCACCGCAGGTGACGAACACCATGTCGGAGCCCTTGAGAGCCTCTTCGATGTCGGACTCATGGTCTTCGGCAGCCTTGGCACCCTTCTCCGGGTCTCCGCCCGCGCCCAGACCACGGCTCGTCTCATCGGACAGCGTGATCTTCACATCTGCCTCGCTGCGCGCAAGATCCTTAGAATCGGTGTTGATGGCGACGAATTCGACGCCTTTAATCCCCTCTTCGATCATGCGGTTGACGGCATTGCCGCCGCCACCGCCAACACCGACAACGCGGATGACCGTGCCAGCGGTATCGAACCCGGACTCGGCGTCGGGATTCACATCGAAATCGCTCATAATGCTCCTGAACTCCTGTCAATACGCTTTGTTCAATACTTTAACGCAGCAATCGCCAAAATACGCCGCGCCGCGCACAACTCGCGTTGTTTTTTCTCACAACATAATACGCAACGAATCGCGACGACCTGCGCCTGACGGCATCGATCACCATGCGTCGCGCACCATGCGTCAGTAGACGTCATCCAGCGGATCGGATTCAAAAAGGTCACGACGCTGTTCGTCGCTCAATGTGCGCGACTCCAGCCAATCATAAGGAAGACGGACCTTCTTGGCATACCGCACGCGTCCACGTGGCTTGTCGGCAATCTGCATGGGGAACGGCACGTCTGGATCGAGGGAGTCCACCACCCGATGCACATCGTCCAGGCTTTCGCATTCCATGAATTGCCGACGCACATCCCCGCCCACGGGGAAGCCTTTCAGATACCACGCGCAATGCTTGCGCAGGTCATGCACGGCCATGCGTTCATCGCCGTCGTAGAACTCCACGAGCAGCGCGGCATGGCGTTCGATGATCGCACCAACCTGCCCCAACGTGGGATTCACTCGCTGTGGGGAGCCGGCAAAGGCATTGCGGATGTCGGCGAACAGCCACGGGCGACCTTGGCACCCGCGACCAATCGCCACGCCGGCGCAACCCGTCTGCTGCGCCATGGCAATCGCATCCTCCGCCGTCCAGATGTCACCGTTGCCGAACACCGGAATGTCCAGCGCCTGCGTAAGCTGCGCGATGCGATCCCAATCGGAATGGCCGCCGTAATATTCAGCGGTCGTGCGCGCATGAAGCGTGACCATCGCGCATCCCTCGTCCTGCGCAATGCGACCGGCGTCAAGGAACGTCGTATGGGTGTCGTCAATGCCGACGCGGATCTTCGCAGTGACCGGTATTCCCGCCGGTGCACACACGTGCACGACCTTGCGGATGATCTCACGGAACAGGTCGGTCTTCCACGGCAGAGCCGATCCCCCACCGCGGCGCGTCACCTTGGGAACCGGGCAGCCGAAGTTGAGATCGACGTGGTCAGCCATGTGGTTGTCGACAACGATGCCAGCCGCCTGCTCCAGGATATGTGGGTCGACCCCATACAATTGCAGCGAGCGGAAGGTCTCGCTCGGAGCGAACCGGCATAGCCTCAAAGCCTTGGGGTTGTGCGCGGTAAGCGCACGCGCCGTGATCATCTCAGCGACATACAGGCCATCGGGGCCATAGCTTTCGCACAACACCCTGAATGGCCAATTCGTCACGCCCGCCATCGGCGACAACATGACCGGTGTGGTCACGCGATGGCTTCCCAGCATGAACGCGCCAGGAAGCCCTCTCGTTGTGCCATCGGCAGCGGATGCGGATGCAGATGCGGAAACGGCAGCGGATGCAGCAGCGCCGGCATTGCCGGATGCCGCCACAACCGCCGCCGTATCGGAAGTGGAATCAGCCGTCATATCAGGCGTTCTCGCCGCCGGCTTCCTCGACCTTGACGGGGGCGGACTCATCCTCGCCTGCTTCGGCCTGGTAGTCCACGGCACCATCAGCACCACGGACACCGGTGATTTCAGCGGGGCCGCCGGGGATGCGCACGCGCTTGTCGGACACGCGCTCACGCACATAATCCGCCACGTTTGCCAACGCGACGCGCTCCTGCTGCATGGTGTCGCGCTCGCGAATCGTCACAGCGTTGTCGTCAATCGTGTCAAAGTCCACGGTGATGCACAGCGGCGTACCGATTTCGTCTTCGCGACGGTAACGGCGGCCGATGGCGCCAGCCTCGTCATAATCGATCATCCAGCCATCCTGGCGCAGGTCAGCCTCGAGGTTGTGAGCGATGTTCTGCAGCTCAGGCTTCTTGGACAACGGCAGGACAGCCGCCTTCACCGGGGCGAGACGCGGATCGAGGCGCAGCACCGTGCGCTTGTCGACGCCGCCCTTGGCGTTCGGCGCTTCGTCCACGTCGTAGGCGTCGACGAGGAATGCCATGAGCGAACGGGTCAGGCCTGCAGCCGGCTCGATCACATACGGCGTGTAGCGCTCGCCGGAAGCCTGGTCGAAGTAGCTCAGGTCTTCGCCGGAGTGCTTGGAGTGTGCGGAAAGGTCGTAATCCGTGCGGTTTGCGATTCCTTCGAGCTCGCCCCAGTCGGAGCCCTTGAAACCGAACTTGTATTCGATGTCGACGGTGCGCTTGGAGTAATGCGCGAGCTTGGCCTTCGGATGCTCGTAATGGCGCAGGTTCGCCGGATTGATGCCCAGATCCGTGTACCAACGGGTGCGGGTATCGATCCAGTACTGGTGCCATTCCTCGTCGGTGCCGGGCTTGACGAAGAACTCCATTTCCATCTGCTCGAACTCACGGGTGCGGAAGATGAAATTGCCAGGCGTGATTTCGTTACGGAACGACTTGCCCATGTTGGCGATGCCGAACGGCGGCTTGGATCGCGATGCGGTGAGCACGTTCTTGAAGTCAACGAAGATACCCTGTGCCGTCTCAGGACGCAGATAATGCAATGAGTTCTCATCCATGACGGGGCCCAGATGGGTCTGCAGCATCATGTTGAAATCACGCGGCTCCGTCCAGTTGCCCACGGTGCCGCAGTCAGGGCACGGGATGTCCTTGTCGGAAGCCGGCGCATGGCCATGCTTGTGCTCATAGGCCTCCTGCAGGGTGTCCTCGCGATGGCGCTTGTGGCAGCTGAGGCATTCGATCAGCGGATCGTTGAAAACCGCGACATGGCCGGACGCCACCCACACATCGGTCGGCAGGATGACGGACGTGTCCACGCCCACGACGTCGCCACGCGTGAGCACCATCGAACGCCACCACTGATGCTTGATGTTGTCCTTCAAGGCAACGCCGAGCGGGCCATAATCCCATGCAGATCGCGTGCCGCCATAGATTTCGCCGGCGGGGAACACGAAGCCACGGCGCTTGGCCAGGGAAACGACTTCATCGAGTTTGGAAACTGCCACTGTGCACCTTCTGGTTGTACTGATTGGGCCTATAGAACCGGGTTCAGTTTAATGCCATGCGCTGACACAAGCGGCGCCACTTAAAAATGGCCGGCCTTCTTTCGAAGGTCGGCCATGGGCATTCGCATCACTCACACAGCGCACCGTGTGGATTCGCACTGTGAATTGCGATGCATTCAGCGCTTCACAGCAATGCAGCACGTCATGCCGCTGCCGTGTAGCGAATGGTCATGCGTTTAGTCCGTGGTGCTCGAGCCGCTGACATTTGCATTCGCATCGGTGGCAGCAGATCCGGAGACCGTGGTGGAATTCGTCAGCATGGACCAGATGTTGAGCTGCAGTGTCACCGAGCAGCTCGGATCGGCGCCGCCGGTATCACCCAAGTCGTAGCTCACGGAGTTCGGCACCGCGATGCGCATCATGGACTGCACCTTGCTCACGAAGTCGCGCAGCTGATCGTATGTGCCCGTGGCGCTGATAGACACCGGCACCTGCACGGGCACGCCGATCGTCAGCTTGGACGTTGCGATCGTAGGCAGCGATGCAAGGGAGGCATCGGTGAACCCCACGGTTTGAATCATCACACCGGACTGCGTAGCGGCGTCGTTGAGGTTGCTGATGAATCCTTGCTGGTCGTAGGAGCTAGGGATCTGACGCTGAGCCTGGGCCAGACGATCCTTCTGCGTGCCGATCTGCGGCTCAACCTTCATCAGGTAATGGATGCGCTCGTCAAGCTTGGCGTTCTTGTCTTGAATCGCATGCGCCTGCTGCTCCGCACTTGCCTTTGCCGAAAGCTTCGGCGTGACAATGGCAGAGTAAGTGATGACGATGAGAATCACCGCGAGCAGCGCCATGACGATGTACTGAATCTTGTACTTGTTCATTTCTGTGCTCCCTCTCTACTACTCTGCGCTCGAAGAGCTGGAATCCGAGGACTGGCCGGTTGCGGTGGACGTGGATGTCGTGGACTTGCCGGCGGCCTCGTCCTCAAGCTGCTCGCGCAGCTGGGCGAGCAGCTGGCGGTTGGCATCCTCGACGCCTGCGGAGCTATCGCCACGTGCCGTGGTGTTCTTAACTTCGGAACCGTCATCCTTGGTGGTGATGAGGTGCAGCGTCACGCTACCGGTGTAGGTGTATTTGCCGTCACCGCCGGTAATGGACGCAACGGCACCGTCAACGTAGCCGTCGATGTTCTTGTATTTCTCGATGAAATCCTGGGCCTTGATGAAGTCAGGATCGGCCACGGTGAAGTTGACGGTGATGACGCCGCCGCTGCTCCACACGCTTGAGTTCGTGCTGCCGGATGTCTGCGATCCGGAGCCGACGAGCTGGTATTCGCTCATGTCGATCGTGTTGTATGTGCCGTTGTCAGGCAGCGAGGCATTGAACTGCTCGGCGACCTTCTTCCAATCGACTTCGTTGTACAGAACACCAATCGACACCATCTGCTCATCGCTGACGGCATTGAGGGTATCTTCGACGTCCTGGTACTGCTTCTTCTGCTGCACCAGAGCCTGATACTGGTTCTGTGCCTCTGTGATGCCCTTTTCGGCATGCTTCACAATCCCCATCATGAGAATCGTGACAAGCACGCACAATATGACAATGGCGATGTCGACATAGATCATCGCATTGCGCACCACGCGGTCCTTGTTGCGCCTCACGACGGAACGAGGAATGAGCTCGGTGCGGAAGTTCCAATCCTTGGGGTTGGAGACGGAACGCACGACCTGCTTTTTGCCGAAAAGATCCTTCAGGCTCTTCTTTTGAGGCTTGGGACCATTGACAATCGGCTGGGTCTGCGTGTCTTCCGCTCCGACCGGCGGAATGTTCGACGTGGTCTGGACTCCCTGCGGGGTGTGATCGCCGTGCTGCTTGCCCTTCTTGTTGCCAAATGACAGACTCATTGCGGCCTCTTTCCTAGTGCCAGACCGAGCACAGCAGCATAATCAGCGGCGTGCGCGGCGATGTTCTGGTTCGTGACGTCCTTCGACAGCGTGAAGTTCGAGAAAGGATCGCCCAAGCGGACGACCTTGTTCGTCGAGCTTGCCAACACGGCGGGGAAACCACCGAGCGTGGCGCCGATGCCAGTGAGGAGGATCGTCTGCACAGGATTGTCAGGGTGCGTGTTGTCGTAATAGTTAATCGTGTTGCGCACGCCGACGATGAGCTGTGCAACGGTCTCGCGGATGACTTCCTCAGCTTTTTCAAGCTTCTTGTCGCCCACGACGTTTTGCAGACCGATGCGGCGCTTGATCTGGATGGCGTTGTCGCGAGGAATCGTGAGAGCCTCGGCAATGGCATCGATGACGTCATTGTCACCTGCCGTGACGGTACGCACGTACTGCGGCACGGTGTTGTCCATCACGATCACATCGGTGTTGCTGGAACCAACATTGACGATGGCCTGCACCCTGTTGACGCTGGAGCTTGCGAACACACGCGCCAGGCAGAACGGCGCGGCATCGATGGTGGTCAGCACAAAGCCAGCCTTCTCAATGACTTCCGACACTCCTTCCAAACCGGAGCGAAGCGTTGCCACGATGAGACCGTGAAGCATCGTTCCCTGGTTCGTCTGCTCCTTGGTGAGCGGCACGAAATCAAGGCGCGACTGGTCCACCGGCAGCGGAATCAGACCTTCGGCCTGGTACGGAAGCGTCTCTCGCAATTCTTCCAACGCCATGTCCGGGAAGTTGGCCTCGCGCAGCACCAATCGGCGGCTGGCATACGCCAATGCCGTGTTCTGCGTCGGGTATTTGTGACGTGTGACCAAAGTGCTCAGCAACTTGGCGACTTTGTCCTTAGCATCATCGACCACTTCCCCATCCTGCACGCACCCAGGCGGCAGCGGCACCATATGGAAGTGCTGCACCCGGGGCTTGGCGCTATAGGGGTTATCGATGACAGCCGCTCGCACAGCATCATTCGACAGCATCAATGCCGTTATCTGGCTCATGAGCTCTCCCTCGCTAGTTCCTCTCCCTCGCCGGTATCAAGCGAGACCAACAATTCGTAAATAAAGATCAGCGATGACCTGACCGGCGAAAACGCCGATCCAAGCCCCCACAACCATGGAAGGGCCGAACGGTATCCCACCATGGATAGAGACCTTCTTACGTACCATTTGTATCAAAGCCAGCAGACCTCCCACGATGAAGGCCATGAAGGCTCCGACGATGAACTGCTTCCAGCCCAGCCATCCCATGTTCATGCCGAGCAGGAACGCAAGCTTGACGTCACCGTCTCCCATGCCTCCTGCCCAGATGATGCTGAGCACGAAGTAGAACACATACAATATCGCGCCACAGATGACGGCGCGGCCTAACGCACCCCAGTTGTTTGTCATGCCGGAAGCAAGGGCAAGCAGCACGATGCTCACTGCGTATGACGGCAACACGATGACGTTAAGAATGATGTGATGGTCGATGTCCATGTATGCCACAACGATGCTGATCGCCATCAGATACAGGAACGCAGGCAACGCCCACCACGAGTACTCCCCCGCCACTGCACCGTAGACGACGGCTGCCATGCACAGGCCGGTCAGGGCTTCCTGAGCCGGGCAGCGCAACGGAATGCGCTCTTTGCAGTGGCGGCACCGCCCGCCCAGCACCGCGTACGACAGCAGCGGGATGTTGTCGTACCACGCGATCTGGGCGTTGCAGTTCGCGCAGAAACTGCGCTTGGGGTTCACGATGCTGATGTGATTGGGCACGCGCCAAATCACCACACCGAGAAACGAACCCAGGAAGCATCCGAGTATGAAGGTGATGACTTCTAGTAGTGCAATGCTCACACCGTCCAGCATGAATACCCCTTTGCTGCTGTGCCCGACACAGGTGCAGAATCGGTGCACAGAGCGTCGAGATTGTATTCGCGCACCTTCATGAAGCCTGCGGATGCAGACTGGAGGGACGTTTCACTGGTGGCTGTGGACGTGCTGCCCGAATCGATGCGGGTATTGGTGCCCTGGGATGCCGCCGGCGCGTTCCACTGCTGCGGCGTGGTCAATGTACGGCCGTACCTATCCGTCGTGGTCGCGGAGCATGTCTGCAATGCCACATAGGGGAACATCTCAGCGTACTGCTGCGTATTGCGGTCCGTGCCGTTGGTGCCCATGACCCAACCGCTGTTTGTGTTCATCTCTTGCAAGCACAGGGCACCGGAGTAAGCGCTGTTTGTTGCGGCGACATTGGCGCTGGAATCGAACTTGGACGCGTCGTAGCCACCGCTCAGGCTGGACTTCAAAACGAACTTGTAGTTGAAGTTCGAATCCTTGCCCACGTATTCCGTACGCACGAATTCGACTCTGTCATCACCCAACAAGGAATTGCATGGGGTGGACACGGATTTGAGAATCGATTCCGCACCCGTGCCGTCGGTCTTAAGGCATCCGCCGTTCCACGACAGCCGCACGGGGTAACTTGTCTGGTCGTAGTCGATCGTTCCGTCGGTTTTCGTCGGCCTGTCATAGGTGATCTTGTCGTACTTCGTGTATTCGTTGTCGGCACGCGTGCCACAGAACTTGTTGTTATATGTCTTCGACGTATCCACGCTGCCACCACGCAGAATCTGCTGATAGCACCACGATGTGAGGGGTTCGGCGTTGACATAGCACTGCTTGGTGACGACGTTGCTGACATTCCAGTGGCCGGAACCGATTGGACGTGCCTGCATGCAGGCACCAGTGGTGCTCACGACCTGGCTGGTCTCATAGCCCGCTTCACCGCCATGGCCCAAGGACTGGAGGAACGTACGCTCGTTGTCGTTATCAATGTAACCGGTGGCACCAGGATTGCGCTTCCACTTGCCGACCGTCAGGTAGCAGGTTCTCATATCATGCTCAGGGTCGACATCTGAACCGCAACCACCGTGATCGGATTCAACACTGGTGTCTGCAGGGTACAGAACCGAGAAGTATGAACCATTGGCAACATTTCCGGTGGCGAACTTGGTGCTGCCATCGGTACTGTTGCTCCATCCGGCGTTGATAAAGCCAAAGTAGAATGACCACTTCTGGATCTTGTTGAGAGCACTGTTGGCGTCATTGAGCTCGGCAGTAGTGTCATAGCCCGGCTTGCCATTGAGAAGATCGACCTTGGTGCCTGTGGAATGGCCGCTGGAATCGTAGTGATTCGGGGTGTAGCTGGTGCCGCACTCTTGCAGCGTCGCCCATGCCGACGTGCCATAGTTCTCGCTCTTATAAGGGTCGAGACCCGTCACGCACAGATTGGTGCCCGCCAGCCGAATGGTGTCGGCCTCGGTATAGATCCACGCATTCGGGTAGCCGCCGTTGGCCTGGCATTGCGGCGTGTATGTATAGGTCATCGTGTTACCGTTGCCCTTGGGGTCATTGCTCCATGCACGTTTGAAGATACGCACCTTGGAGCCTTCGACCGGGGTGTAGCTCGTGGACACATTGCCGCTGGAATCCGCCGCAACCATGCACGTCTCATTTGCCGGGTCATCGATGTATGCGGTGCTGCCGGACTCCATATGCTCGCTGATGTGTTCGGTCCATATGCCCGTGACAGTGGCAACGTCTTTGTCATCGTTCGCCAGCGTCTGGGACGTCACTTTGATCCATGCATGCTGGGACGAACCCTGCTCATTATCGTTGAACGTGAAGGCACCATCAGAGGAGCCTCCGACGCCGTCCCCGCCCGGCGGAATCGGGGAGCTCGACTTTTGAGTGACACCGAACTGATAAATGCCTTGCAGCGTGATGAGAGGAAGCTGTGAATTGCCCTTGTTTGCATTGGCGTAGCGGGTGCCATACGCCTTCGCAGTCACCAAGGCATACCGTGCATTCGAGAAATCGGTGACTCCACTCACCTTTTCGGCGGCAGGGTTGCCGGTGGAATCCGACACTGACGGATCGGACTTCCAGTACGTGATCTCCACACGGTAGGTGACACGTGCAGCGGAATAGTCATTGACATCAGACGTGCCCGGTGCGGTGGTGGATGCCGTCGCGGAGTTCATGGAGGGGCAACGCGGGGTGTCGGTACCCATCACGCTCTGCAAATCCGCGGTGCCGTCGGAATGGGATTGCGTCACGCAGTCCAACACAATGGTGTTGCCACCTGCCGTCACGAACTGCGCTTCCTTGGGATCATCGGTACGACCGTTCGACATCGTCGCATCCGACTGGGAGTTAATCGTGGGGAAGAACGCCTGATAGTTGTCATCCGCCTTCGCCTGCTGCTGCGCGCTACGCAAGAAGCTCAGCCCCAGTTCGAGACCGGTCTCCGCGGCATACGTGGCCTGTTGCGTGCGCTTGTTCGTCTTGAAGGGGATTGCCTGCCCCACCAACACGGATGTCACGATGGTCAGCGTCAGGATGACCATGACGGTGAACAGCAGTGCCATGATCATGGCAGCGCCCGACTCTCCATGGGCACGTTTGCGGATGCGAGCGCCGAAATGGGCGTCGCAGTACTTCCACAACGGTGTGTTCCTCATGATGTGATGCCTCCCTATCACATGATCACATGTTTTGGATGGCGTCGTACATGCTGAACATAGGCATGTACAGTGCCAGAACCATGAAGCCAACGACGGAGCCCAGAATCAAGATCATCACAGGCTCGAGCAGCGACGTGAGCGACTTTGCCGTGGCCTGGACCTCTTCGTCATACGCCTTGCCGGCGCTGTTGAGCATCTGATCAATGGCGCCAGCGTCTTCGCCGATGGCAACCATCTGCACCAGCATGTTCGGGTAGCAGGTCTGCAGACCCATGGCGTCGGAGAGCTTGGCGCCCTTCTCGACTTCTCGGGCGACGTTCTTCGATGCGTTCTCATACACGATGTTGCCAGACGTGGAACCGACGATGTCGAGGGCCTCCAAAATCGGCACGCCAGACGAAAGCATGGACGCGAAATTGCGGCAGAAGCGGGCCAGGCACACCTTGTTGTTGAGCTTGCCGAACACCGGCACGCGCAGCTTGAACGGTTCCCACCATTGGCGAATGTACATCTTGCTGCGATGCGAACGCCAATACACAGTGAAGGCGACAGCAGCGATGATGAGCGTCGGAATCGCAATAGGCGCGGCGTTGCCCATGCGCACCAACACCATGGTGATGGCGGGGAGCGTTGCACCCATCGAGTCATACATGTCTTTGAACACCGGGACGATGGTGAGGAGCATGACACCGACAAGCAGGATGGCGATGCACAGCACCACGATCGGGTATGCCATTGCGGACTTGATCTGTTGCTGCAGCCTCACATCGGCTTCGAAGCTATCGGCGATGGTGAGCAAGGCGCCGTCGAGGAAGCCACCTGCCTCACCGGCTCGCACCATGTGCACCATGATCGGCGGGAACAGGTCGTCTTCGTTGTGCGCCATGGCATCGGAGAACGACGAACCGTTCTCGACATCGTTGACACACTGACGAAGCGCGTCACGCAAACGTTTGTTTTCGACCTGCTCGGTCACGATATTGAGCGACCGCACCAGCGGCACACCAGCGGCGACCATCGTGGCAAGCTGGCGAGCCATGACGGCGTAATCCTTTTTCTTCGGGAAGCGGCCATTGCCGAGGGTCAGCTCCATTTGCAGACCCGTGGCATCGGCGGAATTGACCAAATCCGTCGGCATGATCCCCTGACGGCGGAGACGTTCGATGGCCTGCGAGCGTCCCGACGCCTCGATGTCACCGCTGACTTTCTGTGAATTCAGTATGCCCTTGTAATGCCATGTGGTGCTTACTGCTTCTTCAGCCATAACCGTTCCTCCCTCAGACACAGCATAGGCACCGTGCCTCGAGCTCTGCTCCCTCGGGATTGGCGCCAGCGCCCATCCCGCATGTTCCTTCCCTACCAGTGTAGTGCACAATCGACACACAATCGACCAAAAATTCGAAATATCGAACACATGACCATCATCCACTCCTCAGGGAGCCGGCGATCGAATGTTCGATAAATGATGGTTCCGTCACTTATCCTCTTCGGTCACACCATGTGATGTTGAATCGTAGGTGTATTTTTTCGTACCGTTTTC
Source organism: Pseudoscardovia suis (assembly GCF_002797875.1). Lineage (GTDB taxonomy): Bacteria > Actinomycetota > Actinomycetes > Actinomycetales > Bifidobacteriaceae > Pseudoscardovia > Pseudoscardovia suis. The sequence continues at coordinate 76,699 of NZ_PGFC01000003.1, forward strand.
ATGCTCTCCAGTGATCGTATACGTTGCATCCCCTGTCTTGGTGACGGTGATGGTCACGCCCGCCGAGCACGTGAGGGTTTGGTCAGCCAGCGCCTTAGTGGCTCCAGAAGCCCCGCCCTCGCATATGACCGGGTAGTTCACGGGATCGCCTTTGCTGTCTTGCGTAGGCAACTTGCCTTTGTTGGACGTTGCAGCGGTCTCAACCACGATCTGCGCGTTTTTCACATCCGACTGCGCGTCAGAATTCCATGCCGCTCTGCGTTGGTTGAGGTAAATGGGCACGGCCACTGCCGCCAGAATGCCAATGATGATGACCACCACGAGCAATTCCACCAGCGAAAAACCGCGTTGGCTCCGCTTCCCGCGCTCTGCCTGACGATGTCGATTCATCACACCATGACTTTCAAAATGGCTTTCAAAATGACTTTCAAAGACAGATTCGCAACATTCTTTGTTGCTGACTGCATTGTTGATGTTGCGGCAAATCATGATGAGCCTGCCTTTCCGCGCTTTCAAGTCGCCGTTGCTTTCAAGTCGCTGTTGCGTACCAGCTGGAGCTGTGTGCCAATGCCTCGAACAATCGGTGCATTAAGCACTGTGCGCCTTCGCAACACAGCCTGGTTGACGAACCCCTATCCTAGCTTCGTCACCTGCTGAACAGTTCTCAATGTAGCACAGAATTGTTCGATGAAATAACGCGTTCGAAGTTTCCGCCATCGCTCGGCGATTGCTTGATCCGCCCCTCCCCTCAACGCACATGTGCCTGCCACGCACAAACGCGGCAGGCACATCACACGACAGCGAACAGCGACGTCAGCCCAGTTCACAGATCACTTCGTTGGATCCGGAATCAGCCTGGCATCCTGAAGGGACTGCATCGGCCGTAGAGACATTGAGCACCTTGTAGTACTTGCCGGTCTTCGACTTGTAAAGCAACGCCTTGATGCTCGGCGCCATGTTCACGTTGTATGCATATACGTCGAAGTTTCGTGTTGTCGGCTGCGCCCAATTGCTGGCGTCGCATGGCGTCAGGCTTGAACCCTCGTGGTTGAAATAGCAAGGGGCATACACAATTTTGACGTTCTTGGACTTGTCGAGCGTCTCAATGGGGCCATACTTGGCGCTGGACACTGTCGAACCGCTGGTCGCCGTTGATGTGGAACCCGATGTGCCCGTGTACACCTCCACTGTCTCTGCAGAGCTGCCGCATGAACCGCCGGGATTGCACGGGAACTGGCACGATCCAGTGCCCGAGGCAGAGCTCACGGACGCCTTGTCGTTGCAAGTGATTTTAACGTTGGGCATCTCACCATAATTGCTCACCATGTAGGAGTTCATGGTCGCCACCATCGTCTGCAGATCGCCACGGGTTTCCTGGAGTGCGCTGGAACGACGTTGGTTGATGATCATGGGCATGGAAGCGGCAGCGAGAACCGCCATGATTGCAATCACCGCCAGAAGTTCGACAAGCGTGAAGCCCGTCTGCCGATTCGCCCTGCGATGCAGAACTGTGCACATACTGGGCATGTTGTGCTCCCTTCCCCAATTATGCATATCGTCAGCGTTGTGATGCATGGTGCTGTTGTGCATATCGCGATGAGTATCATTCGTCTTGCAGTTCATGGCGGCTCACCTCACGGCATGACGACGCACTGGGCGATTGCGCTCGAAGCGTCGTAGTTGCGGGCTGTCACAATCACATCGGTATTGCTGGCAATCACCGAACCGCCGATGGTTGCGCCATCGGAAGGTCGGAACGTCAGTTCGCTGCCGTTCACCTCAAACAGGTCACGGTTGTATGGGCTAGTTGCGGAAGGCGAATTGATGATACGGCTGGCGAACACGGCATCGGCGGAATCGTCATACGTCACAGGCCCTGTGGCACCGCTGACGAGGCGTGCGGAAGTCCAGCTCAACGTGCCCGCGTCAGACATCCTGCCGCCGGCCCATTGCGCAGTGTGATACGTGATGCGCACGCACAGGTCGGAATTCATCTGTTCCTCGGATGTGCCCTGGTTGCCCACGGCATAGCCCGGCAGCAGAACGAACAGCACCTGGTTCTTGCCATCGGCGGAGTTGGCGGTCTGCATGCCCTTGGCGAACTGCACGAAATGGGAAATCTGCATCGTCGCAGTGCCCACTTCGGTGGCGGATTGCGTGCGCATCAGCGAGCGTTGCGACGTGTGCATGAACTGCACCATCGCAGTGGCGAACATCGTTGTAAAGATGCTGAACATGGTCATTGCGACCATGAGCTCGACGATCGTCACACCGCTTTGCGCAGGATCCGTGCCGAGTCCGCGGCGACGGAACGCCCTGAGCTTCGCCTCATGCCATTGTTTGGCCTGACGGCGAAAGAATCCTGTGATTCCAGTCATTTCGTCCATCTGCGTTCCTTCTCTCCGCTCGGTCTCTCCGCCCTTTGTTTCGATTGCCATGCACGTCATCATGCGTCGCCCCTAGCTTTTGACGATGATATCGACTTCAGGGCTGCAATCGAGGTATTCGGACGTAGCGTACACTTCCTTTTCGCCGCTGGATCCGAAACCGCCGAACTGCCATTCGACTGCGACCGTGACGCGCAGCATCGGTTCATAGGTGGTGCTGCCCAGTTTGAACGCACCCTTCGCGCACTTGGTCGGATCGGTGATGGCAGCGGTGAGTTCAGCGGATGTGCCGTTATCGGAATCCACATATTCGGGGATGCCCATCGACGACGTGTCGATGGCAGAGCATGCGGCGTTGTTGGAACTGTAATCGCCTTCCGCGATGCGATAGCACTTGCCGACCACGGTATAGACCTTGAATTCGGTGCCGTTGGTCTCAGCGCTCGAGGTGGTGTCAACGGCAGAATACGCGATGGAACCGGAGGCGGGCGCCGTGCCGTCGGACCATGCAAGCTGGAAGTCACCATCGCGCACCACGTCGTCAGCTTTGAGCGCGTTGTATGCCTGCGTTGCCTGATCCTTGGTGGTTCCTGCCGTGATTGAAGCAAGGTAGCTGTCGCCGCTCATGCCGCGAATGCGCGAACGCACCTTTTCCATTCCGGACGTGCTCAGCGTCATGGCGGTAGCGCGCTGCTGCTGTTGGTATGACGTATGAATGGCGCTGACTGCGAACTGCACGGCGACGGTGCCGACAAGAAGAAGGATGAGCAGTGCGACGAGCACTTCAACGATGGTGAAACCCTGCTGGTTACGCCGATGCCTTGCCAAAGCACCACGGAACCGCGCCGATGTGCCGTTCCTCTTCATCGTCGTCTGTGGTTGCGGTGCCCCACAGGCAACCGCTGTCTCCCGAGCCACGCAGTCATCCTCCGATGAGGCCTCATCCTGCCGGACCGAGGACAATATGCGTCGAATCATCATCTATTCCTCCAGTCACAACGTCATCCGCTACGACGCGTCGTGAAAGCCGCGGCGCCCTTCTACCCACGACGCCTGCTGGATTGGCGTTTCCTGCACACTCGGAGCGTTCCGAGCACGGCGATACGCCAGTGCGGTGTCAGGGCTGAACTTCGCCATCCCTTTCAATAGGTCACATTATACATGCCTCTACCCAATGTCCCGAATCTCGAACGAATTACATCGAACATACCTCTTGTCCATCTCTCTTCGCATCCCCTCCCCACTCGCTCCCCTGCCACACACAATCACCTAGAAAAATCCTCCAAGGACCTCGCCACTATGACCGTCATCACCATCGTCATTCCCAATCGCACGGGCAGCAAAAGCCTGGCGTGCAGTTGCGCTGTGCGCAAGGTAACGAATGGGAGTAACGGGAACGCCTGCTCGTGCGGTACACTTGCTGCGTAAGACATGCGTCGGCGTAAGCCGTGTCTGGGCGCACCCACGTGGGAGTGGTTTTGCACAGGGCTAATTGCGATGACCGCAGGGCGCACGGCTGCGACGATGCATACTCGACGGGAGGGAAAGATGGCAGACGCATCACCTACAGAACGGTTTCCGTTCCTCAGGAGATTCGCCGGCGACGGCTCTGGCCAGCAAGGTGACGGTCAGTCACTGGCACAGCAATCATCGAACAACGGTTCAGGCCAATGGGACAATACGCAATCAGGGCAGTTCCAGCAGGGATACTCGAACTTCTCAGCAAACCCACAGGGCCAAGGTCAGCAATATGGCACCGATCAATACGGAAATCCGTATGTGACGTCCGTAAATGGTGGCGCAAACCCGCCAGATGCCACACGCCCCCGCCATGCACTGCCCAATGCATCCTCCCCAGATGACGCATTGGCACGCGCCGCCTCCGCGATCGCCAACGCGCGTCGTGAAAGCATGCCGCCTGCCATGCGCCCGGGAACGCGCCAAGGCGCCAGCGGTACCAACCCCGGCTCGCCCGCCACGCCTGGTGACAAGTCCGGGCAATCCAACGGCCAGGCTGCTGGACAACCCACCGGGCACAACGCCTCTGCTCCGAATGGTCAGAATGGTCAGAACAACCAGCCGCGCCAATCCGACGATTCCGCCGCCGAACGTGCGGAAGCCCAGCAGGCGAAGCTTCTCAGCGCCGATGAGAAGGAGGCCCAACAAGCGCAGCAGCTCGCACGCAGCATGAGCCTGCCGTACGTCGATCTCGACGAATATCAGATCGACAAGACGGTCGTCAACATCGTGCCCGGCGAACTGTGCCGCAAGAACCACATGCTGCCCATCGACATCATCAAGGGTCAGCTCGCGGTCGCCACGTCCGATCCGACGAACTTCTCGGCGATCGACGACATCTCCGCGGCAACAGGCATGACCGTGCTGCCCATGGTCGCCGCTGCGAGCAAGGTGGACCAGTCCATCAACCGCTATCTGCGCGCCAATGATGAGCTGAAGGAAATCTCGGACGAGATCGTCGCCAACACCCGCAGGGAGGTCCAGCTCGACGACAGTCAAGAGGACGCCGAAGCGTCAAGCCCTGTGGCACGCTTCGTGTCGCTTATCATCAACCAGGCAATCGACGACCACTGCTCCGATATCCATATCGAGCCTCAGGAAGACGGCCTGCAGGTAAGGTTCCGCATCGATGGCGTGCTCCACGTGTTCCAGAAAGCCCCGCGTGAGATGACCCAAGGCGTCATCAGCCGCATCAAGGTGCTTTCGGACATGGATATCGGTGAGCACCGCAAGCCTCAGGATGGCCGTATCACCGTGCGTCACAACGGCAAGAACATCGATCTTCGTGTCGCAGCGCTGCCCACCGTGTGGGGCGAGAAAATCGTCATGCGTATTCTCTCCACACCAGCCGGCAACCTCAAAGTCGAGGATCTGAACTTCTCGGAACGCAATTACACAGTGTTCAAAAACGCCTACTCCCGCCCGTATGGCATGGTGCTCGTCACCGGTCCTACCGGTTCAGGTAAGTCGACGACGCTGTACGCCACGTTGGGCAACGTGGCGCGCCCTGAAATCAACGTGATCACCGTCGAAGACCCTGTCGAGTTCCGCATGAAGGGCATCAACCAGGTGCAGGTGAACAAAAAGGCCGGCATGACATTCGCCGCCGCCTTGAGGTCCATCCTGCGTGCCGACCCTGATGTGGTGCTCATCGGCGAGATTCGTGATGCCGAGACTGCGAAGATCGCAACCGAGGCAGCATTGACCGGCCACTTGGTGCTCTCCACCCTCCACACCAACGATGCGCCGAGCGCCGTGTCCCGTCTGGTGGAGATGGGCGTGGAGCCGTTCCTCATCTCGGCATCACTGTGTGCCGTGATGGCGCAGCGACTTGCCCGCCGCCTGTGCCCGTATTGCAAGAAGGAAGACAAGGCGACGCCGCAGGAACTGCGTCTGATGGAAGTGCCGTGGAAGGAAGGCGACGAACTTCCCACAGTGTTCCGCCCGGTCGGATGCAAGGAATGTTCGAACACCGGCTACCACGGACGTGTCGCCGTGCAGCAGGTCATGGGCGTGAGCGACACCATGGAATCGATGATTGCCACTGGCAGCACCGCTCTCGAAATCCAGCAGCAAGCCGAAAAGGAAGGCATGACCAGCTTGCGTGCCGACGGCTGGGACAAGGTGAAGCAAGGCATCACGTCGATCGAGGAGGTTGTGCGAGTGACGGTGTGAGACACCGCCGCTTGTCTTACCACAATCGAACATTTCAGCGTTTGTGTTTGCTCGTGCGAGATCCAAGCTGTTTCGCCCATTGTGCTGGTGCGGAACAGCTTGGATCGAGATGGAAACAGCACAGTTGCCGCAGCATCCATCCAACACGCAACGCACACAGACGCTGGGAACTTGGGTTAGAATCGGCTTCAGAGGTTTGCAGCGGCTTGCCGATGTTGGCAGTGTCGAAGCAGCGCAGCCCACACGCACCGCCGCGAACCTGAAACCGAGAGAAAAATCTCCTGTGATGTATCGAACGGCATCATTGCGTGTTTGTTTGGGCGTTGCGGGACCACAACCAAAGGGAAAGAGAGTCAGAGGTGCAGCAATGACGAATGATCAGCAACCACGTGGCAGCGACCCCGTCGACTCGGACAATGATGACCTGTCGAACCTCAAGGGCGTGACCATGCCTAGCGAAATGTCCGGCGACAACTCCGGTTCGCAAGGATCCATGGACATGGGATTCTTTGACATTCTCGACACCGAGGCACCGTTCAACGCCGAAGGCGATTCACAGCTGAGAAATGCCGCAGGTGGCAATCAGCACAATGACGCTGCGGATGGAAACACCACTAGCGGCGCTGCGAATGGGCCAGCCGCCGCATCCGCAGCGCAAGCCGAGCAAAACGCCGATGATGCGGCAAATGCACGTGCCGAGGCGGCGATAGCCAGGGCGCTGGGCCATATGCCCAATGCCGGTGCCACCAGCCAAGCTCCCCGTTCAGGGAATACGTCCAATCGCCCCAACGGGATGCAGGGCAATTCCATACCGCCTGACCTGACAGCGCAACGGCTGGCACACCAAAATCAGGCCAACGCTGCCGCCCGCCCCGCAACGGCGCAGCAGGCACGTGAATTCGCTCGCGAGAACGCCGCCCGCAATCCTTTCGCCCATCCATTGCCCCCGCAGCAGAACGCCGGCACGGATGCCAATGGCACCGCAGCAAACCGTTCACAAGGCGCCTCCGGGCAATCAGCCACACGCGAAGGAACGAAACAGCCCACCGCCAATGACGGCAGCAACACAGCTGCACAGGCTTCGCAAGAAAGCAGCGCATCACAACACAAGGGCGCATCGCAACGCAAGGATGCAGCAAAGAAAGAGAAAGAAGGCGCCCCCGAGGAAGACAGCATGCTTGCCGCCTTGGAGTCCGCCCATGCCGCCGCTCGCCTCAATGACCGCACGGAGCAGGCGCCGCAGCCAGCGGCATCGCAAACCCGCACCCCTGCTCCGATCGACATCCAGCAGCTTCGCCTCCAGGCACGTTCCATGGTGAACCAAAACGACGCGGACGTAGCGGCTCAGCGTGCCGCCGATGCCGAACGCCGCCGCAAGGCCGATGAACTGATGCTGCAGCAGCAGAAGGAGTCTGAGGAGCGCGTGCGTCGGGCGCAGATGCGTCGGCAGGCACAGCGTGCCGCTCTCGCGCAGCAGGCAGCCCCTGAATCCGCACAATCGGCATCTCAGCAGGCCGCCGATTCCAAGCAGGCAGCTGGATCCAAGCAGGCAGCTGGATCCAAGCAGACAGCTGAATCCAAACAAGCACAGGGCAATGGCGGGGCGACACCCCAGCAGCCGACAGCCGCAGCATCCAACAACACAGCAATGCAGGACGCTGCACGGCAACGTGGCAACGCGCCGCAAAACCCCGCGCATCCGGCTACGCCAGCCACCGCCGCACCACAATCTTCCGAAGAGTCGGAAGCCATCAAGGCTGCGCGCGCAAAGGCAGAGCGTCTCAGGGCTGCGAGGGCTCGCAACGAGGAGGCGGCACGGGCAGCGGTGCAAGGCTCAGGCCAGCAACCCGCACGTCCCCAGTCGCCGTTGGGCGCGCCAAGCACACAGGATGCCGCCGCTCTCAAGGCATCGAACTTTGCTCAGGCACTGGCCAACGCCAAGGAGGCGCGCCGTCAGATGCAGCAAAGTACACCGCAGGCAGCTACGCGCAATGATGCCGCGCCGCAGGCAGCTGTCCAGCAAACAACCAAGCCGCAAACTGCCGCGCCGCAAACTGCCGCGCCGCAAGCCGCTGCCCCGCAAACTGCACCGCAGCAGGACCAGCAACCGCAGCAAGGCCAACCCCAGCAACCCCAGACCCAGACTCCGGCTCAGTCCCCTGCCAATCAATCATCGGCAGATGCATCTCACGCCGCTCAGTCTCACAACACGACACCGTCTCAAAACAAGGTTCCATCTCAAGAGAAGGACAATTCTTCCGCCATGTTCAATCCATTTGAATCGCGAAGCCGCGATAACTCCTCAAAAAATGACTTCAACGCTGTCCCCGCACAAAACCAGCAATACCAGCAGGCTCAACAAGGCGGATACCAAGGGTACCAGCAGGCCTATCAGGGCCAGCCTCAACAAGGCGGATACGCGCAGCAACAAGGCTACGGGCAGCAGGCCGGCTATGGGCAGCAGCAAGGCTACGCACAGCAGGGCTACCAGAACGGCTATGCAAACGCCACCGGCTATGGGCAGCAGCCCCAGCAGGGATACCAGGATGCGCCGACGCAGCAGTTGTCGCCCCAACAGCTGCAGGAGCTACAGCGCATGAGGCAGCAAAGCTACCAGCAGACACAACCCCAGCAAATGCAACAGCAGCAAATGCAACAGCAGGCTCAGCCGCAGCAGCAACAAAACGGCGACCTGCGCAGCCTCGATGGAATCCCGGGACTGTATGTCAAGCCCGATCATTTCGTGGTGCCCGAGCATCAGGATGACGAAAAGTCCAAGGCTAACGAAAAGCGCATCGCGCTTGCAGACGCGGTCGTCAAGCAGATGGACGTGCAGTATCCGGATGCAGATCCGGAGTTCGTCGAAGCGCTCAAGCAATTGACGCTGAGGAATGCTTCCGATATGCATCTGGTCGTCGGAGCCCACCCCACGCTCCGTGTGGACGGCAAATTGACGCAGCTGACGGATCTGTCCGTCTGGGATGGCAACAAGACATGGGATGTTGTCAAGATCATGACGACGGAGGAAGACCGGGAGCGCTTCGAGAAGGACCTCGAGCTCGATCTGTCGTTCGCCATCGGCCAGCTTGAACGCTTCCGTGTCAATATCTTCCGCGATAGGCTCGGCGTCGGCTTGGCATTGCGAACGATTCCGCTCGAGATCAAGAACGCCCAGCAGCTGGGCCTCGATCCTCGCATCGCCGATCTGGCGCTGCTGCCGCGTGGCCTTGTGCTGGTCTGCGGTCCTACCGGTTCCGGCAAGTCCACGACGCTTGCCGCCATCGTCGACAAAGCGAATGCCGAACGTCACGATCACATCATCACAATCGAGGATCCTATCGAGTTCGTGCATCAGCACAAGCAGTGCATCGTCAATCAGCGTGAAATCGGCACCGATACGAAGAGCTTCGCTGAAGCACTCAAGCACGCTCTTCGTGAAGACCCCGACATCATCATGGTCGGCGAGTTGCGAGACCTGGAGACCATCTCGACGGCACTGACAGCCGTGGAAACCGGCCATTTGGTGTTCGCCACGCTGCACACTCAGGACGCCGCATCCACCGTGGACCGTCTGATCGACGTGTATCCCGAGAACCAACAGCAGCAGATTCGAATCCAGGTCGCTTCCACATTGCAGGCGGTGATCGTGCAGACACTGCTGCCCAGGGCTTCGGGCAAGGGACGTGCCCCGGCAACGGAGGTCATGTATTCCACGCCGGCAATCGCCGCATTGATCCGTGGCGCAAAGACGCATCAAATCCGTACCCAGCTGCAGGCCGGTGGAGAAATCGGTATGCATACGCTCGATCAGGATCTGGCGCGTTTGGTGACCAAGGGCATCGTGAACCAGCAGGACGCCGTGAAGAAGTGCCAGGTGCGCGAGGAATTCGAGGCGCTGTGCCAGCGCGGCATCGCCTGAGAGACCGACGACGTGCCGCCTTTATGACGGCGCAATTCTGAAGGCGCCACGAGTCCTTCAGAAGGTGAGGGCGGGACCATGGGGTTCCGCCCTTTTGCTATTGCTGCGCTGTTCTTGCGCTGTCTTGCGCTGTTCCCGCGGTATTGCCTACAATGCCCCGCGTTATTGCTGCGCTGTTTCCTGTGCCGCTCCGCTCATTCCCCGCGCTATACCCGCGCTATACCCGCCCGTGCCCGGTTCCACACCGCGGCGTATATTCGAACACGACGCGGTCGTTCCCCGCCATCGCCGCGATACGGAAAGGACCCCCATGGCTTCTCAACAATTCGATTCCCCTCAATCTGCCGCTGCACACGACGCACCGGCTGGCGCACATTGGCTTGCCGCCACCGACCCTGTGCGCGAGAAAATCCGCGCAGCTGCACAATCAGTGCGCGACACCACTCCCCTCGCCCAGTCAGTGACGAATTTCGTCACAGTGAACTTCGTGGCGAATGCCCAGCTGGCGGCAGGCGGCACCGCCGCAATGAGCTATCTGCCCGATGATGTGCTCGCAACCGCGCAGCTGTGCCATGCCTCTTACATCAACGTGGGCACGTTGCAGCCGTATTACCGCGAGGCGTTCCCCCAGATCGCCGAAGGCTTCCGCAAGCTGGGGCATCCGTGGGTGCTTGACCCGGTGGCGGCAGGCATCGGAGAGACGCGCAGTGCGATCCTCATGGCGTTCCGCGACAACCCTCCGGCAGTGGTGCGCGGCAATGCGTCCGAAATCATCACGCTGACGCGCATGTGGGGCCTTGACTCCGACGATCCAGATGGTGCTGATGCATCCGCGAACCGTCCGCAGGGCGTGGAATCCGTGGATGGCGTGGATGCGGCGCGTGATGCCGCTATCAGGCTCGCACGATTCATCGGCGGCGCGGTTGCGGTTTCCGGCGAGGTTGATTTGGTGACCGACGGCGAGCGCGTGTTCCGTTTGGCTGGCGGCAGCGCATACATGACGAAAATCACCGGAGCGGGCTGCTCGCTGGGCGGCGTCGTCGGCACGTATCTGGCGGTGAGCGATCCTCTCACCGCTGCCCTTGGTGCCAGCGCGCTGTATAACGTGGCTGGTTCCGCCGCCGACGCTCGCGCGAAAGGTCCGGGCAGCTTCCAAGTCGAATTCCTCGACGCCCTGTGGAATACAACGCCGCAGCAAATCGCCAATGGCTTGATCGCTGTGGAAGACTGACCTGCGTCGTTTTCGTCACGCCTCAGGGCATCCCGATGTCCTGAGGCACAAAACCAAAGAAAGGAATTCCATGACATCCGCATCTACGCACGGCAACTGCACCATTGATGACAACAGTGGCAAGCGCGCCCCGAAGTCGCCCACCGATCCCACGTATGTCAATACGCTCGCATCAGTGGCGATCTATCCCAATGGCGTGGGCGAAGAACTGTCGCAATATGTGAGCCAAGCGGTCGAGGTGATTCGCGAATCCGGATTGACGAACGAAACCCATTCGATGGCGACGGAAATCGAAGGCGACCTTGATGATGTGCTGCGAGTGATTCGCGATGCCACGATGAAGCTTGCCGGGCAGGGATACCGCACGGGCGTGCATCTGTCGCTTGACATCCGTCCTAAGTTCCGGGATCAGATGCATGCGAAAGTCAAGCTCGTCGATTCCATTCTCGCCCAGCAAGATGACGCGACGCACGATGAAAACGCGCTGTGAAACCGCGCTATGAATACTATGAAACCGTGCAGCGAAACCGCACTGGAAACGGTGCTGTGAAACCGCACTGTGAATACTGCGAAACGGTGCTGCGAAACCGCACTGGAAACGGTGCATAACAAAACCGCGGCGTGAATCTGAACGCCGCGGTTAATAATCTGGTCGCGGTCAAATAGCACCGCGGCCACAACGTTTTACGCCTTCTTTACGCCTTCTTCACGCCTCCGAAGCGACGGTCACGGTTCACATAGTGTTCGATGGAGCGCCAGAACGCCTGACGGCCATAATCGGGGAACAGTTCGGGCGCGAAATCAAGTTCGGCGTATGCCGCCTCCCATGCCAAGAAGTTGCTGGTGCGCTGCTCGCCGGATGTGCGGATCACCAAATCGCAATCAGGGATGTCCGGGTTGTACAGATGCTGCGCGAACATCTTCTCGGTCACACGATCGCCTTCGATCTTGCCATCGCGCACCTGACGCGCGATTTCCGCGGCAGCATCGGCGATTTCCGCACGCCCGCCGTAGTTGATGCAAAACACCACGTCGATCGTCGTGTTGTGCTTCGTGCGTTCCTCAGCGATCTCCAGCTCGTCGATAACCGACTTCCACAAGCGGGGACGACGCCCGGACCAGCGGATGCGCACACCCCAGCCGTCGAGCTGTGCCACGCGCCTGCGGATGATGTCGCGTGAGAATCCCATGAGGAACCGCACTTCCGACGGCGAGCGCTTCCAGTTCTCCGTGCTGAAAGTGTACAGGCTCAGGTAACGCACGCCTGCCTCGATGGCTCCGGCGATCACATCGCACACCACTGGTTCGGCTGCCTGATGCCCATCGGTGCGCACGAGGCCACGCTGCTGCGCCCACCTGCCGTTGCCGTCCATGATGAGGCCCACATGACGAGGCACCTTGCCCTTGGGGAACGACGGAATGATGGACGGATCGGAAAACGGAGCCGCGGGAATGTTGAGCGACTTGTAATCCACGTTTTCAAAACTCATATCATCGAATGTAACAGCCGGAGTGAACGAATGGGACGCTCGACATAGTATTCGCTCCATTCCTCGATGATGGCGCCAACGCAATTATCCAACGCCTGCGCAGAATCCAAGAATCCCCAATCCCCTTCGAGCAGCGCCTGCAGCTGCTTCACGCTGTCTGCCGACACGCTGTGGGAGCCGGGCAGCTGATGGACTGCGCACATCGTGCCTCCGCCCTGCACTGAGAAATATGTGCAGTCGGCCGTCCCACACACGACGCAAGACCCTAGGCGCGGGAGCCACCCTGCCTGAGCCATCGCGCGCAGCACGTAGGAATATGCGATTGTGAGCGGCGTGTGGAGTCGGCTCGCCAATGCTCCGAGGGCGCCGATGAGCAGCCGATATTGGCCATCCGGCCTGCTGGATGTCGGGTTCACAGCACGCCACGCGGTGTTGTGCTGTGGATCGGCGTGCAGTTTATCCGCCGTCTGGGCGATTGCGCTGGCGGCGAGATATGAGTTGTAGTCGACGCAAATGGCGCGGGCGTACGGCATAATGACCGCAGCCTGTGACACGACGTCGAGGGAGCGTCCGGTGGCGATGAGCAGGTCGGAGCGCATGAACGGTTCAAGCCGGGCGCCGAAGCGTGATTTTTCGCGCCGCACGCCACGCGCCACCGCGCGCACCTTGCCGTGGGATGCCGTGAGGATGGTCACGATGCGGTCGGCCTCCCCCAAGTCCTGGGTGCGCAGAATCACGCCTTCGTCATGGTAGACCGGCATCGCTCCCCTTCCGTGAACGCCGTATGTGAGAACGCTTGTCCTTTGTGCGCTGTGTTCAAGCCCCTTCACTGTACACCGCATCAAAGGCGCCGATATATGATTCGCCGGTCGGCTTACAGCACGCTCCCTGCGTTGCATGTAAACCGGCCGGCGAATGGTCGATCAACTCGATTGTCGATCATCTCGATTGCCAATCAACTTGATGGTCCATCAACTCGATGGTCCATTAACTTGATGGCTTTCGCAATAATCCCTCAGCGAATGATCCTCAGCATGTCTCATCCTCAGCATGTCTCCACGGAGGAATCCGCATACTCGTAATGACATTGCTTGCCGAGATAATCGTTGTATACCTCGAAGTGAATGGCGCTCGACCAGTTCTCGACATTCGTGCCGGTCTGGTTCTTCGGCTGGATTTCAAGCTTCACGCCACGGGGGATGGCAATCTTGGAATTGCCGATCTTGCAGTTGGTGGGGTCGGTGTCACTGCCCTTGGGCCAATAGCACAGGCCGGTGTCCGGCATCGTCAATCCGTACGTCGTGTCATCGTTCTTGGAGATGAAGTTCTGGATGGCAAGGCGAGCGTTCGCAACCGCCACGCGATTGTCGTTCATATAGCTTTTGCGCTGCTGACCGCGCCACACCGGAATGGCGATAGCCGCAAGAATGCCGGCAATGACGATAACGACCAACAGCTCGGTCATGGTGAAACCGGACTGTCCTTTCAACCTGCGATGCAACGCCCTAGAAATGGGGTTCATGTATCCCTCCCTCCAACCGCGCCGACAGTGCATCCTGCTGCACTGCATACGGTTGGTTTTCTCCGTTCTGTCAATGTCTGGCCAGGCAACGGCACCTGCGTCAAACACACTACTGAACCAGTATACTCATCCGCCGAGCGTTCGAGATACCGGGAGGTTCGAGATACAGAGAGGTTCGAGATACCAACCGTCCCGAAATCCGGCATCAGTACAGGAACAATCCCCAGAACGCCAATACCAGCAGGATGAGCAGAATCTCCACCATGCACGTCACTGCCGTCACGCGCCCCAATGTCGTCAATGCGAACGGAGTCTCGTCGTGAACCTCGGGAGCCTTGGGGCGGCGCGGAGTGCCGGGACGACGCAGGATGCCATGCAAACGCAACACTTCAAGACCGCTGGTGAACACGCGGGCCCACACGAACACGATGATCGCGCAGACGACCTGGATCGCATACCAGCTCCACCAGATCATGCCAGGGGCGGTGGGAGCAGACCCCCACACGAGCTTGACAAGACGGTAGACGTTCTGGCCCATGGCAGCGAAAAACAGCAGCAACGAGCCAAACGTGCACACGAAGCTTGCGAGCAGCAGCCGCCTGAAGTCACGCGAATACCCCAGCGCCTTGCCCTTGCCGTTGCGACGGTTGGCGACATGTTTGATAGCAGCGATGACCAAGCACACGGCGAGCACGAGCAACGCAATAATCTGCAGCGCATGGATGGTCACGCCATAGATTGTCGCGCCGCGATGTGCGGTGAGCTCAGTGGGCACCGCGATGGACTGACGGATTGTGGCGCCTGCCACACGAGGCGTCGTTTGCTTGAGGCCGCGGGTCGTGCCCACCGCCCAATCCACGAAATCACTTTCATAATGGTCCACGAGCACGGTGCCCTCCTCGGCTTCATCACCGAGGCGCAGCACATGGTTGCCGATGGGATAGTTGCGAATCGTAACATCCCAGTTGCCACTGGCATGCGCCATCGACAGGATGGTGGTCACTCCCTGCACTTGCGGCGTCATGACGTCCTTCGATCCGTAAGCGACGAAGGTGGGAATGGAATACGACTGCGGCAGCAAGGCGTTGAAATCAACGTTGCTCAAGCCGAACATCATGATGTCGGCGGAAAACACCCTCTCCACGATGCGCTGATACCCCGGATTGGCGCCGACGATTGCGAAATCCTGGGTGACGAAGAACCCCAATGCGTTGCGCGGGTTGAACACAAGCGGGCTGAGCAGCACTTGGAAGGCGATGTTGCCGTCTTCGCGGATGACGTAGGGCGCGATCCAACAGCTTTCGCTGGTTGCGTAAATGCCGACCTGCGAGGAATCCACATAGGCGAGGTCACGCAGGTATTGCACGCATTGGTCGTAGGCGTGGGCGGACCCCGGGTAGTCGCGTGTCATGTCATTGGTTCCCCACACCGGCTTGTCAACGGTGAGCGTGACGAAACCTGCGGATGCCAGGTCCGTGGCGACATCGCCGAAGGAATTGTCAGCAGTACCGTAGCCCGCGCCATGCATATAGACCGCGGCGGGGAGCTTGCTGGGCAGGGATGGCGCGGATGACACGCCATCCGCTGGCTGTGCACTGGCCGTGGTGCCGCTTTCCGCCACGCCCTTGGGCATGCGAACGAGGATGTGCGCATGCTGCACCGCACCGGTGGATGGCTGCACGAGGTCGATGTAATCGCTGATTGTCTCGACCTCATATGTGCCGGTCGCCGGCAATGTCGTGTCAGCGGAATCGAACGACACGGCCGTATCGTTGCTCACCGTGCTGATGGATTGGTCGAGCGGCCCCAGGTCGGTATCGATCGATGTGATGTTCGACAATCCGATGAACATTCCCATCAGCAGCACGAACACGATGCACGTGACTGCGAAACGCTGCCCAAAGTTCCATGGTTTCGCGGGCATGACCGGGTGCGCATCACCTTCATGCGGGGTTTCGCGACCATGCGGTGGATTGCTCTCGTGGGCCGGCGTCACGGGCGTTTTGAACTGTTCATCTGACACAGTTCCTCAGTTTACGGCACCGACATGGACGCAGGAAGGTTTGGGCCGACATGGTTTCCCGATGGCTGAAACCTGAGCTCCCTGCGTGACCGGTCAGCCTTGGTGCGCAGCCGTGATCGGAACCACCACCGGACCGGTCGCAGCAACAGGCTGCGCCGCGTCATCGCCATCGGACTGCATCTGGGCGGCGATGCGCTGGGCTTCCTCCAGCAGCGTTTCGACTATCTGATCTTCGGGCACGGTCTTGATGACCTTGCCCTTGATGAAAATCTGCCCCTTGCCATTGCCGGACGCCACGCCGAGGTCAGCTTCGCGCGCTTCGCCCGGTCCATTGACGATGCAGCCCATCACCGCCACGCGAATCGGAGCAGTGATGCCCTTGAGGCCTTCGGTCACCGCTTGCGCCAACGCAATCACATCCACTTGGGAACGGCCGCAGCTGGGGCATGAGATGATGTCGAAATGACGCTTGCGCAGTCCCAGGTATTCCAAGATCTTGCATCCGACCTTGACTTCCTCGACCGGAGGCGCAGAAAGCGACACGCGAATCGTGTCACCGATGCCTTCTGCAAGCAATGCGCCGAACGCGAGGCATGACTTGATGGTGCCCTGCCAGGCCGGCCCGGCCTCCGTGACGCCCAGATGCAATGGCCAGTCGCCTTTCGACGCCAGCAGCCGGTAGGTCTGCACTGTCGTGACCGGATCATGATGCTTGACGGAGATCTTGAAGTCATGGAATCCCACGTCCTCGAACATGTGCGCTTCCTTGAGCGCCGACGCGACGAGTGCCTCCGGAGTGGGGCCGCCGTATTTGGCGTACATGTCCTTGTCGAGCGAGCCGGCGTTCACGCCAATGCGCAGGCTGATGCCGGCGTCGGTGGCCGCCTTGCAGATGGAGGGGCCGACCTCATCGAATTTGCGAATATTGCCCGGGTTCACGCGCACTGCGGCGCATCCGGCGTCGATGGCCTGGAACACGTATTTGCTTTGGAAGTGGATGTCGGCGATAACCGGCAGAGGCGAGCGACGCACCAGTTCGGGCAAAGCATCGGCATCATCTTGGCTGGGCACCGCCACTCGCACAATATCGCAGCCGGCTTGGGCGAGCTCGCCGATTTGACGCAGCGTGGCGTTCACATCCACGGTGGGCGTATTCGTCATGGATTGGACGGAGATCGGCGCTCCCCCGCCCACGGGCACCGGCCCCACCATGATGCGCCGTGATTTGCGGCGTGGGTGAAGAGGCGATTCGGCGTAATCCGGCGTACCGGTCTTGCGAAATCCCACGCCGTCCTCTGCGCTGGTCTTTCCCTCAGTTCCTGCCATGGTGAATAAGCCCTTCTGTGTAGGTTTTTGTAGATTCGTGAGGATTGGGACTTCCCTACGATTCATGCGGCGGCGCAGCATGATGCGATGCGTTCATCCGCCAAGCGACGCGCCTCATGCTCGCAATCAAGCATGTCATCGACGGATTCAAACGTCTTGCTTGCCGCACCGGAAAGCTTGGCGTCCATATCATCGAGCACACCACGCACCACGTCGAAAATGCCCAGATACGGCAGGCGTCGATCCAGGAAGGCGTGCACGGCCTGCTCGTTCGCGGCGTTCAAGGCAGCGGTGTGGCGTTCGGAGGAATCCAAGCAACGGCGAGCGAACGCAACGGAGGGGAATGCCTCGTCATCCAGCGGTTCGAACGTCCAAGTCGCCGCCTGGGTCCAGTCACAGGCCGCCGCGACGTCCGGCATTCGGTCGGGAGCCGAAAGCCCCAGCGCGATGGGCAGACGCATGTCAGGCGGCGAGCACTGGGCAATCGTGGCGCCATCGCGGAATTCCACCATCGAATGCACGATGGACTGGGGATGCACGGTGACGGCGATGCGCGACTGTTCGATGCCGAACAGCCTGCTGGCCTCGATGACCTCAAGACCTTTGTTCATCAACGTGGAGGAATTGATGGTGACGACCGGACCCATGTGCCAGGTGGGATGGTTCAGCGCCTGCTGGGGAGTGATGGATGTCATCTGTTCGCGCGTCCAGCCTCGGAAAGGACCGCCGGATGCCGTGATGACCAGCCTGGAGACCTCATCATGCGTTCCCGCCCGCAGGCACTGCCAGATCGCGGAATGTTCGGAATCCACCGGGTTGATCTGGTGGGCGCGCACCTGCGCGTCGAACAGCAGGTGACCGCCGGCGACCACGGATTCCTTGTTCGCCAATGCGAGTTGGCTCCCCGCTTGCAACGCCGCGATGGACGGGGCAAGACCCACTGAACCGGTGATGCCGTTGAGCACGACGTCGGCGCCGCTTCCAGCCACATCCACGACCGCCTGGGCGCCGGCATCGACCTGCACATCCGAAGCCGGTACGCCTTCCGCTGCCAATGCGTCACGTACGGAAGCGACGGCCTTGGGGTCGCTCACCGCCACACGCTGCACATGGAAGCGTGCCACCTGTTGGGCAAGCAACCGGGGGTGGGCTCCTCCGGCGGCCAATGCCGTGACTGTAAAATCCTGAGGATGGCGTCCGATGACGTCGAGTCCCTGCGTTCCGATGGATCCGGTGGATCCCAACAGGATTACGCTTCGCATGAAAGCAGCAGACCTCCATTCCGCTTGCGCTGCATGAGCGTGTGAATTGGTGGGATTGTTATTCCTTTATTCGTTTTGACTCCGTGGCTCGGCACCGTGGCGTTCACAGTTCGGCTCAGGCTTGCGAACCGTTGGCTCCGCTGCGGTTGCCGTTGAGCGGCGGAATCGGACCGGTCAGATCGCCGGTTTCGGCAAGCGGGAATCCATCGGCATCAAACATCGCGGAAGCCGTCGATGCCGGCGCGTTCGGTGCCGCATGGGCAGCGGGCGCCGCCGCGGGGATGATGCCCGACACGGGGGTGTCATCGCTGACAGCCTGCGGCTGTGGTTGCTGGGCGTTTTGGGGAATGAGCGGGGCGACGGAAGGCGCACCTGCGGCGACACCGGTGGGCACGGAGATTCCAGCGGAATGAGGCTGGATCGTATCCGACGACAACGTGTCAGACACCAGCGAAGCAAGCGAACTGTTGCCACGCTCGGAAGCATGCTTTGCATCAGCGAACGAGATGGGGGCCGATGCGGTCGCCTGCTCCGCCGAAGCGGGCGAGGCGGAATCTCGCCGAGCAGTTGCAGACTGCGGCGTGAATGCTTGCGGCGCAGCGTCCGCGGAAGGCGCAGCGCCGGCACGGTTCCCGCCGCGAGGCACATACCCCTTGGGCGCGAACGCCTGCGGCATGCCAGCACCGGCATCCACCACGGATTGCGCATCCGAAGCATTGTCTTGCGTCAGTTCGTTGATACGGCGCGCCAAGTCAGGGCTTGCGACCGTCGGGGCATCTTCGGCAGCCACTGGCGCGGCGGCGGAATTCCCGCCGTGGGAAGGAGCAAAGGAAGCAGGCACCGATGCCGGGTCATAGGCGGCATACCCGCGGTTCTGACCGGATGCCGGCTGGTAACCATCGGTGTGCACAGGAGCGATGCTCGACGTGTTGAATTCCTGAGAGACCGGACCGTCGGCGGCATTCTGGGAGGCAGCTGCCTGATCGGTCGCCGCGACAAGAGCGGAGAACGCCTGCTGCACATCGGCGATCGAAGCCGCGCCAGCGGCAGCATCCGTCGCGGTGGACGAGGCGGCTGACTGGCTGCGAGCCATGCCGTCAAGCACGCCGTCAGCGTATCCATCTTCGAAGCTGCGGGCAGAATCCGTGCTCGAAATCGGCCCTTCAATGCGTTCGAAGGATTCGATGCGTGCCAGCACCTGCAACATTCGGTTGATGTAGGCATCCACCTGGCGCTCATCATAACCATGGTGACCGGTGTGACGGGTGAACATGATGTCCGCCACATCCGACAGCGTCCACTCCTCGGGATCCTTGCGCCACTTCTTGGGCTCTGCAGCGCCTTCGACGGCGATGCCGCTCGTCTTGCCCAGCTTGTCAGCGATTTGTGCGATGACGCAATCGATCATGTGGTCGACCTGCTTGCGGTCATATGACGGTTTGTTGGGACGGCCATCCGAAAAGCGCTCGCCATGGGGGCGAGCTGCGCGATCGTGAAGCGAACGGGCAAGCGTATCGGTACGCGCACGCCACGCCACGCGACCGTAGTGCTGCACGTCCCATTGCGTGCGCTTGTCAACAACAGCACCTTCCAGCCGGGTGAGGGCAGCATCGACCTCAGCCACGGAATAACCGTTCTTCACGATGGAAAACGACGTGTTCTGTATCTCTTCCTGTGTCAGCCGCGGTTCCGGGGAATCGTAAAGCTGATGAGACCTCTCCAGAAACTCATCGACCTGTGCGGGGTCATAGCCTTCCTTGCGCTTGCCCACGCGGGGGATGGAAAGATTACCGTCCTGCTTGGTCTGGTCTTGTGTCTTCGGCATCGAGCGTCCTCCTGAGGTACACAAATCTTAATCAAGATTACGCGATGTTTCAGACCTTGGTGGCGATTTTTCCCAATTTTCGCTCAATTATCACAATCAACGCCTGCCCAATTCCACATTCCGTCCCATCCGTGAAGCATTTCACCATGAGCAGGGCGCGGCGAAAAGATGGGGCGGCATGAGCGGGCTGTACGTGCAGGATGGGGCAGGCGGTACGGGCAGGGCAGGCGCACAATCGCACCGACGCCAGCCCACACAACTCCGTTCTGCCCTGCTCGTTCCGTTTGTCCTCATTTCGTCTGCCCCACTCAACTTCTTTCCCCTCAATTCCGCCCACTCAATTCCGTTTCCGTCCAAATCGGACAACACCGAGCGGAGAGTGCTGTGCACAGCAACGACACAGCAGACCCAAATGACCAACCTTTGGCGTGGATTGCTGTACACTGTGTTCGTTCGGGCAATTAGCTCAGTTGGTTAGAGCGCCACCTTTACACGGTGGATGTCGGGGGTTCGAATCCCTCATTGCCCACGCTCTCAAAGCCCCGCAAGCACAATGCCTGCGGGGCTTTTTGCTGCGATTCCCAAGGTTTCAGTCACAGCCGGATTGCACCCATCACCCCCTCGCCCTTCGTTCCCCACCCCAATCACCATCCACATCGCAATGTGACAGCCACCACTCGCATATAACCGCCCAAGCCACCATCTACACCCCAATGCGCCAGTCACCACTCACACATAACCGACCAGCCGACACTCCCAAAAGACAACAACCACAGAAAACAGCCATTCCCACAACCCACCACCAGCCACACACTCCACACCACCCACAATGTGCCAGCCACCACTCACACATAACCAACCAGTCAACGCTCCCAGAAGACAACAACCGCGGAAAACAGCCACTCCCGCAACCCGCCACCAGCCACACACCCCACACCGCCCGCAATGTGCCAGCCGCCACTCACACATAACCACCCAAACCGCCAACGAAAACACCATCCGCCCCACCCACGCTCCAATGCGCCAGCCACCACTCACACATAACCAACCAGTCAACGCTCCCAGAAGACAACAACCGCGGAAAACAGCCACTCCCACAACCCGCCACCAGCCACACACCCCACACCTCCCGCTATGTGCCAGCCGCCACTCACACATAACAGCCCAAGCCGCCATCCAGAGCGACATCCACCCCGCCCACACCACAATGCGCGACCAACCGCTCACACATAGACGACCAGCCAACACCCCAAACAGCAACAACCGCGGGGTGGCACCCCAACAATCCCGTTACCAGACTGGCGAGGGCGGATATAAAAACAGGCTATGAAGTTCACCCGCGAGAACCGATAGCACCTCCCCCGTGGCGCAGCGCGACGCCGCATATAGTGCAAAACATCAGCTCGGGCACGCAATCCCATCCAACGGTGCAGGCGCCAGCCATTGCGCTTGCACCGTTGGATGCGCGTTCCCCCACTGCATTCCGCAGTATGCCGAGCATCCTGATGCCTGCAATGCACCCCAGAACCTAGTGCCGTGCACAGCAAGCGTCGTCCACTGCACGTGCATTCTGCCTGTGTCGCCTCGAGTCTGCAAACACACCACACAACAACGTGATGCAACCAACCGGCGCATCTTGTGCAAAGGACACAACCAGCGCGACAAGTGCTAACAGCGCAACTAACCAGCGCAACCAGCACTCGCTCCCCGCCAGCCGCAACGGTCACGCTCATGCACAGCGCGCACACCACAGCAAGCGCAAGCACATGCGCATGGCACACCATGCCACGCATAAGCGCCGCCCGCCGCCAGCGAACATCATCGTCGCACCCAGCGCGCCGCACCACGCATCACCAAGCACAGGAGGCACACATGGCAATTGGCACACCCATCCCATCTTTCACATATTTCACGCCCGCCATGTTGGCCTTCGGCACAGGCGCGCTCAGCCAACTTGACCGGCTCATCGAACCGTACGAGCCACACTCCATCCTGCTTGTAGCCAGCGGCGATTACATAGACGACCTGGGGATCACGGCCGCAGTGAAAGCCGCCGCCCAGCGCGTCAACCCAAGCGCCACGCTCATCGAGACACGAGACGTCGTGCCCAATCCCCGCATCGACCTCGTGCGCACACTCATCGAACAGGCCCGTCGCGAGCACGTGGATCTCATCATCGCGGCAGGCGGCGCCAGCTCCTTCGACACAGCAAAGGCCGTGGGCGCCGGCTTGCGCTATGACGGCGACGTGTGGGACTTGTTCACCGGTAAGGTGCAAGTCCTCGACACCGTGCCGGTCGGCGTCATCTCCACGATCGCCGGCAGCGGCTCCGAGGTTTCCGACTGCGCCGTGCTGCAAAACGGCCACGACAAGCGCGCACTGGAGACCCGCACGATCATCCCCCGTTTCGCCATCGTCGACCCGGCGTTCTCTGCCACCGCCCCTTATCACTATCAGGCTGCTGCGGCGGCGGACCTGGCGGTTGGCTTCCTCGAGCCGTATTTCACCGCCGGCGAGCATATTGAATCCGCTGACCGCTTGCTCGAAGGCGGTTTCGTGGCGGCGTTGCGTGCAGGCGAGAAATACGCCGCCGACCCCGCTGACGAGAAGAATCGCGCGGAGCTTCACTGGCTGTCGGCCACGATGTTCAATCACTGCTTTTTGGCGACCGGCAGCGAAAACGATTGGACGACGCATCGCATCGAACATGAGATCGGCGGACAGTTCGACGTCATCCACGGCGAGGGCATTGCGGCGATTCTGCCGTCCATCATCCGCGTCATCGCACGCCGCGCGCCGCAGCGCTATGCACAGCTTGCCGTGCGCGCGCTGCATGTGGATTCCTACGACCACACGCCGCTGGAGGCTGCGAATGAACTGGCGGATGCCCTCGAGCGTCATTTCAAGCTGCTCGGCCTCGCAACAAGCCTTCATGAATTGGACATTCCCCGCGAAGCAATCGCCACGATTGCTGGCAATCTCACGCATGACGGCACGTCGACGGTGGGCAATTATTCCCCGCTGGATTTTGACGATGTTGTGGAAATTCTGAACACAGCTTGGTGAAGAAAGGAGAACGACCATGACCATTGCACATACTTCTGCCGCTGCTGACAATTCCACTGTCGACAATTCCACTGTCGACAATTCCGCTGCTGACAATTCCGCTGTCGACAATGACACTGCCAGCAATCCCACCGCGACCACCGCAGCATCCACGCCGACCACAACCGATGCCGACCGCGCTGCCGCAGCCGCCTCCGACGGCATCCAGATCCGAGGCCTCAAGAAAATCTACGTCTCGGACGACGGCCCCAAGACGGCGCTTCATGATGTCAGCCTCGACATCGCTCCCGGCGATGTGTACGGCATCATCGGCCTTTCCGGCGCCGGCAAGAGCACCCTCGTGCGGTGCATCAACGGACTGGAATCCTATGACGCGGGCTCCCTCACCGTGCAAGGCAAGCAAGTGCGCGACCTGCACGGCAAGGATCTGCGCGACCTGCGCCGCGGCATCGGCATGATTTTCCAATCGTTCAACCTCATGCCGTCGCGCACCGCCGCGGGCAACATCGAGCTCGCATTGCTCGATTCCGGACTCAGCGCGCAGCAGCGCCGCGAGCGCATCGCCGAACTGTTGCGCCTCGTCGGCCTGGCGGACAAAGCCGACAGCTATCCCAGCGAACTGTCGGGCGGACAGAAGCAACGCATCGCCATCGCCCGCGCACTGGCCAACAATCCGCGCATCCTGCTGAGCGACGAGGCGACAAGTGCACTCGATCCGGCTACCACGAAATCGATCCTCGCCCTGCTGCGCCGCCTTCATGACGAACTGGGCATCACGATCGTGGTGATCACGCACCAGATGTCTGTCATCAAGGAAATCTGCTCGCGCGTGGCGGTGATTGACCATGGCACGATCTGCGAGGAAGGCCGCACATTCGATGTATTCGCCAATCCGCGCACGCCGCTCACGCAGGCGTTCGTCGCCACGACGTCAAGCCTGGGCAAGGTCAACGACCTGCTGGAATCCGGCTCGCCACTTGTCGAGCTTCGGCCCGGTCAGACGCTGCTCAAGATGCATTACATCTCCAAGGACGTGTCGGAAGCGCTTGTCTCGCACATCTCCCGCACGTTCGACATCGACCTGAACATCATTGTCGGCGACATCGATGTGATCGATGATTCGCCTCTGGGCGGCCTTGTGGTCATCGCTGATGGCGCCAAGGACCGCGTGGACGCAGCCGTGGACTATCTGCGCAACCGCAATATCGGAATCGAGGTACTCGCATCATGACATCCCCCACTTCAATCATCGCAGCATCAAGCATCGCTGCATCGAATATCGCAGCATCGAATATCGCAGCACAGTGGTTCCCCAACGTCGCCGCCCGCCTGCCCGAGTTCATCGACAGCATCATCCAGACGTTCGTCATGGTGCTCATCTCCGGCGTGATTTCTTTCGTGTTCGCCGTCGCATTCGCCATCGTTCTCACACTGACCGCCAAGGATGGCCTTGCGCCGAACAGCGTGGTGTTCAATGTGCTCGACAAGCTGGTGAACCTGTTCCGCTCCATTCCGTTCATCATCCTTGCCGCCGCGCTTGTGCCTGTCACACGTGCGATTTCTGGCACTGCCATCGGCACGCGGGGCGCCATCTTTCCGCTGGTGGTCGGCATCACGCCGTTTTTCACCCGGCAGATACAGTCCGCGCTGGCTGGCATCGACGCAGGCTTGGTCGAGGCGGCGCAGGCGATGGGCATGAGCACGGGACGCATTGTGTTTCGCGTGTATCTGCGTGAGGCGGTGCCATCGATCATCCGCGTGAGCATCATCGCGATCGTGAGCCTCATCGGTCTGACCGCCGTCGTGGGCATCGTGGGCGGCGGCGGCCTCGGTGATTTCGCCATCCGCTACGGATACCAGCGTTACATGCTTGACGCCACGTATGCCACGGTGATCGTGCTGGTGCTGCTCATCGGCGTCATCGAGTTCATCGGACGGCAGCTGGTGGATATCACCGAGCACTGAAGCTGCCGCACCGTCATTAGCACCGCCATTAGCTAAACAGACAGCATCACAGACAGACAACATCACAGACAACAACCACAACCAACAAGGACAACCATGACCTCCCCCAATACCACCAACAACACTCCTGAATCCAGCACCACCGAAACCACCGTCAAGGCGACGTCATCCCAGTCCCGCGCCCGCCGCAAGCTGCTCGCCGCGCTCATCGCTATCATCATCGTCGCGGCAGGCGCCATCGGCTATTCCGTCGTGAAATCGCGCAAAGCCGCCGGCACGCGCGTCATCACCGTCGGCCTCGTGGGCGATTCGGATGAGCAAATCTGGAAGACCGTGCAGCAGGTCCTGGATTCACGCAACGCCGGCATCACCATCGAAACGAAGTCGTTCCAAGACGGCATCTACGCCAATCGCGCGCAAGCCGACGGCGAGCTCGACCTCACGGCGTTCCAGCATTACGCGTTCCTTCAGCAAGAGATCGACGACAACGGATACGACCTCACGCCGATCGCCGATACATACATCTGCCCGCTCAACCTGTATTCCGACAAATACACGAGCGTGAGCGACTTCAAGGCAGGCGACAAAATCGCCATCCCCAACAACGCCACGAACACCGGCCGCGCCCTCAAGGTGCTCGACGCCGCGGGGCTCATCAAGCTCAACGACAACACCAAGGCGAATCCCACCGTCGACGACATCGCCTCGAATCCCAGCGGCGTGGAAATCGTGCTCAACGACGCGGCGTCCATCGTCAATCTGCTGCCTGATTATGCGGGCGGCATCACGAACGCGAATTTCATCGTGGACGCCGGCAAGAAGGTGAGCGACGCGGTGTTCGCCGTGAACCCCGATCCTTCCGATGCCTCGCTCAAGCCCTACGTGAACATCCTTGTGGCGCAGACAAGCAAGAAGGATGACTCCGCGTACCAACAGGTGGTGGACGCATACCACACGAAGGAAGTCGCGGACGTGATCTCCACCAACTATGACGGCACGTATGTGCCCGCCTTCAGCTACTGATGCCTCAGGCCTGGCGAACGCCCGCATCCAAAGCAACACTTTCCAACCATCCGAAAGGACCATCATGTCGCTTTTCTCACAATCCTCCGTTTCCCTCACTCCCGCTCCCCTCGCTCCCGCTCCCCTCGCCCAAGGTACGCATCACACGCCTGGCAGCGGCGTCTCAGGCGACGGCGATCTTTCCGCCAGCGTGATCGCGCGCCTTGCCGACGCCACGATCGCCGACCCCTATCGGCAGCAGTGGAACATCTGGCACACGCAGCGCATCGAAGAGCTCACGGCGCCGCACGGCTACTTGGCGCCGGTGTCCATCACATGGCTCGGCGAGGGAGACACCGTGCGAGTCCCCCGCATCCCCGGCGTCTGGCACGCCCAGGACGACACGCTTTATTACGTGCCCGCGAGCGTCGACGCCGCGCAAAGCACCTCACCCAATGATGCCGCGATCACGCTTGCCGGCGAACCCATCACCGCCGCCATCGGATTCCGCCCCAGCCTGTTTGGCGAGGAGGCGCTCGGCTATTTCGATTACGGCGAGCTGCGCATCGAGATCAACTCCCAGACAGACATTGCCGCACGCGACCGCCACCGCTTTTGGATCCGAGTGAAGGACCCTCACGCTCAAGCACGCGCCGAATTCCAAGGAATCCCCACATACCCCGTGGACCCATCATGGCGCATCCCCGCACGATTCCGCCGGGCACAGCCAGGCGAGCTCGACATTCATGATTCTGTGGTGCGCACGGTGCTGCAGTCGTATCCGGCGGTGGGCACGGTGGAGTTCGACCATGGCGGCGCGCATCATAGCCTTGTCGTATGCAATGTGTTCGGCCATGTGACGGTGTT
This sequence comes from Pseudoscardovia suis, assembly GCF_002797875.1. GTDB lineage: Bacteria > Actinomycetota > Actinomycetes > Actinomycetales > Bifidobacteriaceae > Pseudoscardovia > Pseudoscardovia suis. The sequence continues at coordinate 104,277 of NZ_PGFC01000003.1, forward strand.
TTTCTCGGATGAGACGAGCGGCCGGCAGACGTATGCGATTGGCCGCGTGCTGCATCTGGACCCGCTGCATCTCGATGATCTTGACCACATTGATTTCAATTACGCTTTCAACTATCCGTGCGCGTTCTCCCGGTTCTGCACGTGCCCGATCCCGTCGAAGCGCAATCACTTGCCTTTCGCGGTGACCGCTGGGGAGAAAACGCCTGTCAGTGCAGCTGATTATGCAGTGACGCCAGCGGGAACCCCGGATGGAGCCTTGCAGGATGGCGCCCCGCAGGAGGCCTTGCAATGACCAGCGCGAAAAACGATGACCTGGATGTGCGCCCCGGTCCCAATCGCTATGTAAGCCACGTCGGTGCCGCCTTGCACATAGGGCGCTTCCTTGAGGATTACCGCAGCCCCGCCATCGTCACCGGCCAGGATTCATGGAAGGCGTTCGACACCTATGTGACCGCTCACCATGGTGTTGTGCCTCTGACCGCTCTCGAACGCTACGATGGCAGCGCCACGGAACGCAATGCCCGGCAGATTGCCGCGGCGCTTCCCGATCGCACCGATGCCATTGTCGCAATCGGCGGCGGCAAACTGTCGGACACAGCCAAAAACGTCGCACAGCTCGTCGGCTGCGACCTCATCGTGGTGCCCACGCTTGCCGCTACGTGCTCGGCATACACGCCGGTGTCGGTGAACTACGACGAACAGCACCGCTACGCCAGTTCGCCCCTGCATTCGCGTGCCACGGCGCTCACCATCGTCGATCCGGCTCTCATCGCAACCGGTCCGCGTCGCTTTCTGATCGGCGGCATCGGCGACACCCTTGCCAAGTGGTATGAAAGCGTGCCGATTTTCGCACGGCTGGAACGTACCCGAGGCCTTGGGGATTTCGAACGCCTCGCGCAGCTTTCCGCACGGTTGATCCGCGACATTCTGATTGAGAACGCCGACAAGGGCCTGCAGCAGTTCGACGCGCTCCATCATGCCGCCGTGGGCGATGCAGATATCACAGACACCGATACTGCTGTCACTGTCGCCGGCGCAACCGCAGCTGCCGCACCACAGCTTAAGGCACTCATCGATGCCATCATCGGCGTGAGCGGCACGGTGGGAGGTTTCGGTGGTGCGTCTGCCCGCGCATCCGGGGCGCATGCGGTGCATGATGCGCTCACGCTGCTGCCTGAATCCCAGCTGAGCACGCACGGCGAAAAAGTCGCCTACGGGCATACTCGTGCAACTGGCGGCGCAAGGCGACACAGACGAAATCAACAGGCTGCTGCCTTTCTATCGGCGCATCGGCCTGCCGTGCACGCTCGCCGACCTGCATATCCATCCCAATGACACGCAATGGAAGGATGTCACGCGATTCGCCGCCGGAAACCGCATGGGATTCTCAGCCGCTGTCGAGGCAATCACAGCGCAAGGCGTGGATAAAGCAATGCGCTACGTGGAGTCCCTAGGCGGCTCTGACCACCGGTAGAGGCATACACAGGCACGTTGCAAGAGGGCCGCTGCGACACTCCAGTCGCAGCGGCCCGATTCGTTCTGTATGTCAGCGCAGGTCCATGTCGTCGCGCTCCGCCCGCTCCATGCGGTCGGCACGCTCCGCGCCCTTGCCGAATGCACGCAGGCGCACACCATTCCAGTCTTCAGAAACCGTGAGCGGCGTGGCGGCGTTCATGCCCGCGGTTTTTGCAGCGGACTGCAATGTCGCGGCATTCGTGCTGCCTTCCCTGCCGGGCTTGGGTGTGATAATCCAGAAAGGAGCGCCTTCGTCCACGAGTTCCGAAGCGTCCATGATGGTATCCGCAAGCGCATCCTCGTCATCCCCGTCACGCCACCAGATGATGGCGCCGTCAACGGCGGAATCGTAGTCCTCATCCACGAGGTCCTCGCCGGTAAGGTCTTCGATCTTGCGACGCAGCCCCTCGTCCACGTCGTCATCCCACAGCCATTCCTGAATGATGTCTCCGGGATGGAATCCGAACTCCTGTGCTTGTGTGATCGTTGTTGTAGACACGGAAAACAGCTTAGCAAGCGCCCTGTAACATGACTGTTCGACGTCCAGTTTGCGGGCGTGCCACGGTCAGGATGCGGATTGCGATGCCGTGGCCTGCTCGTAAATCTGCGTCGTGCATTGCTGCAATCCGTCGGTCTTGCCCTCGCCTATCGCCACAAGCGCCTGATACGCTTCGTCAAGCGTGGACACCGCGACGTCCCGCATGCCGGCGGGCACGTGCCCCACCACTTCATCACAGTTGGATGCAGGCGCGAGGAACCAGGTGGCTCCGTCGTGTTTGGCGCCGATCATCTTCTGACGTATGCCTCCGATGGCCCCCACGGTGCCGTCCGATTCCATGGTGCCGGTGCCGGCAATCGTCAGACCGCCGGTCTCCTGCTGGGGCGTGAGCATGTCAATGACGCCGAGCGTGTACATGAGACCCGCCGACGGGCCGCCCACATCGCCGGGCGTGATGGTGACTTTGACGGAATCCGCCGACAATCCGCTGACAAGACCATGCTGTTGCACATACTGCACGGCGTTCGTCGAGGCGGAATCCTCCGCGGTCGTCATCTGGTCCGTGGATTCGGATTCGTAATCGTCGCTCGACGTGCCATAGGGCACCACCGCCTCTCGGGGCAGGATGACGGAATCCTTGTTGAGATAAGCGGCGAGCGCCTCCCAGTTCTGCGCGGGGCTCACAGCACCCGCCACGAGCACCGTCGTCATGAGCAGCTTGCCGGAATCCGCGTATGTCTGCGCACCTTGGATGTCGATGACCTTGGCGGTGGAGCCGTCGCTTGTCACGTCGCCCAGCACGTCGAGCGTGCCGCCGGGATACCGCAACGCATAAGGGCTGGGAATGCACAGCGCCACGATGCACAGCACCGCGAACACCACGCCCAGCAGGTAGCGCGCACCCATGCGGCCATGCACCGCGTCACGTAGCCAGGCAAAGGGATTGCGGTGGATTACAGGCGACGGGACCGACTCCCCCGCTGCCGCGCCGGTGCCACCGGTGGACAAGGGGTCTTCTTTTTTTGCCGCCCTGAGCGAACTCGAATCGACATCATGCGATTTTTCGGACATGCTCCCATACTATAAGAGACAACATTAAGATTCTTTGGAAATTCACGGACAGGATGGCAGCATGGACGAGAATGCCTTGCACCAATGGATGCTCGAAGCCTTCGGCCCCTTTCAGGGCGAGCAGGCTTGGAGGCAGTTTCAGCAGCTGCCTGACGAGCTCAAGCGCCAGCTGATGGAGTCGTCTGCCAACGGACTGCCTGACCCCGCCCAGATGCGCGGCTTGTTCACCGCGCTCAACACCAGCGGTCTCGACACGATGGCGGACATGCAATCCGCAATGAAGAACGGCCCCATCATCGTGGATTTCGCCAAAGCCCTCGCCAATGGCAAGGTGCAGGCTGCCAAGGACTACCAGCCCATGGTCAACGGCAAGGACGCCGAGGACATGCGCAACGCCATCAGCGAGGCGAACCTGTGGCTGGATTCCACGATGTCGTTCGACCCCGCGCCGGGCGAGACAGGCGTGTGGTCGCGCGAACAATGGGTTGACAAGACGCTTCCCGGCTGGGCGAAGATCGCCACCCCGGTGGTCACCAAGCTGTCGCAGTCCCTGTCGGATGTGTTACGCGAACGTTTGGGCGATCATTTCGACGGCAAAATCTCCGGCGTGTTCGCCGGCCCCATCTCCTTGCCCATTCCCCCGGACATGGATGTCGCTGACATCCTGCGCTTCGTGGGAAGCCTGTCGTTCTCGCTGCAATTGGGGTCCGTCGCCGGCGACATGGCGTCGGAAGTGCATGGGTCGTTCGACCAAGGCCTGCCCATGGCCGCCAACCCGGCGGGTGCGCTCATCGTGCAGAATGCGAAGGATTATGCGGCGAAACTCGAACTGGACGACCGTGAGGTCATGCAGTTCCTCGCGCTCATCGAAATAGCCCATGCGCGACTTTTCAGCTCGGTCGCATGGCTGCCGTCGCGTTTCGAAACGCTCATCTACAAATACGCCCGTTCCATTTCCATCGACCCCGACCTGATGGAGACCGAGCTGCGCGACGCGGATTCCATGAATCCCGAGGCGTTGTCCGGCGCGGTCAATCTCAGTCGTGTCGGCGCCGACCAGACACCGGAGCAGCAGGAGGTGCTCAGCTCCATCGAGAACCTGCTGGCGCTGGTGGAAGGCTGGGTGGATTGCGTCGTATGGCGCGCCGGCATGGCGCACCTGCCGCATCTCGATCAGCTGCTCGAGATGCGCCGCCGCGAGCGCGTGGAAGGCGGCCCGGCTGAGCAGACACTGGAATCGTTGCTGGGATTGCACGTGCATCCGCGCACAATGCGGCAGGCCGCGCATGTGTGGGAACAGCTCACGGCACAGGGAATCGACGATCGTGACGCACATTGGCGCCATCCAGACTGCCTGCCGCAAATCCCCGCCGCCGATGGCGCTGTCAATGCCACCGATGGCACCGATGACACCGACAAGGGCACGGCCTCCCGCGATGACGCCACGGTTGCCGACGATTCCCCTGCGGCGGCCGTCCGTTCCGACGCCGCTTCCGGCGATGCAGCATCCACGCAATCGAATGACAATGCGGCGACGAGTCCCGCACATTCCATTGATTGGGACGCCGAGCTCGCCAAGCTGCTCGACGACGTCAACGATGCCGATGGCGACAATGCCGATGACACCAACGATCCTCCGACGCCTCCCACTCCCCCGTCTCCGCCGGCCGATGCCAGCTGATAGCTGCGGCATCCTCGCCGACGATGCCGGACCAACCGGGCGGATCACTTGCCGCGCAGGAATGGGCTGAGCATGCGCTCATGCGGCGCATACCCCGTGGATGGCGCATCCGTGCTCGCATAGGAGGGAAACAGCTCTTTCTGGGCGCGCGTGACCGCCACGTACATGAGGCGGCGCTCCTCTTCCCGTTCGCTTTCATCAGTGGGCGAATGATACGGGATGAGCCCGTCTGCGCAACCGGCGACGAACACATACTTCCATTCGAGGCCCTTCGCCGCGTGGATCGTGGAAAGGCTCACCGTTTGCCGCGCCGGCATCGTGGTGGCGCTTCCCCGCTGGCGTAATTGGGTCAGCTGAGCCAACGCCTGTTCCTCGGCAGCCATGCGACGCTGCGTCGCAACAGCGGTGGGAGTAGACGGCGATGAAGCGGGAATGGTTCTCTCCGCCGGCGCCAGGGACGCTGCCGGCGATGGTGCAGCCATGGTATCCGACGGCGCGTTGCCGCTCATCCCTGCGCTCGCCCAGTCCCCGTTCTGAGGCGTCGTCTCGCTCTCATTTCCGTCGGTGAACTCGACCTTGCGCACGGAACTGGCGATTCCACGCTCCTCGAGCGCTTTGGCGATGGGCTTGAGCTGCGCATTCGTGCGGGTCAGCACGCCGATGTCACCCAAAGGCACACCATGCTCCTGCAACCGCTTGATGCGCGCAGCGATTCCTTGCGCTTCCGCACTGTCGTCCTCATAACGCGTCGGCCTGATGTCCCGCCCCTTCGGCTGGGCTGATGTGAGTTCCAGATACTCGTCGCGGTGCGGCGAAGCGGCAAGCACACGGTTCGCATACTGCACGATCTGCGGCGTGGAACGGTAATCCCGGTTGAGCACGATGTCGGAATGCACCGGAGCGAATTCCCGCGCGAAATCACGCAGATAGTAGCTCGTCGCCCCTGCGAACGAATAAATGGTCTGGGCCGCATCCCCCACAACGCACACCTCGTTGATGTCCCCCAGCCACAGGCGCAGGAGGCGATGCTGCAAAGGCGAGACATCCTGGTATTCGTCGACCGTGATGCAATCGATGCCGCCGCGAATGCGCCGCGCCTGCCGTGGGAATCGTTCGATGATGTGGCACACCAGCAGCAGGATGTCATTGAAGTCCATCCGGTTGGCAGCCGCTTTCTGGCGCTCATATTCCTGAGCGAGTTCCGCGAAGGTATCCGGTTCCAACCCTGCCGGCGGCACGCGCCCCGTCGCCTTGCACACGGTCGGGTAATCCTGAGGAGCGATGAGGCTCACCTTTGCCCAGTTGATCTCGGATTCCACGTCCTGCACCGCCCCTTTGTCCAGGTCGGTCCGGTTCGTCACGATGCGCACGGCTTCCGCCAGCGCCTTCGGCGAGCTCTGGTGAATCTCGGGGAAGGCGTCGGTGGTCACGGCATCCCACACCAAGTGAAGCTGACCCAACGCCGCCGAATGGAAGGTGCGCGCCTTCACGTCCCCGAAGCCCAGACCGTCCAGTCTCGAATGCATCTCCTGCGCCGCTCTTTTGGAGAATGTGACGGCGAGCACGTGGGAGGGATTCCACACGTCCAGCGCGCACGCATAGGCGATGCGACGGGTGATCGTGCGCGTTTTGCCGGCACCAGCGCCCGCGATGATGCGCACGGGGCCGCTCGTGGCCACCGCCGCCCGTCGCTGGGATTCGTCAAGGCCTTCCAGCAAGGATTCGGGATCCATATGCTTCACGCCAACCATGAGGTTCCTTCCTGCAAAGCGGGCGGCGTTCCGAATGGATCCACCGCCTGCCGTCATCATGCTGCCACCCATCATGCCATGCCGTCCGCCATGCCGCGCCCATCACCATGGTGCGCACCGATAAGGGCACGACATGGTGCGCATACCTTACCGGCCGCGGATTTCCGGCCGCGATGCGCAATGAAAAAGTCCGCACGGCACTCCCACACCGTCTGAATTTAATCGTTATCTGTATTATTGTGGATAACTGTGACTAAGACCCTCTACGAAGCTGCAGCGCTCACCGCCGCCATTGCCCCCGGTTTCTCACCTTCCGGCGTGCGCGATTCCGAGCAGTTCTTGGAGGCCGGCGACCGCGACGGCCTGCAGACGGTGGTCGTGCTGGATGCTGCAGGCAAGGAATACGACACAACGATTGCGCAAGGCGCCGATGCCGTGCGCCTGCTGTCGAGGCGTGCAGTCTCCGCCATCCGCATGCGCGAGGCAAAGGAGCCTGTCGGGCTGCGTTTCCACCTTGACAACGTACGGTATTTCAAAACACTCAACAAAAAGGACGGCCCGCAGGCGCTCGCCGTCATGGTGACGAAGCACTACGACGGCGAAGCGACGCCACTGAGCGACCTCACCGAATCCCAGTGTGGTGCGCTGGGCGCTGCCATCGCCGCCATACACCGCCTGAGCCCGCAGTTCTTCCGCCAGGCGAAGTTCCCCTCGTTCACCGCCGACCAGATCGAACGCCAGCTGCGCGCATGGGTCAAGAGCCTCTCCCACAACGAGCAGATTCCCCAGCAGATTCTCAGCGCATGGCAGGGCGCCCTTCAGGAACCGGGGTTGTTCAACTTCCGCTGCCGAGTGGTGCACGGCGGCTTCAAGGACGGCGACGCATTGTTCCAGAAGAACGACGTGGCCGCGCTCATCCATTGGGAGGACCTGCAGATCAATGACCCTGCACGCGACCTGGCATGGATCTACATGTATCTTGACCAGCAGCGCCGCGAAGCAGTGACCGCCGCCTACGCCAGGGTGATGGGATCGCGCATGGACGACATGATCATGCTGCGCGCCCGCATGTGGGTGCAAATGGAGCAGGTGCGCGACTTCCTCACCGCCGTGGAACGCGCCGACAATGTGGAGATCATGACCCTCAAGGCCCGTCTTGACCGCATGGCGCATGCCATCGTCGCCGAACACAACGCACACCCCGGTTCATCGCGACGCTTCGAGCATCCGACGACGCTCACCGTCGGCGACCTTCTGGCACACCCCGACCTCAAGACCGATGCAGGCCAGCCTGCAAGCAACGCGCGTCCCCAAGGCCAGAACGGGAATCGAAACGACCAACCGTATACCGTCAATGCCGCGGATTTCGCTCGCTCCGAAGCGAACTCCGCGCGCACCGCCACCTCTCCTGCCACTTCACCCGCCGCACGTGCCACTTCCCGCGCAGATGCTTATGCAGGCGACGATGCAAGCACGCAGGCATTCGGTGCCGCCGCCCCTGGCGAGCAAGTGCAGCATTTCTCCCTGCCGGAGCTCAATACCGTGGGTCTGGATCTCGAACGGCTCTCCCACGCCTCGCACACGACCTGGGCGCATGATGACTCGCAAGTGCGCGGGCAGCAAGACGCAGACGCTGACACCGCAACCGGCACGTCAGCGCAATCCGATGCTCACAGCGGTGCCGATCTGGGCGATGACACCCATTCGATGCAAACCGTCACGGAATCGGCGCTGAGCATGTCGTTCATCCCTCGTCATACGCGCACTGGTCTGCGACCGGTCACTGCGCCCGACACAGAACCCCAGGAACCGGGGTTGGAATCCTCCCCCACGCAAATCTATTCGGACGCGATGCACGCCGATGGCTTGGATGAATTCTCCGATGAATTCCATCCCGCCGTGCGTTATGGTGCGCGCTACTCACACAGGCACGGGTCCGACGACACCGTTTCGAGCAATCAGTCCCGCGACGTGCACGAATCCGAGGACACTGCGACGGTCATGCTGCCGCAGCAGCCGTCGTATTTCGAAGAAGACAGCCCCCAGGACCCGGCGCGCATCATCCGCCCGCATTTCAGCATGAACGATGAATCAGCCAGCGATGCCCCTGAGACGGACCCTGATACGGCACCCGAGACACCAAGCGACGACTCCGGCCACGAACCCGCCACGACCACGCATCATGGCAAGATCGTGGCGGATGACGCGGAATCCACCGATCCGTCCGGGGATTTCGCGATAACCCCGCAGGAGTGATGCAACGCACTGATTGTGCAGATTTCACAGCTGTTGTCGCTGCAGGCTCCACGGCTGGCCTCGCCGCAGATTCCACTGCAGATTCCACTCTGCAGATTCCACTCTGCAGATCTCACTGCGCAGATTTCACTGCGCGCTCCGCACAAGAGCACATTGCCGCCGCTTCGCTCTAAGCGCATCACAGGGCCTGCACGCCTCATGTGCAGGCCCTCGTCCTTTACAATGGGTGAAAACGGCCTCATGCCGACGCGTGGCCCGCACAAGCGAGGCAACACACCGGCATCACACCGCGCATGCCTTACGGACGCACCAGCGCCCACCACGCTTGCATGCCCGTTCACACAGCGCATGCCCGGCCACAGACCGCACGCCTGACCACAGACAAGGAGACATCATGGACGTAGAAATCGGAATCCAGAACGTCGCGCGCCCCGTTCGTTTCACCACCAAGGACAGCGCGGAATCCGTCGCCGCGACGCTCAAGGAAGCGACTGACGCGGGATCGATTGCGCAGTTCACCGATGAGAAGGGCGAGACGGTGCTCGTCAACGGCAAGGCAATCGGCTATGCGATCGTGGGCGAAGAGGAACCGAGGCACGTCGGCTTCGGCATGTGAGGCGTGCACGGATCACACGTGCAGTCAGCCATATGCATGAGCCATATGCATGAGCCATATGCATGAGCGCTCGATACGGTGCTTGAGCAGCGCATGGAACAGCGCACAGCACATAAACAGAGCATCAACAGACAGCGCAAAACAGCATATGAATCGGGGAGGCGGCATCGCTGTGATGTCGCCTCCCCGATTCATATGCAAACCCACGTGCATGCCACTGACCGGACACTTCTGGCCGGCCACTTCAAGGCCGAAGGACCGGCCGGACGGTCATGCCGCCGTGATTAATCACAGCATGATTATCGCAGCACGACCGCCACGTCGGAGCTGATGTTGCCGGCCTGCACGACTTGGCTGACGCCCAGCTTGGCTGCCACGTCCTGGGCGGTGGCCAGATCGGCGTCCGTGCGGTACCACACTGTGGTGGCGGACGGCAGCGAATTGTAGTCGGCCGGATTCGTCGCGGTCACGTTCGTATAGCCGTTGTTTTCCAAGGTCTGTGCATTGGATGCCGCCGCACCGGTCACGCCGCTTCCGTTGTAGACGACGATCTGCGCTGCCGTGTTGGCCGCAGCGGAGGACGACGAAGATTCGGACGGAGATTCCTCAGCGGAGGACGAGGAATCGGAGGACGCCGTTGCATCCGCGGATGATTCCGTGGAAGAAGCGTCGGCAGAAGATGCGTCGGTGGAAGATGCGTCGCTCGACGACGAGGATGCGGTGTCCACGGCAGAAGCCGATGAAGAGGATTCCGCAGCCGTGCTCGACGACTGCGCCACGGAGGCATCCGTTCTGCTGTTGAAAGCACCGGAGAAGAACGCCCACGCGAGAGCACCCAACAGCACCGCGATCACGATGGTGACGAGATACGGCACGATTCGCACGGCAAGACTGCGGTTGCCGCGATGCATCCCGATGGGTCCGCTCGGCGGATTGTCGAACTCATCCGCTGGATACTTATGTTCGTTGTCAGTCATAGTTTTCCTCCGACGTGTGACTCACGTGTCAGTTTACAAGTCATAGCGACCAATTGCACGAGCTCCATGCGTATTCCAAGAAACGCCAACCTACGAACCGCCGCACCGCCCACGCCGTCGCGTACAGTGGAGTGCATGAAACTCGCTGCACTCGACGAACTCATGGAACCCGGATGGGCGCACGCCCTGGCCCCCATGGAGCCGCAGATTCGCGAAATGGGGAACTTCCTGCGCGCTGAAGCGGCGCAGGGCAAGCGGTTCCTCCCGGCATCGTCCGCTATATTCCGCGCATTCACGATTCCACTGGACTCCATCAAGGTGCTCATCGTCGGCCAGGACCCCTACCCCACCCCGGGCCATCCCGTGGGATTGAGCTTCTCAGTAGCACCGGATGTGCATCCGCTGCCGCGCAGCCTGCAAAACATCTTCGCCGAGCTCGTCGAGGACGAGAACGTGCCCATGCCCGCCAACGGTGACCTGACACCGTGGACGCAACGCGGCGTCATGCTGCTCAACAGATGCCTGACGGTGGAAGTCGGCAAACCGAACTCGCATCACAACAAGGGATGGGAGCGCATCACGGATGCCGCGATCGACGCGCTCAATGCGCGCACACGACCGGACGGATCGCCCCAGCCGCTCGTGGCGATACTATGGGGACGCAATGCGCAGACATTGGAACCGAGGCTCACGAACGCCGCGATCATCAAATCGCCCCACCCCAGTCCCATGTCGGCACGCTATGGCTTCTTCGGATCCCATCCGTTCTCACGAGCGAACGCCGCCTTGGCGTCGATGGGCGCGCAGCCAATCGACTGGTCGCTGCCTTCCGCCTAGGCTGGTGACGTTTTCGCTTAGACTGGTGTCATCCCAGACATGATGACGTTCGAGACACGTGCATCGCCAATCCACGAACAATTCCAAGAACTTCGTTTCAATTCGACAGGAGAATCATGACAGCACCCAATGCCACGCCGGGCATCCCGTCCGGCATCCCCGCGCCAGGAGCGCAACCCGTGGCTTCGCAACCGGCCGCACAGCCGACTGCACAACCGACTGCGCCGTCCCATCTTTTCGCCACGCAGCCCGGCTCACCCGCAACGCCTTCCGCAACCCCCTCCACTGCCGCGCCCTCCGTGAACGCTGCGCCCTCCATGACTGCCGCGCCCTCCATGACCGCCGCGACTTCCGTGCCTCCCACGCCGGCAATGCCCAGTGCATCCCCGCGCAAGCCGATCGTGACGCCCGGCGCATCCGCACCCGGCCATGTGCTGGATGCCGACACCATCGCACGCTCCAATGAACTGGTCGGACGCATCCGCACCTGTTTCTCACATGGTCTGGTCGGCCAGCAGCAACTGCGCGAAGCCCTCATCGTCACCCTTTTGGCAGGCGGACACATCCTTATCGAATCGGTCCCCGGCCTTGCGAAGACGACAGCGGCGCGACTGCTCGCATCATCCGTCTCAGGCACGTTCCACCGCATCCAGTGCACACCGGACCTCATGCCCGCCGACCTCGTGGGCACCCAGGTGTTTGATTTCGCCACGCAGCGCATGACGACGCAGATCGGCCCGATTCACGCGAACATCGTGCTGCTCGACGAAATCAACCGCTCCAGCGCCAAGACGCAGTCCGCGATGCTGGAGGCCATGGCGGAGGGCGCCACGACAATCGGCGGCGAAAGCATCGAGCTGCCCCAGCCGTTCATGGTCATCGCCACCCAGAACCCCATCGATGAGGAAGGCACATACGCGCTGCCGGAAGCCCAGATGGACCGTTTCATGATGAAATCCGTCATGACCTATCCCACGCCCGACCAGGAATGCCAGATGCTTGACATGCTGGCGCGCCGCCGCACCGACCAGCCCGATTACCAGCAAGGTCCGGAGACGACGATCAGCCTGCGCGACCTGACGTATCTGCGCGACAACGTGCGCCGCGTGCATGTAGCGCCGTCCATCATGCAGTACGTCGTGGGCATTGTGTCGACGACCCGCGGAGGCGGTCCGCGTCCGGTGCAGGGATTGCGCAACATCGTGCGATTGGGCGCCAGCCCCCGCGCCTCCATCGCGCTGATCCGCGTGGCGCAGGCGCAGGCGCTGCTCAACCACCGCGACTACGTGGTTCCCGAGGACGTGAAGAATTTCGCCACAGACGTGCTGCGCCACCGCGTGTTGCTCACGTTCGAGGCGCAGGCGGATGACATCACGAGCGACGAGGTCATCGACCGCGTCATCAAGGCGGTCCCCGTTCCGTGATGTTCTTCAAACGCACGCGCGACGCGCGAAAGCCCAACACGCAGCAGGCGAACGACGCATCGCAGGCCGATGTGACCGGCGCGATTGCGCCTGTTGGCGTCGAAGCCGCCTTGGGGCTTGACGACGATCCGATCCGGGCGCGCATCAACGCACTGGGATCGCGCCTGTCGCTACCCACGGTGCGGCGTGCGCTCGGAGTGCTGGAAGGCGAACATCCCTCCGGTCAGCGCGGCAGCGGATATGAGTTCTTGGACGAACGCACCTACATGCCCGGCGACGAAGCACGGTTCATCGATTGGAAGGCGACCGCACGGCGTGGCCGCCCCATCGTCATCGACAAGGAGCGCACCGTCACGAGCACCGTATGGATGCTGCTTGACGGCGGATCCGAAATGACAGGCATCACGGCCGCCGGGGAAAGTGAATGCCGCGTGGCGTTCAACGCGATGCGCATGTTCGCGATGCTCTCCATGCGCCGCGGCGATGATGTGGCGGTCGCGGCGGTGAATTCGCAAGGCGTGGTCAAGGCTCCCGTGGCGAACCGCCCGGTTGATTTCGACCGTGCTTTGCGGCATGTCTCGCGCAGGATCGGCAAGGCACCGCGTTCGATGGAGGAACTGCTGCGTTTCGCCAAGCGTATCAAGGACCGCCGTTCACTCATCATCATCGTCTCGGACGAAACGGGCTGGTCGCAGGTCAACCCCGCTTCCATCAAGACGCTGCGCCGCACGCACCAGATAACAGCGGTATGCATCAAGGCGCTCAACCCCTTCTCCGTGAGCCAAGCGCCCGGCGGGGTTTTCGACGCCCACACCGACAGGCGCATCCCCGCGTATCTGCGCACCAGTACGAATGAATCAGAGCTCTCCACCCACCGCGCCTACATGGACACGACGCTGCACGACACCCTAGAACGTGCCGGCGCCACCTATATCAGCGCGGCATCAAGCGAAACGATGTTCAGCGAATTCGTCACCATGCTGTCGGCGGCGATGAAGAACCGCGACGTCGCCCGCGGCGTGAGATGAAAGGCATGACCATGCTCACTTTTCACCAGGACCTTGCACACGCCTTCGCGCAGCAGGGCGCGGTGCACCTGTCGTATCAGTTTGACGAGACGCCTGTCTCCCAAGTCCCTGCCGCGCCTTTCGCAATCGCGGGATTCCTGCTGCTTGCCATCACGGCACTGGTCATATACGTCACGTTCTTCCCCAAGAAGGCCACGGCCATGCCGTCCGCCCCAGCGGATGGCCCCAGGCACAGTGTTGATTCCGACGCCCGGTCGTGGCATGGTCGTGTCGCGGCGATCGCCAAAGCCCACCGCGACGGCACCATCGATGATGACGAAGCGTATCGCGCGCTCGCCAAGCTGAGCCGTGATTACGCCTCCATGCGCATGGTCACCCGCCATGTGTCGACGCCGCAGACCGGAAGCGATCTGTCCAGCAGCACGCTCACGGACCTGCGCAGCGCCGCGTGGCCGACGCAATGCAGGGACGGCGCGCAAGCCCTGCGGCAGACGATAGCCGCGCTGTATCCGCCTGAATTCGCCAACCCTGCTTCGGATTCCCATGCCGCTGCGGCAACCGTCGATCAAGCGTGCGACTGGGTGGATTCGCTGATCGAGAGGTGGCGCTGATGCAGTCGCTGCAGATTTCACCGTTCGCCCATTTCACGCTGCGCTGGCCGGTGGCAGGCGTTGCCGTTCTCATCGTGCTGTTCGTGGCGTGGGCCGTGTGCCGTCGGCATTCCGCCCGCAAGACGCTCCTGCCTGGCGCCGACGTGCCTCCCGCATGGACGCTGGATGACGATATGTCCGGCTCTCTGGTCGACAAACGCTACCGTCGCTGGCTTCGTTGGAACAAGGCGGCCGTGGCGCTGCTGGCTGCCGCGGGGATTGCCGCAGCGGGATTGTGCGCACGCCCCAGCACCATCGACCGCGACACGACGGATGCCGCGCGACGCGACATCGTGCTGTGCCTGGATGTGTCCGCCTCGACCCTGCCTTACGACGCGCAGATATTGTCGACATACCAGAGCCTTGTCGATCATTTCAGCGGCGAGCGCATCGGCCTGAGCATCTTCAATTCCACGTCGCGCACTGTCTTTCCGCTCACCGACGATTATTCACTGGTGAAAGACCAGCTCGAATACGCCAGCGGCCTGCTGCAGCACGTCACGTCCCAGGAAAGCCTCGATTCGATGAGCGACACGGATTTCAACAACTTGTTGGCATGGCTCGACGGCACGGAAAACGTGACGGACGCCTCCTCGCTCATCGGCGACGGCCTTGTCAGCTGTGCCACGATGCTGCCTGAATTCGTGCTCAACGCCGACCGCAAGGCTGCGGATTCAGCGACATCCACGGCGGATCGCACCGGCATGATCCTGCTCGCCACCGACAACATGACAGCCGGCACGGAACTCTACACGCTGCAGCAGGGCATGGACCTGGCGCATCAATCGGGCATCGCCGTGGACGGCCTGTATGCGGGCGACCCCAGCTTGGTGTATTCCAGCGAAGCGCAGGAGATGCAGAACCTGATCCAGACCAATGGCGGCGTCTATGAAGCGGCCACGTCGGATGACGCGGTCGACAACCTGGTGCGTGACATCGACTCCCGCAGCAAAGCGAGCGACGAGACATCCCAGCGTGCGGATCTGCGCGATTCGCCGGCGCTGCTCCTCGCTGCGCTCGCACTGCTGTGGATGCTGTACCTTGCGATTGAGGGGGCGCTCAAGCGATGAGATTCACATGGGAACCCACACTCGGCTGGCCGGTTGCGATCGTTGCGAGCGTAGTCGTGGCGGCCGTCACCATCGCGCTCGCGGTGCGCGCACACAAGCAGGCGCCGAACGTCGATTCAACGGCGGTTGACTGGGGCAGGCGTTGCGCCATCAGCGCGGTCATCGTCGTGATGCTGCTCGGACCGGCGACGACCGTGCAATCGACCACGCGCGCCGTGTCCGCCACGGATGTGGTGATCGCCGTCGACATCACCGGTTCCATGGCGGTGCAGGATGCGAAGTACCCGGATTCCGGCGGTTCCGCAGTCACGCGAATCACCGCCGCGCGCTATGCGGTTGACACAATCGTGAACCTGTATCCGGATTCGAGCTTCGCAGCGCTGAGCTTCGGTGGCAGCACCACGCTCGGCCTGCCGCTCACGCCTGACACATATGCGGTGGAATCGTGGGGTGACAACCTGCAGACGGAACCCACCGGCATATCGTCGGGCTCCAACCCCTCGTCCCCGCTCGACGGATTGACGACGGTGCTTTCGGATATGCGCAAGCAGCATGCCAACGACACAATCGTGTTGTATTACATTTCGGACGGCGAACAGACCAGTGACGAGCAACGCCAATCGTTCTCGTCTCTGCGCGCCTATGTGGATGATGCGGTGACAGTCGGCGTAGGGTCGGACGATGGCGGGCAGGTGCCGCAGCTTCGCACGGGGTTGCGCGCTGGGGACGCCTTGCCGAATGGCACGACATGGGTCCCCGATCCGGACACCGGCCAGCCTGCCGTTTCGAAACGGGATTCGCAGACGATGTCGCAGATCGCGGATGAACTCTCGGGCACTTATCAGGCCATTGACGCCAACACCCCGGTGTCATATCCGCACTCGGGGGCATCGGCAGGCGATTACCGCATGGTGCAGATCGACAAGCCGACCACGACGACGAACGCCATCGTCTGGCCTTTTGCCTTCGTTCTTGCCGCACTGCTCATCTGGGAAGCCATCGCCCATGCACGCACATCAAGGAGGCTGCTGTGAAGACGAAGATCACTCGCAGGGTTGTGGGATTGCTGGTCGCCTTGGTGCTGCTCGTGGCGGCGTCATGGTGCTTCCTGCTCATGTATTCGATGAACCTGTATGACAAAGCCACCGTCCAGCTCGAGCAGGACATCACGACGTTCACCCAGGACGATTCCGCAGACTTGGCATCCCTTCTGGCCCAGCAGCAGGCGGTGGATTCACAGTTCGAATCCGTGCAGCGCCTGCAGTGGGCGCATGTGCCGTCCTTGCGCACCAAGGTCGATACGAACACCAAGGTCAGCAAGGACCTCACGGAAGCCATCCGTCAACAGCAGGAAGACAACTCCGCCAATTCGAACGGGTCGAATTCAGGATCGGGCGGTTCCAGCAGCTCGGACAATTCCAGCAGCTCTGGCGACTCCAACAGCTCTAGTTCATCCGGTTCCAGCTCATCCTCCTCTGGTTCGTCGGATTCATCCAGCTCCAGCGAATCCTCCTCGGGAAGCACCAGCTCCCCGTCGGAATCCTCGTCAAGCTCATCGTCGGAATCGCCGTCGGAATCATCGTCGGAGTCATCGAGCGAAAGCCCCTCATCCGGCTCCTCGGATTCCTCCAGCGGTAGCGACGGCGATCAGCAGAAGCTGCAGGAACTGCTCAACCGCAACGGCAGCACATCCTCGTCTTCGGGCACCGCGACCGGCGGGTCCACGGGCTGGGGCGCAAGCCGACCCTGGTGACACAAGCCCCTGACGCGCCCCATGCCAGGGCGCGGAACGTCACTCCTCAGCGTGGCACTCCGCGTCATGACACATCCTTGTGCGGCGCCCCGCACCCCTGTGCGACACGCCTGCACGACACGCCCGGCGGCTGACGCCACCGCGTCAAGGGAGATGCGCCCATTGTGCAACTTGTGTCGCGTCCAATGCCTCTGAGCCATGCCATCGCAAGGCTCAGAGGCATTTTCACACTTATCCACAGCCTTCGCCCACACATGTTTTTTGCCTCATGACGGTCCACATTGGTGCGCGACCCGCGGATGGGCAATGCACATGACGCAAGATGACGCTATGGAACACCCGTCTTCACTCAAACCACAGCTGACATCGCCGCTGTTTGCCGAGACACCGCCACTCACACAGCCTCCCTCGCAGTCGCAGTCATCATCGAGAGACGATGGCGCCCTGCAATTTTGCGATATCCCACCGCTGCCCACCGGTCCCACGCTGCGACCCATCGTATCCGGGACCATGGCGCTCGCCCCGGCAGCCGCTTTCTCCGCGGCGCCATGCATATGCCACCGTTTCGTAGAGATGGATGCGGCGCTCATCACCCGCCATGTGCAAGGAAGCCAAGTGGCGCTGCGCACCATCACGGACGCCATCAACGCCTATACCTTGCTGCAATGGCAAGGTTCCGCGGCACAAACATGCCAGTCGAAGCTCGAATCGATGCGCCAGCTCATCGCCGGTATCGACGATGAACTGACCGTCACCATGCGCATGACAACGATAAGGGGGCAGCGACGATGACCCAATACGTCGACACGAAGATCAGAGCGAACCTCACCTACCTAGGTGACCTCGAGGCGTTGCGCAACTATGCCGCGCAGCTGGAATCCGCGTCACGTGAAGCCACGCAAATCGTGCAGGGATGGCGCACCGCACCGGATACGATGCGATACCACCGCAACAACGGCATGTGCTCGTTTTTGACCGCGGGCGCACCTTCCGTCACCCCTGCCGAGCATGCAACACTGCCCTACGATGCGCTCTACGGGCAGTGCCTCACGCATGCCGACCAGTTCACCATGCTCGCCACCACGCTCCATGGCGTCTCCGACAGCCTGGTGAAAGCCTATTCGCTGTATTCGCAAACCGAGCAGACCGCCAGGCGCGTGGTCAACGAGATACTTGAAGCGGGAATCGCGCTCAGCCCCACCACCGCGCTCTATGGACTTGCCGCAGTGCCGCTCCTCACACCCATCATCGGCTTGGCGCGGCATGGCGAATTCACACCCGTGTCTTACACGAACGAAACCGCGTGGATCAGCGATGGCCTTGTCGCCGGCTTCACGTCCGCGCTCACAGGGGCGGCCATCAGCACGTCGCTCGGGAAGCTTTTCACGACGCTGGGCAAATCCAAGGCGAAGCTTCCCAAAAACATCGACTGGGAGAAATACCTCGATTCCACCAACCTCAAGAAGCTCGACCTGGCGCAAGTGTTCAAGAACCTGTTCGCCACCGATGAATCGAACGCGACGTTCCATAAAGCCGCCACACTCACCGCTCCCCTGACGAGCATGGTGCACGGGGAGGGACTGGATGTATATGCGATAACACCGCATGCCGCGCTGCCCAAGCCCGAATCAATCGCGCAAGCGTATGCGAACGTGGACGCACTCACCGCCGATTCCACCAGCCCGGGCTACGCCACGGTCTGCATCCAAAAGCTCGCAGACGCCAATGGCAAGCGTTCATGGATCGTGACCCTGCCTGATTCCGACAACCACCTTGATTCTCCCTGCGCCGCATCGCAAACGATGCAGTTGATGAGCGACTCGTCGCGCCAGCGGCTTGACTCGACGGCCGTGACCTTCGTGCGCAAGGCGATGCAAGACGCCGGCGTAAAGAACGGCGATTCCGTGGTGCTCATCGGCGCTTCGCAAGGCGGCTTGGTCGCCGCTTCGCTGGCCAGCGGGCTTAAAGGCACGTATAGCTTCACGCATGTGGTGACCGCGAGCGCGCCCATCGCCAACCATGAGATTCCCGGCAACACGTTCGTCACGAGCGTCGAGATGGAAGGAGACCTCATGCCCAATCTGGACGGCGCGCAGAATCCGGTGCGTGAAAGCTGGCTCACCGTGCAAGGCACCGCCACGAACGAGGCGGGCGCCACGGATACGAGCACACCCGTGGCAGGGACCGGCAGCAAGCTGGAGCGACCCCACGGCATGAACTACCAGCGCGCCGCATGGGAAAACGCCGTGCAGGCGGGGTCGCCCGCCGTCGAGGAGCATGAAGCGCACTTCAAGCAGGCGACGAGCGGCAAGCTTGTGAGCACCATGTATTACCAAGGCAGGCTGCAATGACTCATTCCCCCAACCGTGCGGCGCACGCCTTGGCAGACGCCGGCACCGCCAAGCGCCCATCGGCAGACGGGAATGCGGTTTGCCCCCTGCCGTATTGTGGAAGCATGTTGCTTACTGATATCACCCCCGCCATTGCTTTGAGCCCTCTGGACGGACGCTACCAGGCGCAGACCGCCCCCCTCGTCGAATATTTGAGCGAACCCGCCCTCAACCGCGAGCGCATCCACGTGGAAACGGAATGGATGATCTACCTCGCGGGCGGCGATGACGGCAAGACCCCGTACATGCCTGGCGTCACGCCGTTCACCGATGCTGAGAAGGCATATCTGCGCGCCATCGTCGATGATTTCGGCGCCGATGGCATCGCAGAGCTCAAGTCGATCGAAGCCACGACGCACCACGATGTGAAGGCCGTGGAATACTACATCGACCGTCGTCTCGACAAGGCCGCTGACGTGCTGGGCGAAGGCACGGAACTGGCACGTCTGAAGCCCCTCGTGCATTTCGCCTGCACGTCGGAAGACATCAACAACCTCTCATATGCGCTGTGCGTCAAGGGTGCGGTCGCCAACGTGTGGCGCCCCGCGCTCGAGCGGGTCGTCGACAAGCTGGCCGCCGCGGCAGACAAGTACCGTGACATGCCGATGCTTGCTCTCACGCACGGCCAGCCTGCCACGCCCACGACGCTGGGCAAGGAGCTCGCGGTGTACGTCTACCGCCTGCGCCGCCAGCTCAAGCATGTGGACGCACAGGAGTACTTGGGCAAGATCAACGGCGCGACCGGCGATTTCGCTGCCCATGTGGCGGCGCTGCCCGACGTGGACTGGGTGCATGTCTCGCGCACGTTCGTGACCGAGCGCCTCGGCCTCGACTGGAATCCGCTGACCACGCAGATTGAATCGCATGACTGGCAGGCTGAGCTGTACAGCACCGCAAGCCATGTCAACCACATCCTCCATAACCTCGCGCAGGATATCTGGATGTACATCTCCCGCGGTGTCTTCGCGCAGATCCCCGTCAAGGGAGCCACCGGTTCGTCCACGATGCCGCACAAGGTCAACCCGATCCGTTTCGAAAACGCCGAGGCGAACCTCGAGCTCAGCTGCGCGCTGTTCGACACCCTTTCCGCCACGCTCACCGAAACCCGTTGGCAGCGCGACCTGACGGATTCGACCACGCAGCGCAACATCGGATCCGCATTCGGTTACGCACAGCTGGCTTTGTATAACCTTGACGGCGGCCTGGACGGGATCCATCCCAACGAGCAGGCCATGCAGGCAGAGCTCGACTCCAACTGGGAGGTGCTGGGCGAAGCCATCCAGACGGCCATGCGCGCTGCCGCCATCGAAGGCCGCGACGGCATGGACAACCCGTATGAGCGCGTCAAGGAACTCATGCGCGGCAAGCGCATCGGCAAGAAGGACGTCGAGGACTTCGTCGCCACCCTCAACTTCGATGAGGAGACCGGCAAGCGTCTGGCGCAACTGACGCCATCGACCTACTGGGGCGTCGCCGACAAGCTGGTAGACTACGACGCATGAGAAGTGATACTGGCGACACGGATCGGCGCGAAGCGACAGGCACACGCGCCGATTCCGGCTCCATCACCAGCGCCAGTGCAATCAATGACGCCGCTGCCGGCATGAATCCCAGCGGCAATTCCCCTGAGGACGACGCTGCGTCCACCGAAGACTTAGGCACCGAAGGCTTAGGCACGGTGGACGCACCCCTCATTTACGACCATGCGCCTCACCGCATCCGAGACAAGGCGGATCTGCTTCGTCTCGTCGGCGCCGCAATCCTTGGCGTGCTGGTGACACTCATCACCGTTTATCTGACAGGCCTCACCACAGGCATGCAATCCGACATGGAACGGTATGCGCAGAGCATCTCGTGGCTCATCACCATGCCGTTCTCGTTCCTGTCGCAGCTGTGCACGGTCATCATCATCGGCTGGGGCGTCATACAGACCCTTGCCGGGCGTGAATGGACGCAATGCCTCAGCGCCGCCGTCGCATTGATCCTAGGCTATCTGCTTGCCAACGCGGCGAGCTGGGCAATCACCGCCAGCGGAAACACACAGCTCATATCCGCGGTCATCTCACCCAGCAATGTCTCGGGAACGCTCCTGCCTGACCTATATGCAGGCATCGCCGCATTCCTCACCGCCAACGGCCCCCGTCGCCTAAGAAGCTCCGTGCACTGGGGCTGGGTCATCATCGCGGCGCTCGCCACGATCCTCGTGATATTGGATTTCGAATCCATCGCCGGCACCGCGGTCTCACTGTGCATGGGACGCATGCTGGGTCTCGCGGTGCGTTACATCGTGGGCTCCCCCAGCTTCGGAGCCTGGGGCAAGCACATCACCGACGCCATGGGGGCGATCGGCTTGAAACCGGTGCGCCTTGTGCGCAGGCGCTCCACAGGGTCGCGCAACATGGCCGACGGACTGGTTCCGGATTCGCGCATCTATGACATGCATTGCAGCGACGGCAAGGATTACGTCGTGTCCGTCTGCGATGAGCAACGGCATACCTCCGGTTATCTGCGCCAGCTCTGGCAGATGATCACCCTCACCGGCATCTCGCACCGCACCGACCGCTCCGCCCGCGGCGCCGTGCGCCACCATCGCACGATGCTCATGTCGCTACGCCACATGGGACTGGAGCAACTCGACCCATACGAAGTCACCTACAGCCGCGAATCCGCGATTCTCGTGCTCACCACCACCGAAGAGCTCACCGCCTGCGACTGGGAATCCGTCACCGACAGCGATGTCGCCGATGCAATGACATATCTGCGCCGCGCGAACGACCGCGGCTACACCAACCGGCTCATTCACCCCGGCAGCTTCGCCCGTACCCGCGCCGGCAACCTCATCGTGACCGGCTGGGACATCGGCGATGACGGCAGCAATGCCGCGAACATCGCCATCGACCGCGTGCAGATGCTCGCCGCGCTCATGTGCACAATCGGCATCGACCGCACCATCACCTGCGGCATCCGCGCATGGGGACGCTCTGCGATGGCCGCGTTGCAACCGTATGTGCAAAGCGCAGTGATCCCCATGGAGACGATGCGACATCCCCAGTGGGACCGCCGCCACAGCATCAAGACGCTCCGCACGCGCCTGAGCAGCCTTGTGGACGAGGATGAATCCGAGCAGACTGCTCCCGTCACCGTCACGCGATTCTCACTGCGTTCGATCCTGAGCATGACGCTGCTCATCATCGCCGTCGTGGCAGTGTTCACCCAACTGAACATGGAAGACATGATCAGCGCGGTCAAGAGCGCGAACCCAGGCATGGCGATCGTGTGCTTCCTCGTGGGCTGCCTGGCATGGGTGGGCATGTCCATCACACTGACAGCGTTCATGGACCGCAGCAAGCGCAACTTCTTCGCAGCGTTCATGGCCCAGGTCACCACAGGCTTCACCGCGGTGTCCATGCCCGCCGGCGTCGGCCCCGCTTTCGTCAACCTTCAGTTCCTGCGAAAATCCGGATACCGCAATTCCGCTGCCACCGCCATCATGAGCGCCGTCGTGGCGGTGCAGGTCGTCATGACGGTGCTGCTCATCGTGTTCGTCGGCCTGTTCACTGGCCGCAATACGCTCAGCAGCGTGATACCGACCGGCACCGTCGCCATCGTCATCGGCATCGCCGTGCTCGTCGTCTCACTGTGCATGCTGATTCCTCCGCTGCGTTCGCTGCTGAGCAGAAAGCTCATGCCGTTGCTGCGCCAATACACGCATCAACTCATCGCCCTGCTCTCCCAGCCCCTCAACCTTGCGATTGCGGCATTCGGCGCGGTGTTGCAATCCGTGGCGCTCGGCGTGAGCTTCTGGGCGGCGCTGCTCGCCTTCGGCTATCGCACGAACGTGATTGAAACGACGTTCCTCTATCTTCTGTCGAACACCATTGGTTCGGCGGTGCCCACCCCAGGTGGCTTGGGCGGCGTGGAGGCGATGCTGTTCGCCGCGTTCACCAGCACCGGCGTGCCCGGCGCCATCGCCATGAGCGCCACCATGCTGTATCGCGTGCTCACCTACTGGATTCGCATCCCTCTGGGTGCGCTGAGCATGAAGTGGCTCGAAAAGCACAACCTCATCTGACCCTTATGCGAAATCTGCGGATTCATCCGTGATTCATCGGTTCGCCGATCCGTATGCTCGTCAATCCGTCCGCTCACCGATCCGCCCTCCGTTCCTTCGCCCACATACCTGCTCCTCCCCTGTTCTTTCCCTGTTCACCCCTTCTCTTCCCCATTCCTTCCCAGTCTCTTCCCTGTTCCGCGCCCGTTTATCGATCCATTTTTCGCACAACAAACGCACTGTGAGAAACCAGAAGGACACACGCTGCCGACGATTCTCACAGATTTGCCCAAAAATCACTGAAATATCAAAGAAAATGCCGTTTCTGGGGCAATTTTGAAGTAATATCTCTAGTGTGATTCAGGGTTTTCCAGTCTGGGAGACCCTTGGAAACTGGGCATCCACCCGGAAGCCCCAAAAGAGAAGGGTGTGCACATGGCATACAACAAGTCCGAACTCGTGTCGAAGATCGCACAGAAGGCTAACCTGACCAAGGCCCAGGCTGAGGATGCAGTCAACGCTTTCGAAGATGTGCTCGTCGAGTCCCTCAAGAGCGGCGAAGGCCTGCGCCTTACCGGCATCCTCACCGCTTCCCGCGTTGAGCGCGCTGCTCGCAAGGGCCGCAACCCCCGCACCCGCGAGGTCATCGACATCCCCGCAGGCTACGGCGTGAAGCTGACCCCGGGCTCCCTGCTGAAGAAGGCTGTTTCCGAGCAGGAGTAGTTCTGACCTCTCGTACAGACTGGTCTGTCGTCACGCGCAAGAGGCGCACTGTCATGCATAGTGGCTTGGCAGTGCGCCTCTTATTGGATGGTCGTCACGCTCGACGAACAAATGGCCGGAAGCATTGCCGAGCGAATTAACACACGTATGGTATCCTGACCTTATCAACGGCGGGACCAAAGAACCCGCCATAGCAAAGCCTGAGACATCAGGCACTGGCCGTCAGACAGCATCTGGCCGCCACACACTGGTCACCAATAACAAAGGAGGAGCATCATGGCTTTCACCACTTCCATGCATCACACCGCCCTCTCCTTTGTCTGCTGTGACGCACATATGGCTGCACCGTCTTGTTGCAATGTCGCATCAATGCGTTGTTGTCGCAGCCTCATTCAGCGTTAATCCCGCACTCGATTAATCGCGTAATCGCGCGGCAGCTTCGACGCGATCGGTCCCCGCATATTTGAATGCATCGCAAACGCGGGCATCCGCGTCAACATACGCCCCGTTTTGCGGCTGTAGGTCATTCGCACCTCCGCCCATCGCCACCGCTGCCCCATCCCTGCCACAACCAGTGGATTCCCCAGCACAATGGATTCCCCAGCACATATGCAATCCATCTGTTGAATCCACCGCATGAATCCACCGCATGAATCCGCCGCATCACCGGCAACCTTGCAACCCGCACAAAGCAATGCATCCGGCACAATCAGCGTACTGATTGGAAAGCCGCGGCAGCCGCTTTCGCCACCCGTAGCCCAAACTTAAGAAAGAGAGACACACCATGCTCACCCAGCAACTTCACGTTCAGAGCCCCAAGCCCCAGCACAACATCTCCATGCAGCGCACCGCCACTTCGCTGGGCGCGGATTTGCCCAATGCACACGCCATTCTGCGCATGCGGGCCATGCCTTCTCACACGGTCAACTTGCGCGGCGTGTCACAGACCATGCTGCAAACCTTGGCAATCCGCGCATTCCGCATGTCCGACGCCTTGGCAATGAGCCTTCTTCGTCGATTGAACTTCGACTTCTCCACAGCCGCGCGGGATGAAGCGCTGTCACAGGCAGTGGTCGCGCGCACACTTGCGCTGGACTCCCTGACCGCCTCATACATCGCCGCCTATCCGCACGGCGTGGTGGTGAACCTTGCGGCGGGGCTCGACACTCGTTTCCACCGTCTGCACACCGCCGACGTGACGTGGTTCAACGTAGATCTGCCGGATGTGGCGGATGCCCGCGCGCGGCTGCTGGGACACAGCAAGAACCTGTTCAACATCGCCGCGGACGCCACGACAACCGCATGGGCAGAAAAAATCAACAACCAGCTGGCGCAGCTGCGTACCACTACACGTACCGCTACACGCGCCACTGCACACACCGCCGAAGCGCAGCCAGATGACATGCCGATGCACCAGCCCGTTCTCGTGCTCATGGAGGGGCTGTCCATGTATCTCAACGACCAGCAGATGCGCAGCATCCTCCACGTCGCGGCGGATGCGTTCCCGCACGCCATGTTCGTGGCGGAGGCACTGACACCACGAGCGGCAATGACCGCGATAATGCCTTCCATCAGCGCCACCGGTTCTCGATTCACATGGGGCGCGGACCGTGGCGATTCACTGCACGCGCTTGAACCGAGATTCCAGTGGTCGGCGGATGTGCCGTTGGAGAACCGCGAGCATTATCTGGCGATCCTCACCCGCTGAGCGCCTGAAAGCGCCCGGAAGCGCCCGGAAGCGCCCGGAAGCGCCCGGAAGCGCCCGGCTAGTCCGCGGCTCCGCTCACGAGTTCCATGACCTTCTTGTAGTCGTCGCTTGGCTGGGAGTCAAAGGGATCGAGCATCTCCGCTTCGCGCGACTTCGCACCGGGCACGGAAGCGCTCACATGGGTCCAATCGGCACTCCATGTGCACCCCGGCGCATTGTTCGCCGCCGTCACGAACGCACCGCGCAGCGCAGCTCGCGTGTCACTGGGCGGCGTGGTGCGAGCCCGCTCCACATCACTTTCGGTGAGCATCGTGCGCATTTGCGCATGGGATACCAGCGAATCGAAGATATGCCCGTTGGCCACATCATGGTAGTCAAGGTCGAATTGCCGGATTCTTGCGACGGAAAGGTTGGGATGCCGCAGTTGCATGGATTGCACGAAACGGTATTTCGCCGCCCAATCCACCCATGTGGCGAGTTCTGTGATGTCCGAAAAGTGAACGGCGTCCAACGCCTTGCCCCACAGTTCCAAGCATTCAGGCGCATCGGCGATGTTGAGGGCTATGTCGTCGCCATGGTCACGCACGAACCGGTCAGCGACGCGCAGATACGTGTTTTGAATTTCCAACGCGCATTTGCGAGAACCATCCGCCATGTCCAGCACCGCCGTGCCGTGCGGGTCATGGCTTACCGTCTTGATGGCTTTGCCAGGATCAGCCAACGCCATGCCGGCCAGTCCGGTGTCAAGGCAATGATGCGTGCAGTATTCGAGGATGCACAGCACCAGATGCGTACATGTCAGCTTCATCCACGTGGCAATCTGCGACCTATTGGAATCCCCCAGGATCACGTGCAGCCTGCGATACATGTCGGAATCCGCATGGGGTTCGTCGCGCGTGTTAATCATCGGTCGTGAACGCGTCGTGGATGCGGAGATTGCATCGTCAAGGAAGTCGGCGCGCTGTGACAGTTGGAACTGCCCGTCGGCGGACCATGTGCCGGCACCTGTGTACAGCTGTCGGGTGACGAGGAACGGTATGAGCTGCTCGCCCAGCAATGACAGTGAAATGTCGCGACGCACCAAGTAGTTTTCGTGGCATCCGAAAGAATGGCCGGCGCTGTCCTGATTGTTTTTATATACGTGGATGCGCGTACGGGGCCCGTATTGCTCCCGGAGCAGGTCCTGCGCCTGCATCGCCAGCGAACGCATCGTGCTCTCCCCCGCGGCATCCAGCCGCAGGGCGTCGATTGGCCGACGCGCCTCGGCGGTGGCGTACTCGGGGTGGGATCCAACGTCAACATACAGGCGGGAACCGTTGGGCGTATAAGTGTTGGTGCTCCGGCTTGCCGCCACAATGGGCCGGAACATGATCATCGCCACCGTGCCCGGGTCAGGGTCACGGTCGGCGTCAGTGACGGAGATGCCGTATTCCGTCTCGATTCCGAAGATGCGACGGAGAGTCATGTCCATCGCATGGCTTTCGGACCGCGACACCCTCGACCTGCTGTCGCGAAGCTGCGGCACGGTTCACTCGCCGCCCTTCTGCACGAAATGATTCACGTAATCCTCCGCGTTGTTTTCCAGCACGGACTCGATGTCGTCAAGCACGGAGTCGAGTCCTTCGGCAACATCAGCATATTGGGCGGCCGGATTGACCTGTCCCTGTTCAACCGCCAGGGACTGCTCCTGTTGCGTCTGCGCGCCCTGCACGTTCGTCTGCTGAACCGGCTTGTGTTCCTGCGGCATTGCTACCTCCAAATCATGCATATGCCCATGCTGGCCGGCCGGGGTCAGTGGATTCCGCCGGTTAAATCGCCGGCGGGTTTGCCCTGTCAAGACCGCGACCTGAACGATTGGTCACCGTGGCTACCTTACCTCATAAAAGCGCGAGATGAAGCGTGAGGCGAAGCGTAGCGCAGAATCGCCTAGTCCGCTGCAGCATCCGAGGCGTGTGCCGCTTTGTTCAGATATTCGCGAATCTCGTCACGCAGCACGCCATTCGTGGCGAGCACATCGTTATCACTGTCCCAAGCGATCTGATTGCCGTCCCAGCGTTCGAGGGTGCCCTGTGCCTCCCATACGACCACCGTCGCGGCGGCGACCGCCGGCACATCCCAGGAGTGCAAGGCCGGCTCGAAGTACGCGTCATACGTGCCATCCGCAACCTTGCACAGATCAAGGGAAGCCGGCCCAATGCGCTTGATGTCGGCGGGCAGCCCCGCCATGGATGCGGCGGCATTCAAAGCCAACTTGGATTCCTCGGGGAAGTATGACATGCCGAAGCAAATGACCGAGCCGCGCAGCGTCTTCGCAGCGGAGGGAATCACCGCCTCGCGCTTCTCGTCACCTTGGGGCGAATGGCGAATGCGGATGGCGCCTTCACCACGCGCCGCCAGATACATGAGACCCAGGGCGGGTGCGTAAACGACGCCAAGTACCGGATATACCTGGTGGAATTCGTTCACTTCCAAGATTGCGATGGTGATGGTCCATTCGCTCAGGTTGCGCAGGTAGTTGATCGTGCCATCGAGCGGGCACAGGCTCCAATACCGGTTACCCGGCGTGAGGTCGGCGCCGCCATCCTCCCAGAAGCCCTTCAGCGGGTCGATCGCGCTCACCTCGGCGCGCAGCATGCTCATGATGGTGTCGCTCAAATCGGTGGTGAACGCCGCCCCAGGCTCGTCCTGTTTGGCTTGCGTGCCGTGCGGTCGCAGCTGCGAGCGCATCACCTGGTCGCCCACATGGTTGGCAACCGTGGAG
This sequence comes from Pseudoscardovia suis, assembly GCF_002797875.1. Classification (GTDB taxonomy): domain Bacteria; phylum Actinomycetota; class Actinomycetes; order Actinomycetales; family Bifidobacteriaceae; genus Pseudoscardovia; species Pseudoscardovia suis. The sequence continues at coordinate 133,038 of NZ_PGFC01000003.1, forward strand.
ATTTCGAATGTCAGCGAACGCAAGAGGTTCGTGTCGGACGTGTTGAGCGCACGCTCGGCGTCCACGGAGTCGCTGCGCTGGCTTGAAGGCAGTGACGGATTGGGGTTGATGATGTTCGCCATACGTCTTGTCCTTTCCAACGGGCCGCGTGTGACACAACGGCCCGCGCATCATGCGGTGTCTGGGTTATCGTGCGTTCCGCAGCGCAGCCATGCCGATCCCAATTCGGCTGACATGCGCAGTGCACAGACGCGACGAGCGCAATGCTGGCGCATGTATGCCCATGGCTTTCACGCGACCGTTCTCCGCATGTGTCCTCATGCGTCTTACCTCATGCGTGTCATCGTGTGTATCACCACATGGGGGATGTATCGGTGCGTCTTCTTACTGCGCGTGCCGCGTTTTCTGGCTTTCGCTGCGTGATTCTTGTGTCTTTCTTTGATTAACGCAATCCATTTTATCCGCTGTCATGCCCATGACCATGCATGGCGATGCCAGACACGCTGACGTGTCTCACCACATTGCGCAGACGAACACCATTGCGCGCGTGAACACATGTCGCAACGTCAGGCGTTCACGCGTTCCGCCTGTGTTCTGGGGCTCTGCGCGCTGTGATTTTGAGCTCCGAGACTTTGTGCCTTAGGATTCCGCCTTCCACGATTCGAGGAATCGCCGCGCCTGTTCGCCATAGGCTGATTCAGTGTGGCCGCAGGGGTCGGAGCAATCGATCACGTGCAAGGTCCCGCCCGTGTCGCGCACCGTGATTCGGCTCCATCCTGCCGAATACACGGCCTGGGGGCATGATCCCACCAAGACGCCCCGTAGCCAGGCGCGGGTGTTTGCCGGAGGAGTCCCCGCGGCGGCAAGGATTTTCCGCGGTTCCACCAGGGACTGCGCACGCCGCCGCACCGTTTCGAATACCGACCCCTTGGGATCCAACGCCGCCCATGCGATGTCTATGGCACGCAGGCGGGCATCGGACCACGGCAGCGAGCGCCTGTTGCGCAGCGATTGCATCACCTGCCATTTGAGCAGCCATTCCAACCTGCCCGCTTCATCGGAAAGCCCCAGTCGCTCGTCCTCGTCTGCGTTCATGACGCGCCCGATGTCCGTCAGCGCCACACCCCACATGTGCATGATGCGCGCCGTGTCTTCATCCGGCCACAGAGGCTCCCCCACGGAGGTGCAGCCCCAGATCTGCGACGCAGCAGCATACACCTGGGAGCGCAACGCCACCTGTATCTGCCAGGCGGTGCGCGTGGTGCCGTCCGCCATCTGCAGCGGCACGCGCAGCGTCAGGTCATGCGACACCGTGTGCATGGCTTTCACGGGGTCGGCGAGGGTCAGATGCTGCAATGTCTGTGCGGTATCGAAGCCTGCGGCGTCCAGCGCCCCGGCAAGCCACACGACGATGGCGGTGGTGCCCAGCTTGAGGGCCTCCGGCACGTCCATGCGGTTGGCGTCGCCAGCGATCACATGGAACCGGCGGAATTGCTCCGTGGCATGGGATTCATCCCGTGTGTTGACGATCGGACGGTCGAATGTGGTCTGCAACCCGATTTTCGAGTGGAAGAAATCTGCCCTTTGGGACAGCTGGAAGCCCTCGCCCTCCGATTTCTCTCCAATGCCCACGCGCCCGGCACCGGTGAAGATCTGCCGGGTCACCGCATGAGTGGTGAACAATGCCGCGATTGTGTCGAACGGCACGGCGCGGGGCATGAGGTAGTTTTCGTGAGCGCCCCAGCTGGCGCCCTTGCCGTCCGTGTTGTTGCGATGCAGCACGATGCTCCTGCCGGTGCGCTGGGAAGCGAGCCGCGCCGCACGGAGTATCAATTCGTCGCCCGCGCGGTCATACAGCAGTGCGTCGAAAGGACCGATGCATTCGGGCGCGGAATATTCGGGATGTGCATGGTCCACATAGATGCGCGCTCCGTTGGCCTGGAGCCGGTTTGTGGCGCGCAACTGAGGGGAATCCGTCAGCATGCTCGGATCGGCTTGGGCGCGTTGCAGTCTCATGCCACGCGCATCGTTCACCGGATCCTCCATGCCGTAATCCCAGCGGATTGCGGCAGCCTGTCCCTCACCTGCCGCGGCAATGACATCATGGCTCAGTTCGATGGGATTGGCATGGGGGTCGGTCTTGTCGCTGACGGCATATTCGGTCTCGATGCCGATGACGCCCATGGGGCTGCGTGCCGGTGATGCAGAGGAATGGTCTGGCGCCTTGCGCGGCCCTGGGGGGACGATGCCCTGCTGCGGATCGATGCGCGCCGTTCCGCCGGCGGCATCCAAACCCGAATATGCCGTATCCGGATTCGTGTTTTCAGAGCTTTCAAGCGTCATTTGATGCCTCCGTCCTCCGTGAAGCTCGCACCACCGCCTGTGGGCACCGTGTCGCCCGAGGAGAGCACCACCTGCGCCACGTCGTCGCCAATGCCGGCGATGCGCGCCCACTGCTTCACATTCTGCGACGTATACGCCTGACTTGCGGCATCCGAGGATTCGACGAATTCCTGCTGCACCGCCTCAAGCAGGTCGCGTTTGGTCAATGCCGCGGCCTCGTCCTGCCCCAAGGAACGCTTGAGCGCGCTCATCTTCGCACGGTCCACGATGCTGCGCAGCATCGCACCGGATGCCAACTCCGTCAGGAACACATCATGGCGCACGCCTTCCGAGTTGTACACGGCGCAGATGTGCCGGCGATGTGATTTCTCGTATACATCGTCCACCACCGCGTCGATGAGCCCCTCAACGGTCTCGCCCTGCGCTATAGGCAGGTCAGAGGTAATGTAACGGCCTAGGATATCCGCCGCTGCGGAACGATCCGGCCGATCGATGCGCACCTTGACGTCCAAGCGTCCCGGCCGCAACACAGCCGGGTCAATCATGTCCACGCGATTCGACGCGCCGATCACCACGACGTTGTGCAATGCTTCGATGCCATCGAGTTCGCTGAGGAACTGAGGCACGAGAGTCGTCTCCACGTCCGAGGACACACCACTGCCACGGGTGCGTAGCAACGAATCCATCTCATCGATGAACACGATGACCGGCACCCCTTGGGCCGCCCGTTCACGCGCCCGGGCGAACACAAGGCGCATGATGCGCTCCGCCTCGCCCACGTATTTGCTCAAAATCTCCGGCCCCTTGACCGACAGGAACACGCCCGGCACCACACCTGCACGCCCGGAATCGCCAAAGCCTTGGGACAATGAGTGCGCGATGGCCTTGGCGATGAGGGTCTTGCCATTGCCAGGAGGACCATACAACAGCACGCCCTGCGGGGGACGCAGACCGTAATGCTCATACAGGTCGCGATGCAGGAACGGCATCTCCACGGCATCCCGGATGCGTTCGATCTGGCGGTCGAGTCCGCCGATGTCGTCGAAGGTCACGTCCGGCGCCTCTTCGAGCACCAGATCGTCAACGTCTTCGCGTGGGAGCGTCTCCACGGCATATGCGCCTGTGGAATCCACCATCACGTCATCGCCCACCGCGATGTCGAGATCCGTCAGTGCAGCCCCGCGCAATGCGACGCTGCGCCCGCCGGCGGAATCCTCCAGCACCAGTCTGCCGGCGCCCAGCAAGCCTTTCACACGGCGCACGGAACCCGCGCGCGGCATTCCGCATGCCCGCACCAGCACCAGGCTGTCGTTGAGCAGCACTTCCTCCCCCGGCTGGAGCCTGTCGACGCGCACCTGCGGCGACACCACCACGATCATGCGGCGCGTTCCTTGCGCGACTTCAGCTGTGGCCTTCTGCTCCCCGCGATCGATCTTGGCTTCATCCACCCGTATGAACATCGCATACGTCATCGGCGGATGCGCCAAATCGTTGAGCCGCGTGCGGGCGTCGCTCAGCTCCTTGCCCGCCTTCGTCAAAGCCGCGGCAAGGGCATGATTGCGTTCCCTCAATGCATCGAGCTGCTCGGCAAGATCCTCCACTCGATCGACCATGTTCGCTCCTTGCTCGTCCGATTGAGCCCTTTCTTTGAGCTCAAGCGATTCAGGCCATCGCAGCCTGCCATACCAGCCTATACAAACCGCGGCGCAAACCGAAAGCCGATTCTTCGCGCCGCACGTCGCTTTGACTCTAGCGTGCGTGCGTTGATGCCGCTGTGTGTGTCGGCCTTGCGGCGCATCCTGACTTCACTGTTTGCCTTGGCTCCACTGCTGATCTTGTCTTCACGACTGATCTGTGTTCCGCTGCGCGCGGCACGCCTTTCCCAATATTCAGCCCACGTGTAGAATCGTTATGTTTTCCGTTTGTGTTTCCCGTAGAAAACGCGCGGACCATCGCATGTCATCTGCGTGCGACGCACCCCGGCTTGTGCCTTGGCCGAAACTGCCATCGACGAACCGGCCTCAGGACAACGCGCGTCGACCAACAGACACAGGCAAACCAACGCATAACAAAACGGCAGATAACCAACTGACAACCAACCGGCAACGACGCAACAGACACACCGCGCCGATTGCACGCACACAATTCGCCGCCCGCGCACCACGCGCAGACCGGCACAACACGAAAGCGACAAATGACCCAGCCCCTGCACACCAACGCCACGCCATCGCGCCTTGTGGTGATGGATATCGATTCCACGCTCATTGACGAGGAGGTCATTGACCTTCTGGGCGAAGCCTCTGGCCATGGGGACCTCATTGCGGGCATCACCGAGCGCGCCATGCGAGGCGAAATCGACTTCAAGCAGGCGCTGCGCGAACGCGTCGCCCTTCTCAAGGGACTGTCCACCGATGTGTTCGACCGCGTGCTGTCGCAGACGCATTTCACCAATGGCGCGCTTGACTTCGTGGACGAATGCCATAGGCGCGGATGGAAGGTCGGAGTGGTGTCCGGTGGATTCCATGAAGTCGCTGATTCACTTGTGGAACGGGCGCACCTCGATCATTGCCTCGCCAACAGGCTCATGGTGCGCGACGGCCGTCTCACGGGTGAAGTGGACGGCGACATCGTGACGAAGGAATCAAAACTGGCCGCATTGCGCGCGTGGGCTCGATCGGATGGCGTGCCGATGGATCGCACCATCGCCATCGGCGACGGTGCGAACGACATCCCGATGATTCTCGCTTCCGGCATCGGCATCGCGTTCTGCGCCAAGCCCGTGGTGCAGCAAGCCGCACCCCACAGCATCACGCAACGCGACCTGCGCCTCGCCCTGCCCATCATCGACGCAGAAGACCGCTGAGGCCGAATACTGGAGCCAAACACCTGAAGCCGAAACCTGAAGCCAACACCGTGCTGGCAGGCGGATGCAAGGGGACGCGAGGAATGCTCATGGCATGTCGCGTCTGCGTTTGTCTGCGTTTGTCTGCGTTTGTCTGCGTTTGTCTGCGTTTGTCTGCGTTTGTCTGCGTTTGTCTGCGTTTGTCTGCGTTTGTCTGCGTTTGTCTGCGTTTGTCTGCGTTTGTCTGCGTTTGTCTGCGTTCGTTCGCTGGGCGTCAGCCCGATTGCCCCTGTCGCGATTCTGTTTGTTAGCACGAAAATGCATATCGGTCAAGTAAACATCTCGAACAGAAATATCGAAAATTTACCTACGCAAACATGGATGATTCCCCCGCTGTCAGCAATCGTCGCGACGTCGACCTTTCGTCTCTGAGCCATTCAAAGCTACGTTGATAATCGAACGTTTTACCCATCGTTTGACATTCTCGGATTGTTCGAGCGACACGCCGCGACACGCCTTGGAATTGCAACGGTAAGCAGCCATGGCGACACGCCGAGCGGGTAAGTTTTTCCTTCACCGTCATTGATTACGCGCGATGGACTTTCAGACTTTGCCCAGATTGTCAATTGGGCAAGAAAAGCCACTTATCCCAAGGGTTTCCGCCGCTTACTCACGCTTGTTTTCAGTATTGTTTACTAGTAAACAGACTTGTTTGCATAATTTTTCATTATACAATTCACAATTTTTTGTGTACTTCTTTACTAATTATTTTGATTTGTGTACTCCATAAGGAAGTTCGACGGCTATAGTTAAAGGCAACAGCAAAGAGCAACTCCATTAACACTTTGCTGGGATGAGAATTTAACTGCGGTTCAAGAGCCGCAAGCGTCAATCACTTCGGTGGTTGTAAAACAAAGGGTCTATTTTCAACTCCCTATCACTCGGATTCTTTGTTTATGCGCTTGTGAGGACGGTATCGCAGCCGGAAGCATGAGGTTTTGTCTCTCCCTTTCCCCTCTACGCTTCCAGATTCTCGACAGGCAGGATTCGTTCTGCCGGATCCTGCGACAATGATGTCGCGGAGATTCTTTGAGTGGCCGCCATCTACTCCGGATGGCGGCCCTTTTCTTTTCTCTACCGCACGCGGCGCAACACGGCGATGAACATCTGGTCAGTGTCGTGAATCTGTTCGAACAGCTGCACATCGCCGGAGCCTTCCGGCACGGGGATGCGCGCGCCATCGCGCACCACGCGTTTCAAAATGCCCCGGGCATCGCAACGAACGGCGGTGACATCGGCATTCTCCGTGGCATCGGCAAGCACCGCGTCCACCACACGGACGGTTTCATCCAGCACCGGCGAGCAGGTCACGTATGCCACGACCCCTCCGGGGCGCACCGCCCTCAAAGCAGAGGCCAACAGTCCTTTTTGCACTTCCGTCAGCGCGGCAATGTCTTCGGCCTGCTTGCGCCATCGCGCCTCAGGCCTGCGACGCAAGGCGCCAAGCCCCGAGCAGGGCGCATCCACCAGGACTCTGTCAAAGGCTCCCGGCATTGCCTTGCCGAACGCCGCGCCATCGCGTTCACTCACCTGATCGATGCCTTCCGGCACCGCGCTCACGTTCTCTCGCACCAATTGTGCACGATGATGGGATGGCTCGTTTGCCGTCACCTTGGCGCCACGCAGCGCCGCAAGACTGGCCAGCAACGCCGTTTTGCCGCCCGGCCCGGCGCACATGTCAAGCCACCGCACATCAGGGTTCTCGGCGATGTCTGCAGATGCATCACCGATCGAGCGTCCACCCGCCACAGGTTCCAGTGGCGCGGCCGCTAACACCAATGCGGCCAACTGGGACCCTTCATCCTCCACACCGGCACGATGCGATTGCACGGCGGCGACCGCCTGCGGCGCCACTGCCCTGACACGCAGCGCATAGGGGCTCCACATCCCGGGCTCGCAGTGTGCATCCGGCGGAAGCTCAGCGCGCAGATCATCCACCGTAATGAGGCCCGGACGGGCGACAAGCGTCACAGCAGGCGGCTCATTGTCGCGTTCGAGCATCGCGCCAAGATCCATGCCGTACGCCGCTGAATCCGCATAGCCCGACGCCTTCCATGAGTCTTCGAGTTCACGCACCACCCAATCCGGATGGCTGTATCGAACACCCAGTCGTTGCACGGCATCCGCCTTCGGTATGCGGGACACCACGATGGACTCCCACTCCTTGCGGTCGCGCCCCACGATGCGATGCATCACAGCGTTGACGAAACCACCGGCATGCGCACCCACACGTCTCTTGGCAAGCGCCACCGTGCACGAAACCGCAGCATGATCAGGCACCCCTAGGAACAGCGCTTGGTAGGCGCCAAGCCGCAACACGGTCAGGCATGAAGCATCGATTGCATCGGCATCGCGACGCGCTGCAGCGCACACAATGGCATCAAGCAAGCGCATCCAACGCAGCGTGCCATACACCAGATCGGTGGTGAACGCACGATCCCTCGCGCTCATGCCGCTCGCCGCCACAACCTTCGGTGTCAGCAGGTTCACATACGCGTCTTCGCCCAGCACGTCCGAAAGAATATCGAACGCCACCACGCGCGGATCGGCCGCCGTGCGCTGTTGAGACGCATGACCTTTTTCACGGCTCTGTGCGTGGCCATGTGCATGGCTTTTTGCATGGCTCTGTGCACGCGTCCGCGGATGCCGCGAAGCGTTCGGATCAGTCACAATACGCCTCCGGGGTCAGATGGGCGCCGCGCGCCCAATCGGCGGCGGGCATACTGCGTTTGCCTTGCGGTTTCACACGCAGCAGTTCCAATGGCTGTGTGCGCGTGCACACCCACACGTGCTTTTTGCTCGTCACGAGCGCACCGGGTTTGCCCTGCGCAAGCTGCTGCGCGACGTCGGCAGGCACTGTGGAGACATCATCGACCGGTCGGGCTTCATCCACATGCAGTTTGACTCCGGCAGCGTCTGCTTCCGAGGCACTGGAATGCACCATGCACCATGCGCCCGGCTCAGGCGTGCAGGCGCGAATCTGACGGTCCGCCGCGAACACCGGCACATCGAATCGAATGCGGGCGTCATCGGTGCGGATCTTCGCCGCCACTTCAAACGCCCCCGGCTCTTGAGGCACGAGTACTGCGCGGCCTTGCGCCACGAGTTCCATCGCTGAGCACAGCAGATGGCCGCCGTCTTCGGCAAGGCGCGCGAAAAGCTCTCCGCTTGTTTCATGCGCACCGATTTCCGTCGTGCTCTGGGCAAGGATCGGTCCTTCGTCCATGCCTTCCGTGATGCGGAACACGGTGACGCCGGTCAGCGTATCACCGGACCAGATGGCGCGCTGCACCGGGGCGGCGCCACGCCATTGCGGCAGCAGGGAGAAATGGAGGTTATACCAGCCTTGCGGCATGGCGGCAAGCACTTGGGCACTCAGGATGTTGCCGTATGCCACGACTGCAGCGGCCTGGGCGCCAAACGCCGTCAGATCCTCAAGGAATCCCGGGTCGCGGGGATTCTTGTCAAGCACCGGGATGCCCAGTTCCTGCGCCGCGACCTTGACAGGGCTGGGAGCCAGCTTCCTGCCTCGGCCTTGTGGCGCATCCGGACGGGTGAGCACGCCCACAACCTCAATGTCACCGCCGGCCTGGGCAAGCAGCCGCAGCGAGGCGACCGCCACGTCAGGCGTCCCAGCAAACAAAATCCTCATAAACGCTCCTTAAACCTAAACTCAAAACCTTAAACTCACGGCGCCAATGGCCGTCTGCACACACGGCAGCAGCGGATGGCGCTGCCGCTTGCAGCAGCAACGGCTGCGCTCAATGCATGGAGACGCGCCGATCTCGGCGACCGGCATACGCCCATGCGGCGAATGGAATCAGCTTACCGCGTCGCCCGGCTGGGCATTCCCTGCGGGAATCCGCACACCTGCCCGAACGAGAGTGCTGCGCAACACGCCATGGTCACCGCCGAAGCGGATGGCACGCATGCCCACTGAATTGGCGGCAGCCACATTCGCCGGCTTGTCATCGACGAACACCGCATGGTCGCGGTCGATTCCGAACCTGTCAATGGCCAGTTCGTAAATCGCCGTGTCAGGCTTGCGCACGCCTTCGAAACCGGAGACCACATACCCGTTGAGCAGGTCGAAGACCGGGAACATCGGACGAGTGATCTCGAAATCATCTTTCGCCCAGTTGCTCAGACCCCACGTGCCGATGCCGGCATCGGAAAGATCCTGCACCAATTTGCGGGCGCCCGGCACACATCCGACAAGGGAATCCATGAAATTGCGCGAATAATACGCGTACATGCTCGCCCATTGGTCGCCATGCGTGCGGCGCATGTATTCGTATGCTTCCTCGATCGTGGCACCGCCGTCACGCATGTCGCACACGTCGCTGAAGCCGGATGTCGCGTTGTCAAGAAAACGGTCGATGGCCGCATTGTCGTATCGGCTGCAGAGCACGGCGCGCGGATCCCAGATGGTGAGAACTTCACCGAAATCGAACACCACATCGGTGATGGGCTCGCCTTGCGCCTTGGCTGCCGCACCTTCGGCACACACCGCATAGTCATCAACATGGCAAGTCATCGGCATCTCCTTGGATGTGTTGTGCACTGTTCCAGGACTTGGAAACGCGGGAATCCGTCTGCAAAATGCATGGAAAGGAGCCTGCAGGGAATCCTTTGCAGGGAATGCCATTGCGAAAGGAATGCCGTTGCCTAGGATGTGCCTATGCGAAGTCCTTGGGATACATCTGGAACCGCAATTCCAAAGGATACCCCATTGCCGCTTGCTTCGCCGCCGCCTTGTGCAAACGTTCGGCGAGCTCATCGGCACGGCTGTTGGGCACTCGCACCACCGCCCGCACGCGATCGTCCATTCCTTCAAAGGTCCGTTCCGTCACTGTTTTCGGCGGAGGCATCGGAATCGGCCCCAGCACGGATGGCATGGGACCCAGGAAGAACTGCTGCAACGCCTGTGCCGCATCCGCCTGTGCTGACGCTGCAACAACCGCACCCGCTGCATCCGCGGTTCCTTTTGGCATCTGGGTTGCAGTGCCCGTGCCCTCAGGGGCTCTCTCAAGGGTTCCCTTAGACTCCCCTTCGAAAAACACCGCATCGATCGAAGGCGGGATGGCGGGCGGTTCGATGGTGGAGATGTCTCCGTCAAGGGCGCCGATCTGACGCAGGACGGCCTGCACGACCTTGCGGTTGCCCCACACATCCGCCGCGGTTATCGCAGGCGGGAAACACGCCTGGGTGCGTTCCACGATTTCTTCGCGTCCTAGGATCCTCGGATCCCAGCGTTCCATGGATTCCCACACACCGGGAAAAGCGTCGCCCAAGAGCACCACCCTGCCGCCATCGGAATCGGGCACCGTCAAAGAAGCGGCATGCATCCACGCGACAAGTGTGTCGATGCGCGCATCAATGCCTTGTTTGAAACGGCTCTGCCATGCATCCAGCAATGCCACCGCAGCGTAATCACCCCCTTGCACGAATGGTTCGCACCATGGTGTGGCGACGACAAGCCTAGGCGCGGCATCGACACGCGCGACGATTCCTTGCACCTGAGTTGAGACCGCGATCGGCACATTGCCGAACAATCCGGCAAGTTCCTCCACTGTCGTCAGGGCCCCCACTCGCATGCCCCGCACATGGCTATCGCCGCATTCGGAACACACCCAGTCGCCGGCCGGGGAACCACACCAATCACACACCAAGCGTTCGCGGTCCATTGTGTCGCGCACCAACGGGCCCCGGCAGCGCGCGCAGCGAGCGCGGGCGTGGCATTGTCTGCACACCAGCGCATCCATCGGAGCGTCGCTCGGCAGTGACAGCAGCACGGGACCGCGTTCCAAGGCGTTGGAAAGCATCGTCACGGCGGTCGAGGGGATGCGGGAACCGGCAGTCGCATCGAGCAGGCTGTCCAGTTTCTCTCGATCCAGACGCACCATGCGCGGCAGCAACTCATCTATCGCCTCATCGGTGCCATGCACCCGTGCCGCACCGTGGTCGGCGTCCCATTGGGACTGTGCGCTGCGACAATGCCCTGCAACGATCAGCACACCATGATGCGCACCCGCACGCACTTCCAGCACCCCTCGAGCATTCGCATACGGCATGAATCCATCAGCATTCTGATACACCATGTCGTCCACGATCACGAACAGCGCGTTCTCCCCGACAGGGGCATACATGACGGCACGCGTGCCTATGGCGCACTGCACCACGCCCGCCGCCAACGCCTTGTACGCGCGGTATCGCTGGAGGCCGGGAATCGACCCAAGCAACACCGCGAAATCTCCTTGCCATGTTTCGGCATCACGCGCGGGGTCGCTGTGGGCTTCCGTCGTCTCTGCTGCACATGGCGCGAAACGGCGCAGCCCCCATGAATTCATGACCCCCGCCAGCTGGGCCACGTGACGTTCATCAGGCAATACCACGACCACCGGCCGCCCCGCCATGAGGGCATGCAGGACGGTCCACGCCATGTCCTGCGCCCACGTGTCGGCGCCCGGTAGGCTGTCCCAGATGATGCGCGGCGCCTGCGTCGCGCCGTCCCAGCGCCATCCGGCACTCTCCACGGCCGCTATCGCATCATCGGCACCGGTGTATTGACGACGAATCCTGGCGGTCTGTTCGACATCCGTCTTCGTCAGCCCATCGCCCCATCGCACACGGCGGCGGATTTTCGCCGGATGGTTGTCGACGGAAGCGACGCGCGGCGGCACCGCCACGCGCAGGATGTTCGGCACGGTGCCGCCGAAATGCTCGGCAATCAATTCAATGTCGCGGCGCATCGCAGCGTCCAGCAACGCACCGTGCGTCTGGACGGTTTTGATGTATTTGAGCGCACCGGGGTCGACGTCGCTGGAATGCCCCCGCTGCCAGACGAATCCATCGAGAAGGCGGGGGCCGAAGGGCACGCGCACGCGAGCGCCCGGCACGGCTTTCTCAGCCATGTCCTGCGGCACCAGGTAGTCGAAGGTGCGTCCCAGATGCGGCGCCTGTTCATACAGCATCACGTGAGCGATGGGGTCGTGCGACGCCGGTTGCTTACCGGCGCGCTTTGCAGCCGTGGCGCTGGCACGACGACGCTTTGACGGACCGCGCGGTTCCAGTCCGTCAAGCGTCGGCTGCTCCCATGTGGCTCCCGGGCTATCGCTCAAGCTTGCGGAGCCGCCTTGAGCGCCGCGTCACGCAAAGCCTGAGCGCGGTCGGTGCTCTCCCAGGGGAATTTCACATCCGTGCGGCCGAAATGGCCGTATGCGGCTGTCTTTGAGTAAATCGGACGCAGCAGGTCGAGTTCGTCGATGATGGCGGCGGGACGCAGGTCGAACACCTCGCGCACCGCCTTCTCGATCTGGTCGCGAGTCACGCCATCGCATTCGGTGCCGTAGGTGTCAACATTCACCGCCACGGGGTCTGCGACGCCGATTGCATACGCCACCTGCACCTCTGCCCTGCGCGCAAGATGCGCGGCGACGATGTTCTTGGCAACCCAACGCGCCGCATAGGCTGCGGAACGATCCACCTTGCTCGGATCCTTGCCCGAGAATGCGCCGCCACCGTGGTGTGCAGCACCGCCATAGGTATCGACGATGATCTTGCGACCGGTCAGGCCGGAATCCGCCGCAGGACCGCCCAGCACGAACGAACCTGTGGGATTGACAAGCATGCGGTATCCGGTGTGACGCACCTTGGTGCCGCAGATTTCGTCAAGCACAGGGTCGATCACTTCGTCGCGCAACTGGTCGCGCAGCCAGTCTTGGCGCACTTCCGGATCATGCTGGGTGGAGACGACCACAGTCTCGATGTCCCGGGGATTCCCCTCATCGTCGTAGGCGACGGTCACCTGTGTCTTGCCATCGGGGCGCAGATGCGGGACAATGCCGTCCTTGCGCACCTTCGCCAAACGCTGCGCCATGCGATGCGCCAGAGTGATGGGCAACGGCATGAGTACATCCGTCTCGTCGCACGCATAGCCGAACATGACGCCTTGGTCTCCGGCGCCCTGAGTTTCATAGCGTTCTTCATCAGAATGCGCTTCACGGCTCACGCCTTGGTTGATCTCGGCGGACTGCCCAGTAAGGGAGACAAGCACGCCGCAGGAATCGGCATCCAGCCCAATCGCGGAGCTTGTATAGCCGATGCGGTGAAGCACCGTGCGCACCGTGGCAGGAATGTCCACGTAGCCGTTGCTGGTCACTTCGCCGAACACCATGAACGCACCCACCGTGGCACAGGTCTCCACCGCCACATGGGAATGGGGATCCTGGGCAAGCAGCTGGTCAAGCACGGCATCGGAAATCTGATCGCAGATCTTGTCCGGATGCCCTTCTGTCACTGATTCCGCTGTTACGAGATGCGGTTCGGTCATGGTGTCTCCTTTACAGCCTATTGCGGCAAACTTGATGATGTAAGGATTCGACGGTTTGAGCCCGCCACAGAATGCGACAGGTCCCTATCCATCTCCCCCATCATAAACGCGACCTCGCCGCGACGCGACCCCGCCGCGTCACAAACGCGCGCCGTGCGACCAACGCCCAAGCGTTGCCCAAGCATTGCTCGGGCGCTGCCTGCACACCGCTTGGCCACCACGACTGCCCCATGTGCAAAACGCGCCATATGCAAAACGCGCCATATGCAAATGGTGGGTGCCCGCTGGTCTTCACCAGCAGACACCCACCATCGCAACGTTTCTCATTCAACGCCTGGGATGATGCCCATGCAACGCTGTGCGAAGCATTGTGCGAACAGCATGGCGCCACACACACCATCCCGTTACATTAAACGTTCGGTGCATGTGCCTTATCCGGCATCTTTCGTCCCGGCTGTGTTGTTCCCGTCAACGTTCCTGTCTGTGTTCCCGCCAGTGTTCCCACCAGCGTTCCCGTCATCCGTTACACGCAGCGGGCGGATGCCGAGGGCACATGGCCGAGATACGCTGAATCAGTTGCCTTCGTTGGCGTCGTCCTCGCCCAGGGTCTCCTCGAGCAGGCCGTCGTTGATCTCACGGAACGCGATGGACAGCGGCTTCTCGTTGTTCTTGTATTCCACCAGCGGACCCACGTTCTGCAACAGGCCCTCGTTGAGCTGGGTGAAGTAGGAGTTGATCTGACGAGCGCGCTTGGCGGCGAAGATGGCCAGTGCGTACTTGTTGTGGTTGGTGCGCTTCATCAGGTCGTCGATAGGCGGATCTGCGAGGCCCTTCGGTTCAGGGCTGGTACCCAATGCCATGTGATGTGCTCCAAACTCCGTAAATGGATATGAAAATCTTCGTTCCTCAACCGGCGCAGGCATAAAGCACACGCAATTCCGCCGGCTGATTGCATACAGAGTCACATTATAACCACATTCCAAGCTAGTTACCACTACGGCGCGCCTGCTCATCCACGGCGCGCGGCACGCCCTTTCAACGAACACCCGCTGTCCCAAGAACGTCACGCCCGCCCACATATCACTATGCTCGCATGTCGCCTTGTGAACCCATCTATATTCCGCAGAAGAACATTACATTCCCCATCACCACTGTCTCTGCATCCTTCTGCCCTTGTCAGTGCTCTACTGCAATCCCTGTTTTGTCCGCACCTGCGAAATCATGGGATCTATAAGAAAGCCTGGAGAGACGCGCCTGAAGCGCACAAAATCCGCGCCGCCCGCGTACATGATGTGAGGCGTACACGATGCACGCCATGCACGCGCACACCATGCACGCGCACGCGGACACAGATAAAGAAGCGCTGGACCGTCGGCGACATCACCCGCCGCAGCGCCTGGTTTGCCGACCAGATCCTCAAGATCTACGCATTGCAATAATGCTGCGCCCGCCGAGCGTTCGGCACACGGACCCGCAACGCTCGGCGCACACTGCCCAGCATGTTCGGCGCACACGCGTTCGGTATGCGACATACCCGCGCACAAGTCCGCACGCGCGCGATAGTGTGGGGGCATGAAAATGAGATCTGCAACAGTCATCAATAACGATCGCATGTTCGCAGGCGCCCGCGCCCTTTACCGCGCTGCAGGCGTGAGCGACAAGGATTTCGGCAAGCCCATCGTGGCAATCGCCAATTCCTTCTCCGAATTCCTCCCCGGCCACGTGCATCTGCAGAAGGTCGGCCGTCTTGTCTCCGAAGCCGTCAAGCAGGCAGGCGGCATCCCGCGTGAGTTCAACACGATCGCCGTCGACGACGGCATCGCCATGGGCCACACCGGCATGCTCTACTCACTGCCCAGCCGCGATATCATCGCCGACGCAGTCGAGTACTCCGTCAACGCGCATTGCGCCGACGCCCTTATCTGCATCTCCAACTGCGACAAGGTCACGCCGGGCATGCTCATGGCGGCTCTGCGCCTCAACATCCCCACGATCTTCGTCTCCGGCGGCCCGATGGAAGCCGGCTACACCGTCGTCAACGGCAAGAAGGAACGCACGGACCTCATCTCCGTTATGTCCGCCTCCGCCGACAACAACATCTCCGACGAGGAGCTCGTCAACTTCGAGCGCACCGCATGCCCGACCTGCGGTTCCTGCGCCGGCATGTTCACCGCCAATTCCATGAACTGCCTCACCGAAGCCCTCGGCCTCGCGCTGCCGGGCAATGGCACGACGCTTGCCTCCCACTCCTACCGCAAGGAACTGTTCGAGAAAGCCGGCAAGCTTATCGTCGATCTGGCGAACCGCTACTATCTTCAGGACGACGATTCCGTGTTGCCGCGTTCCATCGCCACGAAGCATGCGTTCGAAAACGCCATGACGATGGATGTGGCAATGGGCGGCTCCACCAACACCGTGCTGCACATCCTCGCTTGCGCGCAGAGCGCCGACGTGGACTTCACGCTCGATGACATCGAGCGCATCTCGCACACCGTGCCCTGCATCTGCAAGGCCGCTCCTTCCGGCAAGTGGGAGATTTCCGATGTGCATCGCGCCGGCGGCATCAGCCGTATACTTGGCGAGCTCGACCGCGCCGGCAAGCTGCACCAAGACGTGCATTCTGTCGATTACCCCAGCCTCGAAGCCAAGCTCAACGATTGGGATATCCGCCGCGACACGTGCACTGACGAAGCCAAGCGTCTGTTCCATGCAGCGCCCGGCGGCATCATCTCCCCTGAACCGTGGACGCACACCACGCTGTTCGATACCCTCGACACCGATCCCGTCAACGGCGCGGTGCATGACATCGATCATCCGGAGATCGAAGAAGGCGGCCTCGCCATTCTTCACGGCAATCTTGCCCCCAACGGCTGCGTCGTCAAGACCGCGGGCGTCGACAAGTCCATCTGGCATTTCAAGGGCAAGGCATTCGTCGTGGACTCCCAGGAGCAGGCCTGCAAGGCCATTCTCTCTGACGAGCTCAAGCCCGGCGATGCGCTAATCATCCGCTATGAAGGCCCCAAGGGCGGCCCGGGCATGCAGGAAATGCTGTATCCGACCGCATTCGTCAAGGGCAAGGGCATCGGCAAGAAGGTCGCTCTCATCACCGATGGCCGTTACTCCGGCGGTTCGTCCGGTCTGTCCATCGGCCACGTGGCTCCTGAAGCCGCTGCAGGCGGCCCAATCGCCCTCATCGAGAACGGCGACGAGATCGAGATCAACATCCCTGAGCGCACGATCAGCGTGAACGTGCCCGACGATGTGCTCGCCGCCCGCCGCAAGAAGATCGAGGAAGGCGAAGGCTACCGTCCGCACCGCGATCGCAAGGTGTCGTTGGCCCTCAAGGCTTACGCCGCTTTCGCACGCTCCGCCGACAAGGGCGCCACCCGCGACCCCGACCTCATCAACAAGCTCGCCAACCTCGACTAAGGCAGGCGATGCGCGTGTGGAATTTCACTCGGTGATATTCCACACAACAAATCTCATGTGAAGCCGATTGGGGCCCGCCCGGACAATCCGGACGGGCCCCAATCATGTGCATGCGCCTTGCAAAATGGCTCGCCTTGCATAGAAGTGAGGTCTTGGACGCTTGGGTATCCAAGACCTCACATGGGTTTCATCGGCTCATATCAATGCACGTGATCAATGTGCCTGATCAATTTACCTGGGCTGGGCCGTAAACCTAGACTTCTGGCTGACCTAGGTTTCCAGCTGGGATTCCATGGCATGGGATTCCAGCTGACCTGAGATTCCAGCTGACCTAGTCTTCCAGGCCATACTCCTGAGCGATGACGCCCCACAGTTCGTTGGCAGCGCGATCCACCTCATCATTGACGATCACACGGTCAAATTCGGATTCCGCCGCGATTTCCACGCGTGCGGTCTCCAGCCTTTTCTCTCTTTGCTCAGCGTTCTCAGTGCCTCGCGATTCCAAGCGTTTCGCCAAGTCATCGAACGTAGGCGGCGCAAGGAACACATACATGACGTCGAGCCCCAGCTCCTTGGCGCGTTGCTTGACGCGGCGAGCGCCTTGCAAATCGATTTCCACCAAGGTGGGGATGCCAGCGTTCATGTGGTCAAGCAGTGGCTGGATGGGCGTGCCATAATGCGCCATGCCATGCACAACAGCGGTCTCGAGGAATTCCCCATTACGCTCCATCTGCTCGAACTTGTCGGTGGTGACGAAGTGATAATCCACGCCATCCACCTCACCGGGGCGTTTGTCACGTGTCGTGGCGGAAATCGACACCCAAATGCCGGGATGGTCATGCAGCAGCTTGTGCTCCACTGTTCCCTTCCCCACGGCGGTAGGCCCCGAGAACACGATCAACCTACGGGTCGGCTTGGTCGACTGATCAGCATTGTCGTTATTTGTGCTGTTTTGCACTTGGTCGCTCATGCGCGAATCTGTTCCTCCCACCGGTTTCGGTGCCGGTTGTTGTCGTGGTTCCTTTGATGGAGTGGTGTTCTTGTGTGTGGAAGTCCTATGCAACGGACGCACGTCTGGACTCACTGAGCTTCAGAAGCGTGTGCACCATTATTGGCATTATCGGCTTGCTGCGCACCTGCCTGCGTCTCAGCATTCGCTTCTGCCGGTGCGTTCTGTGCGTCAGTGTGAGCTTCTGCCGAGGCGTCCACTCCAGCCTCCGCCTGGGAATCCTCCGCTTCCGCCTCATCGAGTTCATCATCAGCGGCCTGGCCTACGGATTCTTCAGCGTCGGCGAGTTCCTCCACGTCGTCGGCAGCGATGACCGCGTCACCAGGCACCGCAATAGCATCCGCGGCATGAACGATCCCAGCGCCAACGCTTGGGACGGCGCTCGCATCATTCCCCGTCTGTGTCGTTCCCTGCGCATGAGCCACAGCCGGCGCAGCGACAGAGAAGGAGTCGCTGTCCTGAGTGGGGTGCGGAGCATGCTGAGCCACGTCCATTGCGCGACGCACCTCATCGCCGATGGCGGTCACGGCTTTGCTCAGTTCATCGATGTCAGGGCCATGCGCGGCGATGGACCGGGCGACAGTCACGAGCACGTTGCCATGCGTGCCAGCAAACACGGTCTTGAGATCATCGTCGGTCGCCCCCTGCCATCCATAGCCTGGCGAAAGAATCGGTCCGGTGAACTTGGCAGGGTCCACGCCGCCTTCCTTCATCCACTTGCCGATGGATGCGCCGATGATAAGTCCCACGGAGCCCATGGAGTCGGGGAATTCCGCATTGTATTTCTGCGCATCCTGCGCAATGCCGTACGCCACCGTTTGCCCGGCGTACTCCCCTGCCTGGCGAATGGCGGATTGCAAATGTGCACCTTCGGGGTTCGGTGTCAGCGACGCCACGAACACACCGCAACCGTTGTTGAGGGCATCGTTGACCAAACCGTCGAGCGAATGGAAACCGTAATACGGCAGCAGCGTGATGGCGTCCGTGTACAACGGCCCGTCCGGCTTCAGATAAGCGTCGGCGATGGATGACAGGGTCGTGGGAAGACCGCCGCGCAAGCAGTCGACGATGGTGATCAGCTCCATCTGCCGGGCTGCATACAATGCGCGTTCCAACGCCGCATAGCCTTTGGAACCATAGCGTTCAAACATGGGCATCTGGAACTTGACTGCAGCCGCCCTTCCTTGTGCGCCTTGCAACATGCGCATGGAAAACAGCTCCGCCCCTTCGGCGTCGATGTTATAGCCCCAGTCGTGCAGATTCTTGCGATGCGGATCGATTCCCACGCACAGCGGTCCATGCTCGCGCATGGCGGCGGCAAGCCTCAGTCCAAATTCCTGGCGCGGCGAACCGCTGGTGGGCACGGCGGAATTATCAAAGCTCATGTCTTCATCGTAGTTCATCAAAGGGCCACACTCACCGACGCAGACCGTCTTGTGGATAAATGAAACACGCCGGTCACCAAACGTGATACTATGCACACGTTGTTTCAGGGCGAGGTGAAATTCCTCACTGGCGGTACAGCCCGCGACCTGCGAAAGCAGCCGATTCGTTGAAATTACGAAGCCAACGGTAACAGTCCGGATGAAAGAAACGAGGCTCATATGAGCAATTCTGTGCAATCCCATACCTTCCAGACCGCATCCGACGACGTAACGGTTCCCGCGGGTTCCAGTTCCGTCGCATCCGATTCCGCGGCACCCGGCTCTGTCAATCCCTCGGAATCGATCGGTTCGGCATCGTCATCTCCGTCCAAGCCGGTGGTTTCTTCTCATTCCACCGTTGACCAATCACGGTGGTCAGCGAAGCGCATCGCCATCTACGCATTGTTCGTCGCAGTCGCGATTGCCCTGACGTTCGTGGAAGTTCCGATTTTCCCTGCGGCTCCGTATCTCAAATATGACCCGTCCATCGTCATGTGCATCATCGCTGGCTTCACGTTCGGCCCATCGGCAGCGGCAATCGTGTCAGTGCTGTCGTTCGTGCCGCATCTGTTCACCAATCCGTTTGGCGCGATTATCGCGATCCTCGTGGCACTGCTCATGAGCGTGCCCGCGGCCGCAGTGTATCGCCGCAAGCGCACCATTGGCTCTGCCGTGCTCGGCCTGGTCCTGGGAACGGTGCTTGCCACCGCTGGCGCGGTCGTCGGCAATCTGATCATCACGCCGCTCTACAACCCGGCCATCACCGTATCTGCAGTGGTGGGCCTCATCGTGCCGGTGCTCCTGCCGTTCAACATTCTCAAGGCCGTCATCAACGCCGTGATCAGCCTTGCGCTGCTGCGCCCCTGCACACGGCTTCTTGCGAATGACGCCGACTGATACCACAGTCGCACACGATCATGTGACGCCACGTGGAGCTACGAGGATTCCTGCCGTAGCTCCACGTGGCGTTGTGCAATACATGTCTGACGAAGCATCAAAGAAAGCTGCAATGCCCACAGTAGCTGCAATGACAACATCTGAGGCGAATGCCGCGACACTACCCCTGCCGAACGCCCCGACAGTGTCCGCGACAACATCCACGGCAACGCCCAGCACACAGCCTGCCGCGCAACCCACCGCGCAACCCACCGCCGTCGCATGCTTGCGCAACGTGACGTTCCGCCATGGGACACGCACGGTGCTCGACAACCTTGACGTAACCATCCACGATGGCGAATGGGTGGCCATCATGGGGTCAAACGGATCGGGAAAGACCACGCTTTCACGGCTGCTCAGCGGTCTCACGGCACCCGACAATGGCAGTGTGCAATTGATGGGCCTGGACTGTTTCACACCAGTCTCGGGAGTCAATCTTGACGCGTATCGCGCCGCGCGCCGCAACATCGGCCTGGTGCAGCAAAATCCCGAGGACCAGATCGTCACGACTGTTGTGGAAGATGACGTGGCATTCGGCCCCGAAAACCAAGGTCTTCCCGCTCACACCATCAGCGAAAGAGTGCATGATGCCTTGGCGCGCACCGGAATGGAAGGCGAGGCCCTCTCTGACCCCGACGACCTGTCCGGCGGCCAACAGCAAAGGGTCGCCATCGCCGGCACGCTTGCCTTGCATCCTCGGATGCTGGTGCTTGACGAACCGACCGCCATGCTCGACCCTCAAGGCCGTGCAGAAACACTGCGCACCATGAAGATGGCACACGACCATGGCACCACAATTGTGCAAGTGACGCACATCGCTTCCGAAGCCCGTCTCGCCTCCCGCGTCATTGAACTCGACAATGGCTCGATCATCTATGATGGCCCGGCGGAGGGATGCAATCTATGCAAGCCGGCGGCCGCGCAAGTTTCCGTTCCCCCCTCTGATGCCGCTCCAGCCAGCAAGCAATCCACTGACACGACGCCAGGCTTGCCTGCTGGACCAAGTGCACAACCCGCCATGCCATCGACTTCGGCATCTTGTGATGACTCATCATGTGACGACGCATCACAGCGCGGTATCGTCTTCGCTGTGAAGAACGTCTCGTTCCGCTACCCGAACGCCGACGCCTTTACGCTACGCAACATCGATTTCACTGTGACGCAAGGGGAATTCGTCACCATCACAGGCTCCAACGGTTCAGGAAAGTCCACGCTGCTGTCGCTGCTCAGCGGCATCAACAAACCGACACAGGGCACGGTGCGGGCTTGGGGATGCGACCCTCATTCGCGCAAAGGCAAGCGGCAGCTGCTGGGACGCATCGGCTATGTGATGCAAATGCCCGAACGGCAGCTGTTCGAAACGACTGTGGCGCAGGATGTCGCCTTCGGACCGACGAATCTCGGATTGAACAGTGTCTCGGTGAATCAGCGCGTGCATGACACATTGGAGACCGTGGGAATCAGCAAGCTTGCCGACCGTTCCCCCTGGGAGCTATCCGGAGGCCAAAAGCGTCTGGCGGCAATCGCCGGCGTCCTGTCAATGGACCCAGATGTCTTGCTGCTCGACGAGCCGACCGCTGGTCTGGATGCCCGTGCATGCCATCGCATCATCGGTCTGCTCGACGGCTTGCATCGACGCGGGGTGACTATTGTCGTCGTCACCCACGACCCTGACCGCTTCCGCACAGTGGCGACACGCACTTTTCATTTGGACACCGCCTCTTCGGGAAGCGCAGGGAATATTTCGGATACCGACCTGTCGCAGACCAACGTACAAAGCGAACACAAGCAGCACAAGCAACAGCAGCACGGCAAGCGGCGACGGAACGCACACCGCCTCGTTTCTCGCATGGACACGCGAGTGCTTGAGATCGTGTGCACCATCATGATGGCAGGCATGTTCACCGTCACGTCCCCGCTCCAACTCGCATGGGCGTTTATCGGGGTTCTTACTGCAATGTGCCTGACCGATGCAGGCGCGCGTCGCATCATGGCTTCATGCAAATCATTGTTTGCGATCATCCTAGTGCTCGGGCTCTTCAACGTGTTTTTCGTGCGCACCGGATCCGCCATATGCCATATAGGCACCATACCAATCACCGATGAGGGGCTGCGCAACGCGGTGCTGTATTCTCTCCGTTTCGCCTTGGTCATCGTCATCGGCGCCACAGCGGTGTCAGCGGCATCCACCACACGGCTCACCGACGCCACGGAATCGCTGCTATCCCCGCTGGCGCGCATCGGAGTCCCGATACACGAATGCGCTCTCATCATGACACTGGCGATACGGTTCCTGCCCATCATCAGCCGTGAATTCACGCAGCTGGCACATGCACAGGCCAGCCGTGGCGGCAACATATCCACGGGTAGCCCCTCCAAGCGATTGAAAGCCGCAGTGTCGCTGCTCGTGCCGGTGTTCGCCCTCGCCCTGCGCCATGCCGAGCATATGGGCACCGCCATGGAAAGCCGCGGATACGAAAGCGGCATCGTGCGCACACACTGGCACCAGTCACATCCCGGCGCTGCCGACCTGTGCGCATGCATCGGCGTAGCACTGTGGCTGGCAGGACTTATCGCCATCCCACAGCTATGGTGAACCCGCGGTTACGAGAGAGAAGGTGGAATATGAACTCGTTGCTTGATTTGCAAAATCTTGAGCAAGATGAGCAGCAGAGTGCGCCGTGGTCCACATTGAGCAATAATTGCCATCAGTCTTGGAGCACGATGAGCTTGAACTGCTAGAATTTTGGCTTCTTACTGAGAGCACAGCCATCGGCAGGCGGGTAGGTTCCCTGTTTTACAGGGGATGCACGCCTGCCTTCTTTTTCTCTTTCGTGTTTCACATCTTCATATTGTTGAAGTACCGTCGTGCGTATGGAAGGAACAAAATGATAAGAGATGTAACTGCCAACAATTCGGCGGAGCTCAAGACTGCCGAAACCGTCTCTTCCATTGATGTCGCTTTGTCCGTGCATGGGCTGCGTCATTCCTATGGCGGCGATGCGTTCGTCGTAGACGGCGTGTCGCTAAAATTCCCCGTCGGTTCGTGGACTGCGGTGATGGGACCATCAGGGTCTGGCAAGTCAACGCTCCTGTACTGCATGAGCGGGCTTCTGCGTCCATCTGAAGGTCGAGTGTCGTGCAGCGGCACGGACATCACTGGGCTGTCACCCGACGAGCTGACGCGGTTCCGCCGTGAGCATTTTGGGTTCGTTTTCCAAGGCTACAACTTGCTTCCCGAGCTCACCTGCACGCAGAACGTCATGCTACCCACTCTCTTCGGTCCCGCCCCGATTAGCGAAGCTGAAGCTAACGAAGCGTTGACAAGCGTAGGACTGGACGGGTACGGCGATAGGTATCCGGATGGTATTTCTGGTGGCCAGAGCCAGCGCGTGGCGATTGCGCGTGCCCTGGCCACACATCCGGATGTGGTGTTCGCCGACGAGCCCACAGGTGCGCTGGACACACACACGACGCGCGCAGTCATGGACTTGTTCGGCATGGTTGTGAAGCATGGACAGACGCTGATCATGGTGACGCACGATCCGAACGTAGCGGCGTGTGCAGACCGCGTGGTGTTCCTCGTAGACGGGCGATTAGCCAGCGTCCACGGTAGGATGAGTGCCTCGGACATCGCACTCGCCTTCGCCACCGGATTCGCCAGTCCCGCCGACGCTACCACAATCCCCGACGATGAGGTGCACATCAGCGCGGACTCGCACGAAGGGGAGTGAATAGCCATGCGATTCCTTAGCCTGTCCAATCAATTCCGCCACGCGCACCGCACTTCGTACCGCTCACTTTGCCTGTCGCTTCTTTTCATGTCCGCCCTCGTGTCCACAGGATTTCTCGTGCTGTGCTCCGCACAAAGCCGTGACGGCGCGCCTACTGCGGTAACTGCTCTTCAACGTCTGGAAACACGCGCCTACTACGAAGGGACCGCCGAGTTCATGAGCATCATGGTCTCATCCTGTCTGCTCGCCTCGCTTGTGCTCACAGTGTCAGCGGTCGGTTTTCTCGTGCAAGAGAACCGTCGGCAATATGCCTTGCTGTACCTCAACGGAGGCACACCCCGTCAGGTGCGCCTCATGGTGATGGTCACACTGGGTGCTCCGGGCCTTGCTGCCATATCCCTCGGCACAATTATCGGATGCGGTCTGTGCTTCCCGCTTGCCCACCTCCTGATTCGAATCGGCGGCGCCGCACCCACGTTCCGTATAGCCATCCATCCGCAAGGAATTCTTCTGACGCTACTCTTCATGCTTCTCGCCTTGCTCCTGGGAATCCTCCTAGCGACACGACGCTTGACCCACGTCGCTCCCATCGAGGCGGTTGTCGGCATGTGCGCCCCATCCCATGTGACAGGCCGCGCACGGATTGCTGCAGCAATAATTCTGGGGACGGGTGGTCTCACCGTCGGCTTCACTCCCTTGAGCATACAGGCAGAGGCCCGAATCATCGTGCAGACCATGCTATATGTCGTCGCCACCGCCCTCGCTGCGCCACTCATCATGCCTCATATCGCTGCCTTCGTCACCGCTCTGTCCGTCCCGTTCAACCGAGCCGCGTATCTCGTGGCGCGGCAACGGAGCCTCAGAGGCGGGCAACGGGCAGCGTCCGTGGCGCTTCCCGTCATCATTCTTCTCTTAGTCGTCTGCCCGTTCCTGTCTATGATGGACGTGGGCACAGCCGAAAGCGTCGCAACAGATATGGCACAGATTCCGTCCCCTCTCGTCTTGCGCAGCACTGGAACCGTCGCAGGCAACACGGAGGATTCATCTGAATCGCACTACGCGGCGGCCCTGGCGTTCGCCCGCAACTCGTCCAATGTGGAATCAGCGGGCGTATTCGATGCAGAGCGTTATGCTGCCGACACCGGGCGGACCGTGCGCACAGCCCTCGTCGCCAAATGCGACCGAGGCACATTGCTCACGAACCTCGTCATTCATGCCGTCACCGACGGAAGCCTGAATGACCTAGACGATGACGCAGTGGCCGTGGCCAGCGGATATGGGCAGGTAGGCGACACCGTCACCCTCCGAGGCACTGACGATACACCGCACACATTGCGGATCGTCGCTGTGTTCGGCTCCCTTCCCGGTCTCCAGCCCGACTACATCGCGCTCACCGACGCGCTCGGTACATCTCGAGGATCCAACGCATACGTCATGGGATACCTCGACACTGGCAGCCCGCTCGCTGTGCAGTCCGCGTGGAACGCCGATTCATCCCTCTCATGGGCCCACATGTACACCAAGCAGGAGTTCATCAACTACTACGTCGCCTATCGCAAGCAGGGGCGGACAGGTGTGTCCACATTCATCGCCGGTGCCGCTTTCATCGCACTCATCGCACTCATTCAGGCAGTCGGTACCGCCGTGCGCGAAGCCGCGCCCGGCGACCGACTACTCGCCCAGATATGTGCTCCGCGCCGCCTCGTCACTGCCATCGGGCTCATCGAATACACAGCCGGCGTCATCGCCGCCGCGCTCACCTCGGCACTCGTATTCACCCTCATCTGGATTTCCATGACGCTTATCACACGTACTGACGGTCTGAGCCTCCTCCCGCCCATTCCCGCGCGCGTCTTCCTTATTCTCATCCTCGCCTGCGTGGCAATCAGCGCCATGGAATGCCTCGCTGCCATGAGAAGAAGCAGCAGCAGAAGAAGAAGAAGAAGAACAAGTGAAGATAATTCGTTATGAGCGAATCTCTTCCATTATAGAAAGCCCATCAATACAGGAGCCACAGGTCGGCCCATGCGGCGCATCAAAGCCGCAGTGTCGCTGCTCGTACCGGTGTTCGCCCTCGCCCTGCGCCATGCCGAGCATATGGGCACCGCCATGGAAAGCCGCGGATACGAAAGCGGCATCGTGCGCACTCACTGGCACCAGTCACATCCCGGTGCCGCCGACGTATGCGCATGCATCGGCGTGGTTATCTGGATCGCCGGGCTTATTGCCATCCCACAGCTATTGTGATATGGCTGCCCGCATAACGCGGGTGCACATCTTAGAATGCACAACGCGACTGCGAATATATAACGGCATGTACGCAAACACGGGTAACGGCATCCCGGCACATGATCCCTGCGAACACATATAAAAGGTGGCTTGGAATCTCAAGGATTCCAAGCCACCTTCCTTAATTGACAGCGGTCCAGCCTTCTGGATTCAGAGTCAGGCTGCCCTTCCAGCCGATGTGTCAGTCAGCGTTGTCATTCGATTCAGCAACGCTGTCCGAAGACGACGTATCGGTAGAAGCACCGTCTTCCGCATCGCTCACTGGCTCGGAGACAAGCTGCGAATCATCACCTGATGTCGCGACGCCATCCGTGCCATCAGCACCCTGAGCACCGTCTTGCGCCACCGTGCCATCAGCAGCGAACGGAATTCCCACGAACTCGAATGTCGCATCTTTGCCTTCGCCCTTGGCATCGATGCTAATGCGCTCATTGTCGTGGAGCCGGCCTTCGAGGATTCCCTCGGCCACCTCGTCCTCAATCTGGTTCTGGATGACGCGCCTCAACGGACGTGCGCCCAAGAGCGGATCGAAGCCCTTGACAGCGAGCGCATCCTTGGCGGCATCCGTGAGCTCAAGCTCAATATGACGATCGAACATGCGGTCGTTGAGCTTCTTGAGATCAAGATCCACGATCTGGCGCACCTGCGGCTCGGTCAGCTGCCTGAAGACGATGATGTCGTCAAGTCGGTTCAGGAACTCGGGGCGGAAGTTTTCCTTGAGCTCGCTGGTCACCGATTCCTTCATGCGCTCATACGACGTCTGGGTGTTGCCACCGACATTGAAACCAGTGGTGGCGCTACGCGTGATATTGCGCGTACCCAGATTGGTCGTCATGATGATGATGGTGTTCTTGAAATCGACGGTCCTACCCTGGCCATCCGTGAGGCGGCCATCATCAAGCACCTGAAGCAGCGTGTTGAAGATATCGGGGTGGGCCTTTTCAATTTCGTCGAACAGGATGACCGAGAACGGCTTGCGGCGCACCTTTTCGGTGAGTTCGCCACCCTCGTCGTAGCCGACATACCCCGGAGGGGCACCGAACAGACGAGAGGCTGCGTACTTCTCTCCGAATTCCGACATGTCAACGCGGATGAGCGCATCCTCGTCGTCAAACAGGAACTCAGCCAGTGCCTTGGCAAGTTCCGTCTTGCCCACGCCGGTGGGGCCTGCGAAGATGAAGGAGCCGCTGGGGCGCTTGGGATCCTTGAGTCCCACGCGGGCACGGCGAATGGAACGGGACAATGCCGTAACTGCATCGTCTTGACCGATGATGCGCTTATGAAGCTGGTCCTCCATGTGCATGAGCTTGGAGGATTCGGCCTGCGTGATCTTATACACGGGGATTCCGGTGGTGTCGGAGAGCACATCGGCGATGACGTTTTCATCAACGACCATCGACACGTCGGATGCGCCTTCCTTCCAAGCCTTTTCCTTGGCCTTGCGATCCGCCTCGAGCTTTTCCTGCTCATCGCGCAGATTCGCCGCCTTTTCGAAGTCCTGAGCCTTGATGGCCTTGTCCTTCTCAGCGTTGATCGTCGCAAGCTTGCGATCGATCTGCTTGAGCTCAGGCGGTGCGGTGAGACGCTTGATGCGAAGACGGGCGCCTGCCTCATCAATCAAATCAATCGCCTTGTCGGGCAGATTGCGATCCTGGATGTAGCGCTGCGACAACTCGGCAGCAGCCTGGATGGCGTTGTCGGTAATCGTGACTTTGTGGTGGTCCTCGTACTTCTTGCGCAGTCCCTTGAGGATCTCAATGGTTTCAGCGACCGTCGGCTCCGGCACTTGAATAGGCTGGAAGCGGCGTTCGAGAGCAGCGTCCTTTTCTATGTACTTGCGATACTCATCGTTCGTGGTGGCGCCGATGACCTGCATCTCACCGCGGGCAAGCATGGGCTTGAGCATGTCGCCGGCATCAAGAGCACCATCAGCCGACCCCGCACCGACAATCGTGTGAATCTCATCGATGAACAGCACGATGTCACCGCGGGTGGTGACTTCCTTGAGGACCTTCTTGAATCGTTCCTCGAAATCGCCACGGTAGCGCGAACCCGCCACCATGGAGCCCATGTCCAGTGAATACAGCTGCTTGCCGCGCAACGTCTCCGGCACATCGCCCACGGCGATCTTCTGCGCCAGACCTTCGACGACAGCGGTCTTGCCCACGCCCGGCTCACCGACGAGCACAGGATTGTTTTTCGTACGGCGGCTGAGCACGACCATCACGCGTTCGATTTCCTTGCTGCGTCCGATCACGGGATCGAGCTTGCCATCGATGGCCTGCTGGGTCATGTTGCGACCGAACTGGTTGAGAATGGCGGAACCAGACTTGTTCTGCTTATCCGCCACATGACCGGAATTGGCGAGTTCGCCTTCTTCCTGACCGGGCTCGCCATTGCCACGAATCGCATCAATGACGGAAGAGCGCAGGTCATCAAGGTCCACGCCCATCTTCACCAGCACTTGGGTACCCACACCCTCGCCCTCTTGGATGAGTCCCAGAAGGATGTGCTCGGTACCGATATAGCTATGCCCCAGTTGCAAGGCTTCGCGCAACGACAGTTCCAGCACCTGCTTGGCATGCGGGGTGAACGGAATATGACCGTTGGGGGTGGCGTGCCCCTTGCCGATCATCTCCTCCACTTGTTTGCGCGCCGAGTCCAGATCAACTCCCTTGGATGCAAGCGTCTTTGCCGCCACGCCGTCACCTTCGCGGATCAGGCCCAGAAGCAAGTGCTCGGTTCCAATGTAGTTGTGCTGGAGAGAGCGCGCTTCCTCTTGAGCCAGCACGATAACGCGCCGGGCTCGGTCGGTAAAACGTTCAAACATCGGATAACCCTCCTACTAAGTGCTTGCAACTTTACCGATTCTCGGTGACGAATGCAGCGATTTGAACGGAATATCGCTATGAACTGAAACCGATTCGATTGCAACGAGCACACAATGGCGTGGACTCATACATTCACAAGCCCATGTGACAGGCATCGGTGCAGAATCCGCTTCACGCAACGCCCATGCAACGCTCGTGTACGCCCATTCCGCACCCATGTCATGATTCTCCAGATGCCCTGAGCCAAGCCCAATCGGCAATCCCCGCACCGGACAGTTGGCACCAGCGGAATGCGTTCCCTGTGTTTCTCAACTTTATTTCAGTCCGCTAGAGTGGGAATTGGATACTTTGCCGCGTCGGACGCCTAGGCGTCCGTTAAGGAGAGATTATGACCGAACCTTCCACCGAGACGGGCTCCTTCCCCGTTATCAAGAAGAATTCCGACATCGTCGTTGGCATTGATGGTTCGAAGGGCTCATGCTGCGCGCTGGCTTGGGCAATGCAGGAAGCCTCCCTCACAGGGCAATATGTCAACGCCGTGTATGGCTGGACGTATTCGTGGGACATGGGCCCGGAGCCTGAGGACGAAGCCGGCTGGGATGCCATCCGAGAGCGGATTACCAAGAAGCTGTACAGCTGGGCTCAGATCGCCAACGAAGGCATCAATTTCGACATGTCCAAGCTCAAGCTCACCAGTGTCAGGTCCTCAGGAAGCGCCGCATTGCTCCGCATCGGGCAGGAATCGGATCAAATCGTAGTGGGGCGCCGTTCCCTGAATCCCGTTGCACGCTGGTTCTTCGGCTCGGTGTCATCATCCATAGCTGAGCATTCCCACGTGCCAGTCACTGTGGTGCGCGTGCGCAACTATCAGGAAAACGCTGTCACTGAAAATATCCACCATGCCTTGAGCGATGATCTGGAATCCGAACCCACAGCATCTCGCCCTATCGTCGTGGGAATTGACGGTTCTGAATGTTCTCTCAGGGCGCTTGCATTCGCCGCCCATGCGGCGCGCATTGAGAAGCGCCCGCTCAAGGTCCTGTATTGCTGGCAGATAAAGACCCTTGATACCGACCCCGCCCAGGGCATCCCCAGCGAGGAAGAAGCGCAGAGCATCGCCGAATCCAAGGTCGCGCAGTGGATTGAGAAGGCGGAAATTCCCTCGGACGTGCTTGTGCGAGCGCATGCCTTCCATATTCTTCCGGGAAAGGGCATGGTCAGCGCCAGCGAAGACGCCGAACGGGTCGTCATTGGTTCCCGTGGCCTGAGCGGCTTCGATGCACGATTGTTGGGGTCCGTCAGCCAATACGTCTTGGAGAACGCCAAGAGCACTGTCACGATCGTGCACTGACGATTGTGCGCTGACAACAGTTGTACGCTAACAACGATTGTGCGCAGACAACTGCGCAGTGATGACTGTGCAGTGGCGGTTGTGTACTAAACCGGACCGGTGGCTCAACAATGAAAACGCGAGGCCCGCGGAGCGTTTACACGCTTCGTGGGCCTCGTTCATTTGCCTGTTATCATGCCGCCTTTTTATTCAGCAGTCTCATTCGATTCAGACTCAATCGATTCAGACTCAATCGATTCAGACTCAATCGATTCAATGGATGGCTGGCTGTCCGCTGCCTGCGCTGTCTCAGCCACTTCAACAGCAGCAGACTCTGCTGCGACTTGGGGAAATTCCCGCGTTTCGTCTGGTTCATCGGATGCTTCCGCCTGATGTGTGACTTCGGGCGCATCAGCAACAGCTGGTTCATCTGCGCCATCGGACTCATTGGGAGCATCAGCATTAGTCGACACATCAGTGCCAGCAGCTGTATTCACATCAGCGGACTCATTTGCGCCAGCGTTATCGACGGATTGATCAACCTCATCAATGCCATCGCCTTCATCCGCGCCTTCAGCCGCGGCTCCAGCTCCGGCTCCATCCGTTGCCTCAGCAGTCTGAGCCTCCGCATCCGAAGCATCGACATGCGGGGCATCTGAGACATCTGAGACATCTGCATCCGTTGCGTCAGGCACTTCTGCCGCAGCGTCTGCTGCCTTTCCATCCGCTTGTGCGTCCGAAGATGAGACCACAGCCGCAGATTCCTCTCCCGACGCTTGCGCAGCACGTCCATCGGCGGACTGGGCCGAATCTTCCACGTCAGCAGCTTCAACCGCATCCGCTGATGAATTCACACCTTCACCCATCGTGGAGTTCTCGTCGTTATCCGTCTCAGCGCTGTCCATCACTTCCGTGGATTGCGAGGATTCGTCGCCGGAGATACCGAAGTCCTCCATCATCTCGACAGCGGCATTTTCGTCGCGATGTCCTTGGCGCACAATTTCAATGGTGTTGTCATCCAACGCCGGCTGCGTCTGAATCCACATGGGGGTAGGCGCAGGAGGAGCGATTTCCGAATGTTCGCCGCAACCATGGTCTCCAGAGACGACCTTGCCGTCATCAGGGCTCCACTTGTTGGCGCACACACCAAACATCTCCCCCAGGTCTCCCTTCAGCGACACATAGAAACCGCATGTCTGGCAAATCTTGCCATCCGCGGTCCTCGTACTCAGAGCCTTGGGGCCATGGGGGCCTCCATACCATCGTTCAGCAGCTTGGGAGCGACCAAGGGGCGTCAACACACGACGGCGGGAAAGACTGTATTCCTCAGCGATTTCCTCGGCTTCCTGATGTTCTTGCTTTTCCTTTTCTGCTGCCTGGGCAACCGCTGGGTCGGATTGCTCACGCTCAAGCTCGTCTTTTTCCTCGACCTGCTGCTGTTCGGTGCGGGCCTGTGTGTTGTCAGGACGGAAACCGTCTTCCAGACGAGGATCATCCTCCTCGGTGCCGATGGAGTCGGTCGGCGACAGGTCAGAAGGCTCCAACCTGTCTTTCCATGGAATCCACGGTGGTGCGAGCAAAGCGCCTTCCACGGGAACGAGCGAGGACTCGCACACCGTCCAAATATCACGCGTCTCATCGTGGAACAGCGTCACAGACCACTGCCAGTTCTCATACCCCGGCACTGCCGCTTCAAAACGAAAATCGGTGATGCCGTCGCCTTCGTCGATGGATTCGACGAAATTACCGACCTGCGTCTCATCTTCTGCCACGAGAAAAGCCACGTTCATGGCAAGTTCCTTGGGATCGATCTTCGGATACGGCTCATCATCGAACTGTGCGGCATCCTGCGGAGATGTGCGTTCCGTCACAGACTGCTGTTGCGCGTCATCCACGGCATCCGCATCCGCGCCATCCACCGCAGCTGGTTCATCGCCAGTATCGGCATCACCTTCAAGGCGGTTCTTCCCGGTCATGTTCTCCGTCGTGGATTCATCCGTGTATTCATCCGCGGATTCACCATGGGCGTCATCGCCTTCATCCGTCGGCGCAATCGGAATTCCCATGTCCAAAACCCCTGCCGGTGTAGTCTCCTGATCGGAATCTGTGGGAAGGGTCTCGTTCACATCTGTCATAATTCAAACCTTAGAGTATGTTGCCGAAATATGCGAACGGCGGCCTTTCCAGACCGCCATGCATTTCAAAGTGCTGGTTGCCAGGATTCGCTCCTGATCGCCCGGTCACTCCTCAATATCGAAATCGTCGGCAACCGCACGCAGCATCACAGCAAGTTTATGCGATTCCCGAGGACCGGGATAGTGACGCCTACGCAAAGTGTTGCCAGCTGCATCCAACAGCTTGATGAGATCTTCGACGATTGCCGCCATGTCTTCAGGAGCCGGGCGAGTCGCCTTCACCATGGACGGCAGCGGCTCATTCACCGTCACGGACAGCGCTTGCGGACCACGGCGGCCATCAGCTACCGAAAACTGCACTTTCGCTCCCTTGCGCAATGTCGTGACGCCCTTCGGCAATGCCGAAGCCGGGAGGAACACGTCCTTGCCTTCCTCAGACTGAATAAACCCATAACCCTTTTTCTGATCAAACCAACGCACACGTCCGCTCGGCATAGTCACCTCCAGAAAAGACACGCCGGCAATGCAAAGCGCTTCCCGCGCTCAGCGTCGCCGGCATCCAGCGAAATCACACCGCTGCCATTCCAATCAATCAGCGAACCATTGTAAACCAGATTCCCCAGAAATGTAATGCGACCCACGCTTTCGTTATGGCCGAACACGATTGCGTTCGGCCCTATGCATGAATAGCTTCAAGGGCTTATGCCGTTGGGGCACCATCAATCTGGTCTGGACCCGATGTGTCAAGGGGAAGAATGATGGAATACGACAATCCGCCCCCTGGTGTCTGCGTTGCACAGATGAGGCCATGATGCGCATGGACAACGGACTGCACAATGGACATGCCCAATCCGGTACCGCCCTTGAGTCGCGCACGCGAGGGGTCTGCAGTGTAGAACCGTTCAAAAATGCGGTCACGCTGGTCAGGACGCATCCCGGGACCGTGGTCGCTCACAACGACCACAGCGTATTCACGCGACTGGGATTCCTCCCCTTTCTCTTTTCCTTGTGTTTTTCTGCCCTTCCGATTATCTCGGGACTGGGAGTCAGCGGACTGGGATGGATTCTTTGACCCGTCGAGCCGCGAACGGAAAGCGGCAGCCTGCGCTGGTCCATCCGTGGAATCCACGTTCACCCCTACGGATTGCATAAAATCATGCAAAGAATCCTGGGTGCTGGGAAGCTGCGCCAAATCGCGGGCATAGGCAGATCGGACAATGCATGCGCCGAATTCAACCGGGGAGTCCTGAGGCGTATAGCGATGAATGTTGCCGATGATATTCGTCAGCACTTGGTGCATGCGCATAGGATCGCCTTTTATCGCCACCGAACCGAGGGTGTCATCGTTCACGGTGAAGTTCCAAGAGACGCCGCCATGTTGACCAGTGTCGCCATCCTGCGCCTTGGCCGTCTTGTTATCCACGTCGCTTGTGGTACCAATCGCAGAATCGGTGGAAAGACCGGTCGCATCAGCCTTGGCATCATGCGAATTCATTGCGCCGTCGTGTGTGGATTCGGCCTGCCTTGTCACAGTCACGCCGCCCAGCCGTACCGATCGCTCAGGATCGAGTGCGTGGATGTCTTCTGCGGATTCGCGTATGAGCTCATCCACCTGCACGGTTTGGTGGATGTCAATGCCACGCCCCTCATCGAAACGGGCAAGGGCTAACAGGTCTTCGACAAGCGATGACATCCTTTCGCTCGACGTCTCGATGTGATCGATGGCATCGTCAGCATGTTCCAGCGCC
The DNA here is from genome assembly GCF_002797875.1 of Pseudoscardovia suis. Classification (GTDB taxonomy): domain Bacteria; phylum Actinomycetota; class Actinomycetes; order Actinomycetales; family Bifidobacteriaceae; genus Pseudoscardovia; species Pseudoscardovia suis. Next base: position 167,480 of record NZ_PGFC01000003.1, read on the forward strand.
GAATCAAGGTCATCCGATTCAGCGCGACGCTGCATCTTATACAACTCCGCGTATCCATGAATCGTCGCCAATGGGGTGCGCAACTCATGAGAGGCGTCGGAGACAAACTGTTTCATTTTCTCCGTGGTCTGCTCTTGCTCTTTGAAGCTTCGTTCTATTTGCGACAGCATTTTGTTGAGCGACAGCGCGAGGGAACCCACTTCTGTATTAGATGGCAGCTGAGGCACTCGTTCGGAAAGATCGCCTGCAGCGATCTTCGCCGCTGTTTTCTCCATTCGCTTGAGTGGCATCAATGTATTACGCACGAACATTGCCGCGAGCACACCGGCTGCGACGAGAGTGCAAATTCCAGCGATAAGGAAGTATTGCGTCACCATATCCGTCGTCTCGTACATATCCCGCAGGGACATGCCGATATACGCCACGCCAACCACGGTACCGCCTGAAGGATCCGTACCTTGGTCGGACGATGAAGAGGAACTTGACGATCCGGAGGCTCGTGTGGCCGTCTCGACAATCTGGAACGCCTCCACTCTCCAGTCCCGGTTGGCACTTTTGAGGTCCTTTGAAGCCACTTGAGTGCCTGCGGGTATCGTCACTGTAGCCGAAACGGTGAAAGGCTGGCTGTATTCGACAGCGGAAAGGTCTATCGAATCCAGATTGGGTTCACTGATCACCCCATCGCGAAGCATGGGGCGCATTGTCGACAATACATCGCCGTCAGTGTCGCGGATTTGCAGAAAGTAATCGGTCGGCGAGTAATTGCGTTGGCCGGGTGCACTGCCAACGACCTGCTTGTAATTGTCAAAAACAAGCTGGGCTTGCTGCGACAACTGGGTATCGGTTTTCTCAAGGATGTACTGCTGAACCAATTGCCGCACCGCAGCGCCAAGCACGCATTCCGCCAACATCACCACGAGAATGACGATGGACGCCAGCTGGAACGACAACGACATTCCACGGCGCATCTTTTGCAAGCCAGACGTGCGCTTGGGCTCCTGTGGATTGTTTCCAGTGGCGTCTTGTGCCTTATTCGGATGCTGGGGCGCCTGACGTGGAGGTTGCTTGCTGCCGGAGTTCAACGCAATGTGCATGACGATCCCCCAGCCTGTGCACTCAGCGATTCCTTCACCGATTGTGGCGTCATGTATTCCTCCTCCGGCTCGACATATGTCGGCGAAACTGGCAACCGCAGCTGCAAACCACGTAAATCAGAACCGAGTAAAAATCCCGCCCGCGAATCCATTATGCATTGTAAGCACATGAGGATTGGAAGCCATGCGCATGGAGTCCGGTCAGCGGAATCCAGTCAAATGAATCGCGGGACAACCGCCTGTTATTTAACTATCATGCGCATTACTTGGCTGAGGAGGAACGTGGTGCGCGAATCATGTAGCCGATTCCTCGTTTGGTCTGGATGAGCGGCGTGACCTTCTTGCCATCGACCGTGATGCCATCGACTTTCTTACGCAGGTACGAGATGTAGGACTCCACGATTGCCGCATCCCCGCCCCAGTCATACTGCCACACATGGTCAAGAATCTGAGCCTTGCTGACCACCCTGCCCTCATTGTCCATGAGATAGCGGAGCAGCTTGTATTCCGTGGGGCTCAGATCGATCTCCTGCCCCGCGCGGGTGACGTCATGGCTGTCCTCGTTGATTTCGAGGTCCGCCACACGAATGATGGGATCCTCTTCATCCTCGCCCTTCGTGCGTCGCAAAATCGCCCTGATGCGAGCAATGACTTCTTCAAGGGAGAACGGCTTCGTCACATAGTCGTCACCGCCAACAGTCAGGCCCATGATCTTGTCCTGGGTGTCATCGCGAGCGGTCAGGAAGAGAACCGGCGCTTCCATTCCCTCCTGACGAATGCGGCGGGTCACGGTGAAGCCATCGATATCAGGCAGCATGACATCCATGATGATCAGATCAGGATTGGCGTCACGAATGACCTCAAGGGCTTCACCACCGGAGGCAGCTGTCTTGACTTCAAACCCCGAGAAATGCAGCGAAGCCGATAGCAACTCTCGTATCGAGGGCTCGTCATCAACTACAACAATGGTCGCTTCCAAATTCTTTGCCATGTTTGAAAGCATGGCATTATAGCCTGATTTTTTCCTGAAAACATCCTGCATCTTTAGCAAATCTTTTATTTCCCTTTGCACTGTGACACGGTTGCCTTACCGCAAGCAAAAGGTTTGCTGAAACGCTGCCATGGTGTGGACATAGGTCAACGAGTGAAATCACATCGCCATAATCCCTGATTCCCAACGATCCGACGACATCGTCCCAATCCGAACGTTCCATGACGGTCCACATTTGTCAAAATGCCGCGGAGACAGCGCACGCATGACGTATCGTCGCAAACGTCATGACAATCCGCCCAGTGCACGGGGCGGGACATATCCAAACGAACACCCACCCACGACCCCGGAAGGAGGTGACAGCAATGCCTCAGTATCAAGTCGATTCGGAACAGATCCAGACGTCGAGCGCCGCAGTGCAACAGTCCGTTGCGCAAATCCGCTCCTCGGTCAACGGCATGTATTCCAATCTCACCCAGCTGCAAAGCGTCTGGCGAGGTGGAGCCGCCAACCAATTTGGCAGCCTCATGACCCAATGGCGTTCCGCACAGCAGCAGATGGAAGCATCACTCGAAAGCATTCAGAATGCGCTGAGCCGCGCATCGTCGGTGTATTCAGAAGCCGAGATGCAAGCTTCTCGCCTGTTTGCATCATGACACGCCGCAACGCAAGCATCATGGCTCACAGCATGATGTGCCGCGACTGCACACCATGAGTCGGCGCCGCCCAATGCCGCTGGGCGGATGCCAACCACCCATATATGCCACAGGCAGACGGTCCAGTTGATGAACCCTCACGACGATTGTTCATTCATTGGATGGCGCTGCAGATGGAATCAATCCTAGGCAGATTCCATCACGGCATATTCCATAACAACAGATTCCATTGCGAGCCCCGGATCGACCGTGGACTCCTCTCTTTTCCTTCGCACAAATCCGGGGCTTAATTCCGTTCCCCGCATCGCATGATGCACACCCTCCTGGCGAAATCCACGGTATCCTTTTCGCCGGGAGGACTTTCCCATGCCCGCACACGAAAAGTCAGCACTTACAAGGCGCACGCGAAAAGTCAATACGCATGTCAGGCCACGCCGACATGGACGGACACCATAAGCATCTCTGCATGTGGCTACCAAGCAATGGGACATCAAGCACAGACACCCGAACACAGACACCGACACCGAGCACCGACACCGGGCACAGACACCGGGCACAGACACACAAACAAAATCCCCAAACACAGATAGATACCCAAGCAAAGATTCCGAATACATACACCCAGGCAAAACATCCAAGCGCACAGATGCGAAGCACCCCCATCAAATCCTGCACGGCATGAATGGCCTTCACCAAGCAAAACACCAAGCACAACATCCAAGTACACAGATGCGAAGCACCTGTCACCCGACGGGCATCGCACATATCACATGATGAGGAATCTCACCGATTACGCGTCGTGGCAAACACAGCTGTCAAAGCTGCGAGATGATGGGACTTCTTAAACATCAATATCAATAGCATGGCCATCATCGAGGCCCAGCATCGTGCCATCATCAAAGCCCGAGCGGTATATCGACATGCAAGGCACGATACAAGTGTTACACCGACGGACAGAGCGCAATCCGACAGTCAGAGCACAATCCAACAGTCAAAGCGCAATCCAAACCAGAATGCAAATCCAGAAACCCAACATGCCTCGCGAAAAACAAAAATCCCAGCATCGGGATTCCTGCACTGTCAGTGTGAGAGGAACCCCTGTGTTGGGATTCTCATGACTGTCAGTGGCAGGAATATCCGAATGCTGGGAGCAATTCAGAGATCAGGCACCATTACCTGGTGCTCGTCTGAATCAGTAGCCCATATCCTGGTTCTGAGCGCCCTGTGCTGCCGGCGGTTCCGGCTTGTTGGCAACAACGGCCTCGGTGGTCAGGAACAGACCAGCGATGGAGGCTGCGTTCTGCAGAGCGGAACGAGTGACCTTGACCGGGTCGGTGACACCGGCCTTGAACAGATCCTCATATTCGCCAGTTGCAGCGTTGAGACCATAGCCTGCAGGAAGATTACGAACCTTGTCGATCACGACATCACCGGACAGACCGGAGTTTTCAGCGATCTGCTTGATAGGAGCCTCGACAGCACGCAGCACGATGCTTGCGCCAGTCGCCTCGTCGCCTTCGAGCTGGGTCTTCTTTTCAGCGGCTGCAGCAGCCTGAATCAGAGCCACGCCACCGCCGGGCAGCAGGCCTTCCTCAACAGCGGCCTTAGCGTTGCGCACAGCATCCTCGATGCGGTGCTTGCGCTCCTTAGCCTCGACTTCAGTTGCAGCGCCCACCTTGATGACGGCAACGCCGCCAGCAAGCTTGGCGAGACGCTCCTGAAGCTTCTCACGGTCGTAGTCGGAATCAGTGTTGGCCATTTCGGCGCGAATCTGGGAGACACGAGCCTCGACGTCTTCCTTGGAGCCAGCGCCCGAAACAATCGTGGTCTCGTCCTTGGAGACGATGACCTTAGCAGCGCGGCCGAGTACGGTCTCGTCGATGGAATCGAGCTTGAGACCCAGCTCATCGGAGACGACCTGGCCGCCGGTGAGGATTGCCATATCCTGCAGCATTGCCTTGCGGCGATCGCCAAAGCCCGGAGCCTTGACAGCCACTGCATTGAAGGTGCCACGAATCTTGTTGAGAACCAGGGTCGGCAGAGCCTCGCCGTCCACATCCTCAGCCACGATGAGCAGCGGCTTGCCAGTCTTCATGACGAGCTCGGCGATGTGCACGATGTCCTGCTGGCTGGAAACCTTGCCAGAGGTCAGAAGGATGTAAGGATTTTCGAGAACTGCGGTCTGGTCTTCGGCGTTGGTGACGAAGTACGGGGAGATGTAGCCCTTGTCGAAGCGCATGCCCTCGGTGAATTCGAGATCAAGACCGAACTTGTTGTTGTCCTCGACGGTGATGACGCCATCCTGGCCAACCTTTTCGATGGCTTCGGCGATCTTCTCACCAATCTCAGGATCAGCAGCGGAAATCGTTGCCGTGGCAGCAATCTGATCCTTGGTCTCAACAGTGCGGGATTCCGCATTCAGCTCATTGGAGATGGCTTCGGTGGCCTTCTCAATACCGCGACGCAGCGCAATCGGGTTGGCGCCGGAGGCGACATTCTTCAGGCCTTCGTGCACCAGAGCCTGTGCAAGCACCGTAGCGGTGGTGGTACCGTCGCCTGCGACATCGTCCGTCTTCTTGGCGACTTCCTTGACCAGTTCGGCACCGATGCGCTCAAACGGATCCTCGAGGTCGATCTCCTTGGCGATGGAGACACCATCGTTGGTGATCGTCGGAGCGCCATACGTCTTGTCAAGCACGACGTTGCGTCCCTTCGGACCAAGGGTGACCTTCACAGTGTCGGCAAGCTTATCAAGACCGGCAAGCATGCCCTGGCGAGCTTCATCGTCATAAGAAATGATCTTTGCCATGTTTTTCCTCCAAAAAGGATGGCCGTATTTTCGTTCATTCCACTCGATTGGGAAGCACCGACGAGCGTCAGCTCTCGTTGGCACTCTCTCTTCTCGAGTGCTAACTGTGACATTAGCACTCCACGTATGAGAGTGCCAACATCCATGATTCTATTCGCTCTCAGGAAAATCTCTCAAAACCGCATAGTCCACGCACCACAATCCGGCACGCCCGCATTCCCATACCTTCACACCTTGTTTCGGTCGCAGCGCCTCGCCACTTCCTCATCTCGCACTACCCCACGCCTCATCACTTCCATATCTCACCTCGCCCCACATCTCGCATTTCAGTGCCTCATCCCATCCGTGCCCCACCGCTCCCATATCTCGCCCTTCCAATGCTTCGCACTTCCGCACCTCATCTAATCCCGTGCCCCACCACTTCCGTATCTCACCTCGCCCCACACCTCGCACTTCCACACCTCATCCCATCCGTGCCCCACCGCTCCCATATCTCGCCCTTCCAATGCTTCGCACCTCCGTGCCCCACCCATCCTGCATCTCACCTTCCCATACCCTGCGTTCCCGCACCCCGCGCCGCGCAGCCTCATTCCGTTCGCCCCAATATGCGCCCACTCCGTTCCATCCGCACTGGCTCGCCGCCTCACTCCTCAACCCAAGTCAAGCCCGATTACACCCATAGAACCGCTAAAGAATGCGAGCGACAGGTCCCTCGCATCTACTCAATTCGATCCTGATTCCATCTCCGTCCAGTCCACACCGGCTCGTCCACAATCTATGAATTCCCTGTGAATATCCTGCCGTTTTCACAAGAATCCCTTGTTCCATCCACAGTCGCTGTCCTTCCTTTTTCCTTGCAATACCAAGGCAAACCTCCCATGGATGCATGGCAGAACACCTCCGAGAACACATGCGCGAAGGTTTATGATATGAGGTGAAAGGTTAATAACGCGCATTGCGAAAGAGCGGCACCGGATAACAGGTGACAACGCCCACACGACTCGTGGCGCGGTTCCCCACCCCGCAAAATCAGCGGAGGTCATGCTGCAACACCACCGCAGATGCGCAGGGAAGAAAAACGACTCCGCTCTTGAACAATCCGCAAGCTCCTCAAGGAGAATTAAGTAAGGAGTAAGTAACATGTGCACTGGCGTTCGCTTTGCCGATGACAATGGAAATATGTATTTCGGCCGCAATCTCGATTGGTCGTTCTCGTACGGCGAGAAAATCGTTGTGACCCCACGCGGATACCAGGCGCCGGTCGCGTTCAATGCGACTGTCGCCGACCCCAAGCCTGTCATGGGCGTGGGAATCATCGTCGAAGGCATGCCGATGTACTTCGACTGCGCAAATGACGAGGGGCTGGCTGTCGCAGGACTGAACTTCCCTGGATACGCTCAGTACGCCGACGCCCCGGTTGACGGCACCATCAACGTTGCCGCCTACGAACTGCCCTTCTGGATCGCCCGCAGCTTCTCCACGGTCGATGAGGTTGAGGAAGCTTTGAAGAATGTTACGGTGGTTGCCAAGCAAGTCAACGACCAATATCCCGTTTCATTCCTGCATTGGATTGTCGGCGACGGCAAGCGCAGCATAGTGATCGAAGTGATGGCGGATGGCATCCATGTGCATCATGACGGCGTCGACGTGCTCGCCAACCAGCCGACCTTCGACTGGCATACCGAGAACCTGCGCAACTACCTGAGCATGGACCCGCGAGTTCCCGAACCGGTCAAGTGGGGAACCCAGGAACTCAGCGCATGGGGCTCCGGCTCAGGCATGCGTGGCATCCCAGGCGATTACAGCTCTCCGTCCCGCTTTGTGCGCGCAGCATATACGAACGCGCATTATCCGGCACAGCAAACCGAAGAAGCGAACGTGTCCCGTCTGTTCCACACTCTCGATTCCGCATCGATGGTGGACGGCTGCGCACTCATGAGCAATGGCCAATACGAGAAGACCATCTATACGAGCGGCTTCTCGGCAAAGACCGACACTTACTACAAGAACACGTACGAGGATCCGACGATCAAGAGCTACCACATGTCCGACTTCGACCTCGAGGGCGCCGAACTGCAAACCGCTGAATAAAACGACCGGAACAGTTCTCCGCATCAATCGCTGGCTAACCTGGCGCATCGCATGGCAACGTTGTGCCAGGTTAGCCAGCGATTAAGCGCCTGACGACATGCATACCCGACGCGTGCGTAACATCACCGCCTCGATTGCACGTCGTCAGGCGCTTTGCATGTTTATATTTTGTGCGTTATATGCCGTGCTGCAATGAAGGCGTATGCATGCCACGCCCTTGCGTCTTAACATCAACGCACCCGGTGTCAGCTTCGCGCCTTGCCTCACTATTGCACCTAACCGCACATTGCGTCCTGGCGTCAAGAAACAGGCGCAAACGTTTCAAGTGTCATACAACGGAACGCCAAGCAATCAAGTACCGATATCCACTGTCAGGTGACCGAACCAAACACTAATAGTCACCAATGCTCATATGCACTTATACGACTGAAAGGAAGCGCCCTTCGCATAGCAATTTGACGGTGGCGTCCGGCGTAAGGTTTTCTCCCAGCAGATTCGGTTTGCCAGCACCATGCCAATCCGAGCCGCCTGTAGCGAGCAATCCATAGCGCTGCACAAATTCGGCAAGCCTCACACGCTGGTCAGGATCATTGCCCCGATGCCATATCTCGATGCCATCCAGCCCGGCATCGATAAGTTCAATAATTCGATCATCGGAAAGCAGATACTTATTTCGCGAGCGATCGCCAGCATGTGCGAGCACCACTACCCCACCGGCTCGTTTGACTGTTTGAACCACCTGCACCGGCGTCGGCGAAGGCACATGGATGTAATACTTGCTGGTGGTTGCGATTATTGTTGCGAATGCTTGCGAGCGCGATGAACAGATTCCTGCTGCAACCAATGCATCTGCGATATGAGGGCGTCCGACTGTGGTCTGCGTGCCCTCGCGCACCTGTGCACGAACCGACTCCCAAGTGATCTGGGGATAATCCTGCGAGATTCGTTCCACCATCTCCTGCACTCTTGCCAATCGCGCCGCCCGCGTATCCGCGAACATGCGCGCAAGCCCCTTATCATCGGGATTGTAAAGGTACGCAAGCATATGAACACTCGTATGATCGACGTGAGCGGTTATCTCAGTGCCGCGAACCAACGGCATGCCATATTGGCGTGCAGCTTGCACCGCCCGATCCCAGCCGTTCCAAGTATCATGATCTGTGATAGCCACACCATGCAAGCCCAGTTCCCGCGCTTCGGCGATGAATTCCTCAGGCGTCTTGGTGCCATCGGAAAAACGCGTGTGGCAGTGCAGATCCCATCCGCGCACCGGCGCCTCTTCGATGCCTGCCTTACCAAGGCGTTTCGTATCTTCGTTCTCGAGCATGCCACCCATCGTAGCGTGAGGCTTCCTCTCCAAAGTCGGCAGTGGCCTCATTCACCACGCAACCGCACGCAATGCATGCGCATGCCTCCAGCTAATCACCTACTTGTGTTGCGCTTCACTGCCATGCGCCTCGCCCTCGTGCCGTTGGGCAACACCGCCGTGTCCATTGCGCCTCGCCCTCATACCGTTGCGCAACACCGCCGGCCAAACCCCTGTTTGTTCCAACCGGCGTCATGAACCACCGGGGCGGCATAGGCTACTGTGTAAAAGGTAAACGAACAATACGAAACAGCGAGGTTTGTATGTCACACCACCGCAGCACCGCTTTGACACCGTCATCCGCAGCATCAAAAAAACCTGTCGAAGAGTCACGAACCGCAGAAAGCGACAGTGACGAGGATTGGGCGGAGGATGATGCGGCAAGCCTTGAGGAACACCCCATGCCCACTGGGTGGCGTCACCGTTCGACATGGCTATACCTACTACACCTGCTGGCAAGCCTCGCCGCTATCATCGCCTCGTTCATACTTTCCGCCGACGCATTGTATTCCGCGAGGCATCCTGACGTGCTGCTCGATTGCGACCTCAATGCAAAAGTCTCCTGCTCCACCGTGGCACAATCATGGCAGGCGGAAATCATCAAGCTGGGCAACCTCAGCTTCCCCAACGCGTATTTCGGCATCGCGGCGGAATCCGTGTTCATCACAATCGCCGTTCTTGGACTCTCTCGCGTGATCTTCCCACGCTGGTTCGCGCTATGCGCCTGGCTGGGAAACTTGGCAGCGCTGCTGTATGCATATTGGTTGCTCTCACAGTCCTTGTTCGTCATTAACGCCTTGTGCCCGTGGTGCATCCTTCTGATGTTCTCAACGACCATTCAGTTCATGGCACTTTCCCACGCAACAGTTACGGTACAAGGGCTGCCGCGCCACCCGCGCAAGCTCGCCACCTACTACCGGCTTGGCGCGGACCTGTTGGTGGATGTGGTGTGGATCGTGGCCATTGTCGCCGTCATCCTTGCTGTGGATGGGTCCGCTATTTTCTCATGACCTGCATCGGCCTCTCGTCTTGTCATGTCGTCACAATGCCATCGCAGTAGCATTCCATCGCTTCAGGCGCTAACGACGAACGAAAACACCCAACAAACATCCGAGGACCGCACCGGGACGAAACCGAAATATACCGATGAAAAATGCAGATGGCCCGGACTTGATGAATCCAAGTCTGGGCCATCTGCACAAGCATCATGGCTGATGATGCGCACCGCCCCGCTGACTGTCATCCTGACTGTCAGCGGAAATGGACAGACGGGGCATTCGCATCATCAAGGAACTCGACTTTGCCGATGATCCTGGCATCACCGGTGAGTTCCACACTCGAAGGAGTCACTTTCACCTTCACCACGCCTCCGCGAATGCGGATATACCACTCATTCACGCCCGTCTTCGACGAGAGCACAACCGCCGTGGCGCACAATCCTGTGCCGCAGGACATCGTTTCACCAACGCCCCGTTCATTCACACGCATGTATGCGTAGCCACGTTCGTCTTCTCTGATACTTTCAAGACGCACGAACTCCACATTCTGTCCACTTTCCAGCGGCGGCTGCACGATGGGCGGACGGGACAGGTCTAGGGCTTCCACGCCTGGCAATTCGGTATCAACACCGCCGATTCGACCCGACAAGTCATCCACAAGGCACACCACATGGGGATTGCCCATGTTGACGTACGTTCCTCGTACGCTGCCCGGAGTGTTGGCAAGGGAGACGCGGAATCTCCCGTCATCGCCCTTCGACCACGGTCCCATATCGACATGAAGCACGTTACGACCCAGCCCTTCGACTTCCCCTAGGAAATCCAAGCGCTTCACGCCGGCTCGCGTGCCCAACACGAATGTGTGCTGGGCGGTGCTATCCCAATATCCCAACCGTTTTGCGAACAGTGAAATGACCCGCGAACCATTGCCGCACATCTCTGCGACGCTTCCATCGGCGTTGTAATAGTCCATGAACCATTCGGCGCCCTGCGAGATAAGCCTTTCGGCTTCCTGAGCCTCGAGCTGAGGTATGCTCGCGTAGAAACGCGTGGGAACGAGCCTGAGCAAACCATCGGCTCCCAAGCCCTTGTGCCGGTCGCACAGAAAACGAATCTCCCCATCCGACGGCTGCAGGCTTCCATCGGGATCGGCATACAGCACGAAATCATTAGCCGTACCGTGCCCTTTATATACAGTGCGTGGAATCGTCATGCGACCCATAGTACGCCGCAGCCCCAGCAATTCCGGGGCGAGCACCCTTTGAGCCCATAGCGAAACGATTCTTTCATTATTTCCCATCCTTTCTGGCACATGCGCGCTTCTTCACGAAAACAGGCGCAGCGGGAAGACACGGCGCGACACAAAGAGAAGGTTCTTCTCCTGCGCAGCACCATCACCGGCACATGCAATCAACCACACGCGCCCTCGATGCCGCTAGACTTGAACGAGACAACCGGGTTATGCGCATACCCGTGACCATTGCGCAACCAGGAGATAGAGAAAAGCATGAAGACCGCATTGATCGATGTAGGCGGCGGATACCGCGCGGTATATGGAACCGGAATCGACGATTTCTGCCTCAAACACGGCATTACCTTTAACCATTGCTATGGGGTGTCCGCCGGAAGCGCCAATCTCGCTTCCTTCCTCGCCGGGCAATACCAGCGTTCCTACAAGTTCTACATGGAATATTCGTTCCGCCGTGAATACGCCAGCTGGTATAACTTCCGACAGACCGGCGATTTCATCAATCTCGATTACATCTACAGTGTCCTTTCGAACCACGATGGCGAGTATCCGCTCGACTTTGACGCATTCCAATCAAACCCGACGGATTTCACCACGGTTGCGGCGGACGCGACCACAGGCAAAGCCCACTATTTCCCCAAAAGCCGCATGAGGCAGGATGATTACGCCATCTGTAAGGCCTCAAGCGCAGTTCCCGTCGTCAACCATCCCTACGTGGTTGACGGAGTGCCCTACTTCGATGGAGGAATCGCTGACCCCATCCCTTGGCGCAAGGCCTATGAAGGCGGATGCGACCGGATCATCATCGTTCTTACGCACCCCAAGGCATGGATCCGCCCGCAGAAAAAGGACGAGCTCCCGGCGAGAATCCTCAGCCGCACATATCCCAACGCAGCCCGTTCCATGTGGTACCGCGCACGCACCTACAATTCCGAATCGACACAGGCGCGCATGTGGGAGAAGTCAGGGCGAGTGCTAATCCTTGCCCCGCGCAAGCTCTATGGACTCGATACGCTGAAACGCACGAAGGAGGGAATGGCGATGATGTACCGTCAGGGATACAGCGACGCGCAAGCGATCGAAGACTTCCTTTCCTGAAGAAGATTGCCTGCCCCAAGTTCCCTCGGTTCCTTTTCAAGAATCCAGCCAATGCCCACCGCCGTGCTGTGGTGTGCAACGTCATCAACGATGTGCACCACAGCGTCATCAACAGCATCATTTCACTGCGCAAACTACCCTTGCGGTACACACCACCAACCGGTCACCGAAGGCTGACAGCAACGGTGAATAGCAACAACGGACAGCGGAAAATAACAACGGAGGACAGCGGAAGACAGCAGAGGGACATAAGCGATTGCGTTTGTGACGTGCATCGGCAACGCTGCGTACCACAAACGCAAGGCACCCTCAGCGCAGAGAAAATGTGGTCCAGCACAAGCGCCGTTCAGCGCACGGCAAACACAGTCCAGCGCAAATACACGCACCCGCCATGCAACAGGCTTGGCAGAGATACACAATTCCACAGAAGACAATGGCGAACCCATCGTCTACCATACCGAACACGCAACGGACTCGTCAGACGCACAATCGCACATCCGCTTGTGCATACGTCGCATATCACCAACAGGTGCACGCATGGAATGCAGCCACACGCGACAACAGGAGGCAACAGTGAGCAACAACGCACCAATCGGAGTGTTTGATTCAGGCATGGGCGGCATCAGCGTTGTGCGCCAGATACGCCATGACATGCCATATGAAAACGTGATTTTCTATGGCGATTCCGCACACGCCCCCTACGGTCTCAAGACAGTCGAAGAGATTCAAGGCTACTGTTTCAACATTGCAGACAGGCTGCTCGACATGGGCGCCAAGGCGCTAGTCGTGGCATGCAATACGGCCACCAGCGCTTGCATCACGCAAATGCGCGAACGCTATGACGTGCCTGTGATCGGCATGGAGCCTGCTTTGAAACTCGCATGCGACCGCGGCGAAGGCAAATCCCAGCATGTCATTGTCGCTGCCACTCCGCTCACTTTGCGTGAACGTAAGTTCGCACGGCTCATGTCACGTTTTCAAGACTCCCATACGATTGAAAAGCAACCCTGCCCCGACCTGGTGACCATCGTGGAAAACGGCAAACTCGACGATCGAGATCTGGTGATGCGCACCTTGCATGGATACTTCGACAAATACGACCTGGCTCATGTCGATTCCGTGGTGCTTGGCTGCACGCATTTCATTTTCTACAGGTCGTACTTCCGTCAATTCATGCCCGACAATGTGGCGATTGTCGACGGCAACGAAGGAACCGTGCGACATCTTGGCGTCGTGCTGGAATCTTTGGGAAAGCTGGCCCCTCAGCCAGAGGATGAGGACGACGGTTCACAATCGGCACCCTCACACGGCTTCGAACTAGGGCATGTGACATTAATGAATTCGTCGCCGGACAAGAACGCTCTCGACTTGGAGCGCGCGTTGCTCGAAACGCCGCTGCACTGAACACAGCGCCGGCGTCGATTCGCCCATACCATTCTCCCCATATAATTATGTGGTCGCACCACTTTCTTCAACGGATTTTGTGGTGCGACCACATTTTTCGTTGCATTGTTTACTTTCCTGTTGCCTTCTAAGTACTCCTTGTTACCCTTTCGCGCTACAGTGGCAATTGTCATGCTACGAAAGCACATGATGTGACCGAGAAAGGTCCATGACCAATTGAGAAGCATTCATGGGAGTGAAATATGGTAAAAAAGGCAAAAGCAGCCACAGCACAAGCATCGACGAACGCGCCTGTTTCAGATGAGGAAGTCATCAACGCACTAACGACCCAGATGAACATCAAGGACGCAGCAAAGGCCTTGGGACGTTCATATAACTGGCTTCTTAAGAAGAGCCACGACCTTGTGGAAGCCGGCGTCATCGAAAGCCGCGATGTGTACCCCGCATACCACCGAATCGGATTCCTTTCCTCCGATCGCGCAATCACGGTTTATTTCAACGCTTCGGTCTGGGAGCAGGAGGCTTATTACATCCGCGGCAGCTTCGACGGATGGACCTGCGCCCCTGGCTACCCTCTGCGCAAGGCGGGCAACGGCTATTATTCAGCCGTCATCACCATCCCTGCCGGTGTGGAAGGCGCGGATTTCTTCCTTGACAACGGTGGCGACATCACCAACGCCGAGAACCTGTATCAGCCTACTCCGGGCAGCAATTTCCACGTGAATCTGAACGATGGCACGGATTTCACCATCGAAGATTTCACCAACGCCCACCCCGGCAAGCCTGAAACGCTGTAAATCATTGTGATTGCTCCGCTTGCGCCGAACGATGTTCGACGAAAGCAGTAATAATATTGCGCTCCGATGACTCCATGCCATCGGAGCGCAATCATTTTATCCGCAGCTCCATCTGCCTCTACCCGTTCCGCCTCATCTGCCCCTGTTCCTATCCGCGCTTCCTATACCAATCATCGCTTGTTCTAAACCATGATTCCCATGTCAAACAACTCGTTGCAGATCATCATGTAATCACGTGACTCATAACCATGTTGATCGTAAGGTTCCTCGCCTGGAGCGCAAAACACCATCCCCAACAATTGCAAGTAACTCATTCCAGCGATCACGTGATCCTCGGCATTGCAAATATGCCCGTGTGAATTCCGGCAATCAGCCAACGGCATCCGATAAGTCAGATCAACATACTCATCGCAATCGAAGGTATCGCAATCCGAAAGCGGCTTGCCACAATTCCCAGTCTTTCCCTTGGACCTTCCGGTCTTTCGCCCCCGGGTAGCGTTCCTTTTGGCAGTATTCCCCCTGACAGTCTCGCCTTTGGCAGCGCCCTCCCGCACAGCGCCCTCTCGGGCAGTTCCCTCTCGCACAGTGTCACTTCGGGAGTGAATCCCGTCGCCTTCAGCGTCTTCTCCAGTCTCCACATCCGCCGGGGCTTTCCTGGCACCTTTTCCTCTTTTACTTTTCCTGTTGTTCGAACCATCGCCACCGGTCCCTTCGATGCTTTCGATATCGTCTTCGACATCAACCGGCATCATCGGCACAAACTGCGAGATGTCGAAGGTCCCCGACGCCATGAACCATTCCAAGGACGCACTGTTTACGGGATCAGGCACGAAAGCGTCAGGCACACCGGCGAAAAGCGTCCCATGCGTGCCGCGCATGGCAAAGGAACCAAGCGCTCTGCGGCGCGACATTCGTTGCTGCGACCTCTGTGCGCGCACACGCACCGCCGTCATGTCATCGATCGCCCCTGGCACAACGGAACGATACGGCGTGGGAATGTGAAACGGCCGGGCGGAAGGACGCCACACCGGACCGAATTGAGTAAAGCGACCGGCTATAAACGTGTTTTCGCACCCCAGCAAACTCATAGACAACATTGAATCCTCAACATACAGCTTGAAACCATCCTGCAGGCTTCTCAGCATCGTGAGCCTCGCGAATGCCATCACCCTTTCCACGAGGAACGCTCCTTCAATGGAACAATTGAGCACTGACCACAATGCTTTGACTCGTTCATGCGTCAGCTGATGCACCCCCGCTGCGTTCTCCATCAGAAACTTCTCCAACACCGTCACCCCATCGGCATACGTGTAGTCGTAGGCGAACCAATCGAAGAAGGCATCATGGATGGCGTCAATCTCCTGAACGCACCGCGCTCTTCCCCGTGGGTTGACACCGATTGCCCGCAGAAACTCCGCATAAGCACTCAACACAGTCGCACGGTCTTCCTGAAGACAGCGCGCCACCACAGGCCCCATGGATTCCAAAGGCACCCGCGGAGTCAGGTCGCACTCGCATAATCCCAGTCTGCGCAACTGCGGCGGCACGCCATCCTCCCTGTCGAACATACAGCCCGCGGGCGCTATTATCTGGGATGGCCTGCGGCGCGGCCGCAACAATTTCGACGTAGACCGCCTCTTGCCTTTGCCACGCGAGCGCAGCTTGTAATATCCGTGACTGTCTTCCGAGGAAGATTCCGAACACTCATCGCAACGCACGAGTTTTTCCAACGAAACAAACTGGTCGCATTCGTCTTCGTCCATCGGATCCTCTCTTTCTATTGCCACTTCGACGCGTGTGCTCCAGTGCAAACCTACGCGCCTACCCGATGTACTGAGGAACATTACGACATTGTGAAAAATCCCGTGCACGTCTTGTGTGAAATTGAGGATAAGTGGAAAACCCTTCCGCGAATGTGGACATTCTGCTGCCGTTGTGGATAAAATCACGGTTTTCCACACAACGGCGGCAGTTGTGCGCTGCGACAAAGTTGCGGATGGTAGTTGCGGACGGCAGTTGCGGACGGCAGTGACGATTGCAGACGGCGGTGACAGTTGTGAATGGCAGTGACGATTGTGGACAACGATTGCACAGGCAGCCTTCATTCGGAACGTGCGAACGGAGACATGTGCCCGTTTACGGACAACCGCCACAGTGAACCGCCACAGTGAACCGCCGCGCAGGCGGATTGCCACATATCATGGTACTGTTTCACACCGATGCCGCACCATACCTGATGCTGCATGCCACACCAATGCTGCGAATGCTCGTGCAGCATCACAAACGTGCGCAGCACCAAACGTATGCGACCATGACGTATGCGACCATGCAGCCCAAAGGAGCCAAAGATGGATCTTTCCGGAATCCGACATGACATGGATCACCGCTTCTGCTTCGCCCTGAGCACCAGCAAATCATGCGGCGCGTCAAGCAAAAACCCTGAGGACGGTTTCGCTCGATTCGCAATCAGAATCCAAACAAGCGCGCATGACGTTGAATCCGTGACGCTGCACACGGAAGACAAATACTTGCATTACTACTGCGAGGACCGACTGCGCATGCCGCAGGAGAAACGGCCATCCCCACCGCAAGGATTCCCGTTCTTCGGACGTTGGAGCACCGCCGCCTCCTACGAAATGCGACGTTTCGCCACTGACGGCATCCATGATTATTTCGAAGTGCAACTGGACATCAACGTGATCTGCCTGCGGTATTACTTCGAACTGCACGGGAAAGACGGCTCCACGCTGTTTTACGGCGACTACCAGTTCTCTTCCCAGCCTCCGACAGATCCGGAAAAAATGTTCGATTGCCCGCAGACACTGCGAGAAGACATGCTTTTCGACACCCCCGCCTGGGCGCGCAACCGTGTGATCTACCAAGTGTTCCCCACGGCATTCGCCGTCGCCAACGATGACGCCGTTTCTCCATCCGCAGCCTCTCCTTCCGCAACACCCCTGCATGAAGAGGCACAGGCTGCACGAGACGCTCTTGCAGAAACCGCCTCGCGCAACCCCCAATGGCATCAGGTGCCGGCAACCGGCACGATGAACCTGCGTGGGAACCTGCGAGGCATCATTCAAGCCCTGCCCCACATTCAGGAACTCGGCGCAGGCATGCTGTACCTCAACCCCATCTTCGTCTCTCCTTCGCCTCACAAATATGACACGATCGATTACCTGCACATCGACCCGTCGCTGGGCACGGAGGACGACCTCAAGGAACTGGTGGAACAGGCGCACAAGCGCGACATCAAGGTGATTCTCGATGGCGTGTTCAACCACACGTCCCGCGATTTCTTCGCATTCCGCGATGTGTTGGAGAAAGGCCGCGATTCACAGTATTGGAACTGGTATTGGCTCGACGACTGGCCGCTCACACCCATCGACTCCCCGGAGCAGGCTGAGGACGCGGCAGGCACGCCGAACTACAAGACATTCGCCTACTTCGGCTATATGCCCAAGCTCAACATGACGAACCCCGAAGTGCAGGATTACTTCATCAACGTGGTCTGCCACTGGATCAAAGAAGCAGGCGTGGATGGTTGGCGCATGGACGTGGGCGACGAAATCGACCATGTTTTCTGGAAGCGTCTGCGCCGTGCCGTGCGCAACACCAATCCTGAAGCGATTATCGGAGCGGAAGTGTGGCATCCGGCGTTCGACTTCCTCGAGGGCGATGAATGGGATACCGTCATGAACTATCACTTCCTCAAGGCGGTGCGCCGGTTCGTGGCATCGGGCGAGATATCTGCCTCGGAGTTCCTCGACCAGATTGGATTCATGAAAGGCAACCTGCATCCCAATGCCTGGCCGGTGATGTGGAATCTTCTCGACAGCCACGATACCCCTCGTTTCAAGAGGCTGTGCGGCGACGATGATGCCAAACATCGCCTTGCTGTGGGCATCCAGCTGCTCTCCCCTGGCATGCCGATGGTGTATTACGGCGATGAATACGGCATGACCGGCGACAACGATCCGGATTGCCGCCGCGGCATGGCATGGGACCGTGCCCATCAGGATGACGCGACGTTCGACTGGTATCACCGTCTCATCCAGCTGCGCAAGCGTGTGCCGGCGATTTGCACCGGCGCCGTCATTTCATCCTTCGCGGATGACGACAAGGGCGTGATCGCCATCACGAAGAGCACGGTTGCGACCGATGATGACCTCGATCTTGCGACACCGCGAGAATTTGCCTATCGCACTCAGACCGACGCCCAGCGACTGGAGCATCTTGCCGAGCGTGTGAACGATGGGGCAAGCGTCACGCTTGTCTATCACAACAGCGCGGCCGAGGATTCCCTGTCAGGCTTCGACGGTACGGCGGATCTCATCACCGGCAAGCCGTTCGATGGCACGCTCAAACCGTACCAAGTGCTCGCGCTAGCAAAGGGCGACGTGACGGCAGCCTGCCAAGATTAACCCGCCAAGACTAGCCTGCCGAGATTAAACAAGCGGCAAGAATCGCAGTCAGCGAGAATCAGCCATTCAGGTACTCATCAAGGGCGTTTGCCAAATCGGCGACGTACTCCGCTTC
This sequence comes from Pseudoscardovia suis, assembly GCF_002797875.1. Taxonomy (GTDB): domain Bacteria; phylum Actinomycetota; class Actinomycetes; order Actinomycetales; family Bifidobacteriaceae; genus Pseudoscardovia; species Pseudoscardovia suis. The sequence goes on from NZ_PGFC01000003.1 coordinate 186,572, forward strand.
CAGCACTGATGGCGTCGTGGATAGAATCCACCCTGTCTCCTGAGTGGGCGTGATGGCTAGGCCAGCGTTGTCAAGATACAGGCGGGCAGTGGGAGGCACAAGCACCGCGCAGTGGAATACATCGGCGGGCAGGCCCATCATGCGTGCCGTGCCATCAACGAGCCATTCGTTGCGACGCGCAGGGTTGGCGATGAGCTGCAAGCCCTGAGGAACGGCCGCCGCCACACCCTGCGCGCAGGCGCGCGCCTCATCAGGGGTGACCGGCGAGCCGTAAGGCACGACAGCCCAGTTCGGGCTTCGCCCGTCACCATAAACGCTGCCATCAAGAGGCATGAACGAAACGATGAACACGCCAGAGGTGGATATCACCAGCTGGTCGAAATCCAGCGTCCTGCCTTCCAACGGTAACGACACGTCATTGAACACGTGGTAATCCGCTGGCAGATGGGACAGACGATAATGCGCATCTATGCGCAAAGCAGCGGCGTCCCCAGAGCGCATAAGAGCCGTATCATTCGCTGACGTGCCGTTTGGCAAAGCGTCCTCGTGCGTTCCGATTGCAGAAGCGCTTCCGATGCGTGGATCAATTCCATAGGTCGCCTGACCGTCACGGGTGACGCTGGGAGCAATCGCATTGCCAGAGGGTGCATAGCCTGACATTGCATCGGCCGTGGTGGTCTCATCTGCAATCGTTTCTTCCGCAGTTTCGTCATTGGCGAGATAATTCGAGGAATTGAGCGCAACAGCCGATTGATGGGCTGTCGTGCTGATGCCGTTGCCCTGTTCACGATTGCCGTCAACACCGCCATTACTACCACTGTTCGCACCATTCACAGTTGCGCTATCGGCAAACGCATCACTCAAATTGGCGTCAGTGTTGTCATTCCCCTGCGGCGTCCACATCTCGCCCGCATAGACCGTTCCCGACACCATGAGCGGTACGAGTTGTCCATCAGACTCATTCCCGGAAGGCATGGCGTAGTCGACAGCGCGATGCGGCGCCGCCTGATCTGCCGACGAATCAGCATCAAACGATCCTTGGACCACTGCCTCCCCACGGGGCTGGTTCTTAGGCCAATCGGAAGCCGAATGCCCTGGCAAGACCTGTTCGCGATGATACTGAGGCCAGTTGCCGAGCATGCTGTTTGCAACCTGAGGGTCGATGTCGTCGCCCCAGATTCTTCCGCGGATACGCTCCGGAGAGCCAGTTCGAGATGACGGCACGCCGGTTTGCGATGCCGCCGCACCAGTTTGCGAACCAGCCATTGCAGACGGCGCTGACGTTTGCTCCGCCATGTGTGCGCCATGCCGCGGTACAGTCTGGATTGGTGCGGATGGTGCGGACGGCGCGGATGGAACCGACGAAGCGAATCGAGTCAACGGCACAGGCGGAGCCGGAGGCGCGGATGGAGCCGGAGGGGTAGGCGGTGCAGGAGGAGTCAACGCCATGCCGCCAAAACGCCCCGAGCGACCTTCGTCTACGTGGGATTGGACCATCCGCCTGTCCGATTGCTGCGTCGTCGGCACATGTGCAGGCACACGCTTGGCTTCACCATGGCGCGCAATGCCGCTGCGGGTTCCCGATGCTTGGATTTCGTGACCTTGGCCTGCAACTGTCTGGTTCCCCATGCGTGAACCGTCTTGTATCTGACTGTCATGGCGCCGGCCACCGAGAATCATTCCTGTCATCGCGCCATCCATTGCCCTATCCGCTGCTTTATCAGGTGCCTTACCGGGCGCGTGTCTTGCCACACGTTCAAGCTGGGCATGCTCAGGCCTCTGCGCATGAGCGCCATGCTTGCTGGAGGACGGGGGAAGATTGTGCGCCGCCCGGTCGCGTTGGCGCTTCTCCTCCTTCAGACGCCGAGCCTCGCGCTTCCGGATGAAATACCGCACATCGGACACGGCAATAGCACACAGCAACAGCAGCGCCACCACGCCTATGAGAATCCGATGATCCATTGTGCTTCCTCGCGATAGCCGCCTCGCATCCGTTGCCGAGCGAGTCAGTCGAATGCGAGAAGCGGTAGAGCCAATACAGAATTCATAGTAATGCACGCATCGCAAAGCACAGGGTTTTCAACACGGTGTCATGAATGCCCATGGAGCGCACAGATGCTGATGCGGTCTTCTCTTCCTTTTGTGCCTCACTCATACCTCCTTGTGCTTGGCATCTTTCTGTATTATCTTCTCTCGTCTATTCTTCCCCTCTTGCCTTCCTAGCCTTTCTAGCCTTCTAGCCTTCTAGCCTTTTCTGCCTCTCCTCTTCTTCCCTTTTCCCGCCACTCCGTGTCTGTTTCTTGCAATCCCGTCTCTTTCTTATGGTCTCCTTATCGCCAATCCCTGGACTGCGCTCCCTCGCCTTTTTCTGTGCTCGCGCCGCTTCCACGGAAGTGTGCTCACGCCGCAGCGTCGCGGAAAGCGTCACACGCGAGCGCGCTGGTCCGCCAAAAACGCAAGGCATCTAGCGCTAAGCAGGCACAGACGACAGCCCAGTGGAACGCAGCAGACACTCGCCAGCGCTATCCGCGCGCACAGCAGCGCTAGTAGGATGGCGGGAAGAAGCACCGGAAATCAGGAGCGCAGCCCATGTCCATCATCAGTCATGCACCATTGCGGCACCATCGCAACGCCGCCGAGGACAACGCATCGCTGTCCCAAGCTCTCGGCATCAAGTCGCATATCGCAGCCACCATAGGCTTCATTCTTGCGCTCGTAGGGCTTGCGATAAGCGTGTTGCAGGAACTGAGCGTGCTCAGTCTCGTGGCGATCCTCATCATCGCAATCGGCTCCCTGTGCGCGGTGCGGTCGATTGTCACGGACTCGCAGCGACGCCATCTTGCTTCAGAACCGTCGGCACCATCCACAATCACCATCATCACTGCTGTGACGTGCACTGTTGCGGTCCTGACATGCATCGGCACAACCGCCTACGGATTGTTCGCATCCACCCCCTCGTTCATTCTCAACCGCACATGGGTGCTCGAAAACGGCGAATGGACAAAAGACGGACGCGTCGTCTCGTTCACCAAGGGACTGTCGGCACCCGGCATCACGTCCAGCGCGAGTGCGGCATCAGGCACAGGCGTGGCATCTGCAAACTCTGACTCCACCGGTTCGTCCGGCTCCGCGGTTTCCATCCAGCCGTCGTCGACGCCATCGCCCAGCCTGTCTGGACTTTCTTTGACGAACTTGCCACAGGTAGTGCTGTTCACCGGTTCCAATCTCACGGGAGAGACAGTGCAGCACAACAACACGCTCACCGACACGGACAGCGCACAATCTCTGGCGATTGAATCAGTGACAATCGACAACCACATCTATGGCTATTACAACGGGAAGATGACCTTGCGCAACAACACTGGCGAGACAATCCTGTATGCCGACGTCGCCCTCACCGCGCTGTCAGGCAACGGGGATGTGCTCAAACAGGACACCGCACACTGCATGGGGCCGATTGAAGCAGGCCAGACATGCGAGGCGGCATTCCAGATTGGCTCTTCGAACGCCAGAGCGATCATGCCCTACACGACGATGTGGTTCACGTCAGGTGATGCAAGCGCCGCGAAGGAAGCCGCTGCCAATGACTCGGAGCAGCATCAGGATGCCGCAGCATCGCGCACGGCGCCGGGTACCGTGTTTCACAAGGCGTCGCCTGGAGTGCCGGCCATCCCGCTGTGAGCGCCGGATAGCGCATCGCGGTCAGGGTCTTGGCGCTAGGTTTTGGCACCAAGTCTTAGTGCAAAAACCTAGCGCCAAAATCTAGCGCAGCGTCTGCCCCAGCGCTGCGATGGCTGCAGGCCCCTGCTCGGGCACAAGGAAGCTGGGGTCGATGTCTTCCACATGCGCCACTCCCGCGGAGTTCATCGTATGCGCAAGCTCATCGGTGATGCGATCGATTATCGCCACGATGCCATCCTCGCCACCTGCGGCTGCAGCCCATTGGATTGGACGGCCCAATCCCACGGCATTGGCGCCAAGGGCAAGGGCGCGGAACACGTCGCCACCCGTGCGGATACCGGTATCCGCAAGAATCGTGGCATCCGGTCCAAGCGCCTCGCGGATCTTGGGCAACGCATAGGCGACCGGCACGACACCATCCACCTGACGCCTGCCATGGTTCGACACCATGACGCCGGCGGCGCCAGCCTCCATTGCGTCAATAGCATCGGAGGGGCGCATCACGCCCTTGACATAGACGGGCAGACCGGACAGTTCGATAAGGCGCTTGATGTCGTCCACGGTGATGTGCGTGGCGAGGTTGAGTGTCCAATCGGTCATGTGCATCGAAGGGAAATTGCCGCTTTCGCCCTCATGCGTGCCGTCGATGCTGTTACGGAAGCCGAAATCACGCTTGTAGCCAGGGCAATCGAGCGTCAGCATGAGCGCAGAGGGACCTTGAGCGAGGGAGCGTTCGAGAAACGCCTCGGTGGTGGCACGGTCATCGAAAAGATACACCTGCTGCCACCAAGCGCCATGCGATTCCTTGGCGAAGCGTTCGACTGGCTCGGAAGCGTTCGTTGGATAGACGATGAAGCTTCCCGCGCGGCTCATGCCGTTCTGCGAGGTGATCTCGCCATCGGCGCTCGCCAAGCGATGGTAGGCGGTCGGCGATCCGAACAGCGGCGTGGGCAGCGTCTGGTCTCCGATGGTGACGCTGGTGTCTATGGAGCTTACGTCCTGGAACATGCGGGGCAGAATGCCAAAGCGGCGCCAGGCAAGCGTGTCATAGTCCGCCTGCCCTGAGGCGATGTCGGCATTGCCATCCTCGTACGCCAATCCCGCATCGCTCATCACGCTCTTCGCCTTGTCATGAACCGTGTTCCAGTCCATCACTGCCTCCATTCCTTCATGTTTTCTGCAACAGGCACTACGCTAGGCATCCCTGTTTCATGACTCGGCGGGAGCGTTCTAGATAATGCTTATTGCACGCATGTAGATGCGGGTGAACAAGATGCGCGGACTATGTCAAAGAGCAACGATCACTGCGTCACATGCCGTGTCCCACAGACCAGTGCGCCACAGATCACTGCGTCACATGCTGTGTGCCACAAATCAGTGCGTCACAAATCACTGGCATTATTGCGAATCAGCGGCATTCTGCGAATCGGCATCAAAGAGCTCATCAGAGCCCTTGCCGCCACGCAACCTTGGATTCGGAATATCTGGATTCACGGTATCTGGATTCGCAACGTCTAGATTCGTCTGGGATGGATCCCATTGGTTCAGCTCTGGAGTCATTGGATCGGAGCCCAGTGAATCGGAGCCCGTTGAATCGATACTCGTTGGATCGGCGCTCACTTTGCGCAACATCCGCTCAGTGTGCTTTTCGAATTCCTTCGTGCGACGCAGGGTCTCACGAGAATCCATTGCGACACCGCCATCGCCGGCATTGTTGAGGGCCCCATCGGCGAACTGCGGAATCGCACCGAGCCCATCATTGAACGTGCCAAAAACCTGCTGCGTGGCAGAGAGAGTCTCCTGCCCCTTCCCATGGGACCGCGACGACTTGTTGCCGTTTTTGCCATTACTGCGCTGAGAGGAACCGGCTCCCGCATGTTTCAATGACGGTTTCTCGTTGGAGATTGCCTTATGGGCAGGAACTGCCCGTGCGGAAGCCTTGTGAGATTGCGTCTTATGACCAGGCGCTGCCATAGCAGTCCCATTGGCCGAACCCGCATTGCCCACCTGCGCGGTCCGCTTTCTTTCGCCTGAACGGTGGCCAGTCTCTTGTGCTGGCCTATGGTTCGCCTCTTGCGATTGACGACCGGCACCTTGCTGTAGCTCGCGGCGCCGTGCGCTCTCCTGCTGCTCTCGCTGCGCATTCTCCATGCCCAGGCTCCACGCCTTCTTGACTTTGCCACGCGGACTGAACGCCCAATCAAGCGCACGAATCACTCCCACATTGGGAGCGGAAGCGTCAGGGAAACCTCCAAGCAAGCGGGGCAGCTCCTCGCCGTTGATGGGAATCGTGGCGCTTTTTTCGTAACCGCGCAGCACGACCTTGCCTTTCGCCGAGCTGCACCACACAACCGTGTAGCACAAAACCTTGGATCGGAAAGGCATACCCAGCAACGTCACTTCCAACTGTTTGCTGGCAAGCTCCATCGAATTACTCTGGATGAACGGTTCCCATGTCTGTGACCGGTCCAGCAACCTGCGATCCTTGTCGTAGATTCCGGGAGCGTAGTTCTTCGAATCCAGCAACAACACATGCTGAACCCCATCGGATTCAAAAGCGATGATATGGTCGACGTCCGAATCCTTTATCTGTTTGTTGACGAAATATCCATGTCTGACCACCGCATGATGGGTCTTCGCCCATTCATCCACGATGCGCTGAGTTCTCGCCTCCCCGGCTTCGCCGAAACGTCCGGAAGCAAAACGATCGGACACCTTGGCGCCATTGCGTGATGCATAACGAATGTCTGGATTTTTCACGGTTTCACGCAAATCATTACGCGTCACACGAGGCCCCACACCGTGCTTGGTGTGGTACTTCAAATCAGGAGGCGCCGAGCCATAATAGCGAGGCTTCAGCAAATCAGCCTCCCCCGATCGGGTATGTTTTCCATCATCCCTTTGCCCTCGCCATGTCGATCCGGAACGTGAGTCGGATTCACGATTGACTGGCATCTTCGCTGAATCGTATACGATGACGGGCTCAGGTTTGATTGTCTTCGTCGTGTCCGGAGCCATCTTCCAATCTATTGTCTCAGCCCACTGGTTTTCTGCATCGTGCAATGAGTCATCGTCTGAGGCGAGGAATTCAACGGACTGGGACTTTGCGATGGACGCCGGCACCTTTCCCCACTGTTCCTCCGCAACGTCATTCGATGCGTTTTGGGGCATGGGCTTCGAAGCGACTTCCGGCGGCACCTCCGAGGCGGCATAAACTGTGTGCGCCACGCTGTCCGGCGCATTCTGATGGGAGGTCTGTGCGGAATCAGAATTTCGCGAAGACCTTCCCCATGCAATCAGCAAGACGGCGCACAGCACAACTGCAACCGCGAGTCCACCAATCAAAAATCCGTTCATCGTCACCTTTCGTGTCACCGCGGGCGATACCCGATTGTTCGGATGCCCATCCCCAATTGCGATTAGCTGCCTGCATCCGCAATCAACTGACAGCATCCCCAGGGGCACATCAACCGACCGACAGACGGATGGCTACATCGGCCACCCAGCATTGACAATTAGTTCAATCCATCAGCGCGGACAGCCATCATGTTCACTGCCGGCACGTTTGTCACTGACACACGTTTCACACAACGCGTCATTCCTGGCATCATCAAACCACCCATCTATCAAAAATCTGCCTGCCATCCATCAGGTATCCATCGGGTATCCATCTGGTACCCCATCAGATATCCATCAGGCGTTTCGCCATCAGGCTTTCACAATGCTTCCATCTGCCAATGCTGCGCCACCTAGCATGATGCATCACCCAGCGGTGCATCATCCCACTCATGCAGTGTACAGTCTCTTTGCCAGTATCACTGCTTTCATGTCCACTCGCACACCGGCAACATGTCACACGCCGGCAACATGTCGCACAGACATGCGCGACATGCCCTGTACGATCCGTCATCGCTGCAATCGAAGTAGACTTGCGTCTTAATCATCGCGGGCTCGCCACCCGAATCATAGCAGGATCGCCACCCGAATCACAGTAGGCTTACGTCAGACACAGTGGCTAATTGCCTGAACCATCGGATCAACGCCTGTTGGCATGCCCACCGCAACCCATCACGGACAATCAGCACCCGCGGTCTCAGACACCTGAGGCCATTGATCGAACCATTGCAACAACTTCTCCACGGCATCCCCGCCCCAGCCAAGCAAACGCGGCCCTTCCAGATTCCGATTGTATGGCTGGTCGAAAACGACCACATGCTGTCCGGCATCGCGCAGGACCTCGATGTTGTGTGGCGCGTCGTCGATGTGTATCGTCGCCCCGATTGAATCTTTCAGCCCCGTGAAGCACAGCGACATGTAAGGTATCTTGTTGTCATCCAGCCATTTGGCAGTATCTGACACAACGAACCGGTGCTGTCCGTTGACAAATAGACGATGAGTCACGATTCGAATGTGCACATGGGCGTCGGAAAGATCCCGCAAAGCCTGAGGTGCACCGGGGATCACCGGCATCGTCGCGTAAAGATGGTCCTCCTCGGCGGCACGGTGAACAGCGAGATAATCCTCAACATTCGCAATAGGCCACCCTGGAGCCGTGTAGAAATGATAGTCGTCATTGGTGCCCAGCTCATAAGGATTCGCCCCTCTCGTGCGAACGACATATTCGGCGATGGCCGCTCGGTAGTTGGCACATACACCGTCGAGGTCAAGGTTGAGCACACGGTACCCTTCCAATCCCACCCGCTGATTGCGATATTGTTCAGGAATCCTGGCCATCATGCCGCTGCTCCTTCCCTGTGCGTTGTTTCCCCACCGTCAGGCATTGCCCAAAACACCGATGGGACCTTCTACGGACGACGCATCTTCTGCACCTGACGCGCTGTCCGCGCCATCTGCGTTATCTGCGCCAACAGTGTCATCTGTGTCATCTGCTCCTGCCGTGCCAACAGTGCCAACCGTGCGGACCGTGCCATTTGCGCGAACTGTGTTATCTGCGCGAACCGTGCCATCTGCGTCATCGACGAGCCCATGTCGTTCCAATTCCGCGAGCACCGTGCGCATCATCAGTTTCGCATCAGCCTCCCCCAGATGCTTTTCTTTCTCGTCGTCCTTCAAGGTTCCGCGTCGTTTCGCCCAGTTCTCCAGTGCCGCCGGCCGCTGATTCAGTGGAATGTCATTGACATCCTCGTCGAGTTTCCTGCAAATCTCCTGAGTGTCGATGGGCAGGACTTCGCCGTTTTTGAAAGCCTCGGCGTATCCGTCCAAACAGTACAGGAACCATTCATGCTCGAAAATCGCATGATGAGCCATGTACGGGTGGGCGGTAAGAACCGACAGCACCAAGGACTGCAAATCATGGTCATCCCTGAATTGCTGCTTGTCCTGCACGTCCTGCCACGTGATGTGATGGACGTATTCGAAAGGAATCGGACGTTCCTGATAGAAGTCAGGCAATCCAGAATAATACGACCGTTCATCATATGGGGCGCTCCCCCGCTCCAGCCGGGCAGTCACCCATCCTGTGTTGATGATGTAGCCCCGCAGGGGATCGTCTCCAGTCGTTTCCAAATCGATGCCGACATACGTACCGTGATAATGCGCTATACGGTATTGACGCATAATCCGACGGCGATACTCCGACTGCGGTTTGCGATTCACCGCTTTTTCTATGTCCCTAAGCCGCCGCCCTTGCATTGCAGCGATGCCTTTCAACACCACTTTGTATGGAAGATGGTGCGGCATTCTGTCAACATGGTCGAGCTGGACTCCCCGCGACTCCAGAATCCGTGCAATCCGCCTGTTGATATCGGCAAGGCCACGCACGATGGAGAAGTCAAAAGGTATGCCATTTGATTGAAACCAACGCTGCGACAGTGCCGCGATGGCAGCTTCGTTTGTTAGCAGGTCCTCCACTGTGACGCTGGAAATGCGCTCAGCATCCGCATTCGGAGCGCAAGCCTCGTCATCCAGTTTTTTCGTCGCGTATTCCCAGGCTTGGGCGAAAGTCATCTCCGGGACTTGTGGGATTTGCACAGCGCCCTGGGCATGGCCGTTCCCCTCGCTGGCGTCTTTCGCCGCACCACTGCCTTCTGCTGCGGCTCCGTCACTTCGCGAGCCTTTGCCATCATGCACGCTGCCGCCATCGTGCACGCTATCGTCATCCCACTTCGAAGCCGGGAGGCAATCGCGCTGTGCGACATCCGCTTGTAAGCCAGAACGGCGATCATCACCGATGCCGCCATCACCAACAGTCGCAAATTCCATGTCATGTCCTCTCATGTTCTCGTTCTCGGCCACGTGCCATTCAGCAATCGGATGCGCCTTCATTTTCCATGTACCTTCCTACGTCTTTCTGGCTCCGTATGCATCCCACCCAGACGTGTATCCAGATCAACCAGGATTCACATCCATCGAAGATGCACACCGAAGATGTACACAGGCAATTGCACGACCGGAGTTATCGAATGCCGACCGATCATCGGACGCCGGTCACGTCCGAATAGCTTCATGCCCATATCTTGGCGCAGTCTCTGCCGAATCGATGTCTCGTGACCCGTTTTTCAACACCGCCAGCGCACTGAGATATCGGGTTCGAAATGCCTCCCATTCCTGATCAGACTGTTCCTGGCCCATGCATTGCGCCCGGCGTTCCAAGAAAATCATGTACTTCTTTGCGGCAGCATGCATTTTCCCGCGATCGTCTTTCCAATAATCAGATCCTCCGTCATTGGAGCGATAGAGTCTTTCATAATTTGTCGTTTTCTTCAAAGCCCGTTCGATGGCAGCCATGAGACGGGGATTAGATATCACGAACAAATCATCAGGGAGCAGTGATGTCAATCCTGCCAAGGGGTCGGATAGAAGCCTGCCGCTATCGGCGAATCGATATATGGAACTGTCGAAGTTCGTCAGGCACGAAGCATAGATTTTCGTCTGGGTTTCCGAAAGTCTTTCATCTTCAATCAGCCATCGTTCGAAAAGCTGCCGCATATGCCCTGCGGTGGGAAGTTCCACGCATGCGGCTTCCTCGATTGGACTGCGATGAGTCCCGTCGACAGTCGCTTGCGCTTTCGAAGCGCGCTTGGTCACCACCTCGAGCCGGCTCGCATCTCCAAGTGCGACTGTGCCCGATTCCAACACTTGGATAAGCCGCGGATAATGTTGATGTAAATATTCCCGCTCCGCCTCCATGTCAAGGGTGGAAATGACCGACTGCCGGGTTCGCAAAAACTCCAAGTATTTGTTCACAGCAGAAAACAAACGGCTGTGATCGCTGGAGAAGCTGTTGCTCTTTGAATGCGGACGCAAGGTTTCATACGACCGCGAATTGTCAAGCACTGCGACCGCACACTCAAAAACGTGGATGTCCGTTACGGTGAAGAGATCCGAGGGAAGCACACTCATGATTCCGGAACGCGTGTCAGCAAAGGACACCTCGGTTCCCACGAACCTATAGCATGCAGGATCGTAACGCTTCAGATACGAACAGTAGGCGGAGACGGTGTTTTTCGACACGCCTTGCTCGTCCAGCCACGCACGAAAGCGTCGTTCTATGGAACGCGGTGTCATCGTCGTTTGCGCATTCCGTTTTGCCGCGCCAATGCCCTTTGCCACTCCAATGCCTTTTGCCGCTCTAATGCCTTGAGATGCCGGGGTCACATGCATGATTGCCTCCTTCCTGCCCGAGCCATTGCGCTAAGCAATATCACGAACCGAGGCGAGTCACATGCCTAGACAAGGAGCACCTCGATTCATCGGAACTCCCTATGCCCAGCGAACCCGCGCTCATACCTCGATGCCGCGATTTCTCGCTTATTGCGCAAAATACATCGTATCTCTTGTAACACATCGGTCAATGTGCGGCATAAAATTGCATGACACGCCTGAAAATACAGCAATTAGTGGCGAGTCGCCCTTATGTGCAATTGCAAATCATTATGCGTCAAATCGATTTTTCAAAAAATGCATACGTTTCAACACAATTGCACATACAGATTCTTCTCAGATTTCTTATTCACCCCGTTTTCCTAGGCTTGATTTTCCTTGCTTGTTTATCAAACTCTGAGTATTTTCGCCGATTTTGCAAATACACAACTCGATTGATACGATGCAGCCAGGTTGGCCATCACGGCAACGAGCATAGACGCACATGCTATGCGGCCAGCCTCGGTGCAGCCTTCACGACCCAGTTGGCACGCGCTGCCCCGTCTCATGCAAGAGGATTTCCGTTACAACGCAGACAGGCGGCATACGTTTGCGCAAGCGAGAAGCTTCTTACATCCCATGAATCGGATTCCCCACGGCAAGGTTTCCCAATCAGCCCACGCATCCACGCAACTTATCCATAAGACGACATGCCCTGCAACAACACAGGACTATTAACGGCCAAAAGGCACCCCAAAGTTGAAAGGAGGACCAATGACCAGCCACGCCATGCACGCTCTTTCAGCGCCAGTCACCGACTTCGCAGAACCGAATACTTCTGCAAGTCTCCACCACAGCCAAGTCTCCACCATGACAAAGAGAGATTCGAAGCGAGGCCACGGCTACTGCCTTCAAAACCCCGGGGCACCACAGCCTCGCTTGCATTCACAAGATTGCGAGGAATCGCTGGGCGAATTCACCCTCGAAATCATCAGACTTGCCCACGCAAATCTCATCGTCATCCCGGATTTCGGAACTGCCGACTTGCCAGAACGCGCATCCCAAGGCGAGTGCCAAATCGTGGTCACGTTGTGTATCGCCGACAACCAGCAGCTGGTCGGGCGTGAATCGATCGTGCACATCCTTGACACCATCAAGCCTGTTGGAGGTATAGCCTTGGCAGAAAGCCGCACCTCGCTCGAACCCATCGAAGTAATCCTTCGGGGCGATTCCCGCTGTGGTCAATTTGACCTGAGCGCGTTCACGGGTGTTGCCGGTGTACAAACCATTGACGGCACCTACGGTACGCGTTGCCTTGAGAATCTCCGGAATCCCGGGCACGCATGCAAGCGGATTCGCCGTGTAGTAGTCAACAGAAATGCGATTGAGCGCATCCATGTATCCGCGAAAATCGTCACTGTTTTCAATCGCCAGATATTCGCGGGCAATCTGCCCGTCAACCTTCCCGCTCTTATCAATGCGCACCCCCTGGGGCTTTGGATGCCCGAACAACGATTCGAAGGCATTGTCGAACAGGTTGACGCGTTTGTCGGATTGCAGCAGCGTCTTGTCAATGTCCCACAGAATCACGCGTTCGATACCAGTACCCATACGATTCCTTACGTTCCACGTTTCTTGGCGAAATCCACAGCTTTTCTCAACAATCAGCTGAGACCGCGCCACAACACCATCGCCATCATATCCGCACACCGACGAGGTCATTCAGCCGGCCATTTGGATACGAGTGACTCCGGCATACGGCAGACACACGATGCAGACGTGTCCGGAGCACAGACAATGCAAAGCGAAAATGCAAGGTCACGGCATACGGTGCCACACCACGCAGCGTCACTACACACCGTGTCGGGATGCACTGTCTGTGTAGGGACGCACTGTGTCATAGCCCCAAGACGACAGCAACAAAGCAATGGCATGTAGGACCAATGACGCACAGCGCAATGGCACAGGGCAATGGCACATGGGAAATGGCACAAACAGACCACGACACGAGCGCGTCGAAATCATGAACGCATCCAAATCATGAGGGCGTCCAAATCATGAACGCGTCTGAAACACGAGTGCGTCCAAATCACCCAAAACAGACGGGGCACAAGATGAGAAAAGGTAACGGATGACGCCAGGAATCCTCGCAGCGGTTCATGTAATGGTCACATTGACTATTGCCCCATTGCCGCGTTCACAACGACGCCACACCTACTTATAGTCATTCAGACTATAACAGCTACTCTAATGCAACAGCACAGCCGGAACGGCGAAAGAACCGAAGCGACAAGGAGGAAGTCATGCTTGTCTCAGCCAATGTCAGCGAGCGCATGTCTGAACCACCGGATATTGGCGTTTCCGTTGTCATTCTCGCGCTAGGCAGGGCGAGCTCGGAAGAATCCGGTGCCACCGATGTCGCCACGACCCGCGGGAACCATGATGCCCGTCCCACATTATGGATTCCCCTCGTGCGCCGCATCAAACAGCCCTTCCTTGGCGATTGGGCGCTTCCAGGAGGCAATCTGCAATCCGGCACTTCCCTGGAGGATGCGGCACGCACTGCGCTTGAATCGACCACGCAACTTCGGCCAAGGTACCTCGAACAGCTTTACACCTTTGGAGATCCTTCACGGTCGCATGGAGGGCTACCAATGGTGACCATCGCATACTGGGCGCTTATCGCCACCACGGAGACCACACAGCTTACCGGCGGCGAAAACGTACGGTGGTTCCCCACCACTGACCTGCCTTCCCTCGCATTCGACCACGGCGACATCATCGACTACGCACTCACACGAGTGCGCAACAAGGTCGAATACACGGACCTGGCAACGCGTCTTGTCGGAGATACCTTCACTCTCAGCCAGTTGCGCGAAGTGCATGAGGCGATAACGGGCACATCTTTGGATCCAGCGAACTTCCGCCGCAAGATGCTCTCTTCGGGAATGCTGGAGGCTACGGGATCCCAGCTGTCCAACGGCAAGCACCGTCCTGCGATGCTCTACCGGTATGTCGCACACGAGTCGCCCCATCAGGCGCATCAGAGACGGCCACAGGGCAAGGCAAGGCATGGGAATGCGGGGCACACGACCTGACAAGCCAAGGCCTTTCGCCAGCCCCACATCCATGCGGTCCGTTTGACGCAAGGCCCGTGTGCGGGACCTGTCCAATCGAGACGGCGCCCGGGCACAATCACACATTCGTTCTCTTACACCCATTTCGTTCTATTACGTCATAACATCCACGAAAGGAATCACCATGACATCCGTAGACGCCATCATCGAGAAGCTCGGGGCGACCAGGACCTGCGACGCAGGGTTGACGAAGGCGCCCTGGGCATTTGACAAGACGAAGCCGTCATATGGCCCGGGCGCATCCGCGCTTGACCTCATCCCCCACAACGCACCGCGCCAGCAACCCCTGCCCGCCGAATACACACAGGCGTCCGATGACGAATTGCAAGAGCGCATCATCAACGCAAAGCGCGCTCTTGGCAATAAGGTGCTGATTCTGGGGCACTTCTACCAGCGCGATGAAATCATCGTGCACGCCGACTACACCGGCGACTCGTTCCAGCTTTCAAAGAACGCCGCGACTCGCCCGGAAGCCGACAACATCGTGTTCTGCGGCGTCCACTTCATGGCGGAGACGGCCGACATCCTCTCCACGCCGCGGCAGAACGTAATCCTGCCCAATATGTCTGCAGGATGCTCGATGGCTGACATGGCGAACATCGACCAGGTAACCGATGCTTGGGAACAGCTCGAAGACATTTGCGGCAAAGGCACCGACGCGGACGGAAAGCAACAAATAGTCCCCGTGACCTATATGAATTCGTCTGCTGCCCTCAAGGCTTTCTGCGGAAGGCACGGCGGCATCGTGTGCACGAGCTCGAACGCACGCCCTGTGCTCGAATGGGCATTTGCCCGTGGCAAGAGGGTGCTGTTCTTCCCTGACCAGCATTTGGGACGGAACACGGCGCTGGCAATGGGCATGAGCCTCGACCAGATGCCCCTGTGGGATCCGTACAAACCAGCTGGCAGCGCTGCGCCCGAGGACTACCGCGACGCGAAGATGATTCTGTGGAAGGGCTTCTGCTCCGTTCACCAGCGTTTCACCGTCGACCAGATCGATCGCGCTCGCAAGGCGTTCCCCGGCTGCAAAGTGATTGTGCACCCCGAATGCTCCATGGATGTCGTCAATGCAGCGGATGGCACAGGATCGACGGCTTACATCGTCAAGGAAATCGAAAATGCACCTGCCGGCAGCGCCATCGCAGTTGGCACGGAGATCAATCTCGTGAACCGTCTCGCCGCCCAGCATCCAGACAAAACGGTGTTCTGCCTGGATCCTGTGGTCTGCCCCTGCTCCACGATGTACCGCATCCACCCTGCATACCTTGCATGGGCGCTCGAAAACCTCGTCAACGGCAAGGTCGTCAACAAGATCACCGTAGACCCCCAGACGGCTTCGGAAGCGAAGATCGCCTTGGAGCGCATGCTCGAAGTCCATCCGTGAGTCATCGCCAGATGTCCGTGTGACACAAATGGACATCACGCAGCCTTATGCAATCGCAAGGTCTTATGGAATCGTAAGGAAAGAAGATCCAATGAACGCGAATGCACAGCCATCGATTTCGTCCGACAACGCACGCAGCGACGCCAGGCGGAACACCACGCCGACCAGCGATGGCTTCACAACCGCAAATACCGCCGACACCTCGGCATGTTATCCAGTGGCAGTCATCGGGGCAGGCATAGCCGGGATTTCTGCCGCGCTTGCCGCTGCAAAAGCCTTGGACGATGCCGACAGCACCGGAGAGGCACACGGCAACAGCCAGAAAGTTCTGCTCATCGGCTCGGTGGAAGGTTCCAACACCTACCATGCGCAGGGAGGCATCGCGGCTGCGGTGTTCGATGACGACAGTCCGGAACTCCACACCCGCGACACCCTCATCGCAGGTGCCGGCTTGTGCGATCCCGTGGCAGTGAGCGTATTGACAGCAGAAGGCAAAGATCGGGTCAACGAACTGATTGAAGCCGGGGTCCATTTCGACCGGGATGCACAAGGCAACCTTGTGCGTGGCCTTGAAGGCGCGCACAGCCGCAAACGCATCCTGCACGCAGGGGGCGATGCCACCGGTCGAGTGGTCGAGACAGACATCTCGCATATGGTGCAGGCCAACCCCAGGATCGTCCAATCCGATGCATTCGTCACCGAGCTCGATTTCTCACATGAGGATCCGAGCATCATCACGCTCACGCCATCAGGCATGCAGACCGTCCGAGCCAAGCGAATCATCCTCGCGACAGGAGGCGCCGGCCAGCTCTATCCGTATACGACGAACCCCGCTGGCGCATATGCAAGCGGAGTCGCGCTCGCCCTGCAGATGGGAGCGGAGGTCGCCGACTTGGAGTTCTACCAATTCCACCCCACAGCGCTTGCCCTCAAAGACAACTTCCTCATTTCCGAAGCCGTTCGCGGCGAGGGAGCGCATTTGATCAACGAAAAAGGCGAGCGCTACATGCCTCATGTGGATGAGCGGGCGGAGCTGGCCCCTCGTGACATCGTCGCGCGTGAGAATTTCCGTCAGATGATGCATCAGGATGGACGTCCCGTCTTCTTGGACGTGCGTCCTATCGCCGAGCATCATCCAGACATGCCACTGGCGGAATTCCTCGCCAAGCGATTCCCCAGCATCAACGCGTATCTCAAAGATAACGGCATCGATTGGAGCACGCAGCCGATTCCAGTGACACCCGCGGCGCACTACTACATGGGTGGAGTTCGCACGGACCTGTATGGCCGTACATCCGTGCCGAAGCTGTATGCCGTGGGAGAATGCGCGCGTACCGGTGTGCAGGGTGCGAACCGCCTTGCGTCGAACTCCTTGCTCGAAGGTTTGGTTTTCGGCCATCGCGCAGGCATCGCCGCCGTGACGGATCCGGATGGGAAAATCTGGGATCCTCGGCCGCTCGACCCTGCCGACGGCGCTTCGACACAGGATGATGACGTGCGCAATCTAGGCAAAACCCTTGGCGTTGATCTCTCTTCCATAGATGTGCAGGCTATCGGAGCGCACAGCACCGAGGCGACCCTTGAAGAAATTCAAAAGGGAATCCGCACGACAATGTGGAAGAACGTAGGCGTGCTCCGCACGGCAGAATCCTTGGAAAACGCAATCAGCGACCTCAAGCACCTTCACGATAGCCTCAGGCAGCTTGCAAACGACGACTCCAACCCTGCCCAGCACACTCCTGCCCCTGCTGTTCTTCGCGCCGGCTACAAGACCGTCGCGATGTGCACTGTCGCTTTGGCCGCCGCTACGGCAGCGCTCGCCCGCGAGGAATCACGCGGCGCCCATGCTCGCACGGACTTCCCGGACCGCGATCCACAGCAGCAGAAATCACTCGCATGGGTGCTCGAGTAACCCGCCATGCGGCCTAAACGGTTTCCCAAACCGGCGCCTATGGCCAGCGGAATCCAATAACAAAACCCGATGGAAAACCTAATACAGCACACGGAGTACAGCATACGGAAAGAGGCGTTCCATGCTCACCATGCATGAAATCAATCGGTCGGTCGAGCAGGCTCTCGCAGAAGACTGCCCGACCGGAGACATCACTGTGGAATCCACCATTCCCGCCGATGCGATGGGCTCGGCGCGCCTTGTGGCACGCGAACCCGGAGTGTTGAGCGGAATCGAAGTGTTCGCCGCGGCGTTCACCTTGCAGGACAATCGCATCACCATCTCCAAAGCGCATGATGACGGATATCGGTTTTCTACCGGTGAATGCCTGGCGACCGTGGCTGGCCCTGTGAGGGGAATCCTCACCGCGGAAAGAGTGGCGTTGAACTTCACTCAGCACATGAGTGGCATTGCGACTCAAACACAGCGCTTCGTCGATGCCGCCCATGAGGCGTGCACGAAGCACGGCACCAAGGAACCTTGGATCGTCGATACCCGTAAGACGCTTCCCGGACTGCGTCAATTCGAAAAATACGCCGTATTATGCGGAGGCGGGCACAACCATCGGTTCGGACTGTCGGACGCGGTGATGGTCAAGGACAACCACCTTGCCGCCATGAAGGAAGCCGGTCTTGACATGCCTGCTGCGTTACGGGCCATTCGCAGCAAGATCAGCCATACGACGACCATCGAAGTGGAAGTGGACTCCCTCGCGCAGATTCCGCTGGCCTTGCAGGGCGGCGCCGACACCATCATGCTCGACAACTTCTCATTGGAAGACACTCAGCGAGGAGTAGAGCTCATCGCTGGACGCGCGCGAGTGGAAGCTTCCGGGAACATGACGCTGGAACGCATCCCCGATGTGGCATGCACCGGCGTTGACATCATTTCCGTAGGCGCACTCACACATTCCGTCAAGGCAATCGACCTCGGCCTCGATTGGGACTAACGGCGCTGCCCTGTCCGCAACTACCTTGCTCACCCCTGTCACAACCCCTCCACCGGTTTCCCCAAGCCGACCTCTTGCTGTGCGTTGCCCTGGAAACAACGCACAGTCACCGCGAAAGGCGAACATCATGACATTGTATTTGGATGCCGCTGCAAGCGACAGTGTAAGCGACACCGTCATTGAAGCCATGATTCCGTTCCTCACACAGGCGTATGCGAATCCCTCGAGCGTCCATACAGATGGCAAAACCGCCGCCCGCGCATTGTCTGCAGCACGCGAATCCATCGCGCAGAACCTCGGATCGCGTTCCAACGAGATCATCTTCACATCAGGCGGCACGGAATCCGACAACCTTGCCATCAAAGGCATCGCACTGGCGCACGTGCGCAATAGCCATGCCCATCACGATGATGCATCCAGCGATTCGCGCTCCAGACGCATACTCATTTCTGCCGTGGAACATCCCGCTGTCGCCGAATCCGCCCAATGGTTGCACGACTTCTTCGGATTCGAAGTCGTGCGCATCCCCGTGGATGCCCAAGCGCGCATAGACCTTGAAGCGCTACAAGAGGAAGTGCACAAAGGTGCCACGCTAGCCTGCGTCATGATGGCAAACAACGAGGTGGGCACGATAGAACCCGTGAAGGAAGCAGTGCGGATCTGCCATGAAGCTGGGGTGCCGGTGCATGTGGATGCAGTGCAGGCCGCGGGGACGATTCCCGTTGACTTCCATGACCTCAATGCGGATACCCTCACAGCATCCGGACATAAATTCGGCGCACCCAAGGGACTGGGGATCCTTTGTAAAAGAAACCGAGTGGGAATGGAGCCGCTCATCAGTGGCGGCGGCCAAGAAGGCGGATTGAGATCCGGCACGCCCAATGTCGCAGGAGCGGTTGGCCTGGCGGTTGCCTTGCAAGAAGCATGCAGTCGCATGCCCACCATGATTCCGGCATTGGAATCATCTCGCGACGAACTCATCAACGCCGTATTACACGCCGTTCCTTTCGCACGTCTCACCGGCGACCCAAACTCGCGGCTTCCCGGCCATGCATCATTTGTGTTCCCCGGCATCAATGCCGAAGCGTTGCTTGTCGATTTAGACACCAGAGGCATTGAAGTGTCGTCTGGATCAGCATGCGCCATAGGCAGAAGCACAGCTCCCTCCACGTTGTTGGCAATGGGGATGAGCGAAACGGAAGCAAAATCCGCATTAAGGATTTCGTTCCGAGAGCCTCTCAGCTCCAACGACAGAGAAAGCCTCATTAATGGGCTGCTCGGCAGTCTCGCAGAATTGCATATCAAGGTGTGAGATGGACCACCAAGTCATGAGGCGGGCAAAGGCATGAGGCGGACCAAGGCATGAGATGGGCAAAAGCATGAGATAGACCAAGGCATGAGGCAACCAAGGCATGAGGCAACCGAGGCATGAGGCAACCGAGGCATGAGGTGAGCCAACATATGAGATGAGGTGGCCGAGGCGTGAGGCGATCAGGCGCGGAGCAAAGAATGCCGAGACGTGAGATGGCCAGGCACGAGGCCAAGATATGCCAAAGTGTGAGGGACACATCTATGCCCGCGCACATCGTGCACACGCCGCATCTGCGCATAGGTATGGCACACGCTCATGTGCACATGCCCCATCTATGCGCAGGTGCACATCGATTCCCGTGCACATCATGCCTGTGCCCAACATGCCTACGCGCGGGCATATGTATGCCACGCACCACATCCGTGTGCTTGCCTGTGCACGTTAGCATGACGTGCACAGGCAAGCACACAAGATCAATGCAATGGGTATCCGCGCCGGGCAGTCGCAGCAAGTCGCTGTGGCACTCTCACAACACTGCCGTCGGGCAGAGTCACATTCACCAGTTGCACAGGAATGGCTTTCCACTGCGACCTCCGGATGCGCGTCCGTGAACGCGATTTGCGATATTTTGGCGTCGCCATCAGCCTTGCCTCGCTTTCCATCGCGGATTCTTTTTGTTGATGACATAAATGTGGCCACGCCTGCGCACGACGATTGAACCGTCTTTGCGAAGCAGCGAGCGCACGGATGATTTGACTTTCATGTTTATGACTGCTTTCTTTTCCCCATTGATGAATTCCACGGAGACGTCGACTTCCCTGCTGGCGGACGATACCCAAAATCGCGACGCCAGGCCAAAGACCAGCGGTCACCCGTCCAGACGATATCTTCTGCGGAAGCGCTGCACCTGCCCCGCAGAATCAACGACAACCGACTTACCGGTGTAGAACGGATGAGAATCACAGGTCACATCCGCGGTGACCAGCGGGTAGGTCATCCCATCCGCCAATGTGATGGATGGCAGCTGATCCGCCCGCACCGCAAGCGTGGAACGCATGAGAAACAACGTTCCCGTCGTCTGGTCGCGGAATGCAACCGGTCCGTAAATCGGATGAATGTCAGGCTTCATATTGCAATTACCTTTCTGTTGTTTTTTCAGCCCGTTCTCCAAGCTGTTGTTTTTCGAGCCCGTTGTCCAAGCAGTTTTCCAAGCCCGCTCTCTTCCAAGCCGTGTTTGGTCAGATACGTCCGTGCTTGTCGGACCTCCAATCAACCCCAGTCGGATTCGTCCCAATAGCCAGGTTCCTCCCAGCTGAGCTTTTCCTGCTGAGCCTTTCCTGCTGAGCCTTTCCTGCTGAGCCTCCTCCGCTGAGCCTCCCTGCTGGGTCTCCCGCAGAGTTTGCCCCACGGTCGCCCATCACCAGCTGGATTTCACCACACCCGGCAGTTCGCCACGATGCGCCTTATCCCGCAGATTGATGCGCGACAGACCGAAACGTCGGTTGAATGCACGCGGACGACCGTCAATGCAATCCCGATTGCGCAATCGCGTGGGACTGGCATCCCGCGGGAGCGCATGCAACCGACGCATTGCCTCCGCACGTTCCTGCGGACTTAGATGCGGGTTCACCGAATCACGACGATATTGGGCACGGCGCTCGGCGTATGCCGCAACGACACGTTCCCGCTGTTGCTGCTTGGCGATGCTGCTGCGCTTGGCCATATTCAGCGCACCTCCCGGAAGATGACGCGCCTACGCAGCACTGGATCGAATTTGAGAAGTTCGAGACGGTCGGGGGTGTTACGACGGTTCTTGGTGGTCGTATAGGTCGATCCGGTCCCTGCAGTGGAACGCAGCGTGACGACCGTTCGAATACTGGTGTTTTTGGCCATGAAGGCCTCCTCTCTTTCTGTTTCGTTCTGGTTTTTGTTCTGGTTTCTTTCTGTTTTCAGTTCATTCCGTCCACGCGGAAGATCTCCCACGTCCGGCATGACGCTACATGCTTGTTTCCGCTTATGCACGGCAGGAACCGGCCGGCTCGGCGCGTTCAATCAGAGATTTGCGCATCAATTCGAATATCTCCGCGTGCAATCAATTGGGCAACGACTGCATCTATTCCTTTTCTGTCGATGGTTTTCATACCGCGTGGAGTCACCGTGAGGACGATGCTGCGGCCCAGCGAAGGCACTGCATACCGTTTGCGTTGCAGGTTCGGTTTGAACCGACGCCGTGTTTTGTGATGCGAGTGGGAAACGGAATTGCCCTTGCCGGCACGTGTGCCGAGGATTTGACAAAATTTGCTCATGCACGCCACTATAGATAATGAGAATCATTATTGTCAAATGATCGCTACGGGCGGATAAATCACAAGAGCGCAAAACCACGAGATCCAGCAACAGCAGGATCTCGAAGTCCCTAGGTTCTGCAGCCGCAAGATCCCTCCGCCTCACGATCACACAACCGCACGATCACACAATCACAGAAAGGCAGATTTTATGGCACACCACCCATCGATGTCTTCACGGGCATACAGTGGAAACAGCGGACAAGAAAACACTGAGAACGAAAACAACGAGTGCAAGAACACCAGCACCGACCACACCGCCGGCAATAGCACCCCGCACACCAGCCTCGTGCTGCTCACCGGCACAGACCGCCTCACCATCGACGCGGTCACGTTCTCCCTGATGGACTCACTGCCATCGGCGACCTCCATCACCTATGACGTTGCCCCTGACCTCGACCCCGCCTCGGTCTCAGGCCTGTCCATCATCCGAACCATCCAAGACCCCGGTTATATCAACCCTGATGACTGCGCCGGCCTACAAGATGGCCGCTCAACGACATCCTCCTTGGAGGACTGTTGCCTCACCTGCGCATGCAAACACGACATCGCCTGCACATTGCGAAGCATCCCCGGGCGCAGCGGGACGATACTGGTCACGCTGCCCGTTGGGGTTGAGGGAACTGCCGTCGCACAGCATTTAGCAGACTGTTCGGTGCTCGGCGACCTGACTTGCATCATTGACGACATCCATGTCGCCACTGCCGTTGGCTTGGACAGTTTCGAATCACTGCTGTTCGATGACGATCGCCTGGTCATCGCCGGATTGTCGAAAGACGATGCCGTGCTCGATTCACGTTCGACAGGCGTTGTTCAATCACGACTCATTCGCGAAGCCGGACATGTGCTCGTGCTGCCGTTGGTGGCTTCGAACGGGAGAGCCATATCATCAAGAAAAGAAACGGAGGAGGCACGTCGGCTGTTGACAATTGTTTCCGCGTTGGCCGACCCCACTGCCATCATCCATTCGGACGCTCACCGAACCGACCTGTCGACGCTTATCAACGACACCTGCGCATCATCGGGCGTGCATGTCTGAAAGATCCCACATACCAAAAGCACATGCACACACCTACAGATGCACGTGACAACCGTCCCACACCCCAGAAAAGCCGCCGGCACACGAGACGCTTCAACACCGCTCTCGTCCGCTAGCGGCTTTCTGCCTATGTCACCCATTGGCGACCGCCTATACCACACCGTCTACGACCGCCTATGTCAACCGCCGGCCCTATCTGCTCCTGCCCTCATCGCCATCCCGTCCTCATGTCTACCTTCTCTCCTCATCGCCCGAATTTTCATAAATTGCCCGAGTGATCTCATCACGCAGCTGCTGGAACCGCGGATTCTCGCGCACCTTACGAGGATTGTCGGGATCTGTGGGATCGCGAGGAATGTCCACAGGTATGTCCATTTTCACAGTCCCGGGATGTGCGGTCATCACAATCACGCGAGTCGCAAGAAACAGCGCCTCCTCCACGCTATGGGTGATGAAGAACACGGTCTTGCGCTTCTCCTGCCAAATGCGCAGCAACTCATTTTGCAACCGTTCCCGCGTCAATGCATCAAGTGCACCGTAAGGCTCGTCCATCAAAATCACATCCGGATCCGTGGCAAGCACCCTGGCTATTTGCGCACGCTGCTGCATACCGCCAGAGAGCTCGTACGGATGTCGCTCCCCTGCATCCGCAAGTCCGACGACTTCCAGGAAGTGCGCAGCTCTTGCATTCCGTTCCTTGGCTGGCACGCCTTGCATCCGCATACCGAATTCCACATTCTTTCGTACCGTGAGCCACGGATACAGCGGCGGCTTCTGAAACACCACGCCACGTCGGGGACTTGGCTTGGTCACCGGTACTCCTGCGGCGATGATCCGCCCCTCGGTAGGCCGCTCGAAGCCGGCAAGCATGTTAAGAAGCGTCGTCTTGCCGCACCCCGACCTGCCGACGACACAGATGAAATCATGCTCGCGAATCTTCAGATTCACTTCTCTCAAAGCGGTGACCTCGTCGCCTTGCTGCGTCGTGAAACGCTTGGTGACGCCTTGGATGTCCACGGCAATCCCCTCACGCTCCATCTGCGCTTTGTCGGTCATCTCCGACCACGTCAGCTTCTGTCCCTTGTCAACGACCATGCTTTCCACCATGATGACTCCTTACGTTGTTACTGCATTACCTTGCCAATCGTTTTTCGTTTATTGCGCAGGCCCCATGCCAGCCCCATGCCAATCATTGGCCGGCAACGGCATCAATCGCATTCGAATACAGCGCGGATGCATAATCTGCGGACACGGAATCAATGCTGCCTTGAGATTTCAAGAACTCGGCAGTGCTTTCGAAGACCTTGGGAAGCTCTGCTGAGAAAATCGTGGATTGCTGGGAGGCGGCGGGATACTCATACCCGGCGAACTGGGTCTTCACCGTAGAGGTGTCCACACTCATCTGAGCGGCGACGCTTTCCGCAGCATCATCGGGATCCGACGAGATATATTCCACCGCGTAATCCTCCACGGACGTCCATGTTTTCATCGCGCTGGCATTCGCCGCGATGAAACTCTGGGACGCCACTTCCATGTCATAGGTCGCCGAGCCTTGCTCCGCAGTGTCCTTGCTGGACATCACAACAGAGCCTCCGTCGGACTTCAATGTGGAGAGCACGGGATCCCATACCCAAGCGGCGTCGATTTCTCCACGAGTCCAGGCAGCTGCCATTTTGTCGGGGTCGAGGTTGATCAGATTGACGTCACTTGTGCTCATGCCAGCCTGATCCAAAGCAGACAGCAGGCTGAAATGCGAGGTGGAGCCAAAAGGCGTGGCGATGTTCTTGCCAGCCAAATCCTTGATGGAGCTGACGGAGGCATCCCTGGCGACCAAGGATTCGGCATCGCCAATCACATCATGGATCCACACGACCTGCACGTCCAGATTCAGCGGTGCAGAAACGGCACGAACCGAAGGACTCGAGCCCATCTGCGCGATGTCCAGAGAACCGGAACCAAAGGCCTGCACCACATCCGCGCCGGAATTGAACTGACTCCACTGGATGGTGGCGTTGGGCATGCACGCTTCCAGCCATCCCTTGTCTTTGACAATCAGATCGGCGTTGGGGATCATCTGCCAGCCGATGCGAATGGTGCCGGTCACGCCAGTATTCACGTCAACCGGACAGCTTGAAGCGGATGAGGATGATGACGCCCCGGCGATTTCACTCGCCGTGGACATTCCACATGCGCTTGTGCCGAGCACCGCAGCGGCTGCGAATGCCACAGCCGCACCTTTATGCCAAGAAAAACGCTGAGAAAAGATATGCCGTGTCATGATGAGTCCTTATCTACACGATGGATTGTGGATTGTGATTTATGTGTTGTGGATTGTGTGATTTGCGGTATGCGTGATGTATGTTCGGTTATTCCTTGCCCACCCAAGGCGTGACAAGCTTGGTGATGAGCACGATGAGGCCGTCAAGCAATAGCGCGGCCACGCCAATCACGAGGATGCACGCGATGGTGAGCGGAGTATTGAGTTCGGTACCCGAAAGGTATGCCAGGGCGCCGATGCCGGGGATGCCGTTGTTGAGCTCGGCAGCCACCACGGTCGTCCACGCGAAACCGACACCCAGACGAATGCCGTTCATAATCGAAGGAAGGGAGCTAGGAAAGACAACGTGCACAAAGGCCTGTCCCTTTGATGCACCTAAGGCATACGCGGAATTGACGCGATCCCTGGCAACCGCATCCACGCCTTCGATTGTCGCCAGCACGATGGTGGGGAACGCCGCGAGAAATAGCAGCCAGATTTTCGTCGTGTCGCCGATGCCGAACCACACGATCAGCAAACCGATGTAACCCAGCGGTGGCAATGCACGGATGAAATTGATGTATGGCAGGAAGATCCGACGTGCCCATGGCGCATACGCCAGGCCGAATCCGCCAAGCACGCCCACGATGATTGCGAAAGCCAGCCCCACGCCAATGCGCTCGAGGCTCATGAGCAGATGCTGCCACATGAAGTACTGCTGTTCGCCGCACACGATGCGACTTGACCCCGAGGAGATCGCATGACAGTTGTTGGCTTCCACAAAGGCACCCGCCACTTGTGCCGGGGACGGCAGATACAGCGGATTGACAAGTCCTGCTGCGGTGACTGCCCACCATAGCGCGAGGATGAGCACCAATGATGCGAATCCCTGGAAGATTTTCGAAGACATGAATTCCCGCACACGTGCATGCACTCGTGCACCATTGGGACTTTCCCTCATGGCATCCTCCTTGGTCCGTGCTTCTCTTGCCTGCCGTACACTCAAATGCCGTTGCGCTCTCCGCCTGCCCGTGGAACCAACGGCGGAGGCGTCCGATTCTTGGGGCGATTCCATCGAAAGCTCCCGGGAAAGAATGGGCTGCGCAATATCTGATGGCGTTGTCATGGTCACATCCCCTTTCCTTCACCAGCGCAAGCCAGCGCATCCTCACGGCGACGGGACTGCAAAGAGCCTTCGGAAACCGTGCATCCATCGCGCGGATCGCGCAAAGCGAGATCTCGATACATTTCTTCGAGCATCGCATCGGTGATTTCAACCGGGTTGTTATACAGATTCGGGTGGCGGCTGATGCGCACCAGGTCGGCGATGTCATCGTCATCGAGATTCAAGTCAGCCAAACCGCAGCGCAACCCAATGCGCACCTTGAGTTCGTGAATGGCATCCGCCATTGCCGATACGCTGCCGAACCCCAGGGATTGGGCGAGGTCGCGCACCCGTCCATCGGCTGCATCCGCATTGATCCTGGCGAAGTAGTCGAGCGTCACGCCGCACGCTTCGCCATGGGCAATGCCATAGAGGTTCGTCAATGGGAAGGAGCAGGCGTGCGATGATGTGGTTTTGGGAAGCGTGAAGGCAAGTCCTGCGATCACTGACGCCTCGCACATCTTCGCCCTGGCTTGGGCATTGAGCGGTTCAGCATATGCCAGGGGAAGCCACTGGAACACCAGCCTCGCGGCATGCACCGCCAGCGCATCGCAGATCGGCTGGTGTCCTTTGCTCCAATATCCCTCGATTGCTTGGCTCAGCACGTCCATGCCACAGCTTGCGGTCACATGCGGCGGCATGCTGTAGGTGAGTTCCGGATCGACTATTGCAATCGCAGGATAGAAAACATCCGAATTGATGGGTGCCTTGCGGCCTTCTGCGCGGTTGGTGAGCACGGACACGCATGTGACTTCGCTCCCGGTGCCGGCGGTGGTCGGTGCCGCAATAAGAGGCAGATGCTTGGGCGGCACAGGCACCCCGGTGCCATGGTATGCCGTGATGGTTCCTCCGCTGGCGCCTATCGCAGCGGCGGCCTTGGCGAGGTCCATGGCACTTCCGCCGCCCATCGCCACAACGGAATCAATGCCCTTGGCTTGTATCAGTCGCGCGCAGGCATCCACTTGCGTAACATCCGGGTTTGGTGAGAAATCACTGAACACCTCAGTTATCACGCCATCGCTCTGATCAATGAGACGCTGCGCCGTTCCATCGTCAACAAAGTGGCGTGATGTCACGAGCAGACACGTGGTGCCTCCGAGAGAGCGGATGGCTTCAGCCAGTTCGGCGATGCGCCCCGCCCCGAAGCGAATGGCAACCGGTTCGTCGTAATCCCATATCATGATCGTTCCTTCGCATGTGATTCCCTGTATCAGTCGCAGTAGGTCTCGTCAACCCAGGTGAGCACTTCGTCAAGCTTGGGGAGTTCCTCCTCAAGCTGTTGTGCCGTGATGGTGAGCGGCGGGCAGATGTTGATGTTCGATTCACGTCCGAATGTGGCGAATCCACGCTTCATCAACTGCGCCATGATGGATGGCATAACGCTGTGAGCATCGTGATAGGGAGCCATGAGGGTGCGATTCGCCTTGTTCTTGACGATCGTGAGCGCCGAGAACAATCCGATGCATCTGGCCTCGCCCACGCACTTGTGCTTGGCTGCCATCTCTTCGAGGAAGGGCTTGAGGACCGCCTCCATCTGCTTGACGTGGCCGGGAATGTCATGCTCGAGGTAATACGAAACGGCGGCGACTCCGGCGGCGCAGGCAAGCGTGTGACCGGAATATGTCAAGCCGCATTGGAGCACATGGTCGGTGAAGTATTCGCTGATGGCGCGGCTCACGATGACGCCGCCCAACGGCACGTAACCGCAGGTGACGCCCTTGGCGAAGGTGATCATGTCAGGCACCATGTCGAAATTCTGCCAAGCGAACATCGTGCCCGTGCGGGCGAAGCCTGCCATCACCTCGTCGCAGATCAGGAGGATTCCGTACTTGTCGCATAGAGCGCGCACGCCCTCCATGTATCCTTCGGGCGGCAAGATCACGCCATTGGCACCCACGATGCTTTCCATGAGAATCGCGGCGACGGAATCCGGCCCCTCGTATTGCAACTGTTCGTCGAGCCGATGCAGGTATTCCGCAGTTGCTCGAGCATCGTCGACTCCTCGCACATAACCGTCCTCATACATATTGGGGTTCATGAAGTGCACGAAGCCTGGGGCGGAACCTCCAATCTCGGTTGCGAAACGTCGCCAATCCCCCGATGCATTCGACGCACCGATCGTGGAACCGTGGTAGCTGCGGTAACAGCTGAAAATCTTCGGCCTTCCCGTGACCATGCGCGCCATCTTGATGGCGTTTTCATTTGAATCGGCGCCTCCGTTGGTGAAAAACACTCGCTGGAAGTGGTCAGCGCCGGCAATGTCAACGAGCATCTTGGCAAGCCGTGACTTGGGGTCGGTGGCGTATGCCGGCGACATGAAGCACATCACATCCGCCTGGCGCTTGATGGCGTCGGTGATTTGCGGCAGCTCATGGCCAAGGTTGGAGCAGACGAGCAGCGACGACATGTCGGTGTAGCGGTTTCCGGCATAGTCCCAAAAGTAAATGCCTTGTGCATGGCTGATGGCAGTGACCGGCTCGCCCTGCTTGTGCCAGGACTGCATGACGTATTCGCGATGCATGGCTTCAATCTGACTGCCGCTCAACGAAGCATGAGCGGTCTCCACAGCCGATTGTGCTGCGGCTGAATCCGTTGCGTAATCCGCATCCTGATTGATGGGAGCAGAAGCATCGAGCGCGATATCCGTGAGGGTGGTCATGGCAGACCTTTCTGTTTGTACGAATCGCTCGGCAATTGTGATGATGTGTCGAAAAACGGCAAGGCTTCGCCCTGCCTGCCGGCCATTCGGGAAGAAATCATGGGATTGATCCATGCCAGTAATTACGCACGGACCAATGTGTTGTGAAACGAGGAACGGGATGAATCCTTGTGGGATTGTTCCTTCGTGATGCTTTCAGTGTAAGAATCCGCGGACCGCCCGGCAAGGCGCCGAAACCCAAAGCTTGTTGTGCCCCAGCACAAGGCAAAGCCGTCAGGGAGCAGCGGAGCGGCTCCCTTGATATCCCTCATTACCAAGACGCATGCATTGCAATATTTCATCGACCTGCAAACCTATTGAGAGGAATTCACGCACGCTGTATGTGCCGAGGTCCACTCCCAGAACGGTCTCGATTTTGCCCAGCTTGTAGTTGACGGTATTGCGGTGCACGAACATCGATTCGGCGGTTTCCTTGACGCTGCCGTTGAACTTCAGATATGTGCGCAGCGTGTCAACCAAGTCAGAATCATGGGCTTTGTCATAGTTCACCAACGGGGCGATGCTATCGGCATAATAATCGTCAAGAATCGAGACGTCCTCCACCCCGAGCAGTATCTTGTCCACGCCGGATTCGTCATACAACGCAGGGACGGCACCGTTGCCCCGCAGGAATTGCAACCGTTCAAGACGCATGGCCTGGCCACAGCTCTTGCGGATGCATCGCGCGCTCTTCGTCACCTTGCCTACGCCCACGAACACTCGGTCTGTGTCCACTCCCCTTGCACGTGCGGCATTCAGTATCGCCATGACCATGTCACGCACCACGACGGACCCGCATTGCGCGAAAACGATGACGAGCCTGCCATTCAACTCAAGCATGGCGGCCTTCCATCCATTCTGCGCAATGCATAGATCCACCACGCTTTCCAGGCACGATCGTGTCGTCTTGTCATGCGCCTCAAGCGCCGCAACGCAGTAGTTCCATCCCCTGTTAAACCCGCTTTGCTCAAGGTAATCGAGATACATTTCCTCGCGGTCCGGGCATTCGATGGCATTACGCAACGCAGCAGCCAGCTCCATGTTGTGTTTCTCCGACATGGTGATCGCCAGGGAAAACACATGCATGATCTGAGCCATGTGCACACTCCACGGCACACGGAACAACGGCAGGTCATGGTCATTGCAGAAGCGAACCGTCTCTGGACTGATTTGATGAATGTATGGACCGATATTCACCACGAAGCCACTGGCATCGTTGCTATACACGCTTTTGACCAACCCGCACAGGTCCTCCTGCGTTTGCAAACCTATGCCTGTGGCAAAAGCGATCTCTTGCCCTTCCAAAAAATTCGCGATCTCCTGATTCTCAACCATGTGCACCCATCGCACCGGACGCCCCAATCCGTTGCGGCCGGCAATGAGCTCCATGCCATAGTCTTTCACCCGTTCGCACAGGTCACGCAGCAATACAGCCATCCCTCATCCTCTCTTCCTCTCTCCGCTGGAATTTCATATCGCAATGGACGCTCCCGACACCAAGAGCAAGGCATACGACAACCGAAGGAATCCTTGCTGGCTGATGCGCCGAGCGAGCCAGCTGCCCAGTGCGATGGCGAGCGCCAATGCCGGCAATCCCAGTCCGGTGAGCATCAACGCATGGGATGTGACCTGTCCCGAGGCGATCTGAGTGATGAGCAGCACCGAATTGAGGGCGACCCATACACTTGCGACTGTTGCGCGAAATTCATCCTTTCCCGGTATCATCGCCGCCGCATACACCGCAAGAAGGGCTCCGCCGGAGACGAACATCCCATGCATCACGCCTGCGGCAAGCAAAATCAGCACCATGAGAACCTGCGGAAGTCTGCCTTGCACCGGATGCACAAGGTTGATGATGGCTATGAGCATGATCACCACGCCGTAGCACCGTTGCAACGGACGCGCCGGGCACACCGCATATAACGCGTAGCCGGCGACCATGCCCACTGCCATAAAAACGAGAATGCGCGCCAATTCACGCCACTTGATGAACCTCCTGCCGGCAACCGCCAGCCACAGGCACGAAACAAGCGCCATGATTCCAAGCACTACCTTGGCCTCATTCGCGCCAATCAACAGAATGGAAAACGGCATGGCGAGCACCGTTCCGGCGAATCCGGTGATTGCTTGGACCGTATTGGCAACGAACAGCACGACAAGAAACAATGCGTCTCGCACGGTTGCAGGCATTGGCGCCCCTCCTATTCCTATTCCCAGCAATGGTCTTGTGCCATGGCACGAATGTTCGCAAGCATAGGAACGCGCGAATCAGTCCGGGTTTCGACGGCGTTACAAATAAAAACAGCCCGCTCCAGAAAACTGGAACGGGCTGCGAACGCGGCAGTAATAACTCTCTGTGCCTCAGTGCCTCAGCGGAATCGACCGTCAGCACCTCAGCGCCCAAGCATCTCACCGCCTCTGTTCATCAATCTCAGTGCGTCAATGCCTTGGCGCGCCGGTTGCCGAACCATTGGATGACCTGCACGATGACGATGAGGATCACCACGATGACGGCAAGCACACCGGTTTCGTAACGGTTGTAGCCATACTGGATGGCCATGTCACCGATGCCGCCGGCGCCGATGGTGCCGACCATCGCGGAGCTTCCGATGAGCGTGATGACCATGATGACGATGCCACGCACCAGCGAAGGCCTGGCCTGCGGATACACCGCGCCCCACAGGATCTGCGGCACGGTGGCGCCGGTGGAGACGCTCGCCTCGACGATTCCCGGATCTACCTCAGAGAATGAGCTTTCCGAAAGACGGGCGAAATACGGCACCGCCGCGACACTCAACGCAATCGCACCACCGCTCGGGGTGTAAGGATCAGTCAGGAAGAACTGCACGACCGGGATGAGCACGACAAGCAAAATCAGGAACGGCAGGGAGCGAATGGCGTTGACGATGAAGCCCACGATCGCGTTCACCACGCGGTTGGGGCACAGCAGCCTGTTTTCCGTCAAATACAGCAGCACTCCAACGAGTCCGCCGAGCACCACGCCCACGACTGCGGAAATCACCACCATGTACAGCGTCTCCAACAACGCTTGGGGAAGATGGCTTTGAAGAATCTGCCATGTGGACATCAGCGTGCCTCCTCTTTCGTCTGCTCATTTTGTGCCTGCTGCGCTTCTGCCTGTGCCTGCTGGGCCTGCGACTGCTGCGACGAAGCGTTCACACCGCCGACCTGCGCATCGGCGGCTGCATCAATGGCTTGCGTGGTCGTGGCGCCTGCCGCGATCTTCGCACGGTCAAGCACATGGAATTCCAACACTTTGGACTTCAGATCCGCCAGCGCCTGCCGAACCGCGCCATCCTCACCGGAAATCAGCACGATGAGCACGCCGATCGGACGCGTGCCGAAGTATTCCACATTGCCGTGCAGCACGTTGATGCTCACGCCGCGGCGCACCGCCACGTCGCTGATCAGCGGTTCGAGCGCGTCATCGCCGCGATAGGTCAGCTGCACGAGCTCGCCCGCCGGCAAGGATTCAATGAGCTGCGGCGGCAGGGAAATGCCCAGGAAGCGTCCCACGAGCGACTTCGTAGTGGGGTGCTTCGGCGCGCTGAACACGTCGAAGGTCTCGCCCTGCTCCACGATGACGCCCTGCTCCATCACTGCCACATGGTCGAACACCTGCTTGGCGACTTCCAGCTGGTGGGTGATGAACACGATGGTGATCTTGAGTTCGCGGTTGATGCGCTTGAGCAGCGCGAGGATATCCTCGGTGGTCTCAAGGTCGAGTGCGCTCGTCGCCTCGTCGCACAGCAAGATCTTGGGCTCGTTGGCGAGCGCGCGTGCGATGGCGACGCGCTGCTTCTGCCCGCCCGACAGCCCGGAGGGATAGCTGTCCACCCTGTCTTCGAGCCCGACGAGCCGCAGCAGTTCGACGGTGCGGTCGTGCCATTGGTCGCGTTTCCATCCACCGGCCTTGAGCGCGAACTGGATGTTCTGGCCTACGGTAAGGTTGCCCACGAGGTTGAAGCTTTGGAACACGAAGCCGATTTTGCGTCGCAGTTCGCGCAGCTTGGCGCCCGTCGCCTGCGTCACATCCTCGCCGTCAATCAGCACATGGCCTTGGGTGGGGCGTTCCAGCAAGTTGATTGTGCGTACGAGCGTGCTTTTGCCAGCGCCGGAGTATCCGACGATGCCGAAGATCTCTCCGTCGAGCGCCAGGAGGTTCACTCCTTTGACGGCTTCGACGGTTTTGCCGCCTTCGTGGAACGTGACGTGGATGTCACGCAATTCAATGGTGCTCATTGTTCCTCCTGTCAGGGAACGTTGTCAGAGAAACAACGCCGGCCAGCGGTTTCCCACGGCCGGCGTAAGAATCAGGTGGATGATGCGGCGAACCTATCGTCCGTCACTCTCATTTGGACGAGGAGCTGGATTCCTTGTCTTCCGAAGAAGAAGCAGACTCCGTTGCGGAAGCGGATGCGCTGGAGCTTGCGGACTCCGTGGCGGATGCGCTCGAGGAGGAATCGCTCGACGCGTCGTCACCCCATGCGGAGGGCTTGCCGAAGCTGGCGAAGCGGCTGTTGGCGATGGCGTCCTTGAACTCCTGGCTGACGAGCAGGTCCTTGACCTTGGTGGCGAAATCGGTGTTCACGTCGCTGGTGCGCACCACGAACACTTCCATCACGCCTTCGGTCTGGTCTTCAAGGGCGAGCGCGGATTCCGGATCGAGGTTGGCGTCCCACGCGTAGTTGCCAGGAACGAGGCTGAAGTCCACGGTGTCGAGCGAACGGGCGAGCTGTGCGGCGTCCATGGTCTTGATCTGCAGGTTCTTGGGGTTGCTGGTGATGTCATCCACCGTTGCCTTCGTAGCGTCGGTGTCACCGCTGAGCTCCACGAGGCCCGCTTGGCGCAGCACGTCGAGCGAACGGGCGAGGTTCGAAGCGTCGGACGAAACGGAGACGGTGGCGCCGTCAGGGATTTCGTCAACGGACTTGTACTTGTTGGAGTAAATGCCCAGGCCGAGCGTCGGGGTCTGGCCCAGGGACGTCAGGTCGAGGTTGTTGTCGGAGGTGAACTTCTTCAGATAGTTGCCATGCTGGAACAGGTTGGCGTCGATGCTGCCGGATGCGAGCGCCTTGTTGGGCTGCACGTAATCGGTGAATTCCTGGGTCGTCAGCTCATAGCCCTTGTCCTTGAGGAGCGGGGCGATGACTTCCTTGACCATGTCGCCGTAAGGTCCAGGGCACACGCCGACGGTGATCTGCGTGGTGGAGCTGCCGTCCGCCTTCTGCAGCTTGTCGGAGGCGTTGGCCTTCGAGCCGCATGCCGCGAACGAACCGAGAAGCGTTGCCGCTGCGAGAACCGCGGCAAGCGTCCTGCCTGCCTTCGAGGACCTGATCGTGGAAAATGAGAGGGCCATTCTTTTCTCCTACTTGTCTGTGTCTTTCCGGGTGTTTCGAAATCCGTGGCCGACGCCAGTGCCGCTACCGTGGCATCAGCATTCTCAACCGGCGTGCACACCCCTGTGATTGACTGTGCGTTTCTTCTGATGACTCACCATGCTGTTGTGAGGTGATGTTTTTTACAGTATCGATGTGCCATATGCCACACGCGCCGGTTGTTATCGGGGTTGCTTATTGCGCCCTCAAGCCGCTATCAGATGGGCTTATCGCGCGTTATCAGCCAGATTGCCAACGCGTCAAACCGCTACCAAGCGAAGAGCAAGTTCCGTAAAAACTCGGCTCTGCTGCCCTCCCCAGTAGCAGCGTCACCAGCGGCTTCGGCCCAGCATGGTCTGGCTGCTGCCCTTCCGCCGTGGCGTCTGTCAGCTCCAGTTCATGAACGTAGAGTCGTTTTTGAGCTGCGAAGCGGTCTTGCACTGCATGTATTGCACCGCCTCGGCATTGCTCTTGTCCGCCCCATACCTGGAAGAAAATCCCATGAATGCGATCAGCTCGTCCCCATACCACTGAGGCGCGGTATCGCGATCCAGCGTTGCCGCCACGGACCTGTACTGATCGAGACTTGTCTCATCGAAGCGCGGCAGACCGTACCGCTCCCTCAAATACGAGATGATCTGCTGATCGCCTTCAAAATTAGCGAGTGCCGTAGCGGGATCGTCATAGGTCGCCTGCAACGCATGCGCCTGCCCATCAAGGTCAACCGCAACTTTCACCGAATACGAGCCCCATGAATCCTTGCCGCTTTGCTGCAACGCCGCAGGAACATCCACAAACGACGGCGTCACCTTCTCGCACCACTGCCGGTATCCTGCAGCGGCACCGGCGATGCCACCCACCAGCACCAGTGCAATCACAGCCGCCAGCGCAATCCACGCCACACCGTTGCGCTTCACGCGCTGTGCGCCATGCGACTTCACTGATGCTTCCGTCTCAGTCTCCTTGGTATCAGTCATCATTACTCCCTGATTCTTCAACGGAGATCTTTAACAAATCTCCAATAAAGATTTCCCATAAATGCCATGCCCCCAATAAAAATCCCTTTTCATTGTGGAGCCCAATCCCTGTGAATTTTACCAGTGCCAGGCCAAAACCACACACGGCTTTGAAAGTTTCCAACGTCCCTCGTCTGCATGTCTGGCGTTGAATTTCCTTGCAAATACAGGGAAACAGTCAGCTGTGCCCACAGTAATAGACGCTCCTCTCACTATAAATCTTCACAATATCTCCCAATTTGTTCGGGTGTAGGAGCTGTCCGTGTCTGGAGGCTACAAAGTCGACGTGGTTCTTTACAACGAAGACTCATCGTTGAACACAAAACAACCACCGTGACAACCAGCGCAGAAACAAGCGGTCCCGCACCCCAGCTCGGGGATGCGGGACCAACGCGCTCGGGCACACGCGCGCTCGGGCACACGCGCGCTCGGGACACATGACGGCACACAAGGATTCTGCAGCGCCATGCCACAAGCCCTTCCATCAATGGACGGGGCTGGAGAATCCCGCCATCATGCCCTCGCCATCATGCCCTCGCCATCATGCCCTCGCCATCATGCTCTTCGGCAAGCACACGGTCATGTTACTGTGCTTTCACCGGCAGCGGCTGCACGGCAGCGACAGCTTCCGCTTCTTTCTTCGCGGCGGCGGCAAGCTCAGGATTGTGGATGGCGAAGGCATGCTCAGCCAAATGCAGTTCCTGAGTCACGAACTCATGAAGCTTGCACACATAACCGTGCTCGCGGCCCAGCTTGGCGATATAACCGTTGATGTAATCCACCTCGGTGGGGCGGCCGGTGGTGAGGTCCTGATACATGGACGGATGGTGCAGCGGATGTGCCACGCCTGCGGTGTGCAAAATCGTGGCGACTTCGCTCTCACGCGTGCCCAGCAGCGGGATGCCCGCCTTCTCGGCGGCTGTGTAGGCTTCGTCCACCAGGCTTTCGGTGAGCCACTTGGCGGCCGGATGCTCAGCGAACTCGCCGAAGCGGATCTGGTACATCGTGCACAGCGTGTTGAGCACGGAGTTGAACACGACCTTCGCCAGGCACATGCCGGCGAAGTTGTCCACGATCGTGGGGTTGAGTGTGGCGGCGGTGAAATCGGCAAAAATCTGCTTCTCCACCTCCGGCGCGCCCTCGGCGCCGCGTGCAGCGATCTGCGGGTCGTATGCACACAGGTTCATCGCCTTGGCTGTGGCGCCGCCGGTGAAATTGATGTCGCCGGGACCGAACACCACGGCGCCGATGAGCGCGGTGCCGCCGTAAATGTGGTCGGCCGGGAAGTACTGGTTGAGCTTTTCGAAGTGACCGTATCCGTTCATTGCCGAGAAGACGACCTGATGGTCGCGGAACAGGTGGGCGCAGCGGCGCAGGATCACGTCCAGCTGCACCTGCTTGACGAACACGATCCACACGTCCGGGTCGCCCGTGTATTCCTCAGGCGTGAAAATATTGGTCTTGACGAAGTGGCGGTCCTTCTCGTCCTGCGACACATAGAAACCGCCCTGCTTACGCACTGTAGTGACATTCGCGCCCCACGTGTCGATGAAATCCACATGCTTGCCGGCGAACTCCTGCAGCAGCACGCCGAACTGCGTGCCCATGCCACCTGCACCGATGACCGCATACTTCAAATCTGCCATGACGAATCCTTTCCGTCGAATGTGATTACTGTGATTTTTCTGTAACGATTGCTGTAACGATTGCTCTTAGGCGCCGAAACCGATGTTTCACCAGGCGTTGCCACGGGCGGCGGCGATCCTGCGCGCCGCCTCGGCAAGCGTCGTTGCGGGCTCGAGCAGGCTCAGGCGCACGAATCCGGCGCCGGTAGGTCCGAAATCAGAGCCGGGGATTACCGCGACGTTCGCCTTGTCGAGCAGCCAGACGGCGAAATCCTCATCGTTCCAGCCGTGAGGCACCGCAAGCCATGCGAACAAACCGCCATGGGCTGTCGCCAGACGAAGCCCCGCCTGCGCCAATCCGTCGCGCAGCGCGTGATAGCGGTCACGGTAGCGCACAGCGAGCGTGCGCACGGTGGACTGATCGGAATTGAGCCCTGCCGCGCCAGCCACCTGCACGATGGACGACATGAGGATGCTCGTTTGCTGATGCACGGATTTGATTGCTGCGAGCAACTGTGCGTTGCCCGCCACGAATCCGCCGCGCCAACCGGCGACCATGTACATCTTCGACAGCGATCCCAGCTCGATGCTCACATCGATTGCACCAGGTGTCTCCAGCAGGCTGATGGGCGGCTGTTCGTCGAAACCGATGCCGGCGTAGGCGAAGTCGTTGAGAATCACGAAATGATGTTCGTGGGCCAGGCGCACGGCGTTGGCGAAGAATTCAGGCGTCGCCACAGCGCCGGTGGGGTTGTTGGGATAGTTGAGGATGAGCAGCTTCGCCTCGTCCCATACGGCGCCCGGCACGGCGTCGAGATCAGGCAGGAATCCGTGCTTTTCATCGGTCGGCACCACGTGGACGCGTCCCTGCACCACCGCCGTCGAGCCTTCGTACTGCGGATAATAGGGGCCCACGAGCACCACCAGGTCGTCTTTGTTGATGAGCGCTTGGATCGCCACCGAGATTCCCACGGAGGCTCCGGCGACTGCAAGCAGCTGCGTCTTGGGGTCGATGTGCACGCCGTGCTGGCTGCGATACCACGAAGAGATGGCAGACAGGTATTCCGGCTTGCCGTCGAACGGCGAATACTTGAAGTTGATGGATTCGCGTGCCGCCTTGGCGACGGCATCCTGCATGAACTGCGGCGGTTCACCATCCGGGTTGCCCTTGGCGAGGTTGATGACCGGCTTGCCGTTCGCCACCGCTGCCGCGACGCGGGCATCCGCCTTGGCGAATGGGTTTGCCGGGATGGCGGCGACGCGATCTGCAAGCAGGTCGCCCAAATCCGTGCCGTGTCCGCGTGTCTCTTGAGATTGCGACGCCTTCGCCGTTGCTGCCTGTGCCACTGCCGTCATGCATGTCCTCCGTTCTCCGCTCCCCTGCATACCCCGGGGCATCCGAAGGACTCCTGGGGATTCAAGGCTTTCCTTGCGATCTGGAAGACACGATAGGCATGGTGGCGATCCCCCGCACCGCCGTGCCTATATGTATTACTTATGCCGCGCCATCACAGCCGCAACGCAGCCAAGCCGCCATGGATTCATCAGCGCAGCCTCGTCATCGAAACCGCACAGCAACAACAATGGCGGCGCCGTGTGATTCACGACGCCGCCATCAGTTAGCTTCAATCCCTGTGCAGTTGCTTGTGTGCAGTTGCTTGTGTGCGGTTACTTGTGTGCGGTTACTTGTTTTTGCGCGGCACGTAGATGTCCGTGTCGATGAGCTTGCGGTAATGCTCCACGATGACGCTGCGGCGGGCCTTGAGGCTCGGGGTGAGCATCTCGTTGTCCACGCTCCACACGTCGGGCACGATTCGGAACTCACGAATGGATTCAGCACGGGAGACCTGGCTGTTCGCCGCATCCACGAGGCGCTCCACCTCCGCATGCACCGCGGGGTTCGCGGCGGCCTCCTCCAGATTCGCCACGGGTTCGCCGCCTTGGGTGGCGAGCCAATCGTTGACACCGGCAAGGTCGAGCGTCACCAGCGCCGCAACGAACGGCTTGCCGTCGCCGATGACGAGGCACTGATCGACGATCTCGCTCTTCATCACGGCGGCTTCGAGCTCACCGGGCGACACGTTCTTGCCACCGGCGGTGATGATGATGTCTTTCTTGCGGCCTTTGAGCTGGATGAAACCCTCGTCGTCGATGTCACCCAGGTCACCGGTATGCAGCCATCCGTCGGTGATCTGCTGCTCAGTGAGTTCCGGATGGTTGTGGTATCCGCGGCACACGGAGGGACTCTTGATGAGCACTTCGCCATAATCGGCGCCCGGCTCACGCTTGGCGATGCCGAACGTGATGCCATTGAGCGGCAGACCGATCGTGCCGATCTTGTAGCCGTGGAACGGATTGACAGAGCAGGGAGCGGTGGTTTCCGTCATGCCATAGCCTTCGAGCAGCGGCATGCCGATGCCGTTGAAGAAGTGCGACAGGTCGGGTGCGATGGCGGCGCCGCCGGAGATGGCGCGTCCCGCTCGGCCTCCGAACACGTCGATGATCTTGCTATACACGGCCTTCTTGTAGAAGTTGTAGC
This sequence comes from Pseudoscardovia suis, assembly GCF_002797875.1. GTDB lineage: Bacteria > Actinomycetota > Actinomycetes > Actinomycetales > Bifidobacteriaceae > Pseudoscardovia > Pseudoscardovia suis. The sequence goes on from NZ_PGFC01000003.1 coordinate 226,671, forward strand.
GGAGGCGCTCGCCCAGCGGCAGCTGCTTGCCGGCCTGCTGCGCGCGGCTCCAGTCGCGGGCGGTGATGGCGGCACGATTGAACAGGCGTCCCTTGAAGCCGGTGCCGGCCCGCTGCGATGCCGCGTTGTACACTTTCTCGAACACGCGCGGCACGGCGAGGATCAGCGTGGGCTTGAATTCCTGGAAGTCCTTGATGATTGTCTTGAAATTGGATCCCAGGCCAAGCTTCACAGTGCCTGCGAGGCAGATGAACTGCATGTATCGGGCGAACACGTGAGCCAGCGGCAGGAACAGCCACATGGCCTGGTCCTCGCCCAGCGTGAACTCAGGCATGTATTGGAATCCCGAATACACGGTGAACACGAAGTTCGCATGCGTCAGCTCAATGCCCTTGGGCGTGCCGGTGGAACCGGATGTGTAGACGATTGTGGCGAGCACGTCGCCATGCGTGGCGGCGCGGCGTTCCTCGAACTCTGCGTCCGACACCCCTTCGCCCAGTTCCTCGATGGCGTCGATCGCGCCGGTCTGCAACACGTAGATGTCGCGCAGCGTGGGGCATTCGTCCTTGACGGTCATGACCTTGTCACGCTGTGCATCCGTGCCGCAGATCATGCACTTGACGGTCGAATCGTTGCAGATCATCTTGATCTGCGCCGCTGAATTCGTCTCGTAGATCGGCACGACGACGCATCCGATGGACAGCGTGGCGAAATCAAGCGCCGTCCACTGCCAGCTCGTGCTGGCGAGAATGGCGATGGAATCGCCGGGCATGAAACCCTTGGCGATGAGTCCCTTGGCGAGTGCCACGACTTCGGCTCGAAATGCGGTGCCGGTAAAACCCTGCCACTGACCGCTGTCGTCACGGTAGCGGATGATCTCTTCATCCGGCGTGCGCTTGGCGCGGTCGTCTAGCAAATCGAAGATGTTTTTGTCGGCGTCTATCGGCTTGAGCAGCTTCGTCGTTGTCTGCTTCACGATGTCAACCATGGCGCTTCCTTCCTTGGATTACCTGTGCGTAGGTTACTGCTGTGTCAAATTATAGTGACGCAACGCACCCTCGGCTTGCCAAGGAAGTCCCATGGTTCTTTCATTCCGCTTTCAGCGTAGGCTTGAGCGCCCTCGTGCGCATGGCGGCGCCCGGAACCACCGGCTGCTCGCACGGCAGGGAGAACACGTGCGTGGGGTTGTTGGCAGCGTCCGCATGCATGCCGTCAGCGTCGCGAATGTCGTCTGCGACGGTGAGCTGCATGGGCGGCACGCCGGGTTGGAGGATTTCGATGGACTGGCCGGGCACGATCTTGTTGCGTCCGATGAACGTCACACGTCCGTCACGCCACCCCAATACGTCTCCCACCACAATCCAATCGCGGTAGTATCCGCCGCGGTCCACGTTCTGGCCGGCGGGCACATCGTGATACCAAAATCCCGTGCAATAGTCACGATGCGAGACTTTGTATGGCTCGTCGAGCAACCATGAGGATGGCGTGAATTCCTTGGGATCCGCCTGCTCGCCTGCCTCGATGCGTTCGTCGCGCCATGCCAGGTACTCGTCCACCGCGCACTTGTAGGCGTTCGTCATGGCGGCGACATAGTAGGCGCTCTTGGCACGGCCTTCGATCTTGAGGCTTGTGGCGCCCGCCTCGATGACCTCGCCGATGTGAGGCAGCATGTTCATGTCTTGGGAATTGAAGACGTAGGAGCCGCCTTCGGTCTCCTCCACCGGGAAGTACTGCCCTGGGCGCTTCTCTTCCACCACCGAGTAACGCCAACGGCAAGGCTGGGCGCATTCGCCGTGGTTGCCGGAACGGCCGGTGAGGAAGTTCGAGATAAGGCAGCGTCCGGAAAACGCCATGCACATCGAACCATGCACGAAGCATTCGATGTCAAGGTCGTCGGGCGTGTGTGCGCGGATTTGCGCCACGTCCTCCAACGCAAGCTCACGGGCGAGCACGACGCGCTTGGCACCCAAGTCGCGCAACGTCGCGGCGGCGAGGTAATTGGTGACGCCCGCCTGTGTGGAAATGTGAATCTCCAGACGGGGCGCGACCTGACGCGCCATCATCATGACGCCGATGTCGGTCACGATCACTGCGTCCACTCCCACACGGTCCAGCTGCCCCAAGTATTCGCGGATTCCTTCGACTTCGGGATTCGTGGGCAGAATGTTGCACGTCACATAGATGCGCGCCCCGCGTTCATGCGCATATTCGGCGGCCTCATGCAGCTCATCGAGCGTGAAATTGCGCGGCGCCGACCTCATGCCGAACATCTTTCCCGAGCAATACACCGCGTCGGCGCCGAAATCCACCGCAGCCTTGAACGCCGTCATGTTGCCTGCCGGCGCAAGGACTTCCGGCCTGCGACGGCGCGCGATGATCGGTTTGGAGGTTTCGCTCGAATAGCTTGTGGTGGCGTTCATCTCCACGCTCATGGTTTCCTTCTGGTAGTATTTATGAACAAAAAGGGCATAGGGACAATGCACGTCTGTGCAGTGAGACAGGCATCCAGTGGCACAAGCGTCCAGCAGCACTGACACCAAGCAACATGGACGTCCAGCAGCACAGGCGTTCAGCGTAACGGACTGTCCCCGGTCACGGGCGATTCGCCGCTACCAAAGGATCAACCTTATCGGAGAATCAACCTCACTGACGAATCAGTGCTACCGATGAATCAGTGTTATCGACGAATCAACGTTACCGACGAATCACAGTGGATTCGCACGGAACAGGCATTGGCACCGCCCCCAGAGTAGCACTGCCAGCCGCCGCCCATCGGCCGGCGGAGGAAGGAGATCCCATGAAAAACTCAACAATCGCGCGACCTGATGCACAGCGCCCCCAAAAAAGCGTCATGAAAGCCGAGAGTAAAGACACCAAGCCGCGACGCGGCATGGGACGTGCCATTGCCGCGGGTGTGGTGACATGCCTGGCGCTGGTGGCAGGCATCGCCTGGGGATGGTTCAACCGTGGGGTAACGGTCATCTCGAGCATCGATCTGGACCGCACTGTGGGCGTGGCGTACTTCGCCCCACAACGCAATTCCTTCCTGCCGTGGGAAAACACCGGGATCCTCGCATTCGTCTACGACGATGGCAGCTATCACATGGTAGAGGCGGATGCCCTCAACGGAGCGCAACCGCTGTGGACTGACGAGGGGCTCATCGTCCCCGGCGATCATCACACGCGGCTCATCACCGCACCGAACGGGCATACTCGTGCTGACTCGCAGAATGCTCCCGACGGAGCCGCCGTTCTCGACATGGTTGCGTCGTTGGAACTGTCCAACGGCCATTTCGAAGCATATTCGTCGGGCGATGGAAACGTGGCGATGTCGCTCACCTCATCGCATGGCACAGCAACGGCAAACGCCAGGATTCCGCAGGCGTCCGGCACGCTCACCAGCGGCAATCCGAGCGCCGTGCACCAACTTGGCTACGCCGCATGCGGCGATGACGTCTATGCGCTCATCCATGAAACCCCTGCGACACGCAGCACCGGCACGGCGGGCATCAGCACATTGCTTCATGTTGCATCGAACGGCTCGTTGCTTGATTCCCACGGCACGGCCATGCAATCGGCGGACACGGCGCACAGCGATATCTCCGACGTCACGATAGGCGAATCTGTCATGACCGATGCCGGAGCGCCCTCCGCCCCGACGGCACTGGCATCCACAGCGGCATGCAACGCCGGAGTGTTCTCCATCATCACGGTGAACTCCGCCAACGACGGCTCTGACTCGGGCAACACCGCACTATCGCTCAGCTCGTGGGACACCACGACCGGCCGCCATAGCGTGAAGGCGCTGCACGGCACTGATGGCGGCATCTTCACGCTTGCAAATGCGGATCTGACGCCGGCCACCGCTGCCGGCGGCAGCATCGCACATGACGGTGCAATCTACTGGTTCACGGCATCCCGCACGCTCAACCGCACCAGCCTCTCGGACGGTGTCACACGCACGATCAGCGACGCGCACTCCCAGGGCGCCACCAACGCTAACCCTGCCGTGGCCGCGTGGTTCAGCACGGACCTGGCAACGGTCTTCTCTGCCGGTGCATCCGCGACGTCGGACGATTCCCGCGCATCCCAAGGGGATGCCGAGCTGATCGCGGTGGACACATCCAACGGCAACACCGTGGGCTCACTTCGCGTGCAAGGCCTGTGCACACGCGTGAAACAATTCAGCCAAACCATGGTGTTGCAAGGTTTCGCAGCGAATCCTTCGTACCGTTGGCCGACGCCCACCAACTGACGCGCTGACCGGCTGGTGCGCACACCAGCCGACATACACCAGCCGACGCACCGACGCTCACACACCGATTCCGCCGGCGCGCAGGAAGTCTCTGGCATCCTGCGCGCCGGCGAAAACATGCGCCCGGATTCCCACAGCCCGTGCACCTGCCACGTTCACCGGCTTGTCATCGAAAAACGCCGTGGTGCCGACAGTCAATCCAAAACGCGCCACAGCGAGGCGATAAATCGCCTCATCGGGCTTCACCAGCTTCTCCCGCCCCGAAACAATCACACCGCGCAATGGCTCCATGCCTGGCAGACCAAGCGGAACGGCGACATCCTCGTCGGACCAGTTCGTAAGTCCCCACACGCCAATCCCCTGCTGCGCAAGGTCAGCGAGCAACGCCGCCATGCCTGGCATCATCGCCGGCACAGTGGCGGCGAATGCGTCGAGGTACCGCCGGTACATGCCACGCAACGGCAGGCTGCCATGCGCCACGGCAGTGCCCATCTGAGACACGTCGCTATGCGCCATGTCGTAGCGCACGCAGACCTCGGCATTGGGCATGCCTGCATCACGCAGATCGTCAAGCGCCCAGAAACCTTCGGGATCGCCCCGGTCGAAGAAGCGCTGCACCGCCGCGGCACCAGGCTTGCCTTCGTCCACAGCCTCGTCCAGCGCCTCCTGGCTGTCGTATCCGAATGCGAGCCATGGACGCCAGTCCACGAGCACACCAGCGAAATCAAACAGCACGTCCGTTATCGCCGCCGGGGAATCATTGCCAGACACGTGCTGCGCACGACCAGAATCCATGAGCACTCCTTGTCCTCCTTACGCGTTCTCCTTACGTGAAACCTGCCGCGTCCCCTGCACCACAAGGGATATTCTTGTGTCACTTTATCAATCCGCGGTAACCGAATGCCGCCATCGCCCCCTAGGAGATTTCCATGCATACCCTCGTGATCGCCGCGAACCCGGACCCGGATTCCCTCACTGTTGCCGTCGCCCAGGCATTCGCGAAAGGCGCGCATGACAACGGCAGCTCGACGCGCATCATCAACCTGGGGACCGACGGCTTCAATCCCGCATACACACTTGCCGATCGCGACCACTATTACAACGCCACGCCCATGCCGGCTGACGTCATTCCCTATCAGCAGGCCATGGAAGCGGCGGACACCATCGCGTTCGTCACCCCGATCTATTGGTACACGATGACGGCTTCAATGAAGGGCTTCTTCGACCGTGTGCTGTGCCGCGACTTCGTATATGACCGCTCGACCGGCAAACCGCTGGCATTGGCAGGCAAAACGGTGCGGTTCATCGCGCTCACTGGCGCAGGCGAGGACTGGTATCGCACCTCCGGCATCGGCGAAGCGTTGAAACGCCAGATCATCGACAATACGTTCGCCAAGTATTGCGGTGTGACGGATGCCACGATCGAATACGTGGACGGCACAGGCAGCGGGGATGCCAATCACATCGCGGACTGCCTGAAGCGAATGGAGACGCTCGGCGCGGAAGCGACGCGTGCGTGAAAGTAACGAGCCTGTGCTAAATTCATATCAGTATGAGAAAGGTGACGCGGCTTCCATGATGTGAGGCTCGCGCTTCCAGTCGGAAGTGCTGGTAATCTTGCAAAACCAATACGCCGAATAGCAAATAGCAACACTGTGAGGCGTAAACACCGAGAGGCGTAAACACTGTGAGGTCGTCCACCCACCGCGCACGGAAGTAAGGTGCAGATTTGATTTTCCCGATTCATTCGTCTGCCGCGAATGCTTCTCGGCATGCCCAGAAGCGGCACGCCGCGCCGCAGTCACAGTCACATCGTGCTGCTGCGGTCAAGATCACGAAAAGCGTTCCTGCCATCATCCTGGCGTTGCTTCTCGCAGGCAGCAGCACGGCGGTGGCATCGAACGGCGGTTCCTCGGTGCTGGGCGCCGGCGCATTGGGCCAGTCTTCTGCCGTGAGCCGTAGCGATTCACGTGACTCCCTGCTGCAGGAAGGCTCCCAGTTGTCGGTCGACGGCACATTCACCACAAGCGTGAATGAAGACAATGTGATCATCGAGGCGCCGCTGTCACAAAGCGTTCAGGATGCCCGCAAGACGCTGCAGGCCACCATCGACAGCGCGTCCTCCACGCTCTCTTCTTCCGAGGGCAAGGCGAGTGACTCGAGCCGCAGCACGCTGTCCGGTCTCATCGACCAAGCTAATTCCACCGTCACCGACGACAATGCAAGCACTGATAGCATCTACGCAGTCAACTCCAGCCTTGCGGAGGCAGCCAACAAGGTGACGAGCGAAGTCGCTTCCGCCAATGCCGCTGCAGCCGAGAGGGCAGCGACATCCAGCCGATCCGCTGCTGGTTCTTCCTCGGCCGGCACGTCAACCGGTACATCGACCGATACTTCCTCCTCGACCGTCACCGTGTCGGGTTCGGGCTCCGGTCAGGCTGTGGCAAATCTTGCGATTCAGTATCTCGGCAGGCCTTATGTAGCGGGCGGTAACACACCGAGCGGATGGGATTGCTCAGGCTACGTGCAGTGGCTGTATGCGCAGTTCGGCGTCACGCTTGCGCATTCCTCCGGCGCACAAGCCCAGGCCGGCACCTACATCGGCAACCAATCCGACCTGTACACGAAGGCACAGCCGGGCGACATCATCGCCAACAGCGGGCATGCCGCCATTTACGTTGGCAGCGGCAACTGCGCGCAAGCCCTCAATCCATCGCTGGGCACGCGCATCTATCCGTGCAATGTCGTGTCCACGTTCATGTCCGGATATTCCATCCGCCGCATCTTCAACTGACGGCGTGACGCTTCCCTACTTCCATAAAGGCTGGGGCGGATTCCTTGAATCGGGAATCCGCCCCAGCCTTTTGTCATGAAGCGCGCCTTGCCAGCCACGGCGCCTCACGCATCACCCCTGCGGCGTGTTGACGCGGTGTGCTACTTGGCTCCGTGATTGCATCACTTCGCGGTGTCCACAGCTTTGTCCGCAGCTTTGCGTGATGCCTCTGCGTCCTTCGCCAGCTGGCCGGCGAGTTCGTCAGCGCTGGCGAATTTCATCTGCGGACGCAGATAACCGCCGAATTCCACACGCACATCGTGGCCATACAGCTCCAGCCATTCCTGCGTGCACGCATAGGCCTCGACCACACGCTCATGCAACCCGGTTGCCTCGCTGAAGGTCTCCTTCGTGCCAATGGAAATTGCAGCAGGCCAGCGGTTGACGGGTGTGCGGGCGGTCACGGCATCCTCATGATGGTTGACGTGCGCATCAGCAGAAACGGCACCAGTGTTGCCAGCGTTGCTGCTCCCCTCCTGTGCCTCAGCTGTCGTGGCGCCTGCAGCTACCTTCGCATCAGCATCCGGCGCCATGCCGAAATCGACAAGCCAACCGGAATACACGCCGTCCACTGGCACATAGCCTTGCACAGGATCGCCAAGATTCGCCGTGGGGAATCCGATCGTATGCCCGCGCTGCTCGCCGCGCACCACCACGCCTTCCACGGCATGAGGGCGGCCGAGCGCTTCCCCGGCGTCATGCACCCTGCCGTTGCCCAGCAGGTAGCGGATGTTGCTGGAGCTCCACACGCGTGCCTCATGTGCATGATTGCGCTTGCTCCATGTGCGACGCTGGGATTTGTTCATGCCCTCCAGCGGATCGGCAGGTTCTCCCGGCTTCTGCGGCATCTGCGGCTTCCAGTCAAAAGGAATGCGCGTCATGCCAGGACCGGCATCATCCACCACGTCCAGCTCAAACACACCCGTGGCAAGCGACAGATTGCGAATCGCCTTGAGATCGCCCTCCTTGCCTGCACCCATGTGCGCGTCGGAACCAAGCACGAGCGTGCGCATGCCGACCTTGCCCACCATCTGCCCGAGGAATGACACATATGACACCGCTGCGAACGGCATCGTGTAATGCACCACGAACGTGCGGTCCACTCCCAGTGACTCGATGAGTTCAAGCCTGCGCTGCACGGGCATCAGGGCATCGGGGTCGTGAAAGCCCTCAGGCGCATCGGCACCATCATGCGCCGCGGCATAGGCATGCGCTGCGGCGGGACGCGGATCGAGCACCACCGCCACGGATATCGCCTTGAGTTCGTGCGCAAGCTCCACCGTACGCTTCAGCACCGCCTGATGGCCTTGATGCATGCCATCGAACGAACCGATGGTGAGCACGCCCTTCTTGCCATCAGGCAATGCAGGCCAGGCGACGGCACCACGTTCATCAGGAACCAGCCAATCGATTGTCATGTATCCTCCAAAGTCATCTCACTGCCGAAGCGGTGAAAGCCAACAAATGTCACAACCAGCAGTGTCAAACCAAGCAAGTCACCGTACCGCGGATTCGCCCGGATTGCCCAAAGCGCTAGAACACAACGCTTGGCTTGAGCAGTTTTTTCGTGCGTCGCTCCACGATTGCCACAAGCACGCCGTCCACGCCGCCCACGCAGTCCACGTTGCCCATGTCTCCCATGTCACCGCTGTCGCCCTGCTGTGCGGCGGCGGTATCATCGCTCTGCCGTGACAGGTCCGGGTGCATGATGGCGGCCGTGGGACCATGCACCACGCCTTCGATGAAACGTCCGTGTCGCAAATCATCCGCTTGCTGGGCACTGATGTCAATCGTCGGCATGGCTTGTGCAGCGCCTGCCGCGGGGCTGATCGCATGTGCGCGAATCCCCGCGGGATCGTCGAACACCGCCCACGGATGGGTGACCGTCTCGCCGTGGCGGTTGACGAAAGTGTGATCCTGCGCGTGGGCAGTGACCACGTCCGGATCGGTCACATCAAAACTTCCAACGCGGGTGCGGCGCAAACTCACCAGATGCGCGCCTGTCCCCAAGGCAGCACCCATGTCGCGGCCAAGGGAACGGATGTAAGTGCCGGCTGAGCACGTGACCCGTGCCGACACGTCGATGAATCCGTCATGCGAGGAATCGAGGCGACGTTCGATGCCGAGAATATCGAACGCGGAAACCGTCACCGGCACGGGTTCCAAGTGCACATCCTGCCCGTTGCGAGCAAGGTCGTAGGCTTTCTGACCGTGGATTTTCTTGGCCGAGTAGGCGCTCGGCACCTGCATGATGCTGCCGGTGAGCGCAGCCGCCGCCGCGATGATATCGGCATCCGAAAGCGCAGAAAGCCGTGCAAGAACCATGTGCTGCTCGTCATCGGATTGTTCGAGGAATTCGCCGTCAGCGTCGTCCGTCGTGGTGGACTGGCCGAGACGGATCACCGTCTCATAGGTTTTGTCGATTCCCACGATGTAGCTGAGCAGCCGAGTGGCGCTGCCAAACCCCACGATGAGCAATCCCGTCGCCATGGGGTCGAGGGTGCCCGCGTGGCCCACATGCTTGGTATGCAGGGCTGCCCTCGCGGCAGCCACGATGTCGTGGCTGGTTACTCCGCGAGGTTTATCCACTGCAAGAAGGCCCGAGGCGAGCATGGGTTCCGAATGTGCGACCTCAGTCATGCTTGTTCCGCAATCTCAGCCTTGCACCGCAGAATCATCGGATCCGGCAGCAGCGCCTGTGCCAGCGTCCATGTCGTCGTCGGCGTCATCATCCATGTCATCATCACCGTCGATGAACGCTTCGGTTTCGGCATCGTCATAATCGAAGCCGTCGCCTGTGTAATCGTCGGTGGAATCGGAGTCGATGTCATATTCGGCATCGGCCGCGTCGTCGGAATCACCATCTTCGTCATCATGGTCATGACGGTAGGGATCGGCGTCCCCGGCATATGACGCATGCTCGCGAAGCTTGGCAAGCTCCTGATCTCGGCGCAGAGCGATGGACAGAACGTCCTCGACCTCATGCGCCTCTTCAGGGACTTCATCATAAATGAACTCGAGCTGCGGGGTCAGACGCAGGCCTGCCTTGCGCCCCACCAAGGAACGCAAACGTCCGGCGGATTGTTTGAGAGCCTGCTTGGCGCGCTTGCGCTGGCCGAGCTCATGGCCTTCGCTGCCCAAGTACGTCCAGTAGATTCGGGCGATCTGCAGGTCGTTCGTCACGCGCACTTCCGTGATGGTGACGTGCGCAAGGCGCGGGTCGCGCAGCTCCCTTTGGAGGGCTGTCGCGACCACGCGCTGTATGAGACCTGCCACGCGCACTGCGCGAGGATTGGTTCCTGACATGTGTTACTTACGCTCGACTTCCCGCATCTCGAAGGTTTCGATGACGTCGCCCACCTGGATGTCGTTGAAGTCACCCAAGTTGATACCACACTCGTAGCCTTCCTCGACTTCGGTGACGTCGTCCTTGAAACGACGCAGCGACGAAATCTCCAAGTCGTTGATCGTGACGACGCCATCGCGCATGATGCGGCACTTCGTTCCGCGCTTGACGGTGCCGTCCTGCACCATGACGCCGGCGATGTTGCCGAACTTGGAGGAACGGAAGATTTCGCGAATCTCCGAGTGGGAGGTGACGACCTCTTCGAACTCCGGCTTGAGCATGCCCTTGAGGGCTGCCTCGATGTCCTCGATCGCCTTGTAGATGACCGAGTAGTACTTGATTTCGACGCCTTCGCGTTCTGCCAGATCCGCCACCTGACGGTTCGGGCGCACGTTGAAGCCGATGATGACGGCCTTGTCGACGCTCGCCAGGTTGACGTCGTTCTGGGTGATGGCGCCGACACCGCGATGGATGACCTGAATGCCAACCTCGTCGGAAACCTCGATCTTCATCAAGGAATCTTCCAACGCTTCCACGGAGCCGGAGGAATCGCCCTTGATGACGACATTGAGCATGTCGATCTCGGACTTGGCGAACTGCTCCTTGAACTCCTCGAGGGAGACGACCTTGCGGCGCTTCGCCAGCTGGGCGGCGCGTTCGGACGCTGCGCGCTTCTCGGCGATCTGGCGGGCTGCGCGATCATCGGGAGCGACGAGGAATAGGTCACCGGCGGTCGGCACGGAGGTCAGACCGAGCACGGAGACCGGGCGGGACGGCAATGCCGCGGTGAGCGAATTGCCGTTCTCGTCAAGCATGGCGCGCACACGGCCGTAGCTGGTGCCTGCCACGATGGCGTCGCCCACATGGAGCGTTCCCTGCTGCACGAGCACGGTCGCGACGGCGCCGCGGCCCTTGTCGAGCCTTGCTTCCACCGTTGCACCGCGGGCGGGCATGTTGGGGTTGGCGCGCAGATCGAGTGTGGCGTCTGCAGTGAGCAGCACAGCCTCGAGCAGCTTGTCGATGTTGATGTTCTTCTTGGCGGAGATATCGACGAACATCGTGTCGCCGCCGTACTCCTCGGGCACAAGCCCGAATTCGGTGAGCTGACCGCGCACCTTCTCAGGGTTGGCTCCCGGCACATCAATCTTGTTAACAGCCACGACGATCGGCACGTTGGCGGCCTGCGCGTGGTTGATTGCCTCGACGGTCTGGGGCATGACGCCATCATCCGCAGCGACCACGAGGATCGCGACATCCGTGAGCTCGGCGCCACGGGCACGCATTGCCGTGAAGGCTTCGTGACCCGGGGTATCGAGGAACGTGATCTTGCGCTCTTCGCCATTCAAATGCACGGACACCTGGTAAGCGCCGATGCGCTGCGTGATACCGCCAGCTTCCTTCAGCGACACGTTCGTCTTGCGGATTGTGTCAAGCAAGCGGGTCTTACCATGATCGACGTGGCCCATGACGGTCACGACCGGAGGACGAGGCACGAGATCTTCATCATCCATGTCCTGCTCGTCGTCAAGGTTGATGTCGAACTGCTGGAGCAGCTCCTTGTCTTCCTCTTCGGATGAAACGATCTTGATGTTCCAGCCGATTTCCTCGCCCAGAATCTGGAACGTGTCCTCGTTAAGGGACTGCGTTGCCGTCGCCATCTCACCCAAGTGGAACAGCACGGTGACCAGCGAAGCGGGGCTCACGTTGATCTTCTCAGCGAGGTCAGCAAGGCTGGCGCCCTGACGCAGGCGAATCGTCTGGCCATGGCCGGAAGGAATGCGCACGCCACCGATGACCGGTGCCTTCATCTCCTCGTATTCCTGCTGCTTAGCGCGGCGGGCATTCTTACGAGCCTTGGACGAACGACCGCCCTGATGGCCGAATGCACCTGCTGCACCGCCGCGACCGCGACCCGGACGTCCGCCCGGACCGCCGTGGCCGCCGTGCCCTGCAGGACCGTTATCGGTATGAGGCGCGCCGGCACCGAAATGGCGTGCGCCTGCTGCGCCAGCGCCCTGGCCTGCGCGGGAATGTCCCCAGCGTCCGCCGACACCCTGGCCCGGACGGCCATTGCGGGCTCCCGGACGGCCATTGCGGCCATGCGAGTTGTTGACCGTGGGGCGCGCCATCGGGTGAGGACGCGGAATGTCGTTCGGCGTGGGCACATGCATGCCTTGGTGGCTCGTGAACGGGTTGTTGCCCGGACGCGGTGCCTTTTCACTTGACGTATTGCGCGAGCGCGGCGTGGCACCCGGCTTCGGGGCATTGCGACGTTCCCCGCGTTCGCCACGAGGGCCGGGACGAGCACCGGACGGACGGCTGCCGCCTTCGCGACGGGATTCGCCGCGGGATTCCCCGCTTGTCTTCTTCTCTTCCAGCTCGCGCTGCGCACGACGCGCCGCTTCCTGGATACGCGGATCGGAGCTCTGCAGGCCCTGGCGAATCGCCTCTTCCTGCTTGCTCAAAGCGGAACTATGAGACCTGCCCTGCCCCTGATGACGGCCCTGCCCCGGCTTGGGACCGGGATGAGGCATGCCGGGCTTGGGTGCGTCGGCATGTGCAGACTCGTGCACAGGATTTGCCTGCTCGGCGGCATGGTGGTTCGCCCCCGGCTTGGGAGCGGAAGCCTTGGGATGCGGAGCATTGCCGGGCTTGGGGGAATGGGAATCTGCAGAATTGCTGTGGGACGCGCCCTGATGCTGAGAATGCTGGGCGCTCTTGGAAGTCTGGCTTGATGCCGAGGAATTGTCGGCTGCGAATGCCGACTTGAGTCTTCTCACCACGGGCGCTTCCACCGTGGACGACGAGGACTTGACGAATTCTCCCATGTCCTTGAGCTTCTCAAGGACGGTCTTGCTGTCCACGCCGAATTGCTTTGCCAACTCGTACACGCGTGCTTTAGGCACTAAATTTCTCCTATCTGTGCCGCGTGCCCGTGTGGCGCGCGACGCTATTTGATGAGGGCGACCATATCCTGTCTCATCGTGCGACCATGACTGTGTTACCTCGTCTGTGCTTGACGCCACGGAACGTATTCTTGTCTGCGCACCACGGCATTAACAGGATGAAACCATGTGATTTCACCCACACATCAGCTCACCACAATACATGATGGCGTGGATGAAATCATCGCACCGTGGTGGTATCGCCAAGCGCATAATTTCAGCGTTGAAGAGCCCCATCCCCGCCGATCCCGCACGACACCTGCCTGTGCATTCCCCACCGAATCGGAAGCGACACCCAACACCGCCAAAACGCCTCTCGAATCGCCTGAAGCGCAGGTGCCGACGTAGAAAGAAAAACCGAAGCACAACACAAAAGGAAGGCACCGTCGGATATTCCCGACGATGCCTTCCATGGATCACATCCAGACTCCGGTCGCTGCAGGCACCGTGCCTTCGAGCATGCGTATTCAACCAGCGTGCTGCCCGATCAGTGCCTTGCCCAATCAAGCCTTAGACAATCAGGCTTCTGTGGACGGTGCCTGCGGAGCATCAGGCGTCTTCTCAGCCTTGTTGTTCTCCTGGTCAGCCGTGTTCTCCTGATCATCCTTGGACACAGCGATGCCTGCGGTCTGCTTGTTGAGCTGCTCCATCGCGCGACGCTTCTCTTCGGATTCGATGCCGATCTTCCAGCCGGTGAGCTTGGCGGCCAAACGCGCGTTCTGACCTTCCTTGCCGATGGCGAGGCTGAGTTGATCGTCATGGATGAACGCGATGGCGGTCTGGTTCTTTTCGCTCACGACCTGCACGCTCACCGCATGGGCAGGCGACAGCGCGGCGGCAACGAACTTCGCGGGATCATCGGACCAATCGACGATATCGATCTTCTCTTTACCTAGGTTCTCCATGACAGCACGCACGCGGGAACCGCCGGGGCCAATGAGGGCACCCTTGGGGTTCACGCCAGGCGTGTTGGCACGCACAGCGATCTTCGTGCGGGCGCCAGCCTCACGGGCGATTGCCATGATCGACACGGCACCGGACACCAGCTCAGGCACCTCGCGCTCGAACAAACGACGCACGAGTTCCGGATGCGAACGCGAGACCACGATTTCCGGTCCACGCAGCCCGCGCGACACATTCACCACATACACGCGCAGACGCTGGCCATGACGGTAATGCTCGCCAGGCACCTGTTCGCGGCGCGGCAGCAGCGCCTCCACATCGCCGATGGCGACGTGCACGTTATTGGGATCCTTGGCATCCTGTTGGACGGTGCCGGTGATGAGCTTGCCTTTCTGACCGGCGAAAGCTCCAAAGACCTTGTTGTCGGCAGCCTGACGGAACAGCTGGGTGATGGTCTGACGCGCCGTTGCCGCAGCAAGACGACCGAAATCAGTCGGGGTGTCATCGTATTCAGGCCCCAGCTCAGGTTCCGGATATGGATTGTCCTCCGTGGGTTCCTGCGGGATTTCGTCACGCGCCCACACGGTGAATGTTCCAGCGCGGTCGTCAAGCTCCACGCGCGCATGTTTCGCAGCATGCGGCATCTTCAAATATGCGAGTCGGAAAGCCTCCGCAAGCGCATCATCCAAGGTTTGTGCATCAATGCCCTGTTCAGCTGCCAGCTTGTGCATTCCAGCCAAATCAAGTTCCATGCCGAGACCTCCGTATGAAATTATTCATGAAATTATTCAGGCAGGCATATTCCTGCCATGTGGCATACATCATAGTGAGATTTTGCAACGCCACGCAACCAGCCATCTGTGCGCGTGCTGCACCCCGGTCGTTTCCGCTTCCCCATCTGTCCGCCTTCCCCTGCACTGCCTGTCTGCGGTACCCCGGGCCTTACACTGGTGGCATGTTTTCTTCTCATCGGGCCGCGAAACAATCGGTTGGGGGCGCGGCACCCTTCGCCGTACGCTGCGCATCCCTGTGTGCTGCGCTGTGTCTGACGTCGCTGGGCACACTCGTGCCCGGAGATTGGGCAGCCTCATCTGCTGGGTCGCTGCCGACCGCGCAGGCAGCCACCGCACAGGCTGCATCCGATCGTTCCGACAGCTCAGCGGAAAACACCAGCTGTGCCTATAACCTCGCCCTTGCCAAATCCTGGTATGACGTCTCCAACTGGGCGCCTTCCCCCACGCAGCGTCTGCTCATGGCCATGGGGGCGCGCACAGCATGGAGCCGCACCGCAGCGCTGTGTCCAACCGCCATATTCCCTGAAGCAACGGTGAGGGCGGCCGTATCGCAATACCGCGCGAATCGACTCGCCGCCGCACAAGGCCGCCAGGCATGGCTGACTAACAGCGCTTTCTTCAATGATTCCAAAGCTGTGATGGATGCAGCACGTTCAGCGTGCGGCAAGGACTCTTCTGCACTCGACCTGACGCCTACCAGCAATGCATCCGGCACCGGCAATGATGCAGACAGCGACAGCACAAGCAGCAACGCGTCATGTGTCTCTCAATCAAGCGCACAGCCTTCCCAAGTGATCGGCGCCACAAACGATGAGCTCAACGCCATCTCCACCGCGTACGACCGTGCCGGTTTCATCATGACGTATCGCGACGCGCAGAATTCCAATGCAGCGGACCTGTCCTCCGCCTCAACGTACTTGCAAGGCGCGGCTAATTATGCGGCGATGGTGACGCTGGGCGGCGAGCATGCCACCCGCAACGGCGTGTATTTCACCAAGACAATCAGCGCCATGGCCGATTCCGTGACCGATCCTGCCACTGGTTACAAGATGCCTGTAGGCACAAGCGTGCAATTGGACATGGTGATCGAAGCATTGAGTGAAATCTCCTCGTCGGCCTCGCAGGATGCTTCATCCGACGAATCCAAAACTTCAGCTGATTCAGCTGCAAGTGCCACGAATACTACGAGCGCACAGGCGCAGAAGACGGAAGAATCGCAGAACAGTTCCGATTCCAGCGCACGCTCGGCAAACCAGCAGACGAATGCCTCCGGCAGTGTCAGCATCGGTCTTGACTACACCCGGCAGACAATCACCGTAAGCGGCACAGCCTACGAACCAGACAGCGACGGATCAACGGATCCGTCCAAGGGGTTGACATCACCTGCCGCTCGCCGCCGAGCAATCAGCGAGGAACTCAGCGCGCGGCTGCTCAGCTGTTTCAATGCAGGCGTCCCTGCCCGCGAAGACATCGTGCTGGGATAGCGAACGGGATTTCATGTTAATTTAGCTCGCAATATTCCCGCAATATTCCCGCAATATTAATTTAGCCCGCAGCCTTGCAGCTGCGGGCTAAATGTTAAGCCTTGCCAACCGGCTTGCGTGTGCTAAATCGCACGCGCAAGCCAGCGTTCAAGCCATCAAGCAACTAAAACTACTCGATGATCTTGGTGACACGGCCGGAGCCAACGGTGTGGCCGCCTTCGCGCACAGCGAAGGTCAGGCCCTGCTCCATAGCAACCGGCTGGATCAGCTCGACGGAGAACGTCGCGTGATCGCCAGGCTGAACCATCTCGACACCTTCCGGCAGGGTGATGACGCCGGTGACGTCGGTGGTGCGGAAGTAGAACTGCGGACGGTAGTTGGAGAAGAACGGCGAGTGACGGCCACCTTCGTCCTTGGTGAGGACGTAGACCTCAGCCTCGAACTTGTGGTGAGGAGTCACGGAGCCGGGCTTCGCGACGACCTGGCCACGCTCGACCTGGTCGCGGTTGATGCCGCGGAGCAGCAGACCGGTGTTGTCGCCAGCCTCGGCGGTGTCCATCGTCTTGTGGAAGGTCTCGATGGAGGTCACGGTGGTCTTCTGGGTCGGACGGAGGCCGACGATCTCGACTTCGCTGTTGACGGGCAGCTGGCCACGCTCAACACGGCCGGTCACAACGGTGCCACGGCCGGAGATGGTGAAGACGTCCTCGATAGGCATCAGGAACGGCTTGTCAAGGTCGTGGACCGGGGTCGGGATGTAGTCATCGACAGCGTCCATGAGCTGCTTGATGGTCTCAACCCAGTGCTCGTGATCCGGAGCGTCGTCGTGGAGAGCGCCGTAAGCGGAGGTGCGGATGACCGGGCAGTCGCGATCGAAGCCGTTCTCCTCGAGGAGGTCGCGAACTTCTTCTTCGACCAGCTCGATGAGCTCTTCATCTTCGACCATATCGCACTTGTTGAGGGCGACGAGGATCCTCGGCACGCCCACCTGACGAGCGAGCAGCACGTGCTCGCGGGTCTGAGCCATCGGGCCATCGGTGGCGGCGACAACGAGGATTGCGCCATCCATCTGAGCAGCGCCGGTGATCATGTTCTTCACGAAGTCGGCGTGGCCAGGGCAGTCCACGTGAGCGTAGTGACGCTTCGCGGTCTGGTACTCGATGTGAGCGATGTTGATGGTGATACCGCGGTCCTTCTCTTCAGGAGCGGAATCGATCTGATCGAAGTCGTACTCCGGGTTGAGGTCGGGGTACTCCTCATGCAGAACCTTGGAGATAGCGGCGGTCAGGGTCGTCTTGCCGTGATCGACGTGACCGATCGTACCGATGTTAACGTGCGGCTTGGTGCGCTCGTACTTGGCCTTTGCCATATTTATGTCCTCCTGGACGTGTAGTAGTTAGCCCCTGATTCCGAAGGAGTCTCCGAAAATGACAGGCACCCGCTACATATTACTTGTTTTTGGGGTTTTACGCCACTTCGTGTCATGCCCCAAACCTATCGAACGTTATCTTATAGGTCGTGCATGACAGCCGACGTGGCGAACGCTTCAAAGCAGTGCCCACGGCGGGGCGACGGACGCAATCATAGCAATCGCGCCGCCCCGCCATGCGGGCGACTACTCGCCGCGCTGGGACTTGATGATCTCGTCGGCGACGGCCTTCGGGACCTCGGCGTAGGAATCCATCTGCATGGTGAACATGGCGCGACCCTGGGTCTTGCCACGAAGATCACCGATGTAGCCGAACATCTCGGAAAGCGGCACCTTGGCGTCGATGACCTTGACACCGGTGGCGTCGGTCATGGACTGGATGGAGCCACGACGGGAGTTCAGATCGCCCATGACATCGCCCATGTACTCTTCCGGAGTACGAACCTCGACGGCCATGATCGGCTCGAGGATGACGGGCTTTGCCTTGACAGCGGCTTCCTTGAAGCACATGGAGCCAGCGATCTTGAAGGCCATTTCCGAAGAATCGACCGGGTGCATCTGGCCATCGATGAGCTCTGCCTTGACGCCGACCACGGGGAAGCCCGCGACCACGCCGGACTGCATGGCTTCCTGCACGCCAGCCTCGACGGACGGGATGAACTCCTGGGAGATGTGGCCGCCGGTGACCTTGTCTTCGAAGACGAAGTCCTTGCCAGCCTCTTCCTCGTTCGTCGGGTCGATCGGCATGAAGTTCATGAGGACCTTTGCGAACTGGCCGGAACCACCGGTCTGCTTCTTGTGGGTGTAGCCCTCGTTGAGCACAGGCTTGCGAATCGTCTCGCGGTACGCGACCTGCGGCTTGCCCACGTTGCACTCAACGTGGAACTCGCGGCGCATACGGTCGACGATGATGTCGAGCTGGAGCTCGCCCATGCCTGCGATCAGGGTCTGGCCGGACTCTTCGTCGGTCGTGACCTGGAACGTCGGATCCTCGTCGGAGAGGCGA
The DNA here is from genome assembly GCF_002797875.1 of Pseudoscardovia suis. GTDB lineage: Bacteria > Actinomycetota > Actinomycetes > Actinomycetales > Bifidobacteriaceae > Pseudoscardovia > Pseudoscardovia suis. Next base: position 245,666 of record NZ_PGFC01000003.1, read on the forward strand.
GCAAGAGCGTTGCCCATCTTCTCCTGATCGTTCTTCGTCTTGGGCTCGACGGCGACCTGGATCACAGGATCCGGGAAGGTCAGGGACTCAAGAGCGATCGGAGCGTTCTCGTCGCACAGCGTGTCGCCGGTGGTGACGTTCTTCAGGCCGATGAACGCGTAGATGTTGCCGGCGAGAGCCTGCTCGACCGGAATCTCCTTATCGGCGTTCATCTCGAACAGCTTGCCGATGCGTTCCTTCTTGCCCTTGGTGGAGTCCAGCACGGTGTCGCCGGGCTTGCACTCGCCGGAGTAGACACGCACGTAGACGAGCTTGCCGTAGAACGGGTGAGCGGCAATCTTGAAGGCCAGTGCGGAGAAGTGCTCGTCCTCGCTGGGCTTGCGATCGATCTCGACGGATTCGTCGGACGGATCGTAGCCGACGATTGCCGGCACGTCCACGGGGGACGGCAGGTAGTCGACGACAGCGTCCAGCATCGGCTGCACGCCCTTGTCCTTGAATGCAGAGCCGCAGAACACCGGGTATGCCTCGGAGGCGATCGTCAGCTTGCGGACGGCCTTGCGGATCTCGTCCTCAGTGATCTCTTCGCCGGCGAAGTACTTCTCCATGAGGGCGTCGTCGGTCTCGGCGACGGTCTCGAGAAGCTCATCGCGGTACTTGTCCGCGGTCTCCTTGAGGTCCTCAGGGATGTCGGTCGTGTCGTAGTGAGCGCCCAGATCCTGGGTGTCGTGCCACACATAGGCAACCATGCGCACCAGGTCGACGACGCCGGTGAACTCGTTCTCAGCGCCGATCGGGATCTGCATGACGATCGGCTTAGCACCGAGCTTCTGCTTGATGGTGTCCACCGAGTAGAAGAAGTTGGCGCCGAGCTTATCCATCTTGTTGACGAAGCAGATACGCGGGACGTTGTACTTATCGGCCTGACGCCACACAGTCTCGGACTGGGGCTCCACGCCTTCCTTGGCATCGAACACGGTCACTGCACCATCGAGGACGCGCAGAGAGCGCTCCACCTCGGCCGTGAAGTCCACGTGGCCAGGGGTATCGATGATGTTGATCTTGAACTTGTCCTTGGTGTCGTGGGACTGACGGCTCCAGTAGCAGGTGGTCGCAGCAGACGTAATGGTGATGCCGCGTTCCTTCTCCTGTGCCATCCAATCCATCGTCGAAGCGCCATCGTGGGTCTCACCGATCTTGTAGTTCTTGCCGGTGTAGTACAGGATGCGCTCGGTGGTGGTGGTCTTGCCTGCATCGATATGCGCCATGATACCGATGTTGCGGATCTTGCTCAGATCTTCAGCCATTTATATTCCTTAGCTTTCGTAAGCGAATGTGGAACTACCAGCGGTAGTGAGCAAAGGCCTTGTTGGCCTCTGCCATCTTGTGGGTATCCTCGCGACGCTTCACGGAAGCACCCAAGCCGTTGGAGGCATCAAGGATCTCGTTGGCGAGGCGCTCAGCCATCGTCTTCTCACGACGAGCGCGGGAGAAGTCGGTGAGCCAACGCAGCGACAGGGTGTTGGCACGGTTGGGCTTGACTTCGACAGGCACCTGGTAGGTGGCGCCGCCGACGCGGCGGGAACGCACCTCGAGGGACGGACGAATGTTGTCAAGAGCGCGCTTGAGGACAGCGACCGGCTCCTGGTCGGTCTTCTCCTTCACGATATCAAGCGCGGAGTACACGATGGCCTCAGCCTTGGACTTCTTGCCATCGAGGAGAATCTTGTTGATGAGCTGTGCGACAACCGTCGAACCGTAGATCGGATCGGGCTGGAGCTCGTGCTTCTTTGCGGGTCCTTTACGTGACATTCTGGTTACTTCGCCTTCTTTGCGCCATACAGGGAACGACCCTGCTTACGGTCCTTAACGCCTTGGGTATCGAGAGCGCCACGCACGATGTGGTAACGCACACCCGGCAGATCCTTCACACGGCCGCCGCGCACCAGCACGATGGAGTGTTCCTGAAGGTTGTGGCCCTCGCCCGGGATGTAGGCGGTGACTTCCACGCCGGAGCTCAGGCGCACACGGGCAACCTTACGCAGTGCCGAATTCGGCTTCTTCGGGGTGGTGGTGTAAACACGGGTGCAGACGCCGCGGCGCAGCGGAGAACCCTTGAGAGCCAAAGTCTTGGACTTCTTCGACTTCGGCTTACGTCCCTTGCGGACGAGCTGTTCAATCGTAGGCAACTTGTTATCTCCGATTTATAATCGATGTTCTTCACGTGGGGGCCGCCACACTGCGGCTACCGCACGGTTGTTTAACACCCGAAATCGGATAGCCCTGGTCCACCGGCCCGATGGCCCGTCGCCCTGTCTGACGCATTGCTGCGCGGAGTCATAAGGCTCGGGGGTATCCCGCTCGGACGGCTTAACGCCGTCAACGGCACACACAAATAGAAAGTATACCGCCTGCATGGACCACGCCACGCCGAAGGCAATCGAAAACGTAACGCCATGGCGGCGCTACCGCGTCAGGTCCTCCGCATCGTCTGCATCATCCCCATCATCGACGTCATCATCCCAGTCGTCGTATTCGCCGGATTCCTCGTTTTTTTGGAACTGCTCGGCGTAGTCAACGGCAGTCTGCTCGTCGTCAGTGAGGCGACCCTCCTGGGAACGACGCGCCGCGACGGCGAGGAAGTCCTCGACGATGGTGTCAGCGTCGTCGAAGGCGAAAATCCCCGGCGTACCCGCATCATCCTGTTCGATGAGCACGGTGAGCATGCGGGCGATGTCGGCGAATTCTTCATCCGTCAAATCGCCGTCGGCAAGCAACTGCGCCGCGCCGCCTTTCTCAAAGCAGGGTATGACGGAATACACCGCGCCCGTGGTGTTGTGCCAGCCTTCGTGCAACAGCCACGCACGCTGCTCGTCCGTCTCGGGCTCCAAAGCATCTACGCAATGGATGCGACCCCACCCCTCCACATGCTTGGCAAGGTCAAAAATCTCATCATTGGCATCGGGAAAACCCTCCATGGCTGTCACCACGAATAGCGTGAATTCATCGCAACGACCCAGAATCCGCAGCATGTCCTTGACCGGATTGGGAAGGTCGAACTTCTCAATCATGATGAGACCGTATTTGACGGTGAAAGGATCCGCGCCACGCGCCACAAGGGTCACACCCACGCGCAGTAGATTGCTAAGGAACCGTTGGTCATCCGCCTCGTCGGAAATCGCTTGGATCATCGTCTCCTCCGCCTCAATGGCAGGCAGCGAATCCACCAAGTCATTGAGCAAATCGATGGCTGTGCCTTCGTCATTGTCTTTTATGGCGTGAATGAGACCATGAATGGCCACGACCTGTTCCGGGGTCGGGTCCTCCACGCCCGCACCGTAGAGCTCCATGCCATCGGCGAAACCATCGGCGTATTGCGATGAGGCGAGGTAAGCTCTGTCGCCCTCCCCCTCATCGTCTTCGTCATCGATGTATGCAGACTGGGACCGCGCAAGGTCGTTCAAACCGTCTGTGATGTCTTCATACCCTGGAGCGAACGAGATGAGGCTGAATCCACGCGGAAGCATGCCATCGTCACCGATATGGGAAGCGATGATGGACAGGATGGGTTCAGGGCCATCCTCGTCATCCTCGTCATCCTCGTCATCCTCGTCATCCCCATCGTCATCGAAATCATCGGCATCATCGTCGAAAGCATCGCCGCCGAAATCGTCACCATCGAAATCAGCACCACCGTAATCAACACCGTCAAAATCGTCATCAAAGCCATCGTCTTCAGCGTCATCGCTGTCGAATTCAATGTCATCATCGCCGACCAGCCGGTCGTCACCGTCATCAGCCAGAGGCTCCGCCACGTAATCATGGGCGGGAATGTCCTCGCCGCCCCCATCGTGGGCAGCGCGCTCCCCTGTTATCGCGAAGCCTTCAGGATCGTCATCCTCAGCAGAATGCGACATGACATTGCCCCCTTATCTCAGCGGTAATCTCGAAGGCAATTTTACGGCACAACGGCGGCGACATGAACGCGCGCCCACCTTGTTTATCGATTGTTTACTTTGGATTGATTTGTGGTCTGCGCAATTGTATCCGGGGTTTCGTCCGGCCGCAGCACGCCCACAAGCACACGGGCGTCGATGGTGATGCGGGATACCATGATTTTCTGCCGCTGCGCTTCGTCAAGGCGGAACGCCAGAGGCGTCATGCCGATGAGTGTGGGCACACGCTCCGGCGGCACGTCGAAGGTTCGCGTGGCGGGGATCACCGCCGTGGTGTCACAATTGCGCTGGAAGATGCGCACCACATCACCCTCGTCATGGTCACCGTCTCCCAAAACGCGCCGTAGCTGCTCGAGATGCTGCGGACCAGGCACCACTTTCACCAGCATCCCGCCGGGGCGCAACACGCGGCGGAATTCACGGTAATTGGCCGGCGTGAACACATTGAGGATGCAATCCATGGAAGCATCAGCGAGCGCCAGGTTCGCCACATCATCCACGATCCATAGGTTCGGGTCTCCTCCCCCGGCGGCGAGGCGCACGGCATCCTTGGAGATGTCAGCGCCGATCAGCAGGGTTTCGGTGGGCGCGATAGGTCCCGTGCCGCTTGTTGCCTGAGCGGCGTTGGCTTGCGCTTTATCGACTTTCGCGTCTGTTGATTGAATGGCTTGGCGGATTCCGCGCAGATAATATCCTTCCGCGCATCCGGCATCGAGCACGCGGAACCGGTCGTTGGCGCAGGCGTCGGCGGCCGCCTGAGACGCCACATTCGCCACAGCCTGCAGCACATGGTCGTAATAGCCCCATGAAAGGAATTCGCGCCGCGCTTCGAAAAACGCCTTCGAATAGCCTTTGAGGGGCTTTTGGGTGGGGACGAAATTCACGTATCCCTTGTGCGACACATCGAATGTATGACCTGCCTCGCACACGAGTGCCGATCCACGCGGATGCAAGTCCATGCGCTCGTTGGCTTCGGCGACGTCCCGGCTATCGCGGCTATCGCGACCGTCGCGGCTATTGTCTGCGGGTTCTTCGATTGCTTTGGCGGATGCGGCGGCGCATACCGGGCAACGGAACAGCGCTGCATTGTCTATGTATTTGCGCATGCGAAGCGGAACCTGTCGGGCAGAAAGGCATTCGGCCTGGGATGGATCCTCCGATGGCTTGACATGAGGGGATGCGTGGTTGCCGGACGCGGTGACACTGGATACGCGACCGCCGGACGCGTAGTTGCCGAATGTGGTGTTGCCCAATGCGTGACTCCTTACTTACACGACGCGCAGTATGCGACGCGGCTTCTCGGCGCCGTTCTCTGCCTACAGTTCTCTGTGCCGCCGTTCCTTGTATCGCTGTTCCCTGTGCCGCAGTTCCTTGTGCCGCACATGCCTGCAGCACAATTCCCCGCATCACAATTGATTACCTGTGCCACGATTCCCTGCCCAATCGTCCATCGTCACGAACGTGCATGTCATCATGCCGCGACTGCGGGAGCAGCCCACAGCAGCATCAACCCGCAGAATGCAAGAAAAACGAACGCAACGGACATCGCCTGCCCTGCCCCACGCACATAACGGGAATACCGGCAGCGCCAAGGCTCGTCGGGATCGACACACAGCCAGTAGAAACGCCCCTCGTGAAAGTCCGAGCTCAACGTCGAGGCAAACACAAGGTCTTGGGACGGCGTGCAGTAAATATCACCGTCATATTGGTATTGGAAAAAGGGAGCATGCAAGGGCTGCAACTGCCCCGCCTCGTCCCGCGCATTGAGACCTGCGCGGACATCCTCCCCCAAATACACGCCCGGCACCCGGACCGTGCACCCGCCCTGACGCCGCCGACACAGCAGGGCCACCAGCAGAAGCACAACGAATCCACTCACCGCCATCACCAGCATTGCAAGGCGCTGCGAACGAAACGCTACGATCGCGGACACCACCAGCGCCACGAGCGCAACGACACGCAGAGTCTTGCGGATCACACGGCTTTGCGCGGCGGATTCATCGTCACCCAATGTGAGCAGCGAAATGCCGTACATCACCAATGCGACGTACACAATCATGACAGCGACAAACACCTTCCCCACTCTACCCGTCCGTTTGCCTCGACAGAATAAGAGGGTATCGAATTTGCCTATAGCGAATCGGTGCGTCAGAAAACTCAGGCGAGTACCTTACAAAGAGCACAAGAAGGAGGATTGCCGATTGTTCGACTGGTCTTTCGTAACACGCTACGCGCCATTCTTCGTCAATGGCGCCCTCATCACCTTGTATATTTCGGTGCTGGGCATAGCGTTGTCAATCGGCGTGGGATTCGTATGCGCCCTCGCGGAAATCACGCGCATACCGGTGCTACGGCAGATTGTGAGATTCTACATTGAATTGAGCCGCAATACGCCGTTGCTGATTCAATTGTATTTTCTGTACTTCGGCTTCCCCAAGCTGGGCATCGTGTGGAGCTCGGAAACATGCGCCATCGTGGGATTGGGATTCCTCGGCGGCTCGTACATGAGCGAAGCGTTCCGCGGCGGGTTGCAAACGGTGCCCGCATCGCAATACGAAGCGGCTTACGTGCTGGGGTTGTCGAAATGGCAGACGCTGCGCCGCCTAGTGCTGCCGCAGGCGTTCGGCCTGTGCGTGCCGGCCCTTGTGGCGAACGTCATCTTCTTGATCAAGGAATCGTCCGTCGTCTCGGCGATTGCGCTGGCGGACGTCATGTATGTCACGCGTGATCTGATCGGTATGTATTACAGCACCTACGAATCGCTGTTCCTGCTCATCGTGACGTATCTGGTGATTCTGCTGCCCATTTCACTGTTCGGCCTGTGGCTGGAAAGGAGGTTCGACTATGAGCGGCGTTGAACTGTTGCTGCAGCCTTCCGTCCTGCCTCGACTTCTCTCCGGACTGTGGGTGACCGTGTGGATCGCCGTCGTATCGGTTGCCGGCAGCATCCCCGTGGGTCTTGTCACCGGGTGGCTCATGACGCGGCGCAATGCATTCGTGCGTTTCCTCATGCGCCTGTACTTGGATTTCATCCGCATCATGCCGCAGCTGGCGTTGCTGTTCATCGCGTTCTACGGCTTGGCGCGCTTGTGGAATTGGAACTTGGACGCCACTGGCGCCTGCGTGCTCGTGTTCATCCTGTGGGGTGGGGCGGAACTGGGCGATCTGGTGCGTGCCGCGCTGCAATCCATTCCCGCCTCCCAATACGATTCAGCATACGTGCTGGGGCTTTCGACATGGCAGACGTATACGCGCATCATCATTCCACTGGCGTTGCGCCGTATGCTTCCTGCATCGGTGAACCTCGCCACACGAATCGTCAAAACGACATCCCTTGCCGTATTGCTCGGCGTGGTCGAGGTCGTCAAGGTCGGACAGCAAATCATCGACGTCTACCGTTTCCGCTGCCCCGATGGCGCATTGTGGATTTACGGCGCGATATTCCTCATGTACTTCTTCATCTGCTGGCCGCTGTCGCTGCTGGCACGCCACCTCGAAAGGAAGTGGTCCCATGACTGAATTTGCACAGTCTGATTTGTCACAGTCTGATTTGTCACAGCGTGATTTGGCACAGTCTGATGTTGCACAACCTAGCCTTGCGCAGGCGAACCTTGCACGCGACACATCCACACGCGACGCATCCGCACAAGCCTCGCCGGCTGATGATTCAGACAAGCCCGCGCTTTCCGTTCGCCATCTGACAAAGACCTATGCCCACGCCACGAGCCCCGTGCTCAACGACGTGTCATTCGACGTGCCGAAGGGCAAAGTGTTCGTGGTACTCGGCCCTTCAGGTTCAGGAAAATCCACGCTGTTGCGCGCAATCGCCGGACTTGAGCCCATTCAGGGCGGCACAATCGCCTTGCACGGGGACGTGATCGACGAAGGCAAGCCGGGGCGACTCACCGGGCGCAGCAAACGCGCAAGCGCGCTTCGCACCCGCATCGGCATGGTGTTTCAAAGCTATGACCTGTTCCCCAACAAAACCGTGCTGGGCAACATCACCCTGGCTCCCACGCTCGTGCTCAAGCGCAAGTCCAGCGATGTACGGGACGAAGCGATGCAACTGCTCGAACGCGTGCATCTGGCCGACCGCGCCAACTCATGGCCTCATGAGCTTTCCGGCGGCCAAAGGCAGCGTGTCGCAATCTGCCGTGCGCTTATCGAACATCCCGAGGTGCTGCTGCTCGACGAAATCACGGCGGCGCTTGACCCCGAGATGGTGCGTGAAGTGCTCGACGTGGTGCTCGAGCTGGCCGACAACGGACAGACGATGGTGCTGGTCACGCATGAGATGCGCTTCGCCGAGGCGATCGCCGACCATGTGATTTTGCTGGAGGATGGCTCGATTGTCGATAGCACCGACGATCCCAAGGAATTCTTCACGCATCCGCAGTCCGAACGAGCCAAAAAATTCCTCGGGTCGTTCGAATACAAGCGACACGACAGTCAACCGGCATCCGATCGGAGCTGAAAACGACTCAGCAGGTGCCGGCTGGACCAGTCGGTTCGGATGGACTAACCGGAACGGTACCGATCGACGCCGCAGAGGCGCGTCGGACGATACCACGAAACCAAGTTTTACCAACAACAATTTCAGAGAACAAGGAACAGCAAGGAGGACACATGTCTCTCACACTCACCACTGTGCGCAAGGCAACCCGCACAATCGCCGCACTCGCCACCGCCGCCATCATGGCGTGCGGCCTTGCGGCATGCGGCCCCAAGGCGGCAGTTCCGTCGGATTCCTCAGCATCGGCATCAGGATCCGCCTCGTCCAACGCCCAAGCGCGTTCGCTGGATGAAATCAAGAGCTCCGGCGTGCTCAAGGTCGCTGTGTTTTCCGACAAGGCACCGTTCGGCTATGTGGATGACCAGGGCAATTACGCAGGCTATGACGTCGTGTTCGCCGAACGCCTCGCCAAGGACCTCGGCGTGAAGCCCGAATACACATCCGTGGATCCCGCCGCACGCGTGGACGTGCTTACCTCGAACAAGGTGGACGTGGTGCTCGCCAACTTCACCGTGACCGATGACCGCAAGGAAAAGGTGGATTTCGCCGACCCCTACATGAAGGTGTCTCTGGGCGTCGTCTCCCCCAATGGCGCGGAGATCACCGATGTGAGCCAACTTGACGGCAAGACGCTGATCGTTGCCAAGGGCACGACCGCCGAGACATACTTCGAGCAGAATTACCCGAACGTGACGCTGCAGAAGTACGACCAGTACGCCGATGCCTACAATGCATTGCTTGACGGCCGCGGTGACGCGTTCTCGACCGACAACACCGAGGTGCTCGCCTGGGCCAAGTCCAACTCGGGCTTCACCGTGGGCATCACGAAGCTCGGCGATGCGCAGACCATCGCACCTGCCGTGCAGAAGGGCAACACGGAGCTGCTTGACTTCATCAACTCCGAAATCAAGCAGCTGGGCACCGAGAACTTCTTCCACGACGACTACAAGCAGACGCTGGAGCCGGTGTACGGCGACGAAGTGAACCCCGATGACATCGTGGTAGAAGGCGGAGTCGTCGACTGACGCACATCGCGACACCACCTGCAAGTCGCATCGTGCACAACCTGCATAAGACGCGGGATCGTTGGAATTCCAATGGTCCCGCGTTTCATTTTGCTGTGAGTGTGCAGGCGGACGATTGAGATGGTGGAGCGGAGCAACCGGAGCAACCAGGGCGGTCGCAAACCCCTGCCAGGTTGCGACGACGTAGGCAGCCAAGATACCGATGGCGACTCCTGCTTGCCTACGTCCATGTCGTAGACACGTCGTCGGCACATCCGGGCACTCCGGCCTGCGCCGCAGCTTGCACAGCCTGTATGTTTTCCAGTAATTCGTCTGTCGGAATCATGCAGGCTGTTTCGCTCTGGCGAGGAACACGAATCGAATATTCCCGACGGCGGTGTCAGGTTCCGTCGCGTCATCCCCTCTCCTCTCAACAAATACCACCATTGAAATCAGGCATACGAGAACCAAGTTCGACACCACGACATGCCTACGGGCACAACGCCTGCGGGGAGAATAAGCACTAACTTTGGTTCCTATATGCCGGAAGTTACAGGAACCCCATGGAATCCCCAACCTCCCCATCGGCGACAGACCCAGGATTCGCCGAACACGGAGGATACATGCCCGGAAAACAGGACCCAAACCTCCACCATCGGCGACCCACCAACTACTCGCCGAAAACGGCAGTTAGACCACCCCCAAAACAGGTTCCCTAACCTCCGTCATCGGCGACCCATTCATAGGGCGCCGAAAACGGAAGTTACAGACCCCGAAAACAGGTCCCAAACCTCCACCATCGGCGAGCCCCGGAACCCTCGCCGAAAACGGAAGTCAGCAGGCCAACCAAACACCACCAAACCTCCACCATCGGCGACAAATCCAGGATTCGCCGAACACGGAAGTTACAGGCACGGAACAGTGCGAGAAATGAAAAAGGTCTTGGAACTTCAAGTTCCAAGACCTAGGAGGGTGGGCGACGCGGCTCGAACGCGCGACCTCCTGAACCACAATCAGGGGCTCTACCTACTGAGCTACGCCCACCATCGCTGCTGTTGCTGAATTCCACGACTGGAACTTCAGCAGGCAACAGACGAAACTATACACGAATATCGCCACCCGTGTTCCGCGTGTCGCGAATTTATTTGGAAGCGCTTGTTCTCAAGAACGCACCCGCCGCCGCGTTGCATTGATTCTGCGAATTCCACGAAACTGACACGCCGCCTCACGCCACGCACCTCACAACACGCCATCGAAGTCAGCGATCGCCTCGCGTTCCATCGCGACGAACTTGTGCACGCACGACTCAATCGAATACTCCTCATGCGTGTGCTCGGCATACACGGCACCCCAATGGCTCAATTCGTCAGGATGCTCGATCCACCAGTCGATGCGCTGGGCGAGCATGACCGGGTCCCGAGCATCGAACAATGAGCGGTCGGTGAGGGCGAACTGCCCCGCCGCGCTCTGCGCGGATTTCGCAATCACCGGAACCAAACCGGATGCCATGCCCTCGAGCACGCTCAACGATTCAATATCCACGATCGAAGGATGCACCAACAAATCACATGAACGCAGCAACGCCGGCATCTGCGCATTGTCATGGAAGCCAATCGACCAGCGGCCCGGTAGCAGCTCCGCCGCCATATGTCTCAGTTCCCGCTGCAACGGACCGGTACCGCAAATCAGCAATTCGATGTCCTTGGCGTGACGGCTCAATGCAACCGCCCGAATCAACGTCGCATGATCCTTCTCGCTCGCAAGTCGCCCCGAGGCGACGATCCTGAACGGCCGAGGAGAGGGCGAACCAGGCTCGCGCTGCTGCTTGGGTGTGAACCGTGGCGCATATCCGTTGGAAATCACATGCAACCGCTGCCGGTAGCCGTGAGCCCGCAGCTGTGCCGCGATCATATGCGACGGCGTGTGGATATGCCGGATATGTCGGTACAACATCCGGTCGAACAACCAGTACAGAAAGGCCGACGCGCCGGGAACATAGCGCAATGGGCCAGCAGAATACAGGACGTTCTCCGGCTGCAGATGGAATCCGGCTGTCGCAGGAATTCCCATTTCATGCGCGGTGCGCACAGCCGCACGGCCATATTTGAATGGAAGATACACATGCACGACGTCCGCACCCTGGAATGCTTTGCGAAACATCTCGGCATCCGGCTGGGCAAATTGCATCTGCTGTTTTGCGGCAACCCAGGAAACCAGCGGAATATGCCGCTGCGCGACCGGATACTCCGGCGAGCCAATGCCGACCAGTCGAACGACATGGCCTTGTCGACGCAATTCACGGGCATACTGTAATGCGGAGTTCGATGTGCCGTTGCCTTCGTTGCCCGCGGTATCGACCACCAACGCAATGGTCAAAGGGGAATCCGACGCAGCCTGTGCAGACTGTGCAACCTGCCGGTCAACCGCTTTCGCGCCTTTCACGCCTGTTGTATGCTCTGCTTTTCCCATCTCACCCTCCTACTGTCCATCTCATCCTCCTGTTGCCTCTCCTGTTATTCTGTTTATTCTGTTTGTTGCCCGGTCAGCGCACGGCTGCCCCGCACACAAACACCAGCTCTGCGCATGCGCAGTTCCCATAGGAAGGCGTCAAGCAACACCATCGTTGCACTCACGCCTCAACTGTAACATCACACGCACTTCTGTAATGCCCCGCGCGCTCCTGCAGCATCCCGCGCGCTTGTATTACGTTAAGTCCCATGCGCTCCTTCACCGTCGGGCGGCAATGACACAATGAGACGCATGAGCAACGAATCAGGGACCGCATCCACCGAAGCATCCGAAACATCCACCGAAGCATCCACAGCATCCGCAACCGCCGCCCCCGCAGCCGCGTCCGCACCGCAGCAGACCGCCGTCGACTACACGCTCGGCACGCCACTGGGCAAGCACCCCACGAAGGTGCTGTTGCTGGGCTCGGGCGAGCTCGGCAAAGAAATCAGCATTGAGTTGATGCGCTTGGGCGCCCACGTGTGCGCCGCCGATGCTTATGAGGGCGCACCCGCCATGCAGGTCGCGCACGAATACCGCGTGTTCGACATGACCGACCCGGCGAAACTCGATGAAGCGATCGCAGATGTGCAACCCGACATCATCATCCCGGAGGTCGAGGCCATCGCCACGCAGGAATTGGAGAAAGCCGCGAACCGTGGGGTTCAGGTCGTGCCCAGTTGCCAGGTTGCCGCAATCTGCATGAACCGTGAGAGCCTGCGCGTGCTCGCCCATGAGACGCTCGGCCTGCCCACGACGCCGTATCGTTTCGCCGACAGCCTCGACGAGCTCAAAGCCGGCGCTGAGCAGGTCGGATATCCGTGCGTGGTCAAGCCCATCATGAGCTCTTCTGGCCACGGCCAGTCCGTCGTGCGCACGCCGGATGCTATCGAAGCCGCGTGGCATGAAGCCCAGGTGGGACGCCGCGCCGCCGCAGGGCACACCGACCAAGTGTCGCGCGTGATCGTGGAAGCTCTTGCGCCGCTCGACTACGAACTCACCGTGATCACCGTCAGCTCCAGCGATGGCATCGTGACATGCCAGCCGGTGGGGCACGTGCAGGTGGACGGCGATTATCGCGAATCCTGGCAGCCGGCGCGCGTGCCTTCCGACGTGCTCGAGAAAGCTCAGCACATCGCACGCACGATGGTGGGTGGCTTGGCGGATATCGCCCACAAGCATGGCGAAAAGGGCTGGGGCGTGTTTGGCGTGGAGATCTTCGTGCTCACGGATGGCCGCGTGCTGTTCAACGAAGTCTCTCCCCGACCGCATGACACTGGCATGGTCACGATGATTTCGCAGCGTCTCAGCGAATTCGCCCTGCATGCACGCGCCGTGCTTGGCGTGCCGGTCAGCGACAGCGAAGTGGAGCTGCTGCGTACCTCCGGCGTGTGCGCAAGCCGCGCGATCGTCGTCGAAGGCAAGGGGCAGGTGGAATTCTCCAATCTGCCGCAGGCACTGGCAATCCCCCAGACCGACGTGCGCATCTTCGGCAAGCCTGGCGTCAACGGCGGCCATCGCCGCATGGGCGTCGTGCTAGCTGCCGGCGCGGATGAAACCGACGCACGCAACCTGACGCGCCAAGTGCTCGACACGCTGCACATCACTGTGGACTGAACGGCGCTCAGAACCCTGGGGGCACCCTGCTTAACACTCCACCGACCCCATGGTTTTTGCCACCCGTTCACGGGTCAACATCAACCTAACCGTAAACCGCCTGCATGTCATGCCGGTCGCAGCGCTTCCCCGCTGTGCCTACCGCGTGGCATGTAGGCGGTTATTGGTACTGTGAAAGGGTTCGAGGAACTCCTGCTCCTTTGCATTCACAACTTTCATCGCATACGAAAGGCAATGATGGAGAAACTGGGCAAGCTCTACGAGGGCAAGGCTAAGAAGCTGTACGCAACCAACGATCCCGACGTTCTGTGGGTCGAATACATGAACCAGGCCACCGCCGGCAACGGCGCGAAGAAGGCGCAGATCCAAGGCAAGGGCGAGCTGAACAACCGCATCACCACCCTGATTTTCAAGCTGCTTGCGAAGCGCGGCATCCCCAGCCACTTCATCAAGCAGATTTCTGACAACGAGCAGCTCGTGCGCAAGATGACGATGTTCCCGCTGGAAATCATCATGCGCAACGTCGCCGCCGGCTCCTTCTCCAAGCGCTACGGCGTGAAGGAAGGTTCGGCCCTCAAGCAGCCGATCCTCGAGTTCTGCTACAAGAGCGACGAACTGGGCGATCCGTTCATCAACGATGATGACCTGCTGGCGCTGGGTCTGGCGACCCGCGAACAGCTGGAGGTCATCTCCGCCAAGACGCGCGAAATCAACCGCGCCCTCATCGACATCTTCAAGTCCATCGACGTGAACCTCATCGATTTCAAGATCGAGATGGGCGTGACCTCCGACGGCACGATCCTTCTGGCGGACGAAATCACGCCCGACACCTGCCGTCTGTGGAACGCCACCGCCGATGGCTCCATCGAGCACCTCGACAAGGATCTGTTCCGCCGCGATCTGGGCAACATCATCCCGGCTTACGAAGATATCTGCAGCCGCCTCGAGGACCTCGCCAAGTCCAAGGGCATCGCCTGATTCCAGGATTCGCTGGATTCAATCGCCGCGTTCACTCTCATGAATCGCACATGATTATCGGCGCAGGCAGGCTTGCGACGGATGCATCAATGGGATGCCCGCGCACGCCGGCCCGCGCCGATTTTCTATCTGCTTCCATGTGGCGGATTCCTCGAGTGGGAAACATCCGTGTGAACGACCGATGTACCAGTCAACAGGCAATACCCCGCACGCAACAGATGCAACAGCAAAACAGTCGCAATAACCAAACAGTCGCAATAGTCAAATAGTCACAGAAAGGACACCTCCGTGGTTTTTCGCATCTATGTGGAAAAGAAGCACGGCTTCGATGTCAAGGCTCAGCAGCTCACCAATGAACTGCGCACGATCCTGGGCATCGACGGCTTGCAGAATCTGCGGATGATTAACCGTTACGATGTGGAAGGAATCACGGAGGACCTGTTCCATTCGTGCGTCCCCACCGTGTTCAGCGAACCGCAGACCGATGATGCCTCCGAATCGATGCCCGCCGTGGGCAAGGATGACGTGGTGTTCGCCACCGAATTCCTGCCCGGCCAGTTCGACCAGCGTGCCGACTCCGCCAGCGAATGCATCCAGCTCATCAGCCAAGGCGATCGCCCTGCCGTGCGTTCCGCCATCGTGTATGTGCTCACCGGAAACCTGAGCGACGCGGACGTCGCCGCCATCAAGAAGTACGTCATCAACCCGGTGGAGGCACGCGAGGCGAGCCTTGAACCCCGCACGACGCTTCGCGTGGCAGTGCCCAAGCCGCAGCCGGTCGAAGTCATCGACGGTTTCCGCGACTACACGGACGACCAGCTGCAGGAGTTCATCGACGACCGTGGCCTGGCGATGGATCTGGCAGATGCACAGTTCTGCCGCCAGTATTTCGCCAATGAAGAGCACCGCGACCCCACGATTACCGAAATCAAGGTCATCGACACGTATTGGTCGGACCACTGCCGCCACACGACGTTCGGCACGCGTTTCACCGATGTGACAATCGATGACGCCGTGGTGAAGAAGGCGTTCGACAAATACCTGCAGATCCGCCATGAGCTCGGCCGCGACAGCAAGCCGGTGTGCCTCATGGACATTGGCACGATCGGCGCCAAGTACCTCAAGGCCAAGGGCATTTTGAAGAACCTTGACGAATCCAAGGAAATCAACGCCTGCACCGTCAAGGTGAAGGTGGATGTGGATGGCGAACAGCAGGATTGGCTGTTCCTGTTCAAGAACGAAACGCACAACCACCCCACCGAGATCGAGCCCTTCGGTGGTGCCGCAACCTGCATCGGCGGCTGCATCCGCGACCCGCTGTCGGGACGCAGCTACGTGTACCAGGCCATGCGCGTGACCGGCGCTGCAGACCCTCGCACGCCTATCTCGCAGACGCTGGAGGGCAAGCTGCCCCAGCGCCAGATCGTGACGAAGGCAGCCGCAGGCTACAGCTCCTATGGCAACCAGATTGGCTTGGCGACCGGCCAGGTCAACGAAATCTACCATCCCGGCTATGTTGCCAAGCGCATGGAGGTGGGCGCCGTCGTGGGCGCCACGCCGGCCAACCATGTGCGCCGCGAAGAACCGCAGCCCGGCGACGTGATCATCCTGCTGGGTGGTCGCACCGGTCGCGACGGCATCGGCGGTGCCACGGGCGCCTCCAAGTCGCACAACGTCGAATCCTTGGAGAAGGACGGCGCTGAAGTGCAGAAAGGCAATGCGCCCGTCGAACGCAAGCTGCAGCGCCTGTTCCGCCGCGGCGATGCGACGCGCCTTATCAAGCGCTGCAATGATTTCGGCGCCGGCGGCGTGTCCGTGGCTGTCGGAGAGCTTGCGGACGGCTTGTATGTGGACCTCAACAAGGTGCCGAAGAAGTACGAAGGCCTTGACGGCACGGAGCTGGCGATCTCGGAATCGCAGGAACGCATGGCTGTCGCTGTTGCAGCCGATGACGTGGAGGAGTTCCTCGGCTATGCCCGCGAGGAGAACCTCGAGGCGACTCCGATTGCGAAGGTGACCGAGGAGAAGCGCGTGCGCATGGTGTGGGACGGCGACGCGATCGTCGACCTGTCCCGCGCGTTCCTCGCATCGAACGGCGCACCCAAGCACCAGGACATCCACGTGGAAGCGGCACTGCCGTATGCCACGCCATGGCAGTCGGGCAGCCTCGCCGATCGCATGCACACCCTTGTCACTGATCTCAATGTGTGCTCGAACAAGGGACTTTCCGAACGCTTCGATTCCACGATTGGCGCGTCGACGGTGCTCATGCCCTTCGGCGGCCGCCGTCAGCTGACGCCGACGATGGCCATGGTCGCCAAGTTCCCTGTGGACGGCGAGACGACCACCGCTTCCGCGATGGCATGGGGCTTCAACCCCTACATCATGGAGAAGAACCAGTACACGGGCGCATACCTGTCCGTCGTCGAAGCCGTGAGCAAGCTCGTTGCCGCCGGCTTCCGCCGCGAGGATGCATACCTGTCGCTGCAGGAATACTTCGAGAAGCTGCGCGAAGAGCCGGAACGCTGGGGCAAGCCCACTGCAGCCGTGCTCGGCGCCCTCATGGCGCAACTCGATCTTGAGGTTGGCGCCATCGGTGGCAAGGATTCGATGTCCGGCTCGTTCGAAAACCTCGACGTGCCGCCGTCCCTCATCGCCTTCGCTGTGGCGGTTGGCCCCGCCGCACGCGCGGTTTCGCCGGAATTCAAGGGTGCCGGCCATCGCATTGCCTGCATCACCCCGATGTATGGCGATGACAAGCTCACGCCGACCGCCGAAGGCATGAAGCAGGCCATGGCTGCTGTCGAAGCCTTGGTGGCGGATGGCAAGGCGCTGGCAATCTCCACGCCTGGCTACGGCTGCGCCGCAGAAGCATTGTTCAAGATGACCTTGGGCAATCGCATCGGTCTCACACTGGAGCCCGAAGTGACGGCGGATGCGCTGTTCGCCCCGCTGTACGGCACGTTCTTCGTGGAACTCGCCGATGACGCGCAGCTGCCCAAGCCCACCACCGACATGTTCTGCTCCGTTATCGGCGCGACGACCGACAACTATGCATTCGCGGCAGCCGGCGAGACGCTTGACCTTAACGCGCTGCAGGACGCGTGGGAAGGCGGCATCGAATCCGTGTTCCCGTACCGTGGCGCAGGCAAGGCGGTGGAGACCGTCACGTCCGACGCGACGACGACGCGCCGCACCGCTCCCGCCTTGGCACAGGGGGCGAAGCCTCACGTGGTGATTCCGGTGTTCCCGGGAAACAACTGCGAATACGACTCGGCACGCGCCTTCCGTCGCGCAGGTGCTGACGTGACGACGCTCATCATCAACAACCTCACGCCGCAGGCTGTCGCCGACTCCACGGCACAGCTTGTGGACGAGATCCGCAAGAGCCAGATCGTCATGATCCCCGGTGGCTTCTCCGGCGGCGACGAACCGGATGGTTCCGCGAAGTTCATCACCGCGTTCTTCCGCTCCCCCGCCGTCACCGACGCGGTGCGCGACCTGCTCAAGAACCGCGATGGACTGATGCTCGGCATCTGCAATGGCTTCCAGGCGCTCATCAAGCTGGGCCTCGTGCCATTCGGCGACATTGTGCCGATGACTGACGCATGCCCCACCCTGACGTTCAACACCCTCGGCCGCCACCAGAGCCGTCTCGTGCGCACGCGCGTGAGCAGCGTAAAGTCCCCGTGGCTTGCCAAGACGAGCGTGGGTGACGTGCACACGATCGCCATCTCGCACGGCGAAGGCCGCTTCGTGGCATCCGATGATGTACTTGATTCCCTCAAGCGCAATGGTCAGATTGCCACGCAGTATGTTGACGAGAATGGCGTGCCAAGCATGGACCTCAGCGTGAATCCGAACGGTTCGCTGCTCGCCATCGAAGGCATCACGAGCCCGGACGGCCGCGTGCTGGGCAAGATGGGCCATTCGGAGCGCACGGGTGAGAACGTGTACCGCAATGTGCCCGGCGACAAGTTCCAGCCGTTGTTTGAAGGCGGCGTGGAGTACTTCACCGCGTAAGGCGCATTGCGCCTCGTAGGCGCTTGCCTCGCTCGTATGCAGAACGCAAATCGGCCCGTCGGTTATCCCGGCGGGCCGATTTGCATATGCGCATACAGGGGAACATACAGGGAAACGCGCCGGGGAACCGCATCGAGCACCGGCTGCCCGGCGCTGTGTGCTGTGGCTGCGTATCTGAAGCTGCATGAGCTTTTGATTCAGCGCATGGGGCAGCGCTTTTGTTATTCAGCGCTATGGGACTGCTATGGGGCGCTGCTTGGAACTGCTGAACCTCTATTGGGCGCTGCTGGAAGATGCGGAATCGCCTGCGCCGGATTCAGTGTCAGACGCAGCATCAGAGTCTGAGCTGGAATCAGTACTGGAGCTGGCGTCGGCGGATTGCGCAGTATCGGAAAGCAACAGCACATCGACGCTGCTGGCCCCGGAATTACTGGCGACGGTAAGCGTATAGCCATCCTTGGAGGCAAAGGATGTGGAACCGTCAGACGAGCTTTCCACAACCCACCCCATGTCTGTGCATTGCGAAACGTAGGAATCGTACACGGTGCTTGTGCCGGTCTCGAGGATGGAGAACGACATGCCTTCGTCGGTTTCGCGCACATCGTAATACACCTGCCCCGTAGGTTCGGGGATGCGCGCGGACATGGTGTCGCCTGGCCAGCCGCCGATCGTGCTGTCTGTGGTCACGGTGGCGGAGTTCGATGTGAACGAATACGCGTAATCATCGATGCTGCCGGCGGTCGCATCCACTGCAACCAGGCTCAATGACACCGGGCGGAACGCCGAAAGCTGACTGGCGTCGGTCAATTGATAACCGCCCAGTACACATGCCGAAGTCTCGCCGTTTGCCCCTGATAGGGAGTAGCTGCTCCCCGAGCAGCCGATTTTCCAGGTGGAGAGCTCGGAATCGTCGATGTCGCCGGTGAAACCACCCGTGATGGAATCCAATACCGCTTTCACGTCACTGGAGGAACCGGAGCTTTTCAGCGTGTATGTGACGGAGAAGCTTTTGATGGGCACGCCCATGGAATTCGTATATTGAAGGACCGTCTTGCCACCGTTCGACGCAACCGACCATGAGATGGTCTGGTCAGAGCCAAAATCAGCTGTGCCGTTCGAGCCGTCGAGTTGATACGTGGCGCCCAGACGTTCCAATGCGGCACTCGACCCATCAGAAGGCGCGTCTGAGGGAGTGGACCAATCCGAGGAATAGCCCGTCTGCGCTTCACTTCCCGAGGACCGCGATGCGAGGAACACCAGCACGGCGACGATGGCTGCGACAATCAGGATTCCCAAGGCAACGCCGACCGCTTCAGCGACCTTCACATTACGAGATGCTGTTGAAGCGGCACTGGCAGCGGTGTTGCTCGCCTTTGACTGCCTCGACGGCTTCGCCTTATCGGAGCCAGTGCCGCCGGAAACGGCAGGATCTGCGTCAGAGACATTCTTGCTATCGTGATGAGACAGCGCCATTGTGTTCCTCCCTTGGTTTCCCGTTCGTGTCATCAGCGCGCGGACGTGCACCTCGTCGTACGTTCCAACGCAAGCACATCCACCTTAATGCAAGCCGAAAACCTCGTGCCGCCTTGCCTGCCACGGACTTCACCATCTGCGCCGCTCCGTTTGCCACCGACGTGCCGTCAGCATAATGGCTGGCACCGGCATCCTGTGCCACTGATGCCATGTCAGCGACTGTCACGTCAGCGCGCGCGGATTTACCTAGCTGCGTTGGCGGCGGTGGCACTGGCATGAGTGAGCCTTGGGGCATGATCGCTGTGCTTCCTGTGGTGACGGGAAGATACGACTGGTCTGCCGACTGTTCGATGTCCGCCATGGCTGTGATCGGATGCGACCCAATGCGACGGCCTCTCACACCGGAGCCACCTTCCTGCATTGGCCGAGTGACCGCTTGGCTCCCGGGATGCCGTCCGGATATCACTACTCTGCCCGAGTTCCCCTGCTCCGCATCGATTCGTGCAGGTCTCGCTTCCGCCTGTACAATCCGTGCAGGATTAATATGCATAGGCTCGGCACGGGTGGTCTCGACTCCCGCCGACTCCATCCTTGTCGTTTCGGCAGGCGCCGCTTGAGCTCGGACAGATGTGGATGTGGCCGGATATGGCTCGCCGTGGTCGGATTCCACCCCTGGAGGGTTAATCCCTGCTGATTCCATTTTTGCCGCCTGGGTTGGACGCGACCCTTCAATGACATCTCCTGCACGAAGCACGGCAAGAAAGCCCGCGAACAATGCCTCCACATCGGAATGCACGTCCACACCGGAACGCGCTCCCCTTTCAGGATGCACACTGACAGCGTCATACACAGTCCCATCCGCTGCCTTGGCATCGCTGGACACATCGGCATCGCTGGAAGCGTTGGCATCACCAAAGACTCTGTCACCACTGGAGGCACCGATATCGCCTAAGGAATCATCCGCAAGCGGCACTGTGCCATCAGATGCCGCAGCAGGAAGGACAGTCACTGCAGAACCCTTGAGGCCCCGGTCGAAGACCGACACATCGTAAAGGATGCCGCTCGCATGTGCCCGGCAGCGAACAGTCATTCGTCCTATATCAAAGGATTCCACTGAAAAATACCTGTTGTTGCCCAGCACCGCCATGATCGTGGAATACACCGCATATGGACGCGCACGGTAGACACGAGTATGCGAAAACTCATCGTCGGCTTTGGTCTCGGCTTCGGCTTCGGTCTGAGTCTCACTGTCGGCCGGTTGGATTCCCGCGGAGGTGCCGCCTACCACATTGCTGCGATCGGCAGCACCAGTGTTCCCGTGCGCCCAAGCAACCGGCATAATCCCTCCCCCTGCATCATGGTGATATGGTGCGTCATGTTGATATGAACATAACGGTACTCCATCATGCATGCGCATGGCTCGTGGCCTCATGCTGGCGTTTGTGTGATCGACGGTGCATGATTCGATTCACCAAGACAGTGCACATAGGAACACCAATCGCCACTCCCAGAGATGCAAGAAGCGTTTCCGTTCCTGTCGTCTGGTTTCCAGGCATCGAGACCAAGGGCTGATTCGGTGCAGCGGACACGCTCCACCCCCGTCGCGCCAATTGCACGCGAGTACCTTCTTCAGCTGTGTTGCCTGCTTTGTCAACTGCCACAACACTCACATCATGCTCATTGCCATCAGCCGGCACATCCGCCACCGTGCCGTCTCCAGCATCTCCCTCCCAATATCGCACCGCGGTGCCGTCCACGAACAGTTGTGCATGATCAATCATCATGGCATCATGCATATGCACGGAACCAGAAGCGCCCACATGCACTTGCGGCGGCG
The DNA here is from genome assembly GCF_002797875.1 of Pseudoscardovia suis. Taxonomy (GTDB): domain Bacteria; phylum Actinomycetota; class Actinomycetes; order Actinomycetales; family Bifidobacteriaceae; genus Pseudoscardovia; species Pseudoscardovia suis. The sequence continues at coordinate 267,575 of NZ_PGFC01000003.1, forward strand.
TGGAGTCCACAGCGAATGACAACTCAGCACTGGATTGCGCCGCGCCTCCCTCTTTCACACCCAATCTGGCGTTATCTGAATGATTCCCGGCTGCATCGGTCGATGAGACAAGCACCCGATACCAGCCGTCCTCGCTGAATACCTCGCCAGGAATCACATACCGTGTCATGCCCCATCCATTGGAATCCCCCTGTAGTCTGCGGTACTCGCCTTCCGCGAGCGAGCGCACTGAATCACCCCTCACCACTCGGATCTGCACGGACTCCGGTGCAATCCCGGACACGTTGATCTCGTCAATCTCCATGTCCGTCGCTTCCCGCAAGTACGCGCCATGCGCTCGCTCGGTGGATTCGGAAAACGCGTATGTGGAGCCGAAACGGTTAATCGAAAACCTCATATGCCGTTCTGCGACATTGCCAGCCTTATCGTGGGCGGACACCCGAAGGTCATAGACATCATCGAAGTCCCGCTCAGTCGAGAAATCCTCCAAGGCAAGCGTCATGCCAGTTCTATCCGCCTGTGCATCGACGGCCGGCTGCATCGCTCCCCTTCGCACTCCGGACAGGCTCCAGTCAACGCCTCCGTCGAGCATTGGCTCGTCCACCCGAATGGAAATAGCTGCACTTCCCGAATATGCGTGCGAGTCTTCGACACCATCAATGTGGATGCTGGGTTGAGTGGAATCAAGCACGAAGTTCGGAATCATCACTGTGTGAGCCTGGTTTCCTGCTTTGTCCATGGCATCAAGCCGCACAGCGAAGCTGCCTTCCTGATGCCATGAGTACGATGCACGCCACCGCGAATCCCCCACGTAATCCCATGTCAGTTCAGGAATCACGCTCACAGGATTCCCCGAAGCATCCTGGCCTTCAACGACCAAACGGGCGACCCCATCCTGCACGTTGCGTTCCACACACTCTAGTGACATATGCACAGCGTTCTTGAAATATTGCCCGTTCCCTTGAGTCGTCAATTCCACGTCCAGCCGAGGCTGGGTCATGTCCACGATGAAGCTCACATGGCTAGTGCTTGTTGCTTCGTCCGCCCCATTCGCCAAGGATGCCGCCCATACGTTGACCTCCCATACCCCATCGCTATCCGCAATGAAGGAGTACGTTCCTACACTGGATGCCAGCGTCGCTGCAGGAAATTCCGTGACAGGCGCATGAAGCGGACGGGACAATTGCAATTCACGTGCGAAAATGCTGCGCACCACTCGTCCGTCAACGGATGCCACGCCGATCACGCGACCGGGATCAGACCATTGAATCGCCTCCAACGCCACATCATCAATGCGCACCATGATCGATGTGGGATGAGAGCAAAATGCGATGGCTTCACGCGTCGTCGACTGATTCATGTCGCGTCCACACTCCTCGTGGACTATGCCGGCTGAAGGAGCGTCCGGCTCCATCACGATGACCGCGGCGCCCACCGACGACTGGCCTGCGGCATTCGCCAACGCGTCAGACAGGCGCATGACCGTGCTGTTGCCCGCATGGTCGCGCACAGCCACACCGAGACGCGATGAGTCCCACTTGTATGCGTCACAGGGGAATTCCACGAATGCCGCATCGCCCTCCATGCCCACTGTCAGTGGTGTTGCCGGGCACGATTGCGCATCAGCGTATTCCCGCTGCGCGCCCATGCATTCCAGCTGTGCATCAGCCAATCCGGCCCCTTCATCCGCAAGGTCATCGGCGATAATGCGAAATCCTGGATGCACGCGCATCCATCCGCCCACGAGCTCATAAGTGCCGTCTACTCGCATGCTGCCAATCGTGGGCGGGGTCATGTCTACGACGAATTCACACGAAGGCATGCCGGCGTCCGCATCATGGCATGCTCGTATCGCCTCTTGGCTGCCAAGCAGACCCTGATACGAGGCCGTGTAACGATATGTTCCCTCCCGCAACGCCGACATGCCTTCGGTCCGGATTCCACCCACTGCACACCGTATCCGCCACTGATTGGCGCGGTCGATATTATCGCCGTTCATCATCTCGGCATCGCCCTGCTGTGTGGAATCCGCGTCGGTGTGGTCATCCATGCCGCCGATGCACTCAGCGTCCCAGCCGGTCACCACAGAAGGGTCGGAACCATCCGGCACACTTGCAATGATTTCTGCGAGCGCCCCGGTCTGCGCGTCTGCCTGTGTGGCCGCCTCGTCGTCCGTTTCTCGAGCTGCACCCTCCGTGCTTCGAGCTCTTCCAGCAGCCTGATAGAACGCAAACCACCGGTCGGTCACGGTCAGCGCAAATTCGACTGGAGAAGAGAAGTAATAGCGCGATCCCACCGTGGCATGGGCTGCGGATGATGCTTGTGCTGCCGGCTTATCAGAAGGCGCATTTGTGACGGGAACCACATCCACTTCCAACCCTCTTCCCGGGGTTTCGCCTTGGTCGATGATCACCGCATCATAGTCCGGCGCGTCATCAGAATCGGCCAATACACGGGAGATGGCATAGGCCGTCCGCTGTTGCGTGGATTCGACATCCACCGTAAAGCCCGAGAGAGAGTACATGCCTTCTGCGGTCACCGAGAAGGAGACCGTGCCCCGCGCACCGTGTGGTTTGCTGGCACCATCCGTAGCATCATCCGCATTGGACGCACCGGAATCATTCCGTACGTCTGGTGCATCTGGAACATCTGCGGCATCGTCCACGGCGTCATCCTTGGTATTGGCGTCATCCTTGATATCATCCGCAACGGATACCCATTCCACCTGTTTCTCCATCGTCACGTCTAGACCCAGCGCATTCCCCGAGGCATCCGCGGGTGCCGGAGCATGCAGGCGTATCACGACCGGTGCATCACGATCGGGGTCCGTGGAATCAGGACGGGACACAGGACCCGAAGCGTCAGTGGACTGGCCGGCATCTGCTGACGTGTTGAATCCTTCTGGACCCTCACAGGAGGCGCAGGATACTGATACTGTGATTCGCAGTTCGGCCGGTAAACCGTCCTTGCCCAATGACATCGTTCTGTTCCCGTTGAAAGCCACAGGCCCTGTCTTCCGTCCAATGCCATCCACATGAGCCCGCACAGCGTACCCCGCAAAGGATGATTCTGGACTAACCCCAGTCGTGGGCACAGTGCCGGACGTGTTGTGCCCACCAGAGGAGGCCTGAGAATCAGCAGATGCATCAGCCTGTGCTTTCCCACCAGCCTGCGTTGTTCCGACAGCCCCTGTTGCCCCATCAGACGGCCCGGCGGTCACAGGCGGCTGGTGGCTCGCTGAAGAGCGTCCCTCCCGCGATAACGTGGAATCGGAAACGTCATATGCATGGGACCGCGGTGATGACAAGCCCACTGCCAGCCACGCGCAGCCAAAGACCAGAATCGTCAGCAGCGTTGCACCGATGATGCGCGCAGTGCGCAGCGACAGTGCCCGCCACGATTGCCGGCGGGCGGCGATCTGCGCATCCGCCCTGCCTCGACGCTTCACTCGGCTGGATTCCATGCAGCCTCGCTTCTGCCGATCATGCATTCCCTGATTCCCTCCCACGCGGTTTCGACCCGTGTGACTCCTTTTCACGCAATTGCGCTCCGTTTGATTGCCTTTCATGCATCCTCCTTTTGTACTGTTGCTCTGTTGCTTTGCGTTGTTGCTCTGCTGCTTCGTTTCGTCGCTCTGCTGCGTTGTTGCTTTGTTTTGAAAATCACTGTTCTGAAGTTCACTGCCTAGAAGCTCAATCGCGCGGTCGCTGCGCAATATGGCATGGTCGCTGCGTAATGTGGCACGACAGCCCTGCGATGCCTCGTGACTCATCACCACATGACTCATCACCGTTGCATCCGATTCCTCACATGACAGCACCGTTGCATCATCCACCGCCGGTTTTCTTTCAGCTTGCGAATGCCGATGAGACGCAACATTGTGCTGGACAGCTGCATCCCCGACTGTCACCGTCATGCACCCCTTGTTTGCTGTATTTTTATTGTTTTCTGCATTCTCCCCATCGCCTGCATTCTCCCCGTCGCCTGCATTCTCCCTATGCCTGCGACGGTATTCCTGTATCTCCCGGCGGCGCTGCCTACCATTGAGCATGGCACGGATTGCATGCACATCCCAAGCCACATACATCGCAGCGGCACACAGACTGATCACGAGACCTGTGGCGAGGGCAATGTTCGACATCGTCGCCCACGTCTGTGCGGGCACACCATGCCATGCCAACTCTGCCAACTGCACCGACGCAGCCGGATTCATCCATGGTTCCACAATCACTGTGACCGCCTCCTCACTGTTGTCATCTCAGTGCTGTTGCCATCTCAGCACTGGGCTCTGTGACACTTTCCTCACCGTGCCTGTCTCTTCCTTGCTCACTCTTCGCGTCCATGCCAGCCCCATCCATGCCAGCCCCATCCATGCCAGCCCCAGGATCTGAAAACGCCTGCTCCATGGCTGCCCGTAAATCATCCGCGGCATGCAGTATGCGTGCCTTCATATCCGCCTGTTTGCGCCCAATGGCCTCCGTGCGCAACGCCAGCTGCATAGCTTGTGATTCGAGTGCACGCATCCGCTCAAGCGTGATGGCGTCATAACGGAAATGACGCGGATACACTTGCAACGCCACGACAATCTGCCAAGCCGCTGAGAGCGAGACCACGGGATTGGCGTCATCGGCGGCCGTGCGCACCATCCGTTCAAGATTGCTGAAATACGCGGCATAGAGCCCTTTGTCAGTTCCCTCATTGGCCCGTTGCACAATCTGCACGGAGAAATCCGCCATATCGGCATACACCTGCGCGGAATCCAATTCTTCGAAACCACCAGCGTCCACCGCCTGCCGCATCCACGACGATGCACTTGCCATCGCATGATTGCGTGGCTTGGCCCAACAGCTGTCAGTGGTTTCATCCGTGCCGCACGCGTCATCCGCATCCGCGTAATACCAATACAAAACTCCCATGCCATAGCACAATCGGCCCCATCCGTCCGCCTGGGATTCGAGTTCAGCGGCATGCGCCGTCAGTTCATCGCACAACTCCGATTCCTCACGGGAGTCAAACACGCCATCTGCCTTCGCTAGGCGAATCATCTCTTCGTAAGGCTCCGTATGCGTTGGCGAGGCATGTATCGCATATCGGTACGCCTGCCATGACTCGTGTGCATCAGCGGAAAGCCCGGCTACCGTCATCCAATGCGAATAATCGTTGTTACGAACATGCCAAGCGGCAGCAGCAAAACAAGGACTTGCCCCCAATACCACGGCAGCTGCGAGCACTGTCGCCACGAAACCACGCCACCGCCTGCGCACACTTGCTTGGAAAGCCCCGTCGTCGCAATGCTTCAAGGCGTATGCCACATGTGCGCAGGACGCGAACCGTTTCGCCGGATCGTCTTCCATGCATCGCTCCACCACCTGTCTGAGCGCTCTGTCACACGCCACGCCGTACCAATCCACGCCCCGGCGAGGATGCCGAGCCGTCAATGCGGCGTACATGGTCGCTCCCAGCGCATAGACATCCACTCGTGGATCAGCGGAACAACACGATCGGGCACTTCCGCGATTGCATTCGGCGGCAGCGCCATCCACTGTGCCATCTGCGATGCCATCCGCGATGCCATCCGCAACATCGTTCGCAGCGAACTGCTCCGGCGCGCTGAAGCCTGGCGTGCCTCTCCCCCGTTCAGGGGACCCAGAGCGTTCATGGGCGATTCCGAAATCTATGAGACGCACCTTGCCTTCCGGCGTGATCATGATGTTGCCGGGTTTGATGTCCCGATGCACCACTGGCGTCTTCCTGCCATGCAGGTATTCGAGCACATCGCATAGCTGCAACGCCCACTCCACGACTGTGCTGGCAGGTTGGCGCCCTGAATCGATGATGATGGTGCGCAGGGTCACGCCCTCCACATAATCCATGACGACGAACAAGCCCAAAGAGTTCTCTACGAAGTCCACGATCCTCGGGATGCACGGATGGTCGAAGCGTTTGATGAACGCTGCCTCCGCCCGGAACGCAGCCAACGTCGACGGCTCATCATCCCGAGGACGGCAGTGTTTCACCGCCCACAGTTTGTTGAGCGTCATATCCCGCGCCGCGTACACCACGGACACCCCTCCACGGCCGACCACGAAGAGAAGCAGATACCGCCCGCCGATGAGGCTTCCCACGGCATCCCCGGCAACAGACGGCTTGCCGGGCTGCGTCTTGAAGCGCGACATTCCAGCACCCGACGCATGTGCATCCCCTGATGCACACGCGTCCCCTGCTGCACCTGTCAACGAACCTGCTGATGCACCTGTGTTTGTTACAACTGACGCACCTGTGTTTTTTACAGCTGACGCACCCATGACAGTCCTCTCGTTTGTGCCACTTCCGCGTGGTACACGGGGCTGCCGCGTCGCGTCTGAACCTTTCGCAGCGGCTACCGCGAAAGGCAATCCAATTCATATGTGTTCCGAGACTACCCCATGTCAGAGCCTCACAGGGGCGAATGTGGAAAACTTTCGCCTTCTTTTTCGACACGCGCGCATTTGCAACCTTCCCGTGGCGTGTTGTGCGAAATTAGTTATCCACAGCCCCGTCCCACCAGCACGCGCATCCCTACTTTTCGCGCCAAGCATGACGCGTGTTTTATGTAGCCGCCGATTGGTAATGTATCAACGTAACGTCTGGGCAGGTCCCGTTCCCCGTCAACGCTTCACATGCTGGGTTTCGATACCTGCCAGGAATCATCCACAACCCACGAATACATCTGGAAGAACAGCAACAAGCTAAGGAGTGCGCATGTCTGCTGAGCTCGAAGGTCTGCATGAGGAGTGCGGCATTTTTGGCGTCTGGGGTCATCCCGATGCCGCAAAACTCACGTATTTCGGATTGCACGCGCTTCAACACCGCGGCCAGGAAGGTGCAGGCATCGTCTCCAGCGGCAACGGCCATCTCACCGGTTACCGTGGATTGGGATTGCTCAGCCAGGTGTTCGAAGACGAACGCTCGCTCGAACGCCTCACCGGTGACAAAGCCATCGGCCATGTGCGCTATGCCACCAGCGGATCGGGCGCGCTGAGCAACATTCAGCCGTTCATCTTCCGCTTCCATGACGGCGACGTGGCGCTGTGCCACAACGGCAACCTGACGAACTGCCCCACACTGCGCCGCCAGCTTGAAGACGAAGGCGCCATCTTCCACTCCAATTCCGACACCGAAGTGCTCATGCACCTCATCCGCCGCTCCAAGCAGCCGAACTTCATTGAAAAGCTCAAGGAATCCCTCAACATCGTGCATGGCGGCTTCGCCTACCTGCTCATGACCGAGGACGCGATGATCGGCGCGCTCGACCCCAATGGCTTCCGCCCGCTGTCCATCGGCCAGCTGCAAAACGGCGCTTACGTGCTCGCTTCCGAGACCTGCGCGCTCGATACCGTGGGCGCTGAATTCATCCGTGACATCGAGCCTGGTGAAATCGTCATCGTCGACGATTCCGGCTATCGCATCGAAAAATACACCGAGCACACGCAGAAGGCCATCTGCTCGATGGAATTCATCTACTTCGCCCGCCCCGATTCCAACATCGACGGCGTCAACGTGCATTCGGCACGCAAGCGCGCCGGTGCACGCCTCGCCAAGGAGGCCCCGGTGGACGCCGACATGGTGGTAGCCGTGCCCAATTCCTCGCTGTCGGCCGCCTCGGGATATTCCGAAGCCAGCGGAATCCCCAACGAAATGGGCTTGGTCAAAAATCAGTACGTCGCCCGCACCTTCATCCAGCCGACGCAGGAATTGCGTGAACAGGGCGTGCGCATGAAGCTTTCCGCTGTGCGTGGCGTCGTCAAAGGCAAGAGGGTCATCGTCATCGATGATTCCATTGTGCGCGGCACCACCTCGCGGCGAATCGTGCAGCTGCTGCGTGAAGCCGGCGCCTCCGAAGTGCACATGCGCATCGCCTCCCCGCCGCTGCGCTACCCCTGCTACTACGGCATCGACATTTCCCGCACGTCCGAGCTCATCGCCGCACACAAATCCGTGGAGGAGATCCGCGAATACATCGGCGCCGATTCCCTGGCGTTCCTCTCCATCGACGGCTTGGTCGAGACGATTGGCCTCAACGCCGACGCCCCTTACGGCGGGCTGTGCGTCGCCTACTTCAACGGCGACTATCCGACGAGCCTGGACGATTACGAGCAGGAATTCCTGGCAAGCATCTCGCCCGAGGACCGTGCGCGCCTCACCCGCTTCGCCCGCGAAGACAGCAACTACGTGGGCAACGAGTTCAGCTCCGCCGCCGCATTCTCCGCAAAAAACGCAGGCCGGCAGCAGGACGACACCGAGACGAACTCGAGGATCTCCGTCGCCGAGTAGCCTCGCCCACCGCTTGCGCACAAGCGAAGCCGTGCATGCCGACCAGACAGCCTGCGCTGCGACCGACCACACGGCTTCGCCCACGCGGCAAACACATAGCATCAAACAGCAAACGCCATCCCACGCCGCGCGCGAATTGCGGATAGACTACCAAGTGGAAGCGATGCCACTCACAGCGCGCGTCATGGCACCAGTAGTCATGGCACCAGTCAATCGCGCACCCGTGCACCACAGAAAACACAACAGGAGTATCAATGCCCACAGCATATGAAAACGCTGGAGTCAGCGTCGAAGCCGGCTACGAAGTCGTCAAGCGCATCAAGTCCCATGTGGCGCGCACCAACCGCCCCGGAGTCATGGGCGGCATCGGTGGATTCGGCGGCCTATTCGACTTCGCATCCTTGGGCTACAAGGAGCCTGTGCTCATCTCCGGCACGGACGGCGTGGGCACGAAGCTCATGATCGCCAAGATGGTCGGCAAGCATGACACGATCGGCGTTGACTGCGTCGCCATGTGCGTCAACGACATCGCCGCCTGCGGTGCCCAGCCGCTGTTCTTCCTTGACTACATCGCCTGCGGCAAGAACGACCCGGCCCTTCTCGAAAAGGTCGTCTCCGGCGTTGCCGATGGCTGCGTCCAGTCCGATGCCGCATTGGTCGGCGGTGAAACGGCCGAGATGCCCGGCATGTATGACCCGGATGAATATGATCTCGCGGGCTTCGCCGTGGGCGCTGTCGAAAAGAGCAAGATCGTTGACGGTTCCGGCATTGCCGAGGGCGACGCTCTCATCGGCCTGCCGTCCACCGGCGTGCATTCCAATGGTTTCTCGCTCGTGCGCAAGGCGCTGTTCGAGCAGGCTGGTTACACGGTCGACACGAAGCTTGACGAACTGGATGGCAAGAGCTTGGGCGAGGTCCTGCTCGAGCCGACGAAGATTTACGTCAAGACGCTTCGCCCGCTGTTTGAAGCTGGCGTCGTCAAGGGTGTCGCGCACATCACGGGCGGCGGCTTCATCGAAAACATCCCGCGCATGATCCCGCAAGGCCTGGCAGCCCACATCAATCTGGGCACGTGGCCGGTGCTCCCCATTTTCAACGTCATCGAGAAGGCAGGCGCCATCGACCACATGGAGATGTACAACATCTTCAACATGGGTCTGGGCATGGTGCTCGCCGTTGACTCAGCCCGCGCTGACGAGACGCTGCAAATCCTGCACGAGCATGGCGAGGCCGGCTACAAGGTCGGTTCGATTGAACGACAGAATGGCGACGATCGGGTCACGTTCTCCGCACAGCAATAATCCGTCACAGCAATCGATGCCGTGGCGGTCCTCAACAAACCGATCCCGGCATCACACAAGATGTCGGGATTTTCCATATCCCGAAGAAAGGCATACCACACCATGGGTCTCAAGGTTCTGGTCATCGGGTCCGGTGCACGCGAACACGCCATCGCCCACACGCTTCTCAAAGGTTCCAGCGTCGAGCAGGTGTTCGTCGCCCCCGGCAACCCTGGCATGGCGCAGGATGGAATCACCATCGTGCAGCTGGCACAGCACAATCAGGCCGCACTCATTGACTTCGCCAAGGAAAACGCCATCGATTTCGTGTTCGTCGGCCCGGAAGCACCGCTGATCGATGGCATTGTCGACACTTTCGAAGCCGCAGGAATCAAGGCTTTCGGCCCCAACAAGGTTGCGGCGCAGATCGAGGGCTCCAAGACGTTCGCCAAGGAACTCATGGCACGTCACAACATTCCCACGGCGCAGTACCGTTCGTTCTCCTCGCTGGAGGAATCCAAGGCATATGTCGCTGAGCATGGCGCTCCGATCGTCATCAAGGCCGACGGCCTGGCTGCCGGCAAGGGCGTCACCGTCGCCATGGATGAGGACACCGCCTACAAGGCCTTGGAAGAGATCTTCGTGGATCACCGTTTCGGTGCCGCTGGCTCGTCCGTGGTGATCGAGGATTACCTCGAGGGTCAGGAATTTTCGCTAATGAGCTTCGTGCGCGGCAAGGAATTCTGGCCGATGCCGATTTCTCAGGACCACAAGCGTGCGCATGATGGCGACAAGGGACCCAACACCGGCGGCATGGGCGCCTACTCCCCCGTTCCTCAGATTCCCCAGTCCGTCATCACCGAGGCAATCGACACAATCGTGCGTCCGGTGACCGCGGCGATGGTGGATGAGGGAACGCCTTTCAATGGCATCCTGTATGCGGGGCTCATCGCCACGAAGGAAGGCCCGAAGGTCATCGAGTTCAATGCCCGCTTCGGCGATCCTGAGACGGAAGTCGTGCTGCCCAAGCTCACCAGCGACCTGGGCGAGGCGCTCAAGACGATCCTCGACGGCGGCACTCCGACATTCACGTGGGACGAACACCGCACGACGCTTGGCGTGGTGCTGGCGTCGAACGGCTACCCGATCAAGCCGCAGACCGGCTTCGCGGTGCCGAGGTTCGACCTGTCCGGCGATCCGGATGCGCATGTGTATTACGCAGGCGTGAAGAACACAGAGGACGGCTTGGTCTCCGACGGCGGCCGCGTGCTTCTCGTCGAGACGACCGGCAATGACATTGCCGATGCACAGCGCAAGGTGTATTCCATCGTGGACGCAGCCCAGACCACCGGCTACTTTTATCGTCATGACATCGGCGCGAAAGGCCTTCCCGGATATCAGGCCGATTGATCAGCCGACCAGCTGATTGCAGGATGCTGCATCGGCTTGTCTGTGTATGGCGGAGCTCAGGGGCTCCGCCATTTTCATACCCATGACACGCACCGATACCCACGACACGCTACGTCAGATGGCATTGCACGACTTGTCATGGGTCCATGTATGATATACATTGTTATTGAGAACGTTTATCAATTAAGGAGACAGGATGGTTCACAGCCACAACTTCCTCAAAGCAGTCGGCGCAGTGGCGGCACTCGCGCTCACCGTCACACCGCTTGCCGCGTGCGGCGGCTCCTCGTCGGCGGGAGAAAGCTCTTCGTCGCAGGATTCCTCGAAGATCTCCGTCGTCGCCAGCATCAGCCAGTGGGGTTCGTTTGCCGAAAAAATCGGCGGCGACGATGTGAACGTGACCAACATCGTCTCTAGCACCTCCAGCACGGATTCCCACGAATACGAACCCACCGCCACGGATGTGTCCGCCCTGACGGACGCCCAAGTCGCCATCGTCAACGGCGCAGGCTACGACACCTGGGCCACGGATGCACTGGAGAACGACTCCGACACCACGGTCATCAATGTCGCCACCATCACCAACACCAGCGACGGCGCCAACCCCCATCTGTGGTTCTCAAAGGATGCTCGCGACAAGACCGCCCAGGCCGTGCATGACGCCTTGGTGAAAGCCGACCCTGCGCACCAGAGCGATTACGACAAGAACCTCACGACATGGCAATCCGCCGAAACCAAGCTTGACTCCGGCATGAGCGAAATCAAGGAACAGGTCAGCGGCGACACCTACGTCGCCACCGAGAGCGTGGCGCAATACCTGCTCGACGACCTGGGAATGGTCGACAAGACACCCGCCGGTTACAAGAACGCCATGGCCAACGAAAGCGAACCCTCCGCGCAGGACGTGGATGAGATCACCAAGCTCATCACCAGCAAGTCGGTCGACGCCCTGGTGGTCAACGACCAAGAGAGCAACACGACCACCGAAAACCTCGTGACCGCTGCGAACAATGCCAAGATCGCAGTGTTCCACGTCACCGAATCAATGCCGGCGGAAACGACGAACGTGCTCGATTGGATGAACTACCTCGCCAATTCGCTGATGCTCATCGTGCCGACGAGCGGTTCGGCAAGCGCCTCTGCCTCGGCATCTGCCTCTGCTTCCGATTCCAGCTCGGCTTCCTCCAGCAACTGAACCGCGCACAGCGTGCGAGCGACCGCTGCGAGAAGCCCCGTCGCCATCAGGCCCCTGCACCATTCCACGTGGTGCAGGGGCCTGATTCGTTGCTTCTGCCAGCCTTACTCGCCCTGCTGGGCTTGTTGGGCTTGCTCACCCTGCTTGCTTTGCTTGCCCGCCTTCTTTTTCTTCTGGCAATCGCTGCACAGTCCGAAGACCTCAAGCACATGGCGGGAGATAGTGAACCCGTTCTCGGCAGCGATGGCACGCATCCAATCACCGTCCGGCGGTTCGATCTCCACGGTCTTGCCGCAGCCTTCGCACACGAGATGATGATGATGCTTGGGAGTTTCCACGCACAGGCGATACAGCTGCCGGCCGCCCATCGAAATCGTGTCTGCCGAGCCGGATTCCGCCAAGGAATTGAGCTGACGGTATACGGTCGCCAGACCCACCGTGCGATGCTGTGCACGCAACTGCGCATACAGGTCGGAGGCAGAGATGAAATCATCCGCCTCGCGCAACGCCTCGGTTATGGCGTCCTTCTGCTCCGTATGCCGGCTTTTGCCCGTTGCCATTGTCCTCCTCACCATTCAAGGTTTGCGATTGGTGTGCGATTGCCGAATGCGACGGTCGCCGCGCACAACAACAATTGTCGAACGCTACGACCGCCAGACGCCCCCACGAATCGTCGGCTGCTGGCAGACGGAACCGTGGATGATGCCTGTTGCAGGCGCCTACGCCAAATCCGCCCAGCAACCCGTCGCTTCCAGCTCCTGCGCGGTGCGCGCCGTGTCATCCGTGAGCACCGTGATGTGTCCCATCTTGCGATCGTGCTTGACCTGTGCCTTGCCATAGTCATGCGTGAACCATTCGGGATGCTGCCCGATGAGCGCACGGGTGGGGGCGACATGCTGGCCGAGCACATTGACCATGACCGCAGGGCTCAGAAGCCGGGGCTCGGGAAGCGGCCAGCCGGCGATGCCGCGCACATGCGCCTCGAACTGATCGATGGAGCATGCCTCGATGGTGTAGTGGCCAGAGTTGTGCGGACGCGGCGCCAGCTCGTTGACAAGCACGCCGCCGTCCTTGAGCACGAACAGCTCGATGCCCAGGGTGCCGGCAAGCTTGAAGCCCGCCGCCAGACGCAACGCAAGGTCACGCGCCGCGGTGGCGAGCGGGGAGTTCGGGTCCGCCGCATGCTCAGCCGGGGCAATCGTCATGTGCAGGATGTTGTTGCGATGCACGTTGCGCACCACAGGGAAAGTGACATACTGCTCGCCATTGCCACTCACAAGGACGGATGCCTCATAAGCGAAGTCCACGAAGCCCTCGAGGATGGACGGCGCAAAACCGCCGTGAGCGTCTTCCCCGTCGACGCCGTCGCCAGCCTCAAGCCCATGCCCAGTGCCGTCCCACGGTGTTGTATGCGCGACTTCTTCCACATCGGCCTGGGTGCGCAGCACGAACTGGCCGTGACCGTCATACCCTCCGCGCGTCGTCTTGAGCACCGCGGGCAGACCGATCTGCTCCACCGCGGCACGCAGGTCGTCCATGCTGTTGACGGCACGCCACGGAGCGGTGCCGATGCCATGCTTGTTGATGAAGGTCTTCTCGTTGATGCGGTCCTGTGTGACGCGCAGCAAGTCAGTTCCTTGCGGAATCTGCGTCACATCACGCACGGAATCAAGCGCATCGGCGTCCACGTTCTCAAACTCATACGTGAGCACGTCACTGCGCTCGGCGAGCTGACGGATGGCGGCCTTGTCGTCATATTCCGCCACGATCTGCCAGTCCCCCACCTGGGCTGCCGGGCAATCCGGCGTGGGATCGAGCACTCCGACACGGAATCCCATGTATTTGGCGGAAAGCGCCATCATCTGACCAAGCTGACCGCCTCCCACGATTCCAATCGTCGAACCCGGCTGCAGCAACTTCGTTTCGCTCATGACGCTTCCTTCATGGAACTTGATTTCGTGAATCATTCTTCGTGGATCATTCATAGATTAGACCGTCCGGCCCACAGGTCGAAGGCATATGGCCACAGGCCTGGCTGCGGACGGCTGCACCGCGGTTACATACTACAGTTGCCCGTCCACGACAGCGCCCGGCATACCACGTGATTTTTCTCACGGATCGTTGCAGATCACGCTGATTCACGTGCATGGTATACCGGGCCCTGTTTCAGTCTGTTGTTAGTTCAACCGTCTTGTCAGGTCAGCCGCATTGTCGTTCCAACGCACCGCCCTAGTGTCACTGCAGACTTGCGTTGCCGTTCCTGCCTTGATAGAGCATGGTTGCAACGTCGCGATGGCGTTCACACCAATTCGGCGTTGGACTGGGCAACCTTCTCCTTGAGTTCATTGCGGTAATCGGCAAGGGCCGTGACAAGGCGCTCGTCCGTGGTCGAAAGAATCTGCACAGCCAGCAAACCGGCATTCGTCGCGCCGGAATTGCCCACAGCGGTCGTCGCCACAGGAATGCCGCCGGGCATCTGCACGATCGACAGCAGCGAATCCCAGCCGGAAAGCGCGTGGGACCGCACCGGTACGCCGATGACGGGAAGCGTGGTCTGCGCCGCGATCATGCCCGGCAGGTGGGCCGCACCGCCGGCACCGGCGATGATGACGTGAAGACCGTTGCCGCGCGCATCATGAGCGAACTGCGCCATGAGCTCCGGCGTGCGATGCGCTGAAATGACCTGCTTCATGTAAGGCACTTCAAAACGATCGAGGATGTCGCATGCATGCTTCATCGTTTCCCAATCGCTCGACGAACCCATCACGACGGCGACAATCGGCTTGCTATCTGTCATGTTTCCTCCAACGCCACGGCCCACAGCCTTTGCAGGCAACTACGCCATCAGTCTACGCGATGGGGCGGAATGCCCGGCAAGGCATGTTGGGGACGCACGCTGCGCATCGCGGAAGCGCCAGCAGCCGCGAAACCCTTGGCGACGCGCCACTGATGCAATCTGCATACCGCCCGCGCCACGCAACGGCGCTGATGTTGCTACAATGCTTCGTGGACGTGCGTGATGTGACGCACGACTGTCGCCCCAGTAGCTCAGTTGGATAGAGCAACGTCCTTCTAAGTCGGAGGTCGCCGGTTCGAATCCGGCCTGGGGCACTTTGTTTTGCGAAGGGCACTTTGTGAATCGGCGACCGCGTTAGCGCACGTTGGAGTTATAGACGTAATCCTGAATCTGCTTGCGCTGCTGCTCGATGGCGGAGACCTCGCCCAGCAGACGGAATTTCGCCTCCCCCTCGGGCATGCCCTTCATGCGAGCGCGAATCTGCCCTATGCGGCGCACGCAATCGGCGTCAAGCAGTTTCACCAGCAGCTGCAGCGCATAGTTGGCCTCCCGGGAACTGGCGGCACGCAAAGGCGCGGAAGCCCCAGCCTGACGTTGCTGCTCTACAATCTGCGGGTCGGCAATGACCGGCAGCGGCATCGCAGCCAGCTGCTGCACGACGGGGGCGAGCATGGGACCGGCCATCTGCACAAGCGTCTCCACCCATGCGGATGCGTTCAAGCCGCTGTCCGCCGCGGGCAGCCCGCCTACAGCCTGGACCACATCGAACAGACTTTGGAACGTGGGGATGCGGAAGCAGTTTTCCGTGAGATTGGCAAACTGCGTGGGATCGAACGCCCGCGGCAATTGCACCACCATTCCCATGAACTGCTGCTCGGTGCTGAACACCGCGTCATCGACGGAATAATAATTCTGGTTCGCCGCATCGAAACGCGCCACCGCCTGCGGCGACACCATCTCCTGCTGCCCCGCGCCTGCCGGTCCGCGCATCGATCTGCGCGCGAACCCATGCGTCTCAGGGACTGGGGCATAGATGTCTTCGGAACGCACGTGCTGACGTTTGCGCTCCTCGGACACCGCCTGCCGGAGCATTGCCACGTCCATGCCTATGCGCCCTGCCGCCTTGCGCGTGTAGGCGTCGACAAGGGAACGGTCACGAATCTGCGCCAGAATGGGCGCCACCGCGCGCGCCGCGCCGACGCTCCCGGGAGTGATCTGGGTGTCGAATCTGTCGATGATCGAATCGATCACGAAATCGTACAGCGGTTTCGCATCCTTGATGAGGTTGCGCACAGCGGCATCACCGTCTTTGATGCGCAGATCGCACGGATCGAGACCGTCGTGCGCCACCGCCACAAAAGTCTGTGTGAGGAACTGGCCGTCGAATTGAAACGCACGCAGTGCAGCCTTCTGCCCGGCGGAATCACCATCAAAGGTGAACACCACACGCGATCCGTCGACCGGCCCCACCAATTGGATGGATCCCAGTTTCTCGTCAGCGATGAGCCTGCGCACGATTTTCGCGTGCTCTTCGCCGAACGCGGTGCCGCATGTAGCAACCGCATTGCGCACCCCCGCTAAATGGCATGCCATCACATCGGTGTAGCCTTCCACAATCACGATTTGATGGGTTTTGCGCACGGTTTCCTTCGCCATGTCAATGCCATACAACACTTTGTTTTTGTGGTAGAGCTCCGTGTCCGGCGTGTTGATGTATTTGGCTTCGATGCGGTCGTCGTCAAACAGCTTGCGGGCGCCGAAGCCCAGCGTGCGACCGGTGGTGTCGCAGATCGGCCACGTGACCCTGCCTTGGAAGTAGTCATAGGCACCATGACTGCCCTGTCGAGCGAGACCGGCCCCCACCATTTCTTCAATGGTGAATCCCTTCGACGACAGGTGGCGCACCAGTTCGTTGCCGCCGCGCGGCGCATAACCGCAGCCGAAGCGCTTGCACGCCTCTTGCGGGAAGGACCTGCCGGCAAGCAGCTGCCGCGCCTTGAGAGCCTCGGGAGAAAACAGCTGTGCGCTGAAGAAGTTCTGTGCTTCGGAGCAAGCTTCCAACAAGCGTGCGCGCGATACGCCGCGGTGCCGCGAACCGCGATCCTGCGTTCCTTGCTGATAGTGCAGCTCGTAATGGTAACGGTCCGCCAGCAATTCCAGCGCCTCGCGAAAGTCGATGCCGTCGCGTTCCTCCACGTAGTTGAACACATCGCCGCTTTTGCCGCATCCGAAGCAATGCCAGTAACCGTTGGATGGATTGACGGAGAAACTCGGTGTCTTCTCGTCATGGAACGGGCACAGCCCCATGTATTGGGAGCCGCTCTGCTTGAGCATCACATCATCCGACACGATGTCATACAGGTTCGCCATCGAGCGAATCTTCTCAATGTCTTCCGGCACGACGAAGCCAGCCATCAGCATCCTCCCTGTCCATCGGCAATCACGAGCGGCAATCACTAGCGTTTGCCAGCAGATTCCAAAGTCTGCGCGCCATCTCCGCAACAAGACCCCGGCGGGCAGACCAAGCACCCAAAAGTCTACCGCAGCACGACCAGCGTCGCCGCTGCATCCCTGCGCAACCTCCACGCCGAGCGGACCAATGCTGGCGGCGGAATAACATGTGCCGCCGCGTCTCACCACCGCGACGGCACATTCACAACGCTTCACGCCGCCAGCCCCACCCGGCGACGTGCAAGCACCGTCACAACAATGCGTTGGGATCGAGCAACGCGCGGTCCGCCTCGGGCAGCACGTCGGCATTGAGATAGAGACGCGGGATGCGATTGCGCAGGCAGGTGAAGATCTCATAGCTGATCGTATCGGCTGCGCGCGCCCAGTCGTCGGCGGTCGGCTCCACGAAACCATCACCGCGGCCAGGTCCGAACAGCACCACGGTGTCGCCTTCCTGCACGCCCAGATCAGCGGCGCGACCCTTGAGGTCGATGATGAACTGATCCATGCACACGCGGCCGCTCACGCGATACAGGCGCGGACCATCGTTCGTCATCACGCGCACGGGACCGCCGAGCTTGAGCTCATGCTTGGCGCCCTGCGGGTCGAAGCCAGAGGCGGAGCGATGGATGCCGTCGGCGTAACCCAGCGGCACGATGGCGGTGCTGGTGTCCTGCGGAGTGAGGTACGTGCGGCCGTATGAAATGCCGTGGCCTGCCTCCACGTCCTTGACCGTGCCCAGCTGAGCCTGCAGCGTCATCGCCGGCGTGAGGCCCCAATCGCGCGGCGTGCCCATCTCAGAATCAGGCTCATAGCCATACAGGCCGACGCCGGGGCGCGTGAGCTCGAAGTGAATCTCCGGGCGATTGAGCGTGGCGGCGGTGTTGGCCAAGTGACGGATGCGCGGCGCAATGCCAGCGGCTTCCATGCGACGGGTGAAATCATTAAAATTGCGCACCTGCTGGTCGGTCGCCGCCACGAAATCAGGCGTGGACGGGGCGTCCGCCACCGCCAGGTGACTCCACTGCCCCACGATGTCAAGCACGCCTTCCTCGGCGAGTGGCACGAGCTTGGCGAGCGCGGCGTCGAATCCTTGCGGCGTGAAACCATTGCGACCGAAACCGGAATCCACCTTCACATGCACGCGAGCGGTCTTGCCCAGACGGCGCGCCGCGGCAGCAACACCATCGATGCCAGGCAGGGAGCCGACAGAGATGTCAATGTCGTTGTCGATCAATTCGTCGAACGGCACTTCCGCGCCGGAATACACCCACGTGAGGATGTGCGCGCGGTCTGGGCCGATGCCAGCCTTGCGCAGCAGCAGGGCCTCATGGGATTGCGCAGTGCCCAGCCACGTGGCGCCACCTGCGAGCGCCGCAAGCGCCGCGGGGATCAAGCCATGGCCGTAGGCGTCCGCCTTGACGACGCCCATGACCGCGGTGCCCGAATGTGCACCGCCGCATACTTCGACCAAGTGCGCCATGTTGTCGCGCAAGGTTTTGAGGTCAACGATCGCCTGCGCGGGATACTGCCTGCGTGCGCGATCATAGTTTGCTTTGCCGGTTTCACTGGAGAAGGCCCATTCGGGGGCTGCACTCAAAGTCATGTCTCTATTGTGCCGCGACCATGGGTCAAGCGTGAACGCGTTGCGCATGTCTATCGGGCATGCGGTCGGCAAGGCACGCGTTCGATCAGGTGTGCATATCGGTAGGGCGCGCATGTCGGTCGAGAACCGCAGCAATCAATTGGACGCCGCAAATGAAAAAGCCGGTGGGATTCCCACCGGCTGCACCCCGCAGGAAGTGCCCCTGTGGAAGTGTTTCAATCACACGTTTTAATCAGACGATCTTGCTGCGGTCCCAGGCGTCGGAGCTGATGCCTTCGTCCAAGATTTTCTTCGCCCACTCCTTGGCGGTGAACAGCGAATGGTCGCGATAGTTGCCGCAGCTGGTGATGTCGTGCGCCGGCACGTCATCCCACGTGGCCTTGTAGGCGATGAATTCAAGGGATTCCTTCAACGCCACCGCCACGTCATGCGTGCTGTGGCGGCCCCACGCGAGCAGGTGGAAGCCGGTGCGGCACCCGAACGGCGAGCAATCGATGTAGCCGGGGATGCGTTCGCGCAGTGTCACGGCGATCGTATGCTCGATCGTGTGCAGGCCGCCGGTGGGGATGGCATTCTCGTTGGGCTGCACGAGGCGCAGGTCGAAGTTCGAAATCTCATCGCCCTTGGGCCCCTGTTCCACGTCAATCAGACGCACGTACGGCGCCTTGACCTTCGTATGGTCGAGCGTGAAGCTTTCGACGACCGGCTTGGATTCCTGGGATGCGCTTTCGTGAGCGGTATTGTCTGCCATGTTTCTCCTCCTTGTATGTCGTGTGCTTGTATGTCGTGTGCGACTTGCATCGCATGCAAGTGAACCGCGCCAATGGATGTGCTCCATTATCGCGCGACAACCCGCCCACACGCCGTCCGGGCTATCGCTTGCGTTTATGGCAAGCTACCGCGCCCGCCACAAACCCCATGCCCGTCGCTTCTTGGAATCGATACGAAAGCCCGCCGCACACTGGTCAATGACACGCCATAGCGCGCCTCAATCACGGTCAGCAAAAGAAGCAATCGCTTGCATGAAGCGCTCGCCATAGGCTTCCAGCTTGCGCTCGCCCACACCGCTGATCGCAAGGAACGCATGGGGCGTGGTCGGCTTGTCGCGCACCATCTGACGCAGCGTGCGGTCGTTGAACACCATGTAGGGCGGGTGCCCTTCCTCGCGGGCGATCTGAGTGCGTACACGGCGCAGTTCCTCGAACAGCTCGGCGTCATCCGTCGAGTCGAATGTGGGCTTTGCCGTCGCATCGCCGCGGGAACCCGCACCATAATCCGCGACCTTGCCAGCGCCGGCGCCCAAGTTGCGAGACGCCTCCCGCTTGACCAGATAGCGGAACTCGCGATGCGTCGTCTCTTCCATGCGCGGGCCGAACAGTACCACGGGGAAGCGCCCTTCCGCAATGACGAGGAATCCTTCCGACGCCATTTGCGTGATGAGGTCCTTGATGCCAGCCAGTGGCATGGACGAGAGCGAACCGTACATCTTGTTGGCGGACAGGCCACTGGATGCCATCGCCGCGGATTTGGATCCGTGGAGCATGTCGGCAAGCTTGCTTTTGCCCACGCCATGGCCGCCATTGCGCGTTGTGTAGAACACGCCGCGCATCACGCAGATTGCAGCCTGTGTCATGTCGATTGTCTCGAACGTGCCCTCGCAGTTAAGGCAATTGCCGCAATGCTCCGAGTCTGGCGTTTCGCCAAAATAGCGCAGAATCACCGCGCGCAGGCATTGCGTGGTGCGGCAGTATCCCGCCATCACGTTGAGCTGAGCACGCTTGGAGGCGATGAGCGCTTCCTGCTGAGCGATGAACGGATCAGGCTCGCCGCCCATGCCGGCGCCAGGGTCATCCGGGCTGCCAAAATCCTCTGGACTGCCAACAGAAATCGCGACACGAGAATCGGCAAAGCCACCAGCGCCCTCCGCGTCACCGCCGGCACCACGGCCGGCGCCCAGCGCGACCGCATCCTGGTTGATGAAGCGCGTGCGCAGATTGATGTCCGCATCATTCCACAGCAGCATGCAACGCCCCGGGTCCCCGTCGCGCCCGGCGCGGCCAGCCTCCTGGTAGTAAGCCTCCATGCTGCCGGGCATGTTGTGGTGTATCACATATCGCACGTCCGGCTTGTCGATGCCCATGCCAAATGCGTTCGTCGCCACGATCACACGCACCCGGTCTGCTACGAAGTCCTCCTGCACGCGGCGTCGCTCGTCCGCGTTCATGCCGGCATGGTAGGCGCGGGCATTGGCACCGGCAGCGCGCAACTGCTCGGCAAGGTCATCCACTTCCCTGCGGCTTGCGCAATAGATGATGCCTGAATCATCGGGATGCCCGCTCACATACTGGCCGATCCATCGATCCTTGTCGGCACGGGACATGCGGCGTGTGCCGAACCACAGGTTCGGTCGGTCGAAGCTTGTCTGGATGATCTGCGGGTTGCGCAAACCAAGCACGCGGACGATGTCGTCCTTGACGCGCGGCGTGGCAGTGGCGGTGAATGCCGCAAGCCGAGGCCTGCGGGGCAATCCCGACACAAAATCGCCGATCATCGAGTATTCCGGGCGGAAGTCATGCCCCCATTGGCTCACGCAATGCGCTTCGTCCACCGCCACGAGCGCTATGTCAAGGCTGGCCGCAAGATCGCGAAAATCCCGTCGCGACAAGCGTTCCGGCGCGCAATACAGCAGCACGACCTCACCGGCGCGCACGCGGTCCATCACGTCACGCTGCTCGTCAGAGCTCAGCGATGAATTGAGATAGGCCGAGGGCACGCCCGCCGCCTCCAGCGCCGCCACTTGGTCGTGCATCAACGCGATGAGCGGCGAAATGACGATGGTGAGCCCCTCGAAAAGCAGGCTGGGCACTTGGTAGCACAGGGACTTGCCGGCACCGGTTGGCATGATGGCAAGGGTGTCGCGACCGCTTAATATCGCTTCGATCGCCTGCCGCTGCCCAGCGCGGAAGGATTCATAGCCAAAATACCGTTTGAGCGCCGCCTGCGCATCAGCCATCGCAATGCCAGCCATCGCATACCTCCCTTGCCAAGCCCGTGCGTGCCACGCCACCGCAAAACATCATCATGCCCGCAAAACACCGTCATGCCACCGTGGCCACTCAACGATCACGAAGCACGGGTTTCGCCATCGCATGCCTTGCGAAAAACAAAACCGCCGTCTGCCATTGTACGAAACGGCAGACGGCGGCACGCTTCACGCCTGGCACCCTTCATGCCTGGCACCCTTCACGCCCGGCACGCGACTGGCATGCGGCACGCCGAGATCATAGGCGCAGGCACCAGGCTTGCAGCGAGCGGATTCTCAAACCCGAGGCCTCGAAGCCTTGCTTACGCGTTCACTCTTACGCGTTCACTGTGGCAAGCGCCTGGTCGAGGTCAGCGATCAGATCGTTCACATCCTCGATGCCCACGGAGATGCGCACGAGGTTGTCGGGCACGGCATTCGACGTGCCGGCGACGGAAGCGTGCGTCATCGCGGCAGGATGCTCGATGAGGGATTCGACACCGCCGAGGGACTCAGCCAGGGAGAACAGTCGCGTGGATTCGGCGAACTTCAGCGCCGCGGCCTTGCCGCCGGAAAGCTGCACGGAGACCATGCCGCCGAAACCGCCGTGCATCTGGCGTGCGGCGATGTCATGGCCCGGATGCGATTCAAGACCGGGATACCACACCTTCTCGATGCCGTCGGCGCCTTCGAGATGCTGAGCGATGGCGAGCGCGTTCTCGCTGTGGCGCTGCATGCGCAGGGGCAGGGTCTTCAGGCCGCGAATCTGGATCCAGGAGTCGAACGGGCTGGGCACGGCGCCAGCGGAGTTCTGCAGGAAGCCGAACTTTTCGGCCAGCTCATCATCATCGACCACGAGAGCACCGCCGACGACATCGGAATGGCCTCCGATGTACTTCGTCGTGGAGTATGCCACAACGTCGGCACCCAGCTCGAGCGGGTGCTGCAGGGCCGGGGATGCGAAGGTGTTGTCGACGACCACGATGAGGCCATGCTCGTGTGCGATGGCAGCGGTGGCTTCGATGTCGGTGATGGCAAGCAGCGGGTTGGACGGCGTTTCGATCCAGATGAGGGCGAAGCTTTCGGTATTGAGCGCCTTGTTGACGGCGGCGAGGTCAGAGACGTCCACGGTGGTGATCTTGACGCCCCACGGCTCGAACACCTTGGAGAGCAGGCGGTAGGTGCCGCCGTACACGTCGTTGCCGAGCATCACGCGGTCGCCGGGCTTGAGCACGGAGCGCAGCAGCACGTCGATGGCGGCGAGGCCGGACGAGAACGCGAGCGCATGCTTGGCGCCTTCGATGGCAGCGAGCTGTTCGTCGAACACGTTGCGGGTGGGGTTGATGGAGCGGCTGTAGTCGTAGCCGTTGATCGGCTGGCCCACGTGCGGCTGGCGGAAGGTGCTCGTCATGTAGATGGGCGGCACGACGGCGCCGGTCGTGGGATCGGGTTCCTGCCCGGCGTGGATGGCGCGGGTGGCGATGGCGTCGTTGCTGAAGTCCTGAGCGGTGGTTTCATTGGTCATTGTTGTTCCTTACGTTGTGAATGCTTTTGTGTGTTACTGGACTGTGTGTTGTTGACTGGTGTTGCTGACGAGAATCGGCTCAGCGTCCCTGTGCGGCGGCCTTGGCGTTCGCGTCCGCCTGCACGGAGGCGATGGCGTCGTCGATGGTCTGCTGCGCGGTGGAATCACCACGGGCGGCCGCCTCGTCCTCCAAGATCTTGCCGAAGCCGTTGTCCTTGAGCCACTGGTCGTTGAAGATCGTGGACATGTAGCTGCGTCCGGAATCGGGAAGCAGCACGACCACGAGGTCGTCTTTCGTGAGCTTCTCGGCTTTCGCCATCTTCAGAGCGCCGACGACAGCCATGCCGCTGGAGCCGCCGACAAGCAGACCCTCTTCACGCGAAAGGCGGCGTGCCATGGCGAACGATTCGAGGTCGGAGACGTGATAGAAGCCGTCGACGAGGCTGGGGTCGTAGATGCCCGGGTAGAAGTCCTCCCCCACGCCTTCGACCTTGTAGCCGTGCACGTCGCTGGGGTTGGAGTAGATGGAACCGTCGGGGTCGGCGCCGATGGCGCGCACAGCGCCGTTCGAGACCTCCTTGAGGTACTTGCTCACGCCCATCATCGTGCCGCAGGTGCCCATGCCTGCGACGAAGTGCGTGACCTTGCCGTCCGTATCACGCCAGATCTCGGGGCCGGTCGTGCGGTAATGGCTTTCGGGGCCGTTCACGTTGAAGTACTGGTTGGGCTTGTATCCGCCGGGAATCACTTCGGCGAGGCGATCGGAGATGTTGTAGTAGGAACGCGGGTCGTCCGGTTCGACGTTCGGCGCCACAACCACGGACGCGCCGTAGGAACGCAGCACCGCGCGCTTTGCTTCGTTGACTTTCTCGGGCACCACGAACACTGCGTTGTATCCGCGCTGCTGTGCGACGAGGGCCAGGCCGACGCCCGTGTTGCCGCTCGTGGGTTCGACGATCGTGCCGCCGGGCTTGAGCTGGCCGTCGCGCTCGGCTGCATCGATGATGCGTTCGGCGATGCGGTCCTTACTGGAGCCCCCTGGGTTGAAGTATTCGACCTTGACGGCGATGGTGGCGTCGATGCCCTCGGTCACGCGGTGAAGCTTGACGAGCGGGGTGTTGCCGATGAGGTCTGTGATTTGTTCTGCGATCTTCATGATGTGTGCCTTACTGTGCGTTCTGCTGATTGGTTTCCAAGTGTGTGGACGAGTTTCGTTCGACGGTTGCGGTGTAAGGCTGAGAGTCGCTGCGCATTGCAATGATTGCTTGGATTCAACTGTTTGAATTCATTGCAATCTGATTGGAGATGAACCCGAGGGGGTGAAGACATCGTTCAATTCTGGTATGCGTCAAGCGACGCACAGCCACTGGCTGGCGTCGTTAGCGACAACAACACGACGAATTGAACATCATGGTTGTGACTATAGCACACGGTTTTCGCGCTGCGGTTCACACGACCGCAACATGGGCATGGAACACGTGCGCAACAGGCTCAAAACGGAGCGTTTCGCCATCCGCATAGTGAGACGCACCGCGTTCTGCGCCGGTTGCCCCGGAATGCATATTGGCAGCCCCTGCTGCATGGCGATGGCCGTCGCAGTCCAGCGCACCACACGCATTGGAGCGCTGAACAACTCACAGCGTGGCGGCGGCGATGAGGCGGCGGGTGTAGGAATCGCGCGGATGGGTAAGAACTTGGTCGACCGTGCCGCGTTCCACGACGTCACCGTGATGCATCACGATCACATCATCGGCGAGGCGCTGGGCGACGCCCAGATCGTGGAGCACAACGAGCATCGCGACCTTGCCCCGCAAACCGCCGAGCACGTCAAGAATCTGCAAACGCGCCGTCACGTCGATGGCGCTCATCGGCTCATCGGCAAGCAGCAATCGCGGGCGCACCACCAGCGCCCGTGCGATTGCCACGCGCTGCGCTTGGCCACCGGAAAGGTCCACCGGCAAGCGCACGCCATACACGCGTGGATCCAGACCTACCGATTGCAATGTTTGTGCCGCTTGCCGCTCCGCCTCGTCACGCGGCACGCCCCGCGCCCTCAGCGGCTCGGCGATGCTGCGCAGTGCACTCCACCGTGGGTCGAGCGACGCGAAGGGATCTTGATGCACGATGCCGGATTCGCGCCGTAAGCGGAGCAATGCGGCATGATTGTTAATAATCGACATGCCGGCGGAATCAGCCGTCTCGCCGGAATGTACCGTATCTCTGGAATGCGCCGTGTCTGCGGAATCTCGGGCATCGCCGTAATACTCCACGTCACCGCAATCAGGACGGAGCAGGCCCATCGCAATCGATGTCAGCGTGGTCTTGCCGGAACCGGATTCGCCAATCACCGCCAGCGAACGCCCGCGCCGCAGCGTGAAGCTCACGTCGCGCACCGCAGGCACGCCGCGGTAAAACTTGGTCACATGGCTCACACGCAGGATTGCGTCAGGCGCGATGCCGTCACTCAGCTGTGGATTCTGATTCACCTGTGGACTGTGATTCAACTGTGGGCCCTGATTCAACTTGTGACACCTCCCTTCATGACGGTTCCTCCCTTCATGGCATCTGAAGCGGTGCCATGCAGCGTGAGCATTTCCGCCGCTTCCACGAGCGCTGCGCCCACTGGCGTCTGGGGCGCGCGCATGAGCGCCTCGGTGTTGCCGGACTCGGCGATGCGACCCGATTCCATCACATAGCATCGCGTGGTGGCGCGGCGCAGCACCGCGAAATCATGGGTGATGAACAGCAGCGACGCTCCCAATCCGTCAACAAGACGCACCAGCAAATCCACCACGTCGCGTTGCACAACGGCATCGAGCGCGGTGGTCGGCTCATCGGTGATGATGAGGCGCGGCGACGTGATAAGCGCGGCGGCGATCGCCACGCGCTGCCGTTGGCCACCCGACAATTGATGCGGATACGCATCCGCCAGCGAACGAGGCAGATCCACGGCATCCATCTGCCGAAGCACTCTTTCGCGCATCTCGTCGCGATCCACGTCGTAATGCAGCGCCAAGGGCAAACCGATGGAATGCGCAATGGTGTGCACGGGATCGAGCGCAGCGCCCGGATTCTGGAACACGGCGCTCACATAACGGCCCCGCAAGTCGGCAAGCCGAGCGTCCGGCGCACCGATGACTTCAACGCCACCGATCTTCACAGACCCCTTCGCATGAAGGGACGAGGGAAGAATCCCCAATATCGCGCGTGAAATCATCGATTTGCCCGAACCGGAAGGACCCACGAGCCCCACGCGCTCCCCCGGCGCCACATCCAGACTCACGCCAGTGACGATGGGGGCGGTTGACGAACCCACCACAAGGTCATGTACATGCAGCACCATCAGGATGCCTCCTCGATTCTGGCCGAAACATCATGTCCATCCGGCCTGTTGTCCGCCCGACCGTCGGCTGCATGACCGTCGGCTGCGACGGCATCCGCATAAGACACACGCCGCAGGTCGGCATTGACAAGCGGATCGGCGCAGTCACGCAAAGCATCGCCCAACAGGTTCAGCGCCACGACGACGGCGGTGATGATGAGGCCGGGCCAGATGACGGTGAGCGGATGCACGGTGATGAGCTTGGCGCACGTGGCGAGGCTCCTGCCCCATGACGGCACGCCGGCGGGCACGCCGATGCCCAGATAGGTGAGACCGGATTCGGCGAGGATGGCCGTGCCGGCGCTCATGCTCAGCTGCACGGCCATCATTGGAGCGATGGCAGGCACCACATGGCTGAAGAAAATTCGCCCCTCGCCCACCCCGTAGGAACGCGACGCCGCCACATAAGGGGACGCAGCGGCGAGCTGGGCGACCGGCCGAGTCACGCGCACCATGCTCAACGCATAGGCGAACGAACATGCAATCACGATCACCGCGATGGACGACCCCAACGGCACGCTTACAAGCATCGCGACAAGCACTGTGGGCACGGCTATGAGCGTGTCGACGCACACCATCCAGATGCGAGAGCCACGCCCTGCACCGGCATGCGAGCCCACGGACGCCCATACGCCCAGCAAGCCCAGCACCGTGGTGCACGCGACAACGAGCACCACGATGCCCAGCTGCGTGACGGACCCTTTCATGAGCCAGGTGAGCAAATCATGACCGGCGCCATCCGTGCCGAGCGGATGCGCCGCGCTGGGCCCGTCCCACACGTTGTGGGCATCGGAATACAGCAAGCCGTAGGGAGTCCAGAACATCGAGACAGCACATACGACAAGCCATGCCATGAGAACGGCGAGCGCATAGGCGCCATCGGCGCGATGCCACATCGAACGCAGAATGATGCCGGTGCGGCGGACGAACAGACGAATGGAAGAGTTCACGCTTCATCTCCTTCACCGGTTGCAGCGGAAGAGACGACAGCCGCGGATGCCACGGCCGCAGCTCCACCATCCGCATCCGCGCCAAATCCCGCCGCGTCCTTAAGCCGGGGATCGAGCGCATGGTGAAGCATGTCAACCACCAATCCCATCACGAGGAACAGCAACGACAGCAGCAGCAATTCGGATTGCACGGCAAGGAAGTCGCGCCCCTTGAGGTCATTCATGAGAAGCGTGGCGAAACCCGGCAGCGCGAAGAGATTCTCGACAACCACCACGCCGGTCATCATCGATGCGAAAGCGAGACCAGCGACCGACACGATCTGCGGGGCAGCCAGACGCAACCCCACGCGGCGCACCGCCTGGGCACGGGTCATGCCCGCCACCATCGCCTGGGCGATGTAATCGGTGTCGCACACATCCACGAGCGCACTGCGCACATAGCGCAGCAACTGAGCCCCGGTGATGATGCCTATGGACAGCGCTGGAAGCGCCAAGGATGCCAGCGCACGGCCCGGCGCACGCCATCCGCCGCTGGGAAAGCCTTGGGACGGCAGCACGCCCAGCAGCCCCACTCCTTTGCCGAAAATCAGCACCAGCAGCAATCCGCCCCACAGCGCAGGGATGGAACCGGCGACAATGGCGCATATCTGCAAAGCGCGACGCAGTTTGGCAGAACGCGCCGTGACCGCCAGCACGCCCAGCGGTATGCCGATGGCGAGCGCCACCGCCAAACCGAGCACGGCCAGAGGCAGGGTCACCTCCATGCGGACGCCCACTTGCGCGCCCACCGCCTTGCCACTGAGCTGCGAGACGCCCAGGTTCCCATGGAGCACATCAGACAGCCAGCTGAGGTATTGCACCGGGTACGGCCGGTCCAATCCCATCTGGGCGCGCAGCCGTGCCGTTTGCTCGGGCGTGGCGGTGGTGCCGCCGAGCACCATCGCCGCATCCCCCGGCAACATGCGTAGGAACGCGAAGATGACCGCGGACTGCACGAGCGCCGCCACGATGAATGCCGCCAGCCGGCGCACCACGTAAGGCACGCGCACATGCACATGTGCGTGGGCACGCGGCGATTGCGAGTGCGGCGACCGGAGTGCTGCTGACCGCGGTTCAGACGTTTTCGTCTGCCCTGCCGACTGTGTTACCTGTGCCGTCTGTGCCGCCGGTGCTGCCTGTGCAACCGGTGCCACCTGTGCTGCCTGTGCCGACTGTGCCGGCTTTCCTGTCATGTTCCGCTCCTGCTGTTCCTGCCGCTGCTACGCCGCCACCACTACGCCAGGCTGATCTGCCACAAAGGCAGATAGGTCTGGTTCATGTTCACCGGGAAGTTCTTCACGGAATCGTTCCACACCGACACCACGCGGAAGTTGAACAGCCAGTCGGCGGCGGCATCCTGCGACACCTGCTTGGCTGCCTGTGCGAGCAGCGAATCGGCCTGCGTCTCGTCGGTGCTTGCAATCGCCTGCTTGTACAGCGATTGCACGGTGGCGTTGTTATAGCCGAAGTAGTAGTCGGGGTTCGTCCACGAGGCGAAGTCATGGCTTTCGTTGTGGTCCACGAGCGACAAGTCATAGTCATGGTTCGTGTACACGTCGGAAAGCCAGGCGCTGAACTCCACGCGGTTCACCGTCAGCTGGATGCCTGCGTCAGCGAGCTGGCTGGTGAGTTGGTCGCCGATTTCGGTGGAATAGATGTTGGCGTAGGTGAGGGTGAGCTTGAGCGGATCGGATTCGCTGTAGCCGGCTTCGGCGAGCAGCTGCTTGGCCTTGTCGGTGTCATGCGGATACAGGTCTGTCAGATCTTCGTATCCCGGATCGAGGTCCGGGATCGGCCCGCCCAGGGCCTTGTCGACGCCACCGCGCGCCGCGATGATGGAGTCCTCGTCAATCGCATAGCGAATCGCTTGGCGCACGCGGATGTCGGTGAGAGGCGACTTGGCGTTGTTGAAAGCGAGCACCATCTTGTCGGTGTCGTCGCCCGCCTGCACGCTGTAGCCCTTGCCATTCAGCTGCTTGACGGAATCGTAGTCGACGCCCGACAGCGTCTGGATGTCGCCGGAGCTGATGGCGTTGACTGCCGCGTTGCTGTCGGCGTAATACTTGATGGTCACGGTGTTGATTTGCGCCTTGTTAGCTCCCCAGTACTTGGGGTTGGCGACGAGGCGGGCGGAATCATTTGCCGTGAACGAATCCACGAGATAAGGGCCCGATCCGATCGCCTGCGTCTTGGCGTCGTAATTCGCATCTTTGTCGAACACGAGTCCTGCACGGCCGGTGAGGTTCCACAGCAGTTGCGAATAGGGGGCGTCGAGCGTCAACACCACCGTGCTGTCGTCGGTGGCCTCCACGGACTTGTATCCGGCAATCGCATCGTAATCCTTGTATTGGTTGGATTCCAGCTCGCTGATCGACCATGCGACGTCGTCCGCGGTCAACGCATCGCCGTTCGAGAACGTGATGCCGTCGTTGAGATGGAACGTGTAGACGGTGCCGTCAGACGACACATCCCAGCTCTTGGCGAGCCCGGGCTGCGCCTTGTTGTCGGAATCACGGGAAAGCAGCGACTCGTATACATTCCCGATGAGCAGTTGGTCGAGCGCCGACCCCGACTGGGTGCGGATGTCAAGGTTCGTGGGCGAAAGGACCATGCCCAGCGTGATGTCGTTGGCGGTGGTGGCCGACGTGGTGCCGGCCTTCTTGCGGCCGTTCGTGACGGCTGCCGCGACAATGACCGCCACGACGACGATCACCGCCAGCAGCGACCACAGCCATGGCCGGCCATTGCCGCCATGGGGTTTCTTAGCTTTCAACGCGAGTGAAGCGTCCAATGACGCGCCGTCGGAAGCCGCTGCCGTGCTGGCTTCGTGGCTTGCGTTGTGATCGGTGCCCTCGAAAGGTTGTGTTGGCTGCGGGTCTTGTGTGGACTGCGTGTCTTGCGCAGAGGTGTTGTTTGTGTGTGTCATGTGTCTTCTCTCATCCGGCTGTCGCCGGTGGTCGTTCCGACACGTAAGCAGCTGCATGATGCTGGGGAATCGCTGCGCAGGCGTTTGGTTCGCGGTGCAACAGGAAGAAGCCAATGGCTCCGCATGCGTGTCGTGTGCTCCGTTGTCGAATGCGTCGCCGCGCCGTGGAAGGAAGGAATCCGGCTTCAGGCCGCCAAGCGGTCCCGATCCGGCATGATCCCCGCCGAGGCGTCGTCGCGCCATGAATGGAACGGTTACGACGTTACCCATCGCCTGCGACACCGACCGCCCCGTCACCGATTGCCACCGACACCACTGACCTGTAACACCGCTGACCCTTGGCACCACCCGCCCGGCGCCGAGGGCCGTTCACCTGCGTCCGCGTTGCATCTGGCGCTTGTAGATGAGGTTCATGCCTCGGAAGATCAAATCGGGGTCGAACACGTCGATGGCGTCGGTCTTGCCTTTGAACAGCGAGGCGAAACCGCCGGTCGCCACGACGGTGAACGGCGCGCCGGTCTCCTGCCGGCACATCTCGACGGTTTTCTCCAAACCACCCAGCGCCGTGTAATACAACCCGGCCTGAATGGAGGCAACGGTGTTGGTGGCCATGACGGTCGCCGGCTCGGCGATCTCGACGTTCGGCAGTTGAGCGGTGTCTCCGGCGAGCGCATGCGCCGATGTCTGCATGCCAGGGGCTATGACGGCCATGCGGATGTTGGCGTCTTCGTCGATGTAGTTGAATGTGGTGGCGGTGCCCATGTCGATGACAAGGCATGCGCCGTGGTACAGGTAGTAGGCACCCACGCAGTTGACGATGCAATCTGACCCCAATGTGCGCGGGTCGTCGACGCGCACGTTCACGCCGGTTTTGATGCCGGGGCCGACGATCATCGGATTGATATTGAAGAAATTGATGATGCTGGCGCGGAAGGAATGCATGACCTGCGGCACGACGGAGCAGATGATGACGCCTTCGACATCCTCGGGTTTGTAACCGCTCATCGCGAGGAACTGCACCAGCAGCAGGCCGTATTCGTCGCCGGTGCGTGGTGCCTTCGTGGAAATGCGGTATCTGCCATGGATCTCATCGTCTTCAATGAATCCCAAGACGATGTTGGTGTTGCCGATATCCACTGCCACGATCATGGTGCCTCCTTGGCCGATGACTGCACAAACCGCCTGCCTGCAGCATGCGGCGGGGTCGCGCGCCTGCATATGCGGGCTGTGCGCCTCCCACAACACTGTACACTCCGGAGGCTCATTCACGCCCCGGATGTGCTTGCGGCATGGCAGTGGATGCGCTTGCAGTCAAGCAGACTTGCAATCAGGCGAGGGACCGCAGCGCACTCCAGCCAGTCGGCACTTCCAACGGCACCTGGCTGCGAAACACACGGGGCGTGCCGTCGCGTGGATCAATGAAACGCAGTTCGCGGGCGACCAATTGCAAGGGCATGCTGAAATCGTCATAGGGGCGATCCATAAGCCGCGGATAGATGTCGTCGCCGAGAATCGGCAGGCCCAAGGCGTTCATGTGCACGCGCAGCTGATGGGTCTTGCCGGTGAGCGGCTCGAGGTGGTAAGCGCGCAACCCCCATGGTGCAAGCGGCATCACAAGGTGTGCGCTCGGTGCACTCGTTGTACTCTGTGCAGTCGGTGCGGTCGGTACACTCTGGGCACTCTGGGCGGTCAGTACAGTCTGCGCAATTTGCGCGGTCTGATCATCGGCGATGTCGACGAGCGTGCACGCGTTGATCGCCTCTGGTTCCTCGAACGCCTGGATGACGCCACGCAGCTTGGTGATGTGCGACCTGCGACGCAGCGGGAAAGCGCGAGGCGGGGCAAGCGGCTCGGTGATACCGACGCTGCGGCGTTCACGAACGGGTGCGAGCGGCGCCAGGCATTCGTAGGTCTTATGAACCTGCCTGTTTTGGAACAGCATTTGGAAAGTTCCGCGCAACGCCGGGTTCCTCACGAACACGACAACACCGGCGGTCGCCCGGTCAAGCCTATGGGCGGGCGTGATGGCATCGTCGTGATACATGCTTCGCAACCGCATCAATGCGGTCTGCCGATACCACATGCCCCGTGGCGTGGTGGGAAGAAAATGCGGTTTGTCTACGACAATGATGTCGGCATCCTCATACAGGATGCCGACATCAAACGGTATGGCGGGTTCATCGACAACCCACCGATGGTGACCGGAACTCACCGATTGCCTGACTTCACTGTGTCCGACTTCACTGTGCCCGACTCACTGTGCCCGACTTCACTCGCTGAGAGCGGCGTCGGCCTTCTTCGGGTCGTCTCCGGGCTTCTTCATCGCGGGTTCGGAAACCGGGCGCAGCACGGGGGCGGCGGGATCGAACACGCGGGAACGAGACCGCGAAACGCTCACGGTGTCGCCCGTCATGGACTTGATCGGCACGACCACATCCACGGTGCCATCGTCCTGCGGCTCGAATTGCACGTTCTGGGGAAGCGGACGCGGCGCGGGCTGAGGCTCGGGAGCCGGAGCGGGAGCCGGAGCTGCTGGCGCCTGGACGTATGCCGACGGCGTGGCATTGCGATAGGAACCGGGCACGAAACGTTCCGCCGGACCGTAATCAGCGCCCTGTGCAGGGGCATCGAAATCGGCAGGAGTTGTGTCGAACACATATTCCTGCGCGGGAGTCGGCACAACATAGCGCACGTTGCGCACAAGCACACTTTGCGAGCCCGGTACAGACACCCTGCCGGAACCACCCTTGGCAGGCGTGGCGATCACCGTTGTCTCGGTGACATTGACGATTTGCGAACCAGGCACGCTGATGCGACCGGAACCGCCCTTGAGGCGCGGCTTGGCAAGCACGGCCTTCTCTGTAAGAGGCTGAGCCTTGGGGGCCTGAGCGCCAGGCACGCCAACGCGACCCGATCCGCCCTTGGGGGCTTGCGCACCAGGAACTGCGACACGGCCCGAACCACCCTTCGGAGCCTGCGCACCAGGCACAGACACCCTGCCGGATCCGCCCTTGGGGGCCTGAGCGCCAGGCACTGCGATGCGGCCGGAACCAGCCTTGGGAGCTTGGCCACCCGGAACCGCGACACGACCCGAACCACCCTTGGAAGCCGATGCGGCAGGAGCCGACGGCTGCACGAGGCGGGCCTGGGATCCCGGAACCACAACAGTGCCGGAACCGGCGCGAACAACCACGGAAGGCCGCGCCGGCTCACCGAAATCCGGCGTCGCGCCGCCATCAGCCGGGGCACCGGCCTGCGGAGCCTGGCCTGGGGCAACCGGTGCGCCCTGAGGTGCGGCTGCCTGAGCGTCCATGACCGCACCAGGCTCGAAGGCCTCACGGTAGCGGCGCTCCAGTTCGCCAGAGGGGTCAATGAGCGCACGCACCGTAGCGAAGGTGCCCGCGTTCGGGTTGGCGATGATTTCGTAAGCAAGGGAGATGTTGGCGATTACGTCAGAGGCGTTGATCGGACCGCCATTGGTCGTCACCAGGAACGGCAGCAGGCCCATCGAGCCCAGCGCCATCGCATCGCGCGCCGCAAGGGAGCCGGCAAGGCCATGCAAAGCCACGCCAGTGGCGACGACCTGTGCAAGGGTGAGCTCGCCCGAATCGATGCGCGACGCATTCTGGGCAAGCACGGTGCCGATGATTCCGGCGAGCACGTCGCCAGTGCCGGCAGTGGCAAGCCAATGCGTGCCCTGCGTGTATTCGAGGATGTCACCGGGACGGCCCGCGGTGGCGATGACCGTGTCAGCGCCCTTGAGCACACACACGCAGCCGAGACGGTCGGCAAGAATCTGAGCCCATACGCGCGGCGAGGATTCAATCTCGCCATGATGCACGTCGTAGCCAAGCGCACGAGCGAGCGCCGCCGCTTCGCCAGAGTGAGGCGTGATGACGGTGCGGGCGATGATCGGGGAATCCGGAGCGGCCTTCGCAGCGGTGTAGAACGCACCCAACGCACCGGCATCCATGACCACGTACGGCAATGCGCCGTCACGGCCACGATCCTCTGTCTCGCTGGACCCCGGGAGCAGCGACAGAATCAGCATGCGGCGACCGGACTCCGCAATGGCGCTATCCATGCCAGAGCCCACGACCCACGCGTTAGCGGTTCCCTCACCGAACACAACCTCGGGATGCGCCGCAAGAATGGCATCCTCACAACGCTGAGGACCCACATAGCGCACATAGCCAGCGCCAGCCTCCGTTGCTGCGGAAACACCCAGCAGCGCTGCGCCAGGGTAACGCTGGGAACCGGTAACGAACGCCACCACGCCCCTGGTGTATTTCGAGTCCTTCAGCCCCGGGACACGTAGCACGGTCCCCGAGCACTGCAAATCCCACTGCATACTCAGTCTCCCACTTCCGGCGTGCTTCAAACATAATTTGCATTCCGGCACGCACACTTGCCTCATTAATGGAATACTGATTTTTACAATACCGCGAAACCCGCACAAGCGGGTAACGGATAACGTCCGAATTCTTGCGCATTTTCGGATTCCGGCCTTGATGGAAAAGGACATGGGCCGCGCCGGGTACGATTTTCAGTCGCTAGACAATGA
>NZ_PGFC01000004.1 GCF_002797875.1 Pseudoscardovia suis
AACCCGGCACCTCAATCGAATGGACCGACCTGCACATGCCCGTCTTCAACACCTGAACGAGAAGTCTAAAGCAATAACTTTGGTTCCTATATGCCTATTTATCGGCTGCGCGGTTGTGGTGAGGCTGCGTGGCTGTGGGGTTGTGGGGCTGTGGGGTTGTGGGATGAGGGGTATGGAGATGTGGGGCTGCAGAGCTGCGCGGCGGCTGTGGTGCGGCTGCGGGATGACATGGGGACGGGCGAAAACAAACGACGGTCAGAGAAACAGATAGGGAAACAAATAGCGGCTTGACCGCTAGGGTCAAGCCGCATGAATCATCAGGATTTTGTTCGGCAATCAGTAGCTGCCGTTGGCAATCCAGTGATTGTAGGCTGCCGTGATGCCGCCGTAACGACCGTTGCAGTAGCCAACGAACCACTTGATCTGCGTCTGGTAATTCGTCTGCCAATCGGCGCCGGCGGATGACATCTTGGAGCCAGGCAGTGCCTGAGGCAAGCCATAGGCGCCGGAGGATGCGTTCGTTGCGTTGACACGCCAGCCGGATTCATGGGAGATGATGAAGACGAGGGCGGTGAAGTCGTTTTCCGTGTAGCCGTTGCTGATGAGATAGTCATGCGCCCACGACTGCATTTCGCTGGCAGGTGTCGTCACGCCCAGCGATGCGGAGCTGGAGCTGCCGCCTGATGTCGTGGATGCGCTGCTCGTCGTCTTCGTGCCCACGAGCACGACGCGATCTTGCGGAGCGGTCTTCACATACGAGCTCAGCGTGTTCTTCGACGTCACGGTGTCGCCGGTCTTGCTCACGAGGCTCACGGTTTCCATGACGCCCTTGGCGCCTTCGGACTCCACCTTCGTCGTGCCCTTGTCGAGCGTCGGGTCTTCCTTCGTGACCGTATTGAAGTCGATGTCGGAATCCTCGGTCACCACATCGGAGTCTGCGCTCGTGATGGTGATAACCGTCGATTCATCGACCGCTGCGTCGAGCCCGGGCGAGACGGTGTCGCCCTTGGCGAGCGTGATGTTGCCCGCTTCGAGCACGCTGCGCACGTCCGTGAACGCCGTGTCGGACGAGACGATTTTCGTCTGGCCGTCGATGACGACGGTGGCGAAGACCGTTGCGTCGGTGGCGCCGTTCTCATGCTTGGCGATGGCTTCACGAATTGTGTCACGGGATGCGGCTCCGGTGATGTCATTCACCGAGTAGGCATCCGCGGAGGAATCCGCAAGCACCGTGGTATGACGCGTGACCGCCGCTTCGCTGGAGGCTCCCATGGCGAGCACCGCCACGAGCGTCATTGCCGTGACACCCGTCACCTTCCACTGCCGAATGCTCAGCCGTTTGTAGAAAGGCTGCTTGGGAAGTCGATGGCTGGTAGACATATAGGTAAACTCCAATCCTTGCAGATCCTGCTGCCTAGCAGGTCTAACTGCCGGTGTTCCCGTTATCCCTGTGTATTTCGCATCAGCGGTTATCTGTACTGGTCAATAATCCTAAGCTCAACGCGTGACGTATGCAAAAAATGACGCGACCCAATGCTTGAAAACCGTTGGAATTTCAATGGTTTCACGCAGTGAATCGCGTCAGTGCGTTACATATGCGCGTGTTGCGCCGGCTGGATGTTTGCAGGCAACCAGCCGAGCGTTCACTGGGCGTCGGCGGCGTCGTCCGCTGCCTCGTCGGGAATCTCCAAGGCGATGGCCTGGCCGATCAGATCCTCGAGCTGCTCGGAGCCCAAGGCGCCGGCGCCGCTGTAGACGACCTGCCCCTTCTTGAACACGATGAGAGTGGGCACGGCGCTGATCTGCGCTTGCGCGGCAAGCTCTTGCTGCTGATCGACGTCCACCTTGCCGAAGAACACGTCCGGGTGCTGCTCGGAAGCCTGCTCATACACGGGGCCGAAGGCACGGCACGGCGGGCACCAGGTGGCCCAGAAGTCCAGAAGGACCACATCGTTTTTCTCTACGGCATCGGCAAGATTGGCGCTGGTGATCTCGTGGGTTGCCATAATCGCTCCTTACTACTTACTGCAACTACATACGTTTGCTTGTTCATTGCATGCGCGGCATGCATGTCTTTGATTGTGCTGTTGTGTTTGCGCGCGGCTGTGTGTTGCGGGCCATGCCCGGAAGCGCGGCCAGGCGTTGCTCCACCGCTGGGACAATCACTGAGGTCAATGTTCCTCGGCGGTCTGGGAAAAGTCAATGAAGCACTCGAAATTACGCTGCCAGCGGCATACGTGATGTCACGGCAACGATATTTGTGGCTCGCGCTATGAACACGGATAATGGGGACATGGCTGTTCTTAATGATGAAGTGCCGGATGATGATGACTTCGACGCCAAGCGCAAGCGCGGCGAGTTCGACCACATCACTCCGGACGATGTGGTGAATGCCGGCGGCACGCCCCCGGGGTGGCTCAGCGACACCGAGATTTCGCGTGTGCGCGGCGAAATCCCGATTCCCTACGTCGTGGTGGTGCCTGTGCGCACTGACGAAACGGGGCATGTGACGCAAGTGGGCACGCTGCTGGCGGTGGACGACGATGGCACCATCACGCGCACGCTCGTGGCGGGGCGCGTGCTGTTCCACGAGACGATTCGCAACGCGGTGCGCCGCAACATCGCCCGTGATCTGGGCGACCTCGCGCTACCCGTGCTGCCCGCCACCATGACGCCGTTCACCGTGGCGGAGTTCTTCCCGACTCCTGGCGCCAGCGATTATTTCGATCCGCGCC
This sequence comes from Pseudoscardovia suis, assembly GCF_002797875.1. Lineage (GTDB taxonomy): Bacteria > Actinomycetota > Actinomycetes > Actinomycetales > Bifidobacteriaceae > Pseudoscardovia > Pseudoscardovia suis. The sequence goes on from NZ_PGFC01000004.1 coordinate 2,736, forward strand.
AGCATGCGATTGCATTGTGCTATGTCGTGCCGATGGCCGGCGATTGCAAACCGCAGGATGAGGCGCTGGACGTCGAATGGTGCAATCCGGAAGACGCGATGCAGCCGGACTTCTACGAACAGGTGCCCAACGGCTGCGGGCGCATCATCCGCGCTGGGCTTATGTGGGCGGGCATCGTCTGAAATTCAAGCGGTTTCCATGCTGGTGGGTAAAGTTGAAGCGATTGGACTCAAGCCTAAGGAGGGCACTTCAGGATGCGCATTGCTACGACCTCGTACCGAGACGGCGGCTCCATTCCTGTCGTTCTGCTTCATGCTTTCCCCATCGACCATCGCGTGTGGGATGATTGCGCGCAGGCTTTGATAGAGCAAGCCGACGCTCAGGGATTCGAGCCGTTCCCCATCTATGCCCCTGACATGCCGGGCGCCGGCGAGAGCCCGGTGCCGTCGATGCAAGACACCGGCGCCGTGGATGACGATGGCGCGTATGCCGAGGCGATGGACAACATGGCGCGTGCCATCGTCGATCAGGTGCTCACCGCCAATGGTCATGAGCGTGCTTTTTTCGTGGGCATTTCGATGGGTGCGTATCTGGCGCTCGCGATTCACCGTCTGTTCCCGCAGGCAGTCGCCGGTTTGGCAATCGTGGACTCCAAGTCTGCCAACGATGGCCCCGAGGCCCGCGCCGACCGCATTCGCATCGCCCATGAATGCTGGGAAACCCATAGCGTGGCATCGGTCATGCATTTTGCCCAGCCCCATGAGGGCGACTCGGACTTCAAGAAATCCGACGCGTTCATCAATACCTTCACCCGGTGGATCAATGAACAGACCCCTGCAGGCGTGGCATGGCGCGAGCTCATGGCAGCAGGCCGCCGCGACGAAACCGATCAGTTGGAAGCGTTGCGAGTGCCTGCCGGCTTGGTGAGCGGCGAAAGGGATCCTTCGAGCAACCCGGCGATGATGCGCACGCTGGCGCCGCTGATGCGCAACACCCACGTGGACTTCACGCAAATCGATGACGCCGGTCATTTCAGCTGCTTTGAAAAGCCCCGTGAGGTCGCGGCGGCATTGCTCACCACCTACCGGCGCGTGTGCGACGAGCAGATGCGTTTGCATCCGCAGGGTGATGATGTGGATGCTGCGCTCGCCCCGTTCACGAGCGCCACGGCGGATGGTGGCGCATCTGACGGAGGCGACGCAGCTGCTCCGACCGCTGCAGCCTCTGATGCGGCGCCAGTGTTCCGGGGGAGCCATCTTATTTCTCCGATTGCCATGATCCAGCCGTTGGCACGCCTGCCGCTGGCGCAGGATGTGGTGGATGACCGCACGGCGGACCGTGAGAAGCCTGGTTTCTTGGACGAGATCATGGCTGACCGCGCGACCCAGGTGTTCCTGGTGTCTCATGGACTGGTGGCGGTGCCCAAGGCGAGCCGCGCGAATCCGCGGCTGGCGATGCTTCCGGCGGATTATGTCGCCGACGCCATCGCACAGGCGCATGGTGCCGTTGTGATGTTCATGGGCACGCACACCGTGGGCGGGCAGCGCCATCATTATGTGGCGGTGGACATCTCCCGTTCGATGGACGCCGCGCCGGATGCGCGACATGTGAGCGCCGACAACGATTTCGGCACCATCGCCGACGATTCCTCCGCACACAAGCTGATGTTTGCCGAATTGGCGAGCAAGCGTTTCGATTGGTGCGATTTGCGTGATTTCGCGCCCGCCGCGCCGTCATTGGATGCTGGCCTCGCCGTGCGAGCGGTGAGCCTGGGCGCATGGCATGCCTCCCAGCGGTTCTGCCCGTGCTGCGCAAGCCCCGTGGAGCCAGCCAACTGCGGTTGGGCACAGCGGTGCACCAACAAGGCGGACGGCAACCGTCTGCTGTTCCCCCGCATCGAGCCTGCGGTCATCACGATGGTCATTGATTCGCATGACCGCGTGCTGTTGCAGCACAACACGGCGTTCCGCGGCAACCTGTATTCCGTGTGCGCGGGCTTCGTGGAGGCCGGGGAGAGCCTGGAACACGCAGTGCGCCGTGAGTGCGAAGAAGAAACCGGTGTGAAGCTTGCGGACGTGAAGTACATGGGGTCGCAAGTGTGGCCGTTCCCCGCATCCCTGATGGCGGGATTCGTGGCGTATGCGCAGAGCGAGGACGTGCATGTGGACGGCGTGGAAGTCGCCGACGCACGGTGGATGAGCCGCGATGACCTGACCGCCGCGATTGCCCGTGACGAAGTGACCCTGCCGGGTCGCGCCGCAATCGCACGATATATGTTGTCCCAATGGTATGGCAAGGAGCTGTGATGGGCGAGGACGAGAACAACGACTACCTGCAAGCCGGCCCCGCTGACAGCGGAACGCATGGCGAGGCTGCCGCCAAGGCGCCGGAAGAGATGCCGCCTGTTGTGCCGGTGAGTGCGAATCCTGATGCATCGGGGGCGGATGGCAGCGCTTTCGCTGTTCCTGAGGTGACTCAGGACCCTGAGGCAACGCAGGCCTACAATCCGTTCGAATTCATCGACGAACCGGCGCCGCCGGTCCCTCCCGCACAGCCTGCGGCACCGCTGTCGGTCCCGCCTTTGACGCCGTCGGAGCAAGCGTCGCGGCCCGTGCCAGCCGCACATCCTGTGCAACCGGCGCAGCCGGTGTTGCCCGCGCAACCGGTGCCGCCTGCACAGTCGGGACAACCGTCGGCATTGGAGGAGACGCAGGCCTTTGTGCCGTTGTTCGCTCAGACGGAATCATTTACGCCAGCGGCTGACGAGCAGCCCCAGTCGTTTGCACCCACGGTTCCTCCGGTTCCCCAGGCTCCTATCCAGGCTTCGGTGCCTCCGGTTCCTCAGGCTCCGGTTCCCCAAGCTCCGGTTCCCCAGGCTCCGGTTCCCCAGGCCCCGCTGACACAGCAGGTTCCCGAGCCCACGCCTGCTGAGCAGACGCAAGCATATGATCCTTTCTCTGATGAGTCGTTCGCTGGTTCCGCGGTGACGGATTCTCAGGATGCGAACGCGCACCTCGCGGATTTCCAGTCCGAGACCCCGCACAGTGCCGATGCGTCGGAAGACCAGATGGCAACCGGCGTTCAGAGCATGGCTGATCTTCGGGATACGTCTGATATTCAGGACGCCTCCGATGAGTGGAATTCGATCATGAATGAGCCGGAAGAGGCGACAAGCCTTGCACTTCCCGGCAAGCAAACCACCCAGCGCAAGCGCATGACCACGTGGGCGATCATATTCGCCGCAATCGTGCTGGTGATGCTCGGCGGCATTCTGTTCCTCCATTTCCACTACGCCAATCGTGTGGCGCCGGGCGTGAGCCTGGGCGGAACGGACCTGGGCGGCATGACTGAGTCGCAAGCGCGTTCCGAAGTCCAGACGATCGCAGGGCAGACCACCGTATCGGTGACAGGCGGGGACACCACCGTCGTCTCCACGCTCAATGACCTGGGCGTGACAGTGGATGTCGACAAAACCGTGAGCGACATACTCGCCACCAAACCGGCGAATTCATTCGGTGGATTCTTCGAGCGCATCAATCCTTTCGCTCGCCGCAGCGCCGCCCTTGACGCTTCCATCGACGAAAGCACAATGCTCACCTACCTCACGGATGCGATGATTGACGAAGACCAGCGTTTGGAAAACGCCACCGTCGCCTACAACAAGGACCTGTCCCGCTACACCTACACCGACAGCAAAGACGGCAAGACCGTTGACCTGACCCCGGTGAAGGACGCGGTGTCGCAGGCGCTCGCCGATCCTGGAACCGCACATTCGGCGACGACCACCGTTCGGGATGGCACCGCCACCGTGACGACGCAGACCGCATCCAGCATCTGCGATCAGGCGAACCAAAGGCTCAACAATCCGGTTGTGCTGCGCACTGACGGCGGCACAAGCATGACGATTCCCGTTTCGACGGTTGCGTCGTGGATTACCTTGACGACGGATCTTGACCAAGGTTCGATTTCGCTGGATTACGATTCATCCGCCATCGACCAATACGTGGCGGATTCCGTCTCGGGGCAGCTCAACCGCGACGCCACTGATGAGATCATCGTCAAAGACAGCACCGGTAAGCAGCTGGGCACATTGCAAAGCGGCAAGAAAGGCGTGCAGGTCAACGACACCTCCACCGTCGGTTCGCAAATTCTGACCATTCTCCAGGACGGCAACGGTGGCAAGATCACCGTGGGCGCGCAGGTCACCGATTACAAGACGCAGACGCAGACACGCAATCTCACCGGCGCCAACGGTGACATGTGGGTGCAGGTGGACTTGACGCAGCAGACGCTCACCGTTTCCAACGGCAGCACCGAAGTCAAGAAGATCGACATCTCCACCGGCACTGCTGGTTCTGCTACGGTCACCGGCACGTATTTCGTGTGGGATCGCGCGGAGTCCGGCGCTGTTGTGGGCGAAGACACCGGGTCCAACAACCCGCAGTGGATTACGTATTACAACGGCGACGTGGCGATCCTGGGCGCTGACTGGGATCAGGAGTCCATTACAAAAGGCATGCCGTCCACGCACGGGTGCATCTACATGTCGTCAGCCGACGCCAAGTGGGTGTATGACAACGTGAAGAATGATGTCGTGGTGGTGGTCTCCGGTGGCACTCCCACCCAGCCGGCGCGCAACGACGACTCCGACAAAGACGACGATTCCGATAAAGACAACAAGGATTCCGACAACAAGGATTCCGACAACAAGGATTCGGACAACAAGGATTCGGACAGCAGCAAGGACAAAGACAAGGCCAAGGACAACAACAATAACAACACGCCGTCTGCCTCTGCGTCATCCTCGTCCGCGGCGCCATCGTCATCAGCTACACCAACGGCGTCATCGCATTGATGCCGTTGGTGTAGCTGACCCAATCGAGTAGGCTGGAGCCATGACACAGACACAGCAGCAGTTGCCCCAGGACCTTCTCTATTCGAAAGGCCATGCCTGGGTGCGAGAAGAAGCCGACGGCACCGTCACGCTGGGCATCACTGCGTATGCCGCGGACCAGTTGGGCAAGCTTGTGTACATAGACATGCCTTCGATTGGGGATGCGCTGGAGGCGGGCGAGGAATCGTTCGACATTGAATCGGGTAAGTCCATCTCGCCGTTTGTGAGCCCTGTCTCCGGCGAAGTGACGCAGGTCAACGACATGGCGGACGAGGATCCAACGATTGTCAATGCAGATCCGTATGGCGACGGATGGTTGGTGAAGGTCACGTTGGACGGCGGCGCGCCTACTGCTGATGACGGTCTGATGAATGCTGATGAATACGAGGAATTTGCAAAAAGCCAGGGATGAGGCAACGGCATTATGACACGATTGGGGAGATTTCACAGGAAGAGGCCTCACAAAGGCTTCTCCCTGCAGCCTGACTCCGAGACCCTTGCAAAGATACCCAAGGCTGAGGAGCTGGCTCGCAAACTGGCCGGCGCCAGTCTGCACAGCGACGATTCAAAGACCGGTGTGTCCCACGCCGCCGGTTCGTCTGACATAGCTGCACCGGACGCTGCATTAGGCGGGGGCAAGGGCGCGCCGGTCAAAGGCATGCCGGGTAGCAGTGCGTCGGAAGCGCCGGATGCCGCGGTGGCAGACGCCGAGCGCGGGCAGGCAAACGCTGCGGCGGATGCTGCGCAGGCGGCGGAATCGCCGACGATGGAATTGCCGATGACGAAAGCGCAGGATGGCTCCATCGTCGACCTGATGCCGGATACCCCGATTCTCGCTCGGCGCGTGGAGACGCTGTTCGACAACGTTTCTGACGAGGAAAGCATTGAAAACAAGCCGACGCCTGTGCAGTTGGCGCGTCGCGCCGCCACTTTCGGCTTTGGCCTGTGGACCCGGATTTCAGCGCGCGAAGCACGTCGCATGGGATGGATTCCGCGTGTGGAACCATACGTGGGATATGGCACGACGGTGTTTTCGCGGCTTATCTGCCGCACCACTTACGCGCCGCAAGGCCAGGAGCGGCGTCCGGTGCACGCAGGCATCCGGCAGGCATTCATGGTGCCGGCCGGGCATGTGCGCGTGGCGGTGAGCATCGACGGGGTTCCCGTGCTTGCAGTGCAGATCGGTTCGTCGGAGGCCTTCGACCATCTCGATCCGTCGCTGGTGCGCAGCAGTGCGTCCATCGCATCGGACTCCCAAGGCTACCTCGACCTTCTCATCCAACGCCGTCTGAAGCCCGGCGTGCATGATGTCGAGTACATGGTGGGCAACCGCAACGCCGTGCATTCCCAGCTGATGGTGATTCCCACCAATGCGAGCGTGGGAATCATCTCGGATGTGGACGACACGATCATGATTACCGACGTGCCGCGCCTGTGGAGCGCGGTGTTCAACATGCTGTTCCGCAGCCCCTACCGTCGCCGCGCCGTGCCGGGGATGCCTGATTTCTATCAAAAGATGCGGGAAGCGTTGCCAGGCGCGCCGTTTTTCTATCTGTCGACGTCGCCATGGAATGTCGAGAGCAGCATTCGCCACCTGATCCGTGCGAACGGCTATCCGCAGGGGCCGCTGCTGTTGCGTGACTTCGATCCGCGTCCCAAGACCTTTGTGCCCACGGGCGTGCAGCATAAGCTGGAGTTCGCCGATCAGCTCATGAGCGATTTTCCCAATATGCGTTTCATTCTGCTGGGGGATGACGGCCAGTCCGACCCCACGACGTATGCGACGATCGCGAAGAAATATCCCGGGCGCGTGGCGGCAATCGGCTTGCGCCAGGTGCGCCGTCGCGGTTGCATCGACTCCGCCCAGGCGATGCCTCAAGTGGATGTGCCCGTGTTTTATGGCACGACGGGCGATGTGCTCGCCCGCGCGATGATGCCGTTCATATATACGTTGGCGCAGGAATGGAAGCGATGACGCGATGAGCAATGATGATGCGATGAACAGCGGTGACGCGATGAATAGCGATGATGCGATGAATAGCGATGATGCGATTAACAGCGGCGATGCGATGGCCAGCAACGGTGATGAATCCACGCAACACGGGGCATTGCCCGCCGCCACCGCTGCAGGGTATCCCCAGGCGCGGCGTGAACCCAGCCGCCGCGAGGCGCAAGGCGATGTGTTCGTCGACTCCTATGAGTGGATGCGCGACAAGTCATCGCCGGATGTGACGCGCTACGTGACGGAGCAGAACGAGCTGTTCGCCCGCCGCATGGTGCCGTACCGTGATCTGACGAAGACGTTGACAGGCGAATTGCGCGGCCGTGTGCACGAAACGGATATGTCCGTGCCAGTGCGGGTGCATGGCTACTGGTACTTCGGCCGCACGCACGAAGGCGAACAATACGGCATGAGCTGCCGCGTGCCGGTGCAGGGCGACGATGACTGGACCGCCCCGCACGTCGACCCCGATGCGCCGCTGCCTGGCGAGGAAGTCATCTTCGACTCCAACAAAGAGGCGCAGGGGCATGATTTCTTCCGCGTGGGAGGCATGGACCTGAGCCGCAACGGCCGGTGGATGCTCTATGGGGTGGATGTGCACGGCGACGAACGCTATGACCTGCGCATACGCGACCTTGCCACGGGGCAGGACCTGCCTGAACACATCGATGGTGTGGCATCGGGTGGCATGATCACCCCGGACGGACAATGGGTGTTTTACACGAAAGTGGACGAGGCATGGCGCCCATATTCCGTGTGGCGGCATCGCGTGGGCACGCCCGTGTCCGAGGACCAGGAGGCGTGGCGTGAAAACGACGAACGCTTCTGGGTGGGCGTGGGAATGTCTTTCGATGAGACGCGCATCGTCATCGAGACCGATTCCAAGACGACCACCGAAGTGCTGCTGCTGCCGGTGGACGACCCCACTGGCGAATTTGTGCCATTCATTCCCCGTCGGCAGGACGTGGAGTATGACGTGAGCTTTGCTTCTTTTGAAGCTGAGGGTGCTGAGGGTGCTGAGGGGGTCGCTGGTGCCGGCACCATCCCCGTTGCTCTGGTCATTCACAACGTCACCAATCCCAATTTCGAAATCGACGTGATTGACATGCGGTCGCACAAACCGCCCTACGCCCTTGGCGAAGGGCAGGTGATTGCGGTCGGCAGTCCCGCGGGATGTGAGAAAGCTGACGCATCGCAGCGCGCGTTGCCGGTGGACACGCCCTTCACCGATCCGCGCAATCCGGCCATTTTGCAAGGGCTTTCCGGCTTGCGCATCGACGGCATCGGCATGTACCGCCATTTCGTCACATTGGAATATCGCGCGGATGGCATGCCGCATATCGCGGTCATGAAGAAATCAGCCGCGCGCCGTGCATTCCTTGACGGCAAACCGTGGGAGTTCACGCCCGTGTTGCCAGATGTCGCAGATTCCGCCGCGGACGCCAGCGCGTGTGAAACCAAGCTCTACAACATCGGTTTCGTAGAGAATCCTTCGTATGAGGCGCCGTCGGTGCGCTACTCCTTCATGAGTTTCACGACCCCGGTGCAGTTGCATCAGCTGGATGTGCTGACGGGCGTCGACACCGTGCTCCGAAAGCGCGAAGTGCCAACGTACGATGCGTCGGCATACCGTGAAATGCGCGTATGGGTGCGTGCCCGCGACGGGCAGAACGTGCCGGTGTCGCTGGTATGGCGGCGTGGCATGGCTCCGGCGCTCGACACTGCCGCGGATGATGTGCAGGCGCGGCGTGCAGCGGGTGCGGCAAGCACACAGGGATCTGCGGAATCTGCAGGGTCTGCGGAATTTGCAGGATCTGCAGACACCGCGCCTGCTGATGAGCTGCATATCGTGGCACCGTCCGTGGAATCGATGATTGCGGCGAATCGTGCGGCTTGTGCAAACGCCGCAGGGGATGCCCAGACGGCGGATGCGTGGCTTTCGCAGGATAATCCGCAGGCTCCGGCGATGTTCGTCACCGGCTATGGCGCTTATGGCATCAGCTCGGATCCGGGGTTCTCCGTGGCGCGCCCCAGCCTGCTCGATCGCGGCGTGGTGTATGCGCTTGCGCATGTGCGCGGCGGCGGAGAGATGGGCCGCGCATGGTATGAGCAAGGTCGGCGTGACCATAAGATTGCCACTTTCACCGATTTCATTGACGTCACGGCTGCCTTGCAGGCGCAAGGATGGGTGGCGCGCTCGCGCACCGTGGCGTGCGGCGGTTCGGCGGGCGGTCTGCTCATGGGGGCGATTGCCAACATGGCGCCGTACCTGTATGCCGGCATCGAGGCGGATGTGCCGTTCGTCGACGCGCTGACATCCATGCTCGACCCCGACCTGCCCCTGACTGTGACGGAATGGGACGAATGGGGCGATCCGGTGCACAACCCCGCGATCTACCGGTACATGAAGTCGTATTCGCCTTACGAAAACACGATGACCGCCGCCGAACGCAATGCCCGCTACGGCACGACGCACTTCCCGCACATGTTCATCACCACGTCGATGAACGACACGCGTGTGCTGTATGTGGAACCGCTCAAATGGATGGCGCGCCTGCAGGAAGGCGCAGTCGGAGCCGATGCAATCGCACGTATCGAAATCGAAGCGGGGCACGGCGGTGGCAGTGGCCGCTACCACCAGTGGGAGCAGGTCAGCGAAGAAAACGCCTGGACCCTCGCCACCATGGGCATCACACGGTGACGGTATGAGGGCTGCGGTGGCGCCACCGCACGCGGCATTGGTGGTGCTGCCGCGCGGCGCCGATGACGCTTGCGCGGCGTCTGATGGCGCCGCGTGTCCAGCAGGCGATACGTTTCGCCGCCGCACCCGCCGCCGCGCCTAAGCTCGGTGTTATGGCACAGAAGAAGACATACAACATCGCCGTCATTCCTGGCGACGGCATTGGTAAGGAAATCACTCCGGAGGCTCAGGCCGTGCTGGAAAAGGCCACCGAAGGGGTCGTGGAATTCAATTACACGAACTTCGACCTGGGCGCCGAGCGCTACCTCAAGGACGGCACGATTCTGCCGGACGAGGACCTCGAGCTCATCAAGAAGCAGGACGCCATCCTGCTGGGCGCCGTCGGCGATCCGCGCATCAAGGCAGGCATCCTTGAGCGCGGCCTGCTGCTCAAGCTGCGTTTCGCGCTTGACCAGTACATCAACCTGCGTCCCTCCAAGCTGTACAAGGGCGTCACCTCGCCGCTCGCCAACCCTGGTGACATCGATTTCGTCGTCGTGCGCGAAGGCACGGAAGGCCTGTATTGCGGTGCTGGCGGCGCAGTCCGTCGCAACACCCCGAACGAAGTGGCGACCGAGGTCTCCATCAACACGTGGTTCGGCGCTGAGCGCGTGGCACGCTACGCATTCCAGCTGGCCATGAAGCGCAAGAAGCATGTGACGCTCGTGCACAAGAAGAACGTGCTGACGAACGCCGGCGACATGTGGCAGCGCGTCGTTGACAAGGTCGGCGCGGAATTCCCCGAAGTCGAGCATGATTACCTGCATGTGGACGCCGCCACAATCTTCCTGGTCACCGATCCGAGCCGTTTCGACGTGATCCTCACCGACAACCTGTTTGGCGACATCCTCACGGATGAGGCCGGCGCAGTCGTCGGTGGCGTGGGCTACTCCGCATCCGGCAACATCAATGCGACGAACGAATACCCGTCCATGTTCGAGCCGATTCACGGCTCCGCTCCCGACATCGCTGGCAAGGGCATCGCCAATCCGACCGCTGCGATTCTGTCGACCGCCATGCTTCTGCGCCACCTTGGCTTCGACGAGCAGGCAGAGCGCATCGACGCCGCAGTGCAGGCCGACATCCTGGAGTCCGGCTCCACGAAGCGCAGCACGCACGAGGTCGGCCAGGACATCCTCGCCCGCCTGTAGCCTTAACCCCCACCATGCCCATGGTTCCTGCCTCCCGTCGCATGGCTTGTGCCGAGACTTGCACATCCGCTGCGTCTGTCACTCGCGGCGAATGCAAGACGCTCGGCGGCAAGCTCATAGGGGTGAGCCTGGGGTGGGGCAATGACATACGCCCGGAAAGCGCACGCATCGATGGCGATTTTTTCGCCACGACTGATGACGCCGCTTCCCGGGCGCTTTGCGTGCTGCAAGACGCAATCGTGGCGGCGCTCGCAGATCCCCATGCCGATGCCGTCGAGGCATTGCAAGCGCGTGTATTGCCTGCATGGCGTGAATTCGCCATAGGGCAGGTCTTGGTGGGCGTGGCTCCTGAGGCCGTGGTGATTGCTGCGGCGCGCGCCTATCTGGCAATGACGCCGGGTGGTGAAATGACGCCGAGCGACGAAATGGCACCGAGTGGGGCAACGGCGTCAGATGATGCGATGACACCAAGTGGTGAGACCGCGGATTCCGCGCAGCCGCTGCCTCAGTTGCTGTCGCAGCCGCAGCTGGGGCAGCCGTGCGATTCGTGCGACGACCACACCGGGCGAATGGCAGTCCCGACGCCATTGCAATCGCGGTGGCAGGAATCGCCATGGGGCGTGGTGACCGATCCTGAGCCATTGGCGCCTCAACGACAGATGGACCTCGATGCGACGCTCGCCCAGCGGGTCGCCGATGGTGAATTGCCGCCATTCGTGCGGTTTTGGCGATGGGGTGGCAAGGCGATTGTGCTGGGCGCCTACCAATCCGAGCAGGCGCAGGTCAATGTGCAGGCGGCGCAGTGCGAAGGATTCCACATCGTGCGCCGCTGCACCGGCGGCGGCACGATGGTGGTGGAACCTGCCGATACCATCACGTATTCTCTGTATGCGCCGCTGAGTTTCGTGCGCGGGCTTGACCCATTGCACGCCTACGCATTATGCGACGAATGGCTGGTGCATGCCTTGCGTGACCTTGGCGTGCACGCCTCCCATGAACCGGTCAATGACATCGCATCCCCCGCAGGGAAGATCGGTGGGGGAGCCTCGCGCCGTTTTCTCGCACGTTCCGGAACCGCTGGTGGCGGCTGTTTTCTGCATCATGTGACGCTTGCCTATGACATGGATGCGGCGATGATGGTGCGAGTGCTGCGCGTATCCGCCGAAAAACTGCGTGGCAAGCATGTGGCGTCGGCGGCCAAGCGCGTCGACCCGTTGCGCCATCAGCTTGCCGCAGCTGGCAATCCCATGACCTGCGCCGAGGCGACCATGGCTTTGCGTGAGCATGCGCTTGCCCTGCTTCCGGGCGCGCACGTGATTGCGGCGCACCAAATCTACGGGGCTACAATCGAAGAGAATGTGTGCACGAAACCCGACACGGCCTGACGGGGAAGTCAGGCGGCATGCCCCGCGTCTCGCCGCCACAAGCGGGCGAGAACCCGAGCCGAAAGGATTGATATGACAGCGTATACCGTTGAATCGCCGGCGAAGGATGCTTTCAACAAACTGAGCACCAATCTGTTTGCCTTCGGCTATCAAAAAATCGCGAAAAAAGCCCTGTTTGCAATGAAGCCGGATGATGCGCATTCCTTGATGATTGATTTCTGCCGTGCGGCGGGGCATAACAAGCCCCTCATGTGGACGTTGCGGCAGATGCTTGATTACACTGATCCGCTTTTGGAAACGACGGTGATGGGTGTGCCGTTCAACAATCCGTTCGGACTCACCGCAGGCCTTGACAAGGATTGCGACCTGCCCACCGTGCTTGATGCCGCAGGATTCGGCTTCGAAACCGTGGGAAGCACCACATCCCGTCCCTGCCCGGGCAACCCACGCCCTTGGTTCCACCGCCTGCCGCAATACCACAGCATGGTCGTGCATGCAGGTCTTGCCAACGATGGTTCGCGCACGGTCATCCGCCGCGCTGAGAAGGCGTGGACGCAGTGCGGCGAGATGCGCATGTCCATTTCGCTGGCCCGCACGAACGACCGTTTGTGCGGCGACCTGGACGAAGGCATCGAGGATTATTGCACGTCGCTGCGTCGCGCCGCCGGCCGCACCGACATCATCGAGATCAACGTGTCATGCCCCAATACGATGGCAGGGGAGCCGTTCACCGACGATCCGCGCAATCTCGACCGCCTCTTCACGGCATTGGATGGCATCGATCACCCCCAGCCGTTGCTGGTGAAGATGCCGCTCAACAAGACATGGCCGCAGATGCGCGATCTGCTGGATGTGCTCGCCGATCACAAGGTGCAGGGCGTGTCGTTGGCGAACCTGCAGAAGGACCGCACCGGGCTTGATGTGCCCAAGGATTGGCAGGGCGGGCTGTCCGGCTTGCCATGCAAAGGTGACAGCGACGAGCTGGTGGCGCAGGTGTATCGCGAGTATGGGCAGCGGTTTGTCATCGCCGGCATCGGTGGGGTGTTCACCGCTGAGGATGCATATCGCAAGATTCGCAACGGGGCGAGCATCGTGCAATTCGTCTCGTCGCTCATGTATCTGGGGCCGCAGAACATCGCCTCGCTGAAACGCGGATTGGCGCAATTGCTGCGGCTTGATGGCTTTAACAGCGTCGCCGAAGCAGTGGGCGTGGACGCATAGCCGTTTTCGATACGATGATGCCCGTCAGGCATGTGCTTGACGGGCATCATTCATAATGTTGCGGCGGCTGGTTTCCCGGTATTAGCGGGTGGTGCCGTAAGCCCCGCGCACATACTGCGGCTGGTACGGCGCATCCTGCTTGCTCACGCCCAGTTCGGCTGCGGCGCGCAGCGGCCAGTACGGATCGCGCAATGCCGCGCGGCCGATCTCGACGGCGCTCGCCTGGTCGGATCGCACGATCTTCTCAGCCTGCACGGCATCGGTGATAAGACCCACGGCAGTGGTGGGGATGCTCGCCTGATGATGCACCGCATCGCTGAACGGCACTTGGTAATTCGGCGCCGCGGGAATCGTCACACCGGCGATGATGCCGCCCGTGGACACATCCATCAGATCCACGCCATGCTCCTTGAGCGCATGCGACAGGGCGATGGTCTGCTTCAGGTCCCACGAACCCTTTTCGACGGACCAATCGGTGGCGGAGACGCGCACGAACAGCGGGAGCTCATCCGGCAGCACGCCACGCACCGCGTCCACGACCTCCACAAGCAGGCGGATGCGGTTCTCGAAGCTGCCGCCATACTCATCGGTGCGATGGTTCGACAGCGGGTCGAGGAATTCGCTGAGCAGATAGCCGTGCGCAGCGTGAATCTCCACCACTTGGAATCCCGCCCACACGGCGCGTTGCGCAGCGGCGCGGAATTGGTCGACGACAGCATGAATCTGGTCGGTCGTCATCTCGACGGGGATGGTGCACTTGCCGAACGGGATCGGCGACGGCGCCAGCGGCTGCCAGCCACCCTTGTCGGACGGCACGGTCTCGTTGATGTATCCCAGTGAGAACGAACCGGTGGAGGCCTTGCGCCCGCCATGGTTAAGCTGCACGCCGGCCACCGCGCCGGCCTTCTTCACATCCGCGACAATCCAGCGCCAGGCGTCGATCTGCGAGTCATCCCACAGACCCACATCATTGGGCGAGATGCGGCCTTCCGGCGCCACAGCGGTGGATTCCGCGATGATAAGGCCGAAGCCGCCCATCGCACGCGACACATAGTGCTGGTAGTGGAACGGCGTGGGCTTGCCATCCTGCGCGAACACGGAATACGTGTCCATCGGCGGCATCCAGATGCGGTTGCGGAACGTCACCGAACGCAGTGTCAGCGGTTCGAACAGCTTGGGGGATTCGCCGTCGGGCAGTTCTGCGGCATCCTCGTCGCGCGTGGCGAAGCCTTTCTTGGACTCCTTGGCGGCTTTGTCATCCTTGGTGTCCTTGGCCTTCTTGCCCTTCTTCGCCGCCTTCTTGGCGGCCTTGCGCTCAGCCTTGAGCTTTTCGCGTTCCGCCTTCTTGGCTTTCTTCGCTTTGCGTGCGGCTTCCTGCGCCAGCGCTTCCACGGATTCCACGCCGCTGGGCTCATCCACGGTCACGGTCTTCGGTGCGCCGCTGACCTCGTCGACGAGGTCCTGTTCATGGTGTTTGCTCATCGCATTCCTTTCTTACGCATTTCCCCACATAAGTATAGAGCCGGCGATTGTTCAATCACTGGAGTTCAACCGAAATTCACCTTGCGCGCAAGCGGCTGCGCAGGCGGTCGTGCGCATGGCGGCGCAAAGCCGGCAGGGGATGCGTCCACCATGCGCGGATATGCGAAGGGCCGCGCAACGGGGATTCGTTGCGCGGCCCTTTCATGGTGTCGCCGTTGTGCCTCAGGTTGCTGCCTCATGTTGATGCGCGGCAACCTGCTGGGTCAGCTGACCTTGACCTGCTTCATGCCGTAGCTGGTGGTGGTCGTCGACCACGTGCCGTTGGAGTTGGTGCTCAGCAGGGATTGGTCCGCCGTGCCGTAGTTGTCGTCATGCTGCACCTTGCCAGTGGCGATGTAGTTGTTCATGAATTCCTTCCAGATAGGCGTTGCGATGTAACTACCATCCCAGAAGGACCTCGTGCGTCCGTTGATCGTCATGCCGTCCCAGGATTCGAGCTTCTCCTCGTTGCCTGTTGCAACATAAGTGGAAAGCCCGG
Source organism: Pseudoscardovia suis (assembly GCF_002797875.1). Classification (GTDB taxonomy): domain Bacteria; phylum Actinomycetota; class Actinomycetes; order Actinomycetales; family Bifidobacteriaceae; genus Pseudoscardovia; species Pseudoscardovia suis. The sequence continues at coordinate 18,149 of NZ_PGFC01000004.1, forward strand.
TGACGAATCCACCGGTCAACATGTACCAGTTATCTGCGGTACCGGTCTTGGCGAAGGTCTTGACATTGTTGTTGAGCTTGGCTGATGTTGCCGCGCCTCGCTGCACACCTTCGTTCATGATGTACGCCACGGTCTGCGCGACGTTCTCCGGAACCGCCTGCGAGCAGTTGGCGCTGGGCACGGCCATGTCCTGGCCGGAGGAGTTCGTCACGCGCGTGATGGCGATCGGATCGCAGTGCACGCCCTTGGCGGCGATGGTGGCGAAGACGGTCGCCATCGTGAGAGGCGAGGCGCCGTTGTGACCACCGATGAGGTCGGTCGGGGCGATCGTGTCATGGATGTCAGGCGTTGCCGCGCTGGAGTTCTTGTAACCCATGGACGTGGCGGTGTCGGCGATCTTGCACAGGCCCAGACGCTGGCCGAGCGTGGCCTGCGTGGTGTTGTGCGACATGATGAGTGCCTGCTCCGGGGTTTCGGGGTTCACGGTACCGCCGCCGAAGTTGTGCACGCTCCATGTGGTCTGTGCCTCATGGTTGCACTCGAATCCGCCGGTGTCATACGCCATGGCGGTCGGCAGGGGGACTCGTGCGCCATATCCGTTGGCGAGCCATGAGGTGAGGTTGATGACCTTGAACGTCGAACCGGTCTGCCAGCCGCCGCCGCCCCCGTCCTTCTGGTCAACGGCGTAATTGATGGCGGTCTCGGTGCCGTCGGCGGTCGCCAGCGCGTTGTATGTGCGGTTGATCGCCAGGGCGATGACCTTGCCCGTGCCTGGCTCCACGGACGCCAGCGCCGCTTCAAAGCCAGAGGGATCGTTTTCCGGAATTCCGTTGCGCACCGCTTGGTTGGCGAGGTTCTCGGCATCCACGTCCATCGTTGTGTAAATGGTGAGGCCGCCCTGATACAGCAGCTTCTGGCGCTCTTCGGCGGTCTGGCCGAATGTGTCGGAATTCTCGATCTGATGCACGACGTAATCGCAGAAGAAGGCAGCGTTTCCAGCGGTCTGGCAGCCGACGGGCACGTCCTTGACATGCAGCATGTCGCTCATGTTCTCAGCCTTGGCGGCGTTTGCCTCGTCCTGCGACACGAATCCGCATTCGACCATCAGATCAAGCACGATGTCTCGTTGTTTTTGCGCTGCGTCCGGGTTCACCGTGGGGTCGTATGCGGCCGGGTTCTTGGTGATGGACGCAATCGTTGCCGCCTCGCCGAGAGTGAGGTCTGCGGCAGATTTCGAGAAGTAATGCTCGGCGGCGGTCTCCACGCCATACACGCTCGTGCCGAACTGCGCGATGTTCAAGTATCCCTGCAAAATCTCGCTCTTGGAATACTTCTGCTCCAGTTGCAGCGAAATGAGCATTTCCTTGAGCTTGCGGGCAATGGTGTCTTCGGAAGCGTGATACGCGCCGATCGGATCGTCGTTCTCCGTCGCCTGGTTGATGAGCATGTTCTTGACGTACTGCTGCGTCAGCGTCGAACCGCCCTGCGTGTCGCCGCCCTTGACGTATGTCTGCACGAATGCGCGCAGCACGCCCTGCACATCAACGCCGGAATGCTGGAAGAAGCGCCGGTCCTCGCGTGCTACAACCGCCTGCTGCATGTACTTCGAGACATGAGACAGGTCCACGACGATTCGGTTCTGCGTGTAGAACGTCGCGATGAGCGTCGTGCCGTCCGCCGCATACATCTTGGACTGCTGCGGCAGGTTGTTGGGGTTGAAGTCGATGTTGGAGACGGCGAGCGACGGGCTTGCCGATTCCGCCACCTGGTCGGTGACCATCGCGAACGGCAGCAAGAAACCAGAGGTCACGAATCCGCCTGCCATGATGCATAAAACATATGCGAGCAGCAGAACGAAAACGTTCTTGTGTTCCTTGGCTTGCTTTTGCTTCTTCTTAGACATGTGCCCCATTTTATGGGTGGAGCTCTACCTTTTGAGTCGGGAAGAGGCAATTTTCAGCCAAATGCAAGACAAACGGCACAATCTCTCCACATTTGGCGTCGTATCTGGAACTCTCCGGGGAATTTGCGAAAATTTCGGCGAACGCCAGCATCACGCGCGGTGTCAGCGGTGTGCACGTCGGATCAATTGCCCGGGCTGATAGATGACGATGGTGCGGCCTTGCCGCGCAATCCATCCGCGATTCGTGAAATCCATGAGCGCCTTGTTGACTGTTTCGCGCGAGGTGCCCACTAGCTGCGCCAGTTCTTCTTGCGTGAGGTCGTGGGGCACGGCGATGCCGGCTTCCGTCGGCTTGCCGAAGCGCTTGGCAAGATCAAGCAGCGTTTTGGCAAGGCGGCCGGGCACATCCATGAACACAAGATCAGAAATGTGCTCGTTGTTGAGCCTCATGCGGTTGGCGAGCACCTGCAGCATGTCCACGGCCACGCGCGGATGGTCGTTGAGCCATGAAAACAGGGTGTCGTGATCCAGGGATGCGATGGAAACGCCGTCGATCATGGCGACGGCGCTCGCGGTGCGTGGGCCACCATGGGGGTCGAACACGGGGATTTCGCCCAGAATCTCGCCTGCCGCCGATATCGACAGCAGCTGGATGCGGTGGTCGTCGGATTCGCGCGTGAGCTTGATGCGCCCGCGTTCGATGACGTACATGCGCTTGTCGGTGTCGCCTTGGCGGAATATGAACTCCCCCTTGGCATAGGTGTGATGCTGCATGTGAGGAATCAGCTGGGCGGCTTCGTCGGGCGGCACTTGGGCGAACAACGCCGTGCCTAGCAGAAGATCGGCTTCCTCGAAGGGCAGTGCGTTGGGCGCGAGCATGTGCAGGGGCTGTCGTGGACGTTGCGTGTCGGAGCGCTGTGCGCTCGCTGCTGCCGTTGCGGTGCCCTGTTGCACTGGCGACGCGGCGCCGCGCTGCATCGCGGGACGCTGCATGGCTGCCTGGTGCACGGCGCCCTGCTGTGCTGCGTTGTGCTGCGAGGATTGTGACGAAGTTACCATATGTATGTTCCTCCGGAAGCCTGACTCATACCATCCTAGCGCCGGGGCGACTGGCTCAGCGTGTAATGCAGTGTAAAGTAGGGGAAGAATTTCCGCAGGTCTGCGGAGACGCTCGGCCTCACGCCTTCCTCAGCGCGACACAAGCGTGCGGCATAGGCGCGCCGTCGAGGCACGCCGTCCTGCGGAGGGGAAACGCCAGACCGGGGAACGAGACCAGGGAACCATACTTCGGAACCAGACCAGTGAAAGCAGGGATGGGCATGCCATACACGAGCACGCATCGCGTCATCGTCATTATGCCGACTTACAACGAACGGGAGAACCTTCAGCCCACCATCGGGGGCATCATGAACAATTGCACGAACGTGGAAGTGCTTGTGGTCGATGATTCCTCGCCGGATGGCACCGGCAAGCTGGCAGAGCAGATGGCTGCCAAGAATCCCCGGCTCCATGTGATTCATCGCAAGACGAAGAACGGTCTGGGGCCAGCGTATCTGGCGGGATTCCAATGGGCGCTGTTGCATCAATACGATGTGGTGTGCGAAATGGACATGGATGGTTCCCACCGCCCGCAGGACCTTCCTCAGCTGATTCGCACGATCGACCAGCGCCCGGATGTGGATTTGGTCATCGGGTCGCGTCGCGTGCGGGGTGGTTCCACCGAGAATTGGCCGGTGTACCGCGATCTCATCTCGCGGTGTGGTTCGTGGTATTCGCGTCTGTGCCTGGGGGTGCCGGTGCATGACATGACCGCTGGTTTCCGCGCTTACCGTGCCAGCATCATGCAGCGGCTTCATCTTGATACCGTGCGCGCCAATGGCTATGTGTTCCAGGTTGATATGACCAGACGCGTGCATCAGGCGGGCGGCACGATCGTAGAAGTGCCGATTGTGTTCGTTGAGCGCACACGCGGCAAGTCGAAGATGAGCAAGGCGATTGTGGTCGAGGCCATGTGCGCGGTCACGCATTGGGGATTGCAACGGCTGTTCCATGCCGGCGACTACAAGCGCGCTCGCAAGACGAGTGCCGCGCAGCGAAAATAGGCGTAGAGCCCAGTCCGTTTAGCTGACGATGACGTTGGGCACGAGCTTTTTCGTCTCTTCCAAGCTCGCCTCGGGCAGCGCCGAATCGGTGATGATCGTCTCGACGTCATCGAATGTTGCGAAAAGCGACAGCGAGGTGTTGGACCATTTCGTGTGGTCCGCCAGCATGATGGTGTGATCTGCAATGGCGATGAATGCCGCGTTTGTGCTGGATTCCAACGAATTGGGCGTAAGGAACCCGCGTGGCACCGATACCGCATGGGCGCCGAGGAACAGCTTGTTGACGCGCAGTGAGCCAATGACCTTGTTGGCGATGGGGCCGATCAGGGATTTGAAACGCGTCGTGACGCCGCCCGTGACAATCACTTCCACGTCGCGGTTGTCCAAGCCCTCGACGAGGTCGGCAACCGGCAGCGAATTCGTGAGCACGGTGATGCCTGCGGATTTATCGGATTCAAAAAGATACTGTGCAAAAAGGTAAGTGGTCGAACCGCCGCCGATGCCAATGACATCGCCGGGGGAGACGAGGTCGACCGCCGCCTTGGCGATGGCTTCTTTGTCTCCGATTTCTTTATGGTTCGTCGCTGCGAACATCGGTTCGCTCATGAGGGTGCCCGTTGTGACGGCGCCGCCATGCACGCGCTTGAGCAGTCCCTTGCCTTCCAGAACGGCAATGTCGCGGCGCACGGTCATGGGCGACACGTCCAAATCCCGCGCGAGGTCAACGCAGCGCACGGTGCCGTGCGTGCGCAGCCTGCGCAGAATATACTGTTGCCGTTGGGAGGAAATCATAACAGTATTATGGCACAGAGTCGGCACAGAAACGAACGTTTTCGCCCGTGATTCCACCAACACCGCACAACAAAACGCCCGGCGCCTGGGGCATCAGCCCATTCGCGCCGGGCGTTGCAACCTGCAGCAGCCTGCAGTCAGTCGCAGAGTGCAATCAGTGGCAATCAGTTCTTGAACGAGTGAATCGGTGCGGGAATCCTGCCGCCGCGGTTCACGAACTCCTCGCAGCTCACGGTGTTGACCGGCATGATCGGCGCATAGCCCATGAGTCCACCGAACTCAGCCTCGTCACCCACGCCCTTGCCGGCGACGGGGATCACGCGCACGGCGGTCGTCTTCTGGTTGACCATGCCGATGGCGGCTTCGTCGGCAATAATGCCCGAAATCGTGGCGGCGGTGGTGTCGCCGGGGATGGCGATCATATCAAGGCCGACGGAGCACACGCACGTCATTGCTTCGAGCTTCTCGATCTTCAGGCAGCCGGAACGGGCAGCGCGGATCATCGTGGCATCCTCGGACACCGGAATAAACGCACCGGAAAGACCGCCCACATAGGACGACGCCATGATGCCGCCCTTCTTCACCTGATCGTTGAGCAACGCCAGCGCGGCAGTCGTGCCGGGGGCGCCGACTTCCGCGATGCCGCACTTCTCCAAGATTTCGCCGATGGAATCATGCTCGGCGGGCGTAGGCGCCAGCGACAGATCGATGATGCCGAAAGGCACGCCGAGACGCTTCGACGCCTCCTGCGCCACAAGTTGGCCGACGCGCGTGATCTTGAACGCCGTGCGCTTGATCGTCTCGCACAGCACCTCGAAGCTCTTGCCACGAGCCTCATCCAGCGCGCGAGACACCACGCCCGGGCCGGAAACGCCCACGTTGATCACCGCGTCGCCTTCGGTCACGCCGTGGAAACCGCCCGCCATGAACGGGTTGTCGTCGGGAGCGTTGCAGAACACAACGAACTTCACGCAACCGTAGCTGTCGTTGTCGGCGGTGTTGATCGAGGTCTGCTTGACGGCTTCGCCCACCATCCTCACGGCATCCATGTCGATGCCGGTCTTGGTGGAGCCCACGTTGACGGACGAGCACACGATGTCGGTCTCGGTCAGTGCTTGCGGGATGGATTCGATGAGCAGGCGCTCCGCCGGCGTCATGCCCTTGCTCACCAGCGCCGAGTAGCCGCCGATCAGGTCCACGCCCACTTCCTTGGCTGCGCGGTCAAGCGCATGGGCGATCTGCACGAAGTCCTGCGGCGTCTTGCAGCACGCGCCGCCCACGAGCGAGACGGGCGTTACGGTGATGCGCTTGTTGACGATCGGGATGCCGAAGTCGCGTTCGATCGCCTTGCCGGTGGCGACGAGGTCCTTGGCATACGTGGTGATTTTCGTGTAAATCTTCGAGCAGGTTTCCTCGAGATTGTCGGTCGCGCAGTCCAGCAGCGAAATGCCCATCGTGATGGTGCGCACGTCGAGCTGCTCCTGCTCGATCATTTTGTTGGTCTCGTGGACCTCCATGATGTTCAGCATTGCAAATCCTTTCGCGAGGCTCAGTTCCGAGGCTCAGATTTTCAGACGCGGTTTGTTAGACGCGATGCATGCCCTAAGGCTCAGACGCTCAGACGCGGTGCATGCGCGTGAAAATCTCCTCGCGCTGGCAGCGAATGCGCACGCCGATTTCTTCGCCCAGCTTGTCGAGGTCGTTGACCACATCGGCGAAGTCCGCAGTGGAGTTCGAGTAATCCACAATCATCATCATGTTGAAGAAACCGTCGATGATCGTCTGCGAGATGTCGAGGACGTTGATGTCATGGTCGGACAGGTAGGTGCAGACTTTTGCGATGATGCCGACGGTGTCTTGGCCCACCACAGTGATGATTGCCTTGTTCATTGATACTCCTGGATTATGCCTAGATGGTGCTGTGCAATAAGCTGTGCGCACGTGAATTCGCGGGCGCATTGGATGCCGCGGGCGGTGCCGGTGCGTTGGCGTTGCAATAGGCGCCGTCGATAGGCGACCGCAGTGTGCGGCGCTCGCGATTTCCATGCTTTTCTCAGTATATCGGCACCGTTGCACACCGTTACGTATGCCGTTTTACGTGTCGTGTGCGAGGGTGCGCGGCGCACATGCGCGCGGCACGCTGTGCCTTACTCGCCGCCCTTGAACCCCAGCTGCCGCCACGCCTCATAGGTTGCGATGGATGCGCAGTTCGCCAGGTTCATGTCGCGCTTGCGGTGGGCGGCATTCGTAATCGGGCGCATGGGCAGGCGCACCTGCTCGGCGACGTGCGGCCCGAACATGATGTCGTGCGGCTCGGGCACATTGCCCGGTTCCGGCCCGAACAGAAGGATGTCATCCGGTCGATACTCCACGTCAGTGTAGAGTTTGCTGCCTTTTTCAGTGAACGCGATGATGCGTGAATGAGGCATGCTGTCGACAAGGCTTTGAAAATCCGGGTGGATTACCACATGCGCCATGTCATGGTAATCCAAGCCCGCGCGCCGCAGCTTGGTGTCTTTGAAATTGAACCCGATTGGTTCGATGATGTGCAAGATCGTGCCGGTCATGGCGCACAGGCGGATCGCCGATCCGGTGTTGCCGGGGATTCGCGGCGAGTAGAAGCACAGGTGCGGCGTGGATGTGGGCGCTATGGCGGCGTCTGCGATGCTCAGCATCGCGTCGGTTACGGTCACGGGGTTGCCGTGGGCGTCGGTCACGAGTTCATCCGGTCCGTAGTTTGATTTGCGGTAGCCGTATTCGAACATTGCATCCACGTGGTTTTCCAGTGCAGCGCTTTCCGTGGTGCTTCTGTTTTCGCCGTTTTCAGTCATATGAGACACAATAAAAAGCATGACAGACACGCAGCCGCAGAAAAATTCCGCGCAATCCAGCCACTTGACGGCAACCGCCCACCAGGCGCGATCCGTTAGCACAGTGGCACCAGACCAAGCGGAGCGCAATGCGCGTGCGCAGCGCTGCCTGCCATTGCTTGCGCAGTGGTGGGATGCGAACGCACGCCCATTCCCGTGGCGGTTCGGGCGCACGACCCCATGGGGTGTGCTCGTTTCGGAGATTATGAGCCAGCAGACGCCCATGCAGCGCGTGTTGCCGTATTGGACCGCATGGATGCGCGCGTGGCCGACTCCGGAAGCGCTCGCGGAGGCAACTGCTGCCGAGGTCATTGCGGCGTGGGGACGTTTGGGCTATCCGCGTCGTTCGCTGCGGCTGCGTGAGTGTGCGCAGAGTGTGTGCAAGGATTGGGGCGGCGAGGTGCCGCATGATTACGATGACCTGCTGGCGTTGCCTGGCGTGGGTGATTACACGGCGAGTGCCGTGATGAGCTTTGCGTTCGGCGAGCGGGCGGCGGTTGTTGATACGAACGTGCGGCGTGTGCTGGCGCGTGCGATTGAAGGGCGTGAATCGCTCGGCGGCGCTGCGAGAGTGAGCGAGCGGCGTCGGATTGATGAGTATCTGCCTGCCGACAAGCAGCAGTCGGTTGTCTGGAATCAGTCGGTGATGGAGCTGGGGGCAGTGGTGTGCACGGCTGTGCATCCTGCGTGTGACACGTGCCCGATCGCCAGCGAATGTGCGTTTCTCGCTGCCGGAAGGCCTGGGCTGGGGGAGCGCCGCACGCGTCCCCGTCAGCGGTTCGTGGGCACGGATCGGCAGGTGCGCGGCATTGTGCTCAAGGCGTTGCGCGAGGCGGGGCCGGGTGCGCGGCTGGAATATCGGCAGGTGAGCGCGTTGTGGCAGGACGCCGTGCAGCTTGATTCCTGCCTGGCGTCGCTTGATGAAGACGGGCTTATTGTGCTGGGTCTCGGCAAATCTGTGTCTTTGCCGGTGTAGCGCCGTGGTGGTTGTGCGGGTGCCCATAGTGGCTGTGCTTGTTGGCGGTGCCATGGTGGTTGTGCCGTGGTGGTTGTGCCGTGGTGGTTGTGCCGTGTTGATTGTGCCGTGATGATTGTGCCATGATGACAGCGCCGTGATGTCAGTGCATGGTGTCTTTTAGACTGGGAGTCATGCCTAGGAAATCCCGCTTTACCCCTCAGCAGCAGCGTATGTATCGGCGTCGTCGCATCATTGCGTTTTTTGCAGCCATCGTCGTGCTCGCGCTGGTTGTGTTCGTGGTGATTTCCGACGTGCGATTCGCCGGCGCGGTGGGGCATGCGGTTTATGGCAAGCTGCACGCCGATGAGGCGAATGCAATCAGCCGTTCCAACGTGCCTGCTCCGGATCCCACCCTTGCCAAGGCGCATACGGCGGGAATCCCTGATTGCACGTCGGATGATGTGACGCTTACACTCGATGAGGCATCGAAGGATTCAGAAACGGGCAATTCGGCATCGAGCAGCGCCTCCGCGTCGGACGGCGCTTCCAATGGCTCTTCCTCCGATTCATCTTCCGTAAGTTCTGGTGCTTCCTCTTCGTCATCCGCCTCTTCGGATGCGGACTCGGACGATACAACCACAGATAATTCCACTGCGGAATATTTAGGCACGGCGTCCTTCGGCAGCGGCATCACCTTCACAGCGGTATTGAACCACAAATCCAAGCAGAATTGCCTGGTGAACGCAGCGTCTGACAGTGAGTCGCTGGTGGTGACGAGCGTATGGACGGGTGACGTCGTGTATGACTCGAGCGTGTGCGACACGGACCCCGTGTATCTGCTCATGCGCGATTCCGACGAAGACCGTCGCGCCATCAGCTGGGGTGCGTATGCGCAGACAACGGAGTGCGTGACGAACCCCACCTCCAGCGATGCCGTGCCTGCCGGGCGTTATGTGGTGCAACTGAAACTTGCGGGCGTCGATGGTGTGCAATCCGCACAAGGCGAGGTGTATGTCACGGCTGCTGCCAGTGGCAGCGACAGTGCTAGTGACAGTGCCAGTGGTGACGCTTCGGACAGCAGCAGCGGCAGCAGTAGTAGCGACAGTGGCAGTGCAAGCGATGCATCATCTGCTGTCACAAGCAGCAGCTCCAGCAGCACAAGCGACGATTCCACCAGCGCTGCCACGGAGTAGTCGGCAGGAACAAAGTAACTGGCGGAACAATAGGAGCAGGCGGCAGAATATGTGCCAGTCTGCGCCTGTTGATGCTTTTGCTGTGCCTGCTTTTGCGTTTGTTTCTTTTTCTGCCTCTGTGTCTGTTTTTGTTTCTGTTATTTAAGCCGTTCCTTTCGTTCTTGCCATTCCTGCCGTCTCTGACATCTCAGCCGTTGCCGATGTGTCTTGGCTGTCGCCGCCATTCGCTTGATGGTTGTCTGGTGGTCGCCTGATGATTGCTCGGTAATCACTCACTCGCGGTGACGCGGCGTCGCTGCTTTTCCACACCCAGCGCCCGCAGCGCCTCCGCCAGATTGCGCACTTCCACGAGTTCGATCCCGGGGATCGGGCGCCGGCCATCATAGCGACGGTTGCGAGGCACCACCGCGCGCTTGTATCCCAGCCTGGCAGCCTCCCGCAGCCTGTTTTCAAGTCGCGGCACCGGACGAATCTGCCCGGTGAGCGAAATCTCACCGAATGCAACGGTGCGCCGGTCAATCGGACTGTCAGTGGCAGCGCTCGCCAGCGCCGCGGCAATCGCCAGATCATCGGCAGGTTCACGCGCCGACCCGCCTGCAATCGTTGACACATACAGGTCATTCGCCAGCAGATTCAACCCCGCATGCCTATACACCACCGCCACAATCATCGCGAGCCTGTTTTGGTCAATGCCGTTCGTGGCGCGCCTCGGGGATGGCAGCACGGATTTCGTGACGAGCGCCTGCACTTCGATTGGCAGGCTGCGATGCCCGTCCATGGTGAACGTGATGCACGTGCCCGCGAGGTTATCGTCGCCATCGGACAGAAACAGCCCCGACGGGTCGCGCACTTCTTCAATACCTTCGCCGGACATATCGAAGCAGCCCACTTCGTCAGTGGGACCGAAGCGATTCTTGATGCTTCGCAGCAGGCGCAGTGCGGTTTGCGGCTCGCCTTCGAACTGGCACACGACGTCCACAAGGTGTTCGAGGGTGCGTGGGCCGGCGATCGAGCCGTCTTTCGTCACGTGGCCCACGAGCAGCATCGGCGTGTCGGTGCGCTTGGCGGAGTCAATGAGAGCGGTCGCGACTTCGCGCACCTGTGTGGAGCCGCCGGGGATGCCATCGACTTGGTCGGAGTAGATGGTCTGCACGGAGTCGGCGACCACGAGCCGTGGCTTCGTCTGTTCGATGAGCGTGAGCGCGGATCCCAGGTCGGAGGTGGATGCGATGAGCAGCTCGGGGCAGGTGGCGCCTATGCGTTGGGCGCGCATGCGCACTTGCGATTGCGATTCCTCGCCCGAGATGTAGAGGACGGGGGCGGTGGGGTTGGGAGCGGCGGTGCTGTTGGCGGAAGCAGTGCTGGAGTCAGCGGCGTCAGCGGTGCTGGAGTTGGCGGCGTCGACGGTGCTGTTGGTGGCGGCTGAATTGCCGCTTTGCCGGGCAATGTTCGCGGCGGTTTCCAGCAGCAGCGTGGATTTGCCGATGCCAGGTTCACCAGCCATGAGCACCACGGATCCCGGCACGATGCCGCCGCCCAGCACCCTGTCAAATTCCGAGAATCCCGTATGGATGCGCACATCCTCAGGGCTGCGTCCCGTTCGCGCCTGCGGTTGGCGAGAAGGCTGGCGATGGACTTGCGCATATTGCGTTTGCTGAGATGCTTGTGTCTGTTGAGATGCTGTGGCAGGTTGCGCGAAATCCTGTGATTGCAAGGATTCCTGCGATTGCCAAGGATCCTGCGATTGCAAGGATTCTTGGGTTCGCGGGGATTCTTGCGGTTGCAGGGATTCTTGGGTTCGCGGGGATTCTTGCGGTTGCAGGGATTCCTCGGTTTGTGGGGATTCCTGCGGTTGCAAATCCTGTGATTGCCAAGGATCCTGTGGCTGAGAGTCCTGCAGTTGCAAGGATTCCTGGGTTTGTGCAGATTCCTGGTTTTGTGCAGGCCGCACAGGTTGCACAGGCAGCACAGGTTGCGCGGATACAACCGTCGGCAGCGGGGCGTTCGCGCGGCGCGAGGCATGCGTCTTCGTGCGCGAGGGCGCTTCGTGGAATTCCTCGATGGTGCCCCATGAACCGCAGCTGGGGCAGCGTCCGAACCATTTCACGCCATTCCAGCCGCAGTCACTGCACACATATTGCACGCTTGATTTCGCCATACCCCGACGCTAACACGAACCGCCGCGTGACACGTGCTTTCATGCACCGTCCCACTGTTCGCTCGTCGGCTTCGCATGGCAAAATCGCACTATGTCTGATTTGAACCCGAATCCTTCCCAGCAATCAAGCACCGGTCGCAATGTGGTAGTCGCAGTGGCCGCGATTGCAACGATTCTCGCGCTAGTCAGCGCGTTTGCCTGGCCAGGGTGGGCGGTTCGCTCATCCAATCAGCCTGCGCCAAGCGCCTCAGTGCAGTCCGCGACGCCCTCGGTCTCCGCTTCGAGCCTGCCGGCGAACGCCAGCGCGCTCCTCAACGCTTTGCCCAATACCGTGGGTGAATTCGCGCGCCAAGGCATCACGAGCACCCAGAACTGGGCGGGCAACGGTCCCATCGAGGAATACACGGTGGTGTATTCCAATGGCGACAGCTCCCGCGACATCACGCTGGTGCTCGCCCAATGGGAGTCGTCCGATGATGCGACAAACACATACACTGAGCTGCGCAACGCCTTGAGCGGTGAGGTTCAGGCGCACGGTAACATCAAGGCTGCCAACACCACGACCGGCAAGTATGTGGTTGTGACGGACGGCGATGGTGACCCGACCGACTCCACCCAAGCCGAGGCGCTGTGGCGCAACGACACCGTTGTTTTCCAAGCATCGGGGGCGTATGCGTCGGTCCAGGCGTTTTATCTCGGATTCCCCATGTGATTTGGGCCGGTTATGTGTGAGCGGTGGCTGTCACATAGCCGGTTAGCGAGGGCATTTTCGGGTGTTTGGGGTTGTTTTCGGGCTGAATCCTTGCTATGTGTGAGTGGTTGCTGACGCATTGGCGGTCTGGGGTGGTTGTTGTGTGGGAGGGTCGTTGGGGTTGCTGGGTTTTGGATTGCCTTGGTTGGGCCGGGGCTGCTATGTGTGAGTGGCGGCTGTCACATAGCCGGTTTGTGGAGGCATTTTCGGGTGTTTGGGGCTGTTTTCGTGCTGAATCCCTGCTATGTGTGAGTGGTGGCTGTCACATTGCGTGCCGGATGGGGTGTTCTTCGGGCATTTTGGGCTGTTGCCGTGCTGAATCTTTGCTCTGTGTGAGTGGCGGCTGTCACATTGGCGGTCTGAGGTGGTTGTTGTGTGGGAGGGTCGTTGGGGTTGCTGGGTTTCGGATTGCCTTGGTTGGGCCGGGGCTGCTATGTGTGAGTGGCGGCTGTCACATAGGCGGTTGGCAGGGGCGTTTTCAGGGGTTTGGGGTTGTTTTCGTGCTGGATTCCTCGCTATGTGCGAGTGGTGGCTGGCACATTGCGTGCCGGATGGGGTGCTCTTCGGGCATTTTGGGGTGTTGCCGTGCCGGATCCTTGCTATGTGTGAGTGGCGGCTGTCACATAGGCGGTTGGCAGGGGCGTTTTCAGGGGTTTGTGGCTGTTTTCATGTTGGACCCCCGTTATGTGTGAGTGGTGGCTGACACATTGGCGGTCTGGGGTGGTTGTTGTGTGGAAGGGTCGTTGGGGTTGCTGGGTTTCGGATTGCCTTGATTGGGCCGGGGCTGCTATGTGTGAGTGGCTGCTGGCACATTGGCGGTCTGGGTGGTGTAGGTGGTTTGGGGAGTGGCTTGTTTTCGGGGATCCTTCGTGTGGCTGGTGTTGTTGTGGCGGTTATGTGTGAGTGGTGGCTGGCACATTGGAGGTCTGGGGTGGTTGTTGTGTGGAAGGGTCGTTGGGGTTGCTGGGTTTTGGATTGCCTTGGTTGGGCCGGGGGCTGCTATGTGTGAGTGGTGGTTGTCACATTGGTGGTCTGCCGGGGCGTTTTCCGGTGTTTGGGATTGTTTTCGTGCTGGATTCCCCGTTATGTGTGAGTGACGGCTGTCGCATTGCGTGCCGGACGGGGCGTTTCCAAGGGTTTGGGGCTGTTTTCATGTTGAATCCCCGTTATGTGTGAGTGGTGGCTGGCGGTGCTTGTGGATTGTTCCACGGTGAAATACACGGTGGGCGCACGGCGAGAAATATTTCAAGAAATTTTGTCGATTTGTCTCATGCGTCCGTGTTTGGTAGTACACTTGGGCAAGTTGGCATCGTGAACCACATGAACGGAGGCTGAGATGGGTTCGGTCATCAAGAAGCGCCGCAAGCGGATGAGCAAGAAGAAGCACCGCAAACTGCTGCGTAAGACTCGCCACCAGCGCAAGTAGTCTTTCGCACTCGCGATGTTGTGCATTCTGCGAGTAGCAAGCCCCTCTTCGGAGGGGCTTTTCTTTTATTTATTTTTCCGTATTGCCACACGGCAAGTGTTGTGCAGTCATGTGGCGCCGCGCCAGAGATGGCGGACGGCCCTCTGTGCGCTGACACCTCTGCAATGGTTCCTGTGCACAACGGCATATATGTACAGAGGGTGATTGTGGAATTCCGCAATCACCCTCTGTTTGTATTCGTGCGCATCGTTTGCATTTATGCGCATCCGCACGCACTTACGCGCGGCCGCCAATCACTTATTCGGATTGGTCAGCACGCGCGGACCAGCGGGATCGCCCACAATCACCTGGTCCACCATGTTGAGGAACAGGCCGTGCTCCACCACGCCCACGGTGTGGATGAGGTCCTCGGCGAGCTCCTGCGGATGGTCGATGCGCTCGAGGTGCAGATCCACCACGTAATCGTTCTCATCGGTGAGCACCGGATTGCCGTCGGCGTCGAGGCGAAGCGTCGGCTTGTAGCCCTTGGCCTCGAACTTGCGCACCACCTGGCCGGAGCCGAACGGGATCACTTCCACCGGCAGCGGGAACTTGCCGATCGTGTCGACGACCTTGGACTGGTCCACAATCCACACGACCTTGTTGGAGTTGATCGCCACGATCTTCTCCCACAGCAGGGCAGCGCCGCCGCCCTTGATGCCGTTGAAGTTCTTGTCGACTTCATCGGCGCCGTCGATCGTGATGTCGATGTGGTCCACATCGTCGATGTTTACGATCTTGATGCCATAGCCCTCGGCCTGCTTTTGCGTGCGGCGGGAGGTGGTGACGCCCGTGAACTGCAGGCCTTCCTCCTGCACGCGGCGACCGAGCTCATCCACGAGGAATCGCACGGTGGAACCGGTTCCCAGGCCTGCAATCATGCCGTTTTGGATGAGCTTGGCGGCTTCGATGCCGGCTGCCTTCTTGAGTGCGTCTTGTTGTGCCTTGTCCATTTTTCTCCTTTGTCTGTGAGAATCGTTTACTTGTAAGAATTGTTGCGCTGCGCCGGAGCCGCGTTGCGTCTATCCGTCGGCTATCCGTGCGACGCCTTCAGAACAGTGTTCCTTGTTGCATATTATTCCTTGTGGCGTCGTCAAGGCGTTTGATGACGGCCTCGAGCTTCGCCGCGGCGTCCTCATAACGTTCGGTGGCCTGTTCGAGGCGCTTGGATGCGTCGAGCAGCTGTCGGGCGGCGCGGTTGATGAGCTCTGCTTGGTCGGCGGTGCTCGGTGCATCCGACGGGAACAGCGGAGGCTCGACCACATGACGCTGTGGGGCTGTGCGCTGTGGGGTTGTGCCCTGTGCCGTTGTGTTCGGTGATGCTGCGCGTTGTGATGCCGTGCGCTGTGGCGCTTGGCGCTGCGGCGCGGCGGCTGCATGGCGGGTGTTGCCGGACGTGCTGCTGATTGTGCTGTTGATTGCGTTGCCGGCCGGGGCGTTGCCATTGCCATTGCCGCTGCCGGCTGCATCGATCGCTCCGGCATTGCGATTTCCGTAAGACGTGGCGTATACAGTGCTCGCGATGGTCTGGCTGATGGTGGCTTCGCCGCCTTCGAGCACGCGCATCACGTCATCGGGCACCTTGAGACGACTGGCGTAGGGGCTTGCAATCAGATCTTTCCACCCCTCGATGGGCAGAAATCCGTTGGAACCGTGTTGTTTGCATTGTTCTGCGAATCCGCGCGCGAGCATATCGCACTTTTCGTTGAATTCGTTGCCTGCATGGCCTTTCACCCACGAAAACTTGACCGGTCCTTCGCGGTGGGAGATTTCGTAGTCGATGGCCTTGATGATCGTGGCATTCTTGACCGGCTGCTTTTGCGAATTGTGCCAGCCGTTGCGCTTCCAGCTGCGCAACCACACGGTGGAGCATTTGATGGCGTATTGCGAATCGCTCTCGATGACGAGCGTATCCGCGCCCTTGTGGGTGCGCAGGGCTTGCAGCACGGCGCACAATTCGCCAATCTGGTTGGTGCCGTTGCCGGCGCCGCCTGCATCGCACCCGCCGCCAACGTGGTCAGCCCACGCCCAGCCCATCGCACCGTTGGGATTGCCCAGCGCGCTGCCGTCCGTTGAAACCGTGATAGTAGCCATGCGTTCCATCATACGGTTCCAACGCGAACTGCAAGCGCTGGCCGGCTTCGCACTGTGTAAGGAACACAACACGGGGTGCGCAAGAGTCCGGTGCGCGCAGATATCAGCGGGAATCCGTGCAGCGTGATGGAGAGGGAGGGTGTGAGTCAGCCGGATGGGGCAGCCGGATGGGGCAGCCGGGCCAGTCGGTTGGGGCAGTCGGTTGGGTCGGATGGGCCGGTCGGATGGGGCGACCGGCCCGACCGATTAAATCAGCGTTTCGACCAGTTCACGAATGACTTGGGCAAGGGATTCTTGGCGCTTCGCCGCCTTGTTGAGATTGTCTTCGGCATCTGCCACGCGCGCGGATGGCGGGATGCCTGCCGCCTTTGCATAACGCTCGGCAGCCTCCTGCTGTGCGTGCGTCGCCTTGCGCAGTGTGGCGGTGAGGTCGTGCAGCAACTGTGCTTGCGGGAATCCATCCTGCGAATCTGAATCTGCAGAAGGCTGGAAATCCGTGGAAGATAGCGAATCCACAGAGGGGCGCGTGCGTGTTGCGGTGGCGGTATCCGTGGTCTGGGTGCCCGTGGCTGCGGCATCCGTGCCGGACTTCGCAGCTGTCATAGCCGAGGCTTTTGTAACCTCGATCTTCGCAGCCTCGGCCTTTGCAGCCTCGGCTTTTGTAACCTCGGCCTTTGCAACCTTGGTCTTTGTGGCCTTGGTCTTCGCACCTTTGGTCTTTGCGGTGCCAGGCTTCGCACCCTCAGACTTCGCGACCGTGGTGTCTGCGGTATCGCTTCCTGCGGCGCTTCCTGTGGTGTTACCCGTGGGGCTGGTCGCGGCATGATCATCGGTGCTGCCCGCAGTTCCGCGAACCTCCACGGGAACGACCCCCACGGTATTGGCGGCGGCCACGGTCGCGCGGGAGGCGTCGGCCTTGGCGGCGGCGGAATTGTCGGGGTCGAGCGCCTGCATCATGTCATCGGTGCCGGTCTGGATCACGCGCCCTGCCAGTTGCAGCGGCACGCGCATCAGGTCTATCTGCGCTTCGGAGGGGATCTTCGACGGCGCGTGGAAGTCGCGGCACATCGTGGCGTATCTGCGCGCAAACCGGTCGGCCTGCTCATTGAATTTGTCGCCTGCGTGTCCCTTGACCCAGACGAAGTCGATCGGGCCTTCGCGTTCCTCCATCTCCATGTGGATGGCGCGGATCACCGAAAGGAAGTATGGCGCGGGATTGCCGTTGTCCTTCACCCACCCGGTTTGGGACCATGTGCTTTCGCGCTTCGTGGAATACTCGATCGCGGCGCGCGAATCCGATTCGATCACCAGTTTTTCGGCGCCCGGATGTGAACGCAACGCCTGCAAGATCGCGCATAATTCGCCTAGCTGGATGTTGCCGCCGAGCGAGCCACCGCAATCGTGCAACCCGGTGGTATGGTCCACCCATGCCCAGCCGGTCACGGGGCGGGCCCCGAGTAGAAAACTGCCGTCAGTGGAGATATGGATGGTATGCGTGCCTGTCATTGGTTCCACCTCGCGGCATGCAGGGATTCCTGGGCAGAAACGCTGTCGGTGTCCCCATAGCTGTTGAGGAATTGTTCCAGTTCCTCCGCCGCCTTCTCATATTCCAATGCCGCGGCTTTCGTGTGCTTGCGCGCCTTGCGCAGCGGCTTCTCGGATAGCGGCGTGATGGGGTTGCCGTCAATTCCCGGCGTGGCGTCCTTGGCATGCTTGAGCGCGGAATCATACGCCTGCGCCGTGGCCCGCAACGCTTGCGCGCTGGAGCGAAGATTGCGCACGGTGCTGTGCAACAGTTCGAGCAGTTGTGATTCCTGAGGTTCGTCCGCTTCCGTTTCTGCGGCTGCGTGGCGTGGGCGAGGCGGTGCCGGTACCTCGAGGACAGGCTCGAGGGCAGGCTTGCTGAGTGCCGGGTTGGGCTGGTGGGGCGCCGGCGTGGGCGTTCCTGAACCGTGTGATGACGCCGCAGGGGCTGTATGGATTGGCGCAGCGGAGCTCGCTGTCACGTTGCTGAACGTGACATTGTTGCGCGATGCCACGGCGTCATTCGCCGTTTTGCCGTCGCGGATGGTGCTGGCATTGTTCTTGCCGACGTTTGGTAGCGCTTCAGTTTGTTTGGTGAGCTTGTCGTTTTGCTTGGTCGTGTTTTGCTTGGTCGTAGGTTTGTTGACCTGTGCCGGTTTGCCGTTTTGTTGTTGGTTCAACGCCTTTGCGTTCTGCTGGGCTTTTGCGTTTTGCTGGGCTTTTGCAATCGATTCTTTCGAGATGAGGCGACGGCGGATCATCACGTCCATCGTTTCGCGCGGAATCCCCGTCGGTGCGCGCTTCGGGTCTTTGGTGAAGGCCTGTGATTGCTGTTGGGCGAAGAGCCTGGCGGTTTTCAGCGCCATCACAGGCGTTTCTTCGTCAATGGCATGGAAAGACACAGGGGCGTTGTGACGGCTGATTTCGTCAAGCACCGCTTGGATGAGAGGGAAGTTCTTGCGCCCGGACGGTGTCGTCGGTTTGCGTCCTGATCGTGCGGCGTTGATTGCGGCAATCGCCTGCTGGCAGTCGGTTTTGATGGCAAGGCGCTGAGAGCCGGTGTGGGAGCGGAGCGCCTGCAAGATTCCGGTGAGGGCGCCTAGGTAGACGGTGCCATGTGGGGCGCCGCCATATTTGTGGGTGCTCGCATCCGCCCATGCCCATCCCATGGCCTGGGAGTTGGTGGTGGCCTCGGCGTGTATCACAATGATCGTCTTGTCGGTGCTTTTCGTTTTCGGGCCGTCCTTCCTCACCGTGAGCCGCGCAACGCGCGGGGCATTCAGCGTCTCAGCCTACCCATTGCCCTAGAGCAGCGCCGATGAGCATGAGGGGCATAGATGGTCACGGATTAAGTAAAACGTTCGATTTTATTGGTCAACCTTATTTCTGTTCGAATGAAACACCAACGGGAATTCCAAGGTCCCCGAACTTACGTGTGAAGCTGTTCGATGGTATTCTGGAAACAGGGAATCACAAAAGCCTGCGGACAAATGGTGTTCGGGCTATCGCCGACGGTCGCGCGCATTGCGCCACTTCGTCAGGCTAAGCCAAGGGGTAGCTGCGACAGCCGTCGTAAAACCGTAATGAGGCGGTAGACGTGATGTTGGGAAGGAGGCGAACGGTTGTGCATATATTCATGCGTTCGACTTCTTCTGCCTGCGCTCCTTCTCGTCGCTCGCAGTTAGGCTCGCGGTCCAGCTCCCAACCCGGGGCATGGAGCTTCGCGCGGCATGCCATTGCTGCGGTTGTGGCGTTGGTGATGACATTGGCATTCGCGCTGATGCCGCTCGTCACAGCCGATTCCGCATCCGCTGCCGATACCACGCCCACCCCCACAGCCGCTTCCGCCGCTCCCGTTGATGCTTCCGACAACGGCGTGACCATCAAGCTGTTCGACTACAACACGGAGCGCCAGCCTTCCACCAGCTGGCCATTCACCGTGCCGTCCATCAACGACAATGACCATGCAATGAAGTTCGGTGATGTTTACGCCACCCGCTCAAATTTGTGGGGTGAGATTATCGATTACAGTTGCCGGCACCCGGCAATGAATCGGAACTGGAATTGCTGGACCGGGCGCCCGAATGAAGTCGCGCATCCCGGGATCGTCGCCAACAAGCTGACGGACGGATACCCCACGCTCAATCCCACGGTCACGAACAGCAGAGAAAGCCTCGACTACCTGTTCGGTGGCGCTACAGACAAGGCCGTCACCCAGTACCCCGTCTCGGGTGGTTTGCTGATGCTCAACTCCACGGGTGCCTACCAGTTCGACAGCAGCAAGCAATACGCCCGTTATGATTCCTCCACCGGCCGCTTCACGCTCACCAACGGGGCACGCAGCACACAAAGTGCAGTGCCCAATTTCACGCCGTTCAACAAACGTTCCGACACCTCATATAACTATTCGTTCGGCATGTCCATCGAGTCGAAGTTCTACATGCCCAAGGACGGCAAGATCAACGGTTCCGACATGGTGTTCACCTTCAGCGGCGATGACGATATGTGGCTGTTCATCGACGGCGCGCTCGCAATCGACCTTGGTGGCATCCACGGTGACCGCGGTGGCTCGATAGATTTCGCCACCGGCGCCATCACTTACGAACAAGGGGCGGCGAGCTGGTGGCAGGTCACGCGTCCCGCCACGCTCAGCGATGCGTTGCAGCAGGCCGGTCTGACATGGGATTCTTCGGATTTCAGCCAGCACACATTCAAACTGTTCTACCTGGAGCGCGGTGGCGGCGGTTCGAACTGCTATATGAGTTTCAACCTCCCCACCGTCCCCGAAGGCACGCTGGAACTGGGGAAGACAGTGGATTTCGGCAGTGCGGTGCCCATTGACGACACGGCTTTCCGCTTCGCCGCGTACCTTGATTACGACGGCACCGAGGGCGGCTCCAACTTTAAGCGGTTCACCGGCAAATACGACGTCGTGGATTCTCGGGGCGCGTTGGTGGCGTCGAATCTGGATGCCACCGATGGCGTGATCACGCTGCACAACGGTCAAGTCGCCCGTCTCAAGGCACCTCCGGGCAAGACCATTCGCGCCAATACGCGTTACTACGTCACGGAACTAGGTGTGGATGGCACCGATTACACCGCATCGGTGAGCGGCATGACGCTCACACGCAAGGCGGCAGGCATGAGCACGCCCACATTGGAAGTGCAGAAAGTGTCACATCTGGGCTTCGTCAACACGGTGGCTTCCGGCAATACGTTCACCGCGCACGTCGCCAAGCAATGCAGCAATTGCCCCGCCGATACCGTGAACTACATGCTGGTAACGATTGGCGGAGTGCCGTTCTCTGGCGCTTACACCGTCTCGGATACCGCACAAGCCGGCGGTATTGGCACCACGGAAAACACCACGAACGGCATCCTCACTCTCAAGCCCGGCCAAACGGCAACAATCCCAGGCATTGTGGGTGGCAATAGTGTGGCGGTGCGCGAAGTCGATTCCACCGGCGCGGCGTTTTCCGCCGCAGGATTCATGGCACCGCAGTATGCGATGACGGGCACTGCGCTCAGCGGCACGGCCTCCACGCCTGCCGATGGTGGTGTGAGCGGTACCGCAGCCAGCGGCAGCAAGCTGCCGAGCAACGCTTCGTTGGACGTCACCGTGACGAACCAAGCCAAAAGCGTGCAGCTGGGCGGCTTTGCCAAGCTGCACAAGACCGTGACCCGGGATGCAGGCACTGCAGACGCGCAGGCATGGCGTGACGGCGACACCTTCCGCTTCCGCCTCGTGCCGATTGACGCGCAGGGCAATGAGTCCTACGGACTGCCCATGCCGTCGGAATGCAATGGCGCGACCGCAGCCAAACCCTGCACCATCACCATCGCCAAGCCTGCGGCAGCCGCCAGCGGTGGCTCCAATGCCTTGGATGCAGCGACCGCTGATTTTGGCACGCTCACATTCGTCACCGTGGGCACGTTCCGCTACCGGGTCACCGAAGTCACCGGAGACACTGCGTTGCAACAGGTCTACCACTATTCCAAGGCGACCTACGACATCGTGGTGACGGTGACCGATGGCGCGGCCTCCGGCAGCGCGAACCCTAATGAATTGTCCGCCACGATGGCGGTCACCCGCACCGTGAATGACGACGGCACTCCCGCCGCCGACACAGTGGCGCAGAACGCGTTGCTGGAATTCACGAACACCAGTTTTCAGGCCCGCATGTTGCCCTTGACCGGTTCCCGGTCCGAGGCGTTGTGGACCGTTGCCGCGGCTGTGCTCGCGGCACTCACGCTCATCGCATGCCTTGTGTATGCGGTGGTGCGCAGGATTCTCAAACCCGTTCGTTGCGCGGAGGGCTCCGACGATCCGCTTCGGCATGCTGATTCATCCGCATTGGAGGAATCGCATGCCGCGGCAGACTCGTCACAGGCAGTCATTCAGCAGCAACCAGAGAAGAAAGCAAGGAGATAACCATGAAAACCTCAACTCATGCAGAAAAGGCCACTGCTCGCACTGCGGTGCATGGCGTTTCCCGCAGTTTCGTAGCGCTCATTGTCGCCGCGGTCGCAGCCATCGCCACGCTGCTGGCAATGGCATGGGCGCCTCAGGCTTCGTTGCCTGCAGCCCATGCAGACACCGGCACGAGCTCCATCACCGTGGTGAATGCTCAGAAGGGCCGTATATACAATGCCTACCGTTTCGCCACATTCTCGGATGTGAAAGCGGCTGACGGCTCGGATTCCACGGTCGCGTCGCTTGATGTGACGACGATGCCGTGCCCGGCAAGCTCCACCAGCAAGGAGCAGTGCTGGAATTACCAGCTCAAGAACGCTTATGTGAGCGCCAAGAACGAGAACACGTCGCTGCCTGCTTGGGATACCGCCTATGAAGACAACGTCGCTGCGTTTCTCACCAAGCTGACCGGTGACCAGCTCGCCACCGTTATCAGCTATTTAGATATGCCCACGGGTGCCACGCCTGATGGCACGGTCACCAATACTTCTGATGCTGCGAAGGACGTGACGATTTCTAGCATCCCCGAAGGCTGGTACGTGGTGGAGGATACCACCGATGGCGCGCGTAAGGCGGTTGTGGCTACCACAATCACGGCAAACGGCACGACCTACACGAAGTTCACGCTGAACGAAGGCGCCGGGCAGTCCGCCATCAACGATGCTCTGGGAAAGTTCTACGCCAAGGACGTTGATCCGCAGACGAAGCCGACCAAGCACGTTTACCTCGATGCAGGCCATACCACGGCGCAGCCGTTCGGCAACTTCAGCATTGGCGACACCTTGTATTACCACGTTGATGCGCATATCTCCGCGCACGCCGCCAATTACGACGACTATACGTTCGTGATTCGAGACCAAGCCACCCGTGGCCTGACGGTTGGCAAGTCCAGCGTGGTTCTCACTGAATCCGACACCCAAGACGGCACGGAAACCACCGTACCGACCACCGATTACACGGTGACGCTGACCACTGCCACCGATGGAACCACGACGATGGATGTGTCGGTCAATTCCCCGAAGGCTCATGCCGGCAAGTTCCTGCATCTGTCGTATTCCGCCACCATCAACGACGATATCGTCACTGCCGGCACATACACCACCACCGTGTCTACGAATGCGGATGGCACGGATGTGTCCAGCACCCAGGACGTTGCCGCGAACCGTGTGGAGAACCAGGCGCGCATCAACGCCAACAAGGAAGGATGGACGGCGCTTGACTCCGCAGTGGACTTCACCGGTTCCATCGCCTTCACGAAGGTGGGCGTGGGTGACCAGGCCAACGGGCTTAAAGGCGCCACATTCCAAGTGTTCAAGGGCGGTAGCGCAACGCAGTCCGACACCAACAAGCCGCTGACCTTCACCAAGGTGAGCGACGGCGTCTACAACTACGACCCGTCCTCCACGAACACCGACGTGGTGTCTGGCACTGACGGCACGGTCACGCTCCAAGGTCTCGCGGCAGGCACGCAGCCCGGCGCAACCCAGCAATACACGCTGAACGAGACCTCCACCAATGTCTCGCTTGGCTACGCGCAGTCAATCCTCGCGCTGTTCACCGTCGACCATATGATTTCGAACGACGGCATAGTGACGAACACCGTGAGCAATAGCACCAACAACCACCTTGGCTTGGCTTCCGGCGCTGCGAACGCCATCAAGGTGAAGAACGTGAAGAACTTCACCCAGCTGCCTCTCACTGGTGCAGCCGGCGTGGCGCTGTTCACGCTCATGGCGCTGGTGCTCGGCGGTGCTGCTGCCGTGCTGACGGTCAAGTACCGTCGCACTCGCCAGCAGCTTGACGAGAGCCTGGCTGATTGATTCCCGTCGCGCGGATTGCGTGATCGCTGGGGACGCGTGTAAGCGCGCGCACCACGGAACGCAATACCGAGCGCAACACACAGCGCAATACCGAGCGCAACACAGATGATGCATCAGCACAACACAAGCGGCGCGGAGCCAACGGGGACTTCTTCTGAGGTCACTGCTTTCATAGCGGTGCCTTTCGACGAGGTCCTCCGGCTCCGCGCCGCTTGCATGCGACGGCGCACCATCATGCGGCAGCTGCGTGTGCTCAAGACGGTGATTGTGCTGTTGGCGGTGGCGGCGCTGACCGTGGGGTTGTATCCCACGGTGGTGCAATTGCAGTCCGCGCGGCGCTTGCAATCCGTGGCGGTGAGTTCCGAGCAGGATGTGGCATCGTGGCCGGCTGACAAAGTGGATCAGGTGCTGGCTGCTGCGCGCGATTACAATGCTCGGCTTGCCCAATCCGGCCAGCCGCAGCTGGGCGAGGGCGCCGATCCGTTCACCACATCGGACGGGCGGTCGGCGGATGTCGGCGGTGCCGGTGCTGGCGGGGATGCCGGTGCCAGCGGCGCTGATTCCTCGGCGGCGGATTACGAATCCCAATTGGCAGGTTCCGGCGGCGTGATGGGCACAGTGCGCGTGCCCAAGATCAGCGTGGAGCTGCCCATTTACCATGGCACGTCGGACGCGGCGCTCGCATCGGGGGCGGGGCATCTCTACGGCACGTCGCTGCCGGTCGGCGGCCCCTCTACACATGCCGTGATTACCGGCCATCGCGGGCTTGCAACGGCGCAGATGTTCACGCGCCTCAACGAGATCGAGATTGGCGACTACCTGTACATCACCGTGATGGACCGCACGCTGGCATACGAGGTGGATTCCATCGACGTCATCGACCCCACGGATTCCTCACGCCTGCGTATCGTGCCCGGGCAGGATCGCCTGACGCTGATGACCTGCACCCCCTATGGTGTCAATACCCACCGTCTGCTTGTCTCGGGCCATCGCGTGCCCTACCCGGCGGATGCGCCGGAGCCCTCCGCAGTGGCGGATGCGCGTCGCGAGCTGCACGTCTTGTGGGCGGTGCTGGCGGCGTGCACGGTGCTGGCGTTCATGGCGGAACGTCGGCGCTCGCGGTGGATGCCACGGCGCCACGCCGCGCAATAGAGGCGTGGCGCGCGGGCGGCAACATGACCGGTGGCAGGGTGCCGCGGCCGGTGGCAGGGCGGCCGGTGATTGGGCTGCGCAGTGCCAGCGCGTTCGGCAATTCTGTTGTGTTCGGCTATTGTTGGTAGTGACACGTGGTTTCTGACAATGTATGTCAGGGGATTCCGCGGATCAGGCTGTGGCTAGGCATGCAATGAAGCGCAGGCTATACCATAGGGCGGTGGAATCTTCGAGCGGAGGCTCGAAAGCGGAGAGAGCGGTTACATTGGCTACCTGCCAACGCAACCAAAATATGGGAAGAGGCAATTATGAACATGGTTTCTCGTGCGCTGGCTCGTCGCCAGAAGGGTGAGAAGGGCTTCACGCTGGTGGAGCTGCTTGTGGTGGTCATCATCATCGGCATCCTGGCGGCTGTGTCCGTGCCGATCTATCTGAACCAGCGCAAGTCCGCGTGGAATTCGAACGCCGAGCAGGACGTGAAGAACGCGCAGATCGCAGTGGAAAACTGGATGGTGGAAAACAATGGCACGCTGCCTGAGACGTCAGGGTCAGACGAGTGGAAGTGCGACGGCGACAAGAAGGGGGGCTTGGCATCGGATAGCGAGGGGTCAGACAAACTAGTCGTGACATGCTCCCCGGGCGTGATCGTGGTTGTCAGGCCCGCTGAAACGCCTGCCGGCGAAACCGTGTATACGTCCTATACCATTCGCGGTTGGCACAAGCAGGGCACAAAGACGTATTACTACGATTCCGTAAATTCGTCCGCCCTCCAATCCACGGACGGCATCAATAAGAAGCCTTTCTAGGCGTAGTTGCGCTGTCGGTAGTTGCGCTGTCGTGAGGTGCGGTGCATGAGCGCGTCTGCATGGCTGTGGGGCCATACAGACGCGCTTTTTTCGTGGGGCGCGTGTTGCCTAGGTGGTCGTGGGGGTGTTCGTTTGTGTGCTGGTGGGTGTGTTCGTTGGGGTGTTCGAGGTTGGTGTTGTTCGGCGTGTCGTGTGTTGTGGCGCGGTTTTTCATCAATTGTGGTGGTTTTGTGAAGGTTTTGGTTTTTGCAATTCCTTCACATTCGGGTATTGTATGAGTCAGGTTCCGAGAAAGGAATCGCAACCAGACAGCGTTTGTCCGGTTGGTGGAGGGCTCCATAAGGGGTTTTCCGAAAAGGGATATCGAGGGATATCAGCGTTTCGTCCGTCCTGGGTTTGCCGTTGTCGGCTTCCCGCGGGTGGTACGTTTCGCAGTATAGGCGGCGGTTTTCCGCCGGGGAAGAGGCAATTATGAACATGGTTTCTCGTGCGCTGGCTCGTCGCCAGAAGGGTGAGAAGGGCTTCACGCTGGTGGAGCTGCTTGTGGTGGTCATCATCATCGGCATCCTGGCGGCTGTGTCCGTGCCGATCTATCTGAACCAGCGCAGGTCCGCTTGGAATTCGAACGCCGAGCAGGACGTGAAGAACGCCCAGGTGCAGATCGAGACCGCGATGACCAACAACAACGGCACCCTGGCGGGCCTTACCGGATTGACGGCGGGAAAGGCAGTGCAGTGCACCGGTGGCACGACGGGTGGCAACGCCACCTTTGGTGACCAGACGATCACCTGCTCTCCGGGCGTGACGCTCAGCGTGACCCCGAACGGCACGACGTACACGATTTCGGGCCATCATGAGAATGGCACGAAGACGTATACCTACGACTCCGCGACGAACTCCTCGGTGCAGGTCTCTGATGGCATTCCTACGGCCTGAGCCTGTGGGAGTGGCGGTTCTGTCATGATGGCGGGCGTGTGAGCGGGTCCTCGGCGTAGGGCTTGCAATCACGGTTCCCATCCCCAGGGGGTGTGCGGCAAACAGCCGCACACCCCCTTCTCATATTCCGGCGCTGCTGCCCACTGAACATTCATACGACAGATGTTCGAGGTATGTGCGAGGCATACGCAGCGACTGTGCGCCCCAACAATTATCCAATTGCGTAAACGCGTTGTCAGAGTGAATCGTTTTCAGGCTGAATCAGAGTGGATTCAGCCATTTTGCAAAATTTCTTGATACGATGTGAATAAGGCAAGTCTGGAACCAATGGAGACAGACCGATGGCGGTCTGCAGTGTTCGAGGCTTGAAGTTCCATGGAATCAAGGAGAATCTATGAGCACACATGACACGTCAGGCATCGCCGCAGCATCGGACGCGTCTGACACTCAGACCGTGATGGATGTGCGCCCCGGAGCACACCGATATGTTCGATTCAATGGTGCCGCCAAGAAGGTGGGGGAGTACGTTGCACAGGATTACCGCAAGCCTGTCGTGATCACCGGTGAGCGCTCATGGGAGGCGTTCGAGAAAGCCGGCGGCACCGTGGGGTCGGATGTGCCAGTGCTCCGTTATGACGGTTCGGTGACGTTCCGCAACATGGACGAACTCACCGAGAAGGTGCTCGATGAAGAAGCCGACGTGATTGTCGCCGTGGGCGGCGGGCGCCTGTGCGACACCGCCAAGGGCGTGCATCACAACACGAACCTTCCCCTCATCACCGTGCCCACGATTGCCGCTACATGCGCCGCATCATCATCAGTCATCATCGTGTATGACGAGAACGGCAAGCGCATCGCCGGCATACCGCTGCGGCATGGAGCGGAGCTCGTCATCGCCGATCCTTTGATCATTGCGGCGGCGCCCGAACGCTACTTGGTCGGCGGCATTGGCGACACACTCGCCAAGTGGTATGAAGCTGAAGGCATCCAGAGGCATTTGACGAATCCCGAGCCCGCCGACACCCTGGGCCTCATGGCAGCCAAGGTGACGCGCGACTATCTGGTGCGTGAAGGCGATGAAGCCATTGAATCTGTGCGCCGTGGTGTGTCTGACGAAGTGCTGGGGCACATGGTGGATGTAATCGTGCACGTGGCATCATGCGTGGGCGGATTCGCCGGCAAGAATGGCCGCGTCTCCGGTGCACACGCCGTGCACAACGGGTTGACTGCATGCCCCGAGACACAAGTCTCCACGCATGGGCAGAAAGTCGCGTATGGCATTCTCGTGCAGCTTGCGGCGCAAAGCGAGTGGGCGGAGTTCGACAGGCTCGTCCCCACATATCGCAAGATCGGCTTGCCCTGCACATTCGCCGAAGTGGGCGCCGAGCCCACGCCGCAGAACCTTGCCAAAGTGGCGGAAGTCGCGGGCGGCTCCGAGTCATTCTTCAGGCAAGCTGTGCCTGATATCGACGAGGCCAGGGTGATTGATTGCATCAAGCGCGTTGATGAGCGTGCCGCTGCCATCGACGAGAAGCTTGCTGAAATCAGCAATGGCGTTCCGCTGGAATCCGAGCCTGCCGACACCGCCACTGACGTGACCGCTGGCCTGGCACAAGGCCTCGCCCAGTAACGCACACACCAAGTAGCGCACACAGTTGCACAATCCCAGTCGGTCTCTATACCGCTCGCCAACAGGTCATGGTGCTGTTGGCGAGCGGCTTTGCATTTATGTGGCCGTCAGTTTTAGCGTGTCAGTGCTGTTGGTTTTGCAGGCGCGCGTTGAGCTTGGCGGCGAGATTCATCGGATCCAGCACATCGGGATCATTGTCGCGCAGTGCCTTCGCAAGCTGGGCGACTTCCTCCATCGTGAGCTGGTCGTAGGCGCTCACGTCCGAAAGCAGGCCGTAATGCGTAAGACGCGCAAGATATGCCTTGACCTTGGTTTGATCATCTGACGTCAGTTCTTCTGGAAGCATGCGATTCCCCCTTCTGTTTGTGGCAAGCATAGTTGAACAGGCTGAACGAGTATGGTGATTGCTCATTCTAATCTGTATTCCACCATCGATGTGGAGGAAGCCTATACAGATACGTTGCCAATCGAATATCCGCCAAACTAATAACGGTGCCAATAACAACAATAATGAAAAACCTCTGCAGATTGCTGCATAACTGCGATCTGCAGAGGTTTTCGGCGGCACTTCTTGTGCTGTGAGCGCTGTCGGTTGTTAGCGCTGCGTGATCTCGGAGCCAATCACCTTTTCACTCAGCGCCTTCGGGCCGCGCGTCACGGCAACGGCACCGGAACGCACCAGTTCCACCACGCCGTAGTGCTCGAGCAGGTTCATGAGCGCATCGATCTTGTCTTGCGAGCCGGTCGATTCAATGGTGAGCGTCTCGGTGTTCACATCAACCACGTGCGCGCGGAACATGCGCACAAGCTCCAGCACGTCGGAGCGGTTCTGAGCGTTCGCGCTCACCTTGATGAGCACCAGCTCGCGCTCCACGGTGGTGGTGGGGTCAAGCTCTACGATTTTGAGCACATGCAGCAGCTTGTTGAGCTGCTTGATGATCTGCTCAAGCGGCGCCTGGTCCACGTGCGCGGTCACCGTGATGCGCGAGATGTCCTTGCGCTCGGTGGGAGACACGGTGAGCGAATCAATGTTGAACGAGCGACGTGCGAACAGGCCGGAAACGCGGGCAAGCACGCCAGGACGGTTCTCTACGAGCACGGACAGCGTGTGACGCTGAGCGCCGGGTTGCGATGCGGGATATGTAGCCATTGTCAAATTCTCCTCAAATTCACTAATCCAAAAGCCCGAATCGGCCCTGACTCAGAATCCCTCGGCCGAGAGCTTCGCATCATCGGCCTGCTGGGAGTTGTCGAGCGGATGCACGCCCTTGCGGTACGCCACCGTGTCGTTGGAAGCGCCGGCGGGCACCATCGGCCACACCATGGCATCCTGCCACACGCGGAAGTCGATGAGCACGGTGCGATCGTTGGTCTCGTTGGCCTTCTTGATGGCGGCGAGCGCTTCTTCCTTGGTGGTCGCGCGCAGGCCGAGGCAGCCGTAGGCTTCGGCGAGCTTGACGAAATCAGGGATGTTCACGAATCCGGATTCGCCCGGCGTATCGTCTGCATCCGGTTCGCCGTCGTGCAAGATCGTGGCGGAATAATGCTTGTCGTAGAACAGCGTCTGCCACTGGCGCACCATGCCGTAGACGGAATTGTTGAGAATCGCGATTTTGATCGGCACTCCGTCGAGCGTGGAGGCAGCGAGCTCTTCGCTGGTCATCTGGAAGCTGCCGTCGCCGTCGATGAGCCACACGGGCTTCTTGCCGTCGAAGTCGCGCTGCGAGCCGACCTCGGCTCCCAAGGCTGCCGGCAGGCCATAGCCCATCGTGCCGGAACCGCCGGAGGAAATCCACGAATTCGGCTTCTCGAAGTCCACGAGCTGGCTTGCCCACATCTGATGCTGGCCCACGCCGGACACCCAGATCGTGTCGGGGTCGGCGGCGGCGCTCAGCTGGGAGACAACCCACTGGGGCGACAGCGTGCCATCCGTGGGCTGGTCTTCGGGGCGGTCGTAGGTGGTGGGGTAGTTGGCGCGCAGGTCGTTGAGCGCCTTCCACCACGGGGCGAGGTCATGCGTGCCGCTCTTCACCTGTTCGTCGCGCAGCACGGGGATCAGGTCGTCGAGCACTGTGGCGACATCTCCCACAATCGGCACGTCCACGGCGCGGTTCTTGCCGATTTCGGCAGGGTCGATGTCGATGTGGATCACGCGCGCGGTTGGGGCGAAGCTTGCCAGCTTGCCGGTCACGCGGTCGTCGAAGCGGGCGCCGACGGCGATGAGCAAGTCGCAGCGCTGCACAGCGCCGGTTGCGGCGATTGTGCCGTGCATGCCGAGCATGCCGAGGCACTTGGGGTCGGAATCGGGGATGATGCCGCGAGCGTTGAGGGTGGTCACCACCGGTGCGTTCATGAGGTCAGCGAGGGCCTTGACCTGCGCCGAAGCGTGGGAGCGCATTGCGCCGCCGCCCACATACAACACGGGGCGGAACGACTGCGTGATGAGCTTCGCAGCATTTTCGAGCATACGGCCGTGGGCTTTCGTCGTCGGCGTGTAACCGGGGAGCAGGAGCTTCTGCGGCCAGGTGTATTCCATCTCGCCGGTTTGCGCGGTCTTCGTCAGGTCGATGAGGACGGGGCCGGGGCGGCCGGTTGTGGCGATGTAATACGCCTCGGCGACCACGCGCGGCACATCCTTCGCGTCGGTGACAAGATAGGAGTGCTTCGTCACCGGATACGTGATGCCCACGGTGTCGGCTTCCTGGAATGCGTCGGTGCCGATGGCATTGACGCCCACCTGGCCGGTGATCGCCACCATCGGGATGGAATCCATGTTCGCATCCGCCAAGGCAGTCACAAGGTTCGTCGCCGCAGGGCCGGACGTGACGATGCACACGCCGCAGCGGCCCGTCGCCACGGCATAGCCTTCTGCCGCATGGCCCGCAGCCTGTTCGTGACGGGCGAGCACGAAGCGGAACTTCGTGTCGGCCTTGATGGCGTCATACACCGGCAGAATGGCGCCGCCCGGGATGCCGAAGACATCCTTGACACCCAGATCCTCCAACGCGCGGACCAGCGCCTGGGCGCCGGTCATCTTTTCGCCTGCGGACTTCGTGTCGCTTCCGGCGTTGTTCGTTTTATCGGTTCCCTTCGGGACCCCGTTAAATGCCTGCAATGGAGTGGGCTTAGCCATGTTGTCCTCTCAGATGGCTTGTATGCGTGCCCCGCCGGTGCAATGCCCGCAGGCAATGAAAACGCTGAAACTTGAGCGTTCATCGCGCGCGGATGTCGCTTCGGCGTGCGGCGCAAGGTGCTTCTGTGCTTGCTCTCAGGGTCTGCAGCTCATCGCATGGCGTCATGCCATGCAATGTCGTCGGGCGTGCAGACGCTTTCCCAACGTGCTGTGCAATGCACGGCGCCTGTATGGCGCACGATGCGCACTACGCATCACGCCGACCGTTGCCGCGCCATGCGCCACCTTCGTGTACCTGGCGTATGCGCGGATAGTCTTGTGCCCGGCTTCTGGCTGGGCGTCGTACTGAACATCTTAGCGTGTGGCATGCCTGCCGCGTGCAAGCGTCCGGCTGCTGTGCACAGGTGCCAGCTGGCTGCTGTGGGCGGGCGCCAGCTGGCTGCGTCATGCGGGCGCCACCAGCCGCGTCAGTCGATATCGGAATCCTTCTTCGGATGCTCGCGCTCGTCAAGCCTCTTCCAGCCGATTTCCGCCGCCGCCAGCTGCGCCTTGCGCTTCGTGGGGCCGGTTGCGGTGGCGATTGGCTTGGAATCGTTCCCGATGAAGGCATGCGCGGTGAACACCGGCTTCTCCTGCGGTCCGGAGACCTCCATGCGGTACGTCACTTCACCGAGCTTCATTTCGTGCGCCTTCACGGTGATGGACGTCTTCCAGTCGAGTGCCGGGCCGCTGTGCGCGGTTTTGTCAAGCGTCTCGTCGATGAGACGGTGCACGGTGGACCTCGCCCCGTCAATGCCATGTTCCACGAACACGGCGCCGATGAGGGACTCCACGATGTCGCATTGAATTGACGGCTTGTTGGCGCCGCCGCCATCCATCTCGCCATGCCCCAGCAGAATGAACGGCTGGATGTGCAGGCGATCGCGGGCAATCGCCGACAGCGCCTCCTCGGATACCGCCGCCGCGCGAATCTTCGCCATCTGCCCTTCGGAGAAGTCAGGATGGCGCTTGAACAGCGTTTCGGTCACCACGAGTTCCAGCACGGCGTCGCCGAGGAACTCCAGGCGTTCGTAATTATGCACTCCGGGGTTTTCGTTGGCGAATGACCGGTGCGTCAGCGCCGTGACGAGCAGGTCCGGGCTGATGGTGTTTCCCAGCTCGCGGAAGAGCTCGTGCGTAGCCGGCGGCAGTTCCACCATGATGTTGTCAGAAATCTTGTGATAAGCCATTTCGCTCTCCTGTAATGCTCTGTTGTTTCACCGGATGTCTGCGCGCGCCGACGATGGGGCGGGGACGGCGGTAGGAATGGGGCCGACGATGGGGGTAACGCCGGCGGCGGGGATGGGGCCGACGGCGGGGATGGGGCCGACGGCGGGGATGGGGCCGACGGCGGGGATGGGGCCGACGGCGGAATAAAAGAAAAGCCCCGCCACCCGTCGATGGCAGGGCTTTTGATCGTTGCTACTCGGCAAGGCGAGAATCCACAGCTGCCGGATAGTTGCGGCCGCGGTAAGCGCCGCAGTTCGGGCAAGCGGTGTGGGGGAGCTTCGGGGCTCCGCAGCTCGGGCATGCCACCGTTGCGGTAGCGGTAGCCTTCCAGGTGGAACGACGCGTATGCGTGTTCGCACGCGACATCTTGTACTTAGGCAGTGCCATAGTCTTTCCTCAATTCGAATTGTTGGAGCTTAAGCCTTATGGAGTATACCACATATTCCACAATTTGCCACTTCGCGTGGTGGGTGCGCTCACGCTATGCGTGCAAACCGTCTGTTGCCTCAGTCTGCGCTGCCATCCGTGTCGTTGCGCTCCTCCAGCTGCTTCTTGAGCGCTTCCAGATCCGCCCAGCGAATGTCATGCTTCTCGTGCGAATGATCGGGATTTTCGTTGAGATCCACGCCGCATTCGGGGCACAGCCCCAGGCAATCGGGCTTGCACAACGGCTGCGCGGGCAGCGATTCCACGAAATAATCGCGCAGCAGCAGCTCCAAGTCCATGATCGTGCCGTTCTCCGCCAGGGGGTAGGTGTCGTCGCCCTCATCCTCCTCGGCGTCGATGTCTTCATCGCCGAAAGGCTTGTCTTCAGGCGCCTCATAGGGGAAGTACGCGGTGAACTGCACCGGCCAATCCTGGTCGATGCGCTTGAGGCACCTGCCGCACGAACCGGTGACGGATGCCGTCGCGGTGCCGCTGATCAGCAGCCCTTCCGCCAAAGAGTCAATGCGACCTGTCACATGCACATCGGAATCCTGCTGGATGCCGAAGAAATCGTCGCCGATGCCGGTGGGGGCGGGCATCACGACGTCAACGTCCTGCGTCAATCCAGGGCGCCTGCCCACTTGCGCCACCTGAATGGCCCACGGGGATTCGGTGGGATGCTGTGCCATGATGTCCTCAACTTTCTGATTGCGCCTGGCGCAATCGTCTGTTTGTCGCGTCGTCTGTCTTGTCTGTTCGCCGTGTCGTTGTGTTGTTGTGTTGCAGTGTCGTCGCGTCGTGGTGTCGCGCGGCTGATGGTGACATACGCGGGTGATGTTGCGCACCGCCTGCATGTGCGGGGCCGTGCCTGCGCAGCGCGGCACCCGCTTCGCGTCACTGCTGGTCGTCGTCGGCGAGCTGCGCGTTCAACGCCTCAAGATCGCGTTGTGCCGCGGCCTTACGCTCGCCAATCACACGGACGCCTTCGTTCACGCTTGCCGAAATGTGTTGCAGTTGCTGAGAAAGCTCGCCCATGACGTTCTCGCAGTATTCGTCGGCGCCGATGGTGAGCTTGTCGGCCTTCTTTTGCGCCGCGCTCATGATGGCGCTCGCCTTGTCGTTCGCAATCGCCACCACGTTTTCTTGGCCTGCGAGGAACTCAGCGCGCTCCTCGGCGGCGCTGATGATTTTCGCGGCTTTCGCCCGGGCGTCCGACACGATGGAATTCGCCTCGGTCTGTGCATCGTCAAGGCGGTAATTGGCCTGACGCATGAGGTTCGAGGCGTGTGAGAGCTGCACGGGCAGCAGTTTCTTGAGGTTCGTCAGCTCGTCCACGAGGTTCGTGCGGTTGATGCGGGCCTGGTCGTGGTTGAACAGCCCGCCCGGTGCGGCGTTCACCTCGTCGATGAGAGAATCGATCAAATCGAAGGCGGTGCTGAATTGATTGCGCATCGAGCGGTATTCTTCGGATTCCGTCGGGTCTGAAGGATTCGCGGAATCATCATCCAGATAATCGTCCGGATCGTCGGAATCGACGCTGTAGGACGACGCGCGAGGGCGGGACTCGCCGTCCGCCGCCGCGTAATCGGTCAGATGGATGCGCTTGCGGGAGCTGTCGTCGCGTCGTGTCGCGCCCGAGACATCGCCACCTTCAGCGTCGGTCGCGCCGTCGTCTGCATCGTCGGATTCGGAATCGCTGGAATCCGCGGCGGATGCGTCCTCGCTGCCGGCACCGTCGTTGGCATCGCCATCGAATTCCATGTCAGCGCCATCATCGTCGGGGGCGGTGTAGGAATCCAGCACATCCTGCGGACCGGTGGAAGGGGCGAGCGCAAACGCCTCGGTCTCGACGTCATCGGTCGCCGCGTGGGAATCGTTGCGGGAACCGTCGGCGGTATCGGATTCCTGCACCGGGGCATTGCCGTGGGCGCGCGTGCCTTCCGCACGTTCACTGCTGGACTTGCTGCTGTCAGCCTGTGCGGCAGCGGCGGTGTCGCTGTCGTCAATCGCGTCGCTCATGCGCGGCTCCTTACTTGGTTCCTATGGGTCGTTGGTTCACGCGAACGTGCCATGGTGCGGCGGCTTGGTGCAACGGTTTGGTGCAACGGTTTGTTGCAACGGTTCGTTGCAGCAGATCGATGCGGCGGCTTGGTGCAGCGGCTTGGTGCAGCGGTTCGTTGTGGCGGTTGCCTGCCATGGCATTTTGTGCGTGCGGCTTTCTGCTGTCTCTATTATTGCGCCTCGTGCGGTCTATGCAGTGTGATTCCGGACGTTTGTGTCGCATGGCGTAATGCGGGTCGCGCGGGGTGTGCCGTGCGCTGGCAACACGTGGAAGGTTCCGTCACGCGATGCAGTCCATTCACGCGGTGTTTCCACATCATGCTGCCAATTCACGTCATGCCGTCAGCTCACGCCATACCGTCAATTCGCGCGGTGCTGTCCATACATGCGGTGCTGCCATATCATGCTGCCAATTCACGCGATGCCGCACGCGCGGTGTCATTCATGCGGCGTTGTCACATCATGCTGTCAATTCACGCGATGCCGCACGCGCGGTGCCATTCGCGCGGTACCTTTCACGCGGTGCCATTCGCGCGGTACCGCGCGCGCGGTACCTTTCACGCGGCGTTGTTTACGTCTTGCGCTGGTTCACCAGGTGCTGTCAATTCACGCCATGCCGTCAATCTCCACCGCGCGCGTCAGCAGCGGAATCACCGAATCGGGCACCATGCCGGTCACATCGCCGCCGTGCCGCGCCACATCCTTCACGATCGAGCTGGAGATGTGCTCCTTGAGCGGATCGGCGGGCAGGAACATCGTCTCCACGCCGCTGAGCTTGCGGTTGACGAGCGCCATGCCCAGCTCCGCTTCATAATCGCCGTTTTGGCGCAGGCCCTTGACGAGCACCGTGGCGCCGACCTTCGTGCAGTATTCGGTGATGAGGCCGGTCCAGCTGGAGACGATGACGTTCGTGAAACCGTCGTCGTCGAGTGCGCGCCGCAGCATCGCGGTGCGTTCCTCTTCGGAGAACAGGGGGCGCTTGGCGCCGTTGACCGCCACCACAACATGCACGTGGTCGAAGAGCTTCGTGCAACGTTCGATGACGTCAAGGTGGCCAGAGGTAACGGGGTCATAGGATCCGGGGCAAACGGCGATTGTCATGCCCACCAGCCTACTCGGTGCCTCCAACGCCTGCCTCGCGCCGGCGGCGGGCGCTGGTGGCGGGCGCCGGTGGCAGCGTAGCGGAATGCACGGGTGTGAAATTGCTAGCTGTTACAAGGCGGACGGCATATCATGGGAGCATGACAGCAGATTCCTTGTATTTACCATCTGCCGGCAACACGTCGATTGTCGGCAGCGATGTGGCTATGACCGACGACGCATCCGCCCCGGCTCATTCTGATGGTGGCAGCACCGCCACCTTGGAGCGCCCTGACACCGAGACCAAGATCAAGCACAGCACCGATGACGGTGATTCCGATCGCTATGCGCACTACGTCGCCAAGGACAAAGTACTTGAATCCCGCCTGACGGGGCGTCCCGTGGTGGCGTTGTGCGGCAAGGTGTGGGTGCCCAAGCACGACGCGAGCAAGTACCCGGTATGCCCCGAGTGCCAGCGCATCTACGAACAGATGCGGGACATGGGGAACTGAGACAGCGCGAGGCCGAGCGGCGTTAGCCGAGGTGGCGCCTTGTTGAAGCGGTGCGGGCCGAGCGGTGCATGCCGAGGCTGAGCCTTGTTGAAGTGCTGCGGGCCGAGGTGATGCTTCATTGAAGTGGCGCGTTGCCGAAACGCCTGCATCCCCGGGCTTGGCATCCTTTTGCCCCGCCTGCAATTCCCCAACACCACCCAACCACCGCCGAGGGCGCACCACAGCACACCCTCGGACGCAATTAGCCTGCCAACAGCACCCACAGGCAGAGGCAACCGCCGCCGAGAGTGCACCGCAGTGCACCCTCGACGCTGATTACCAAGCCCAGCAGCCCCCAACCAGCAACACAACCACCGCCCAAGGCGCACCAGTGTGCGCCCCCGACGCAGATTGTCCCCGCCTAGCAGCCCCCAACACCACCCAACCACCGCCGAGGGAGCACCAGCGTGCACCCTCGACCCCCAATCACCCCAGCCACGACCGCAACCCGCAGTGGCAACCATCACCCATCTGCCACCGAAGGCGCAGCATCGCACACCCTCGGACTCAATTAGCCCGCCAGCAGCATCCACAGACAGAGGTAACCACCACCCAGAGTGCAATCCCATGCACCCTGGGTGCTAATCACCCTACCTACAGCGATCCCAAACAGGGCCAACCACCACCGAAGGAGCAGCGCCGCGCACCCTCGGACGCAGTTAGCCTGCCAACAGCACCTACAGGCAGAGGTAACCGCCACCGAGGGAACAACTCAGTGCACTCTCGGCGCCAGTTACCAGGCCCGGCAGCCCCAACCGGCAACACAACCGCCGCCCAAGGAGCACCGGCGTGTACCCTCGGCGCAGATTGTTTCGCCTGCAATTCCCCAACGCAGCCCAACCGCCGTCTAGGGCGCAACGCAGCGCACCCTCGGCGAAAAACCACCCCGCCCAAGACCGCAACCCGCAGGGCAACCGCCACCCATCTGCCACCGAAGGCGCATCATCGCGCACCTTCGGACGCAGTTAGCCTGCCAACAGCACCCACAGGCAGAGGCAACCGCTCTCGAGGGAGCACCCCAGTGCACCCTCGACGCTGATTACCAGGCCCGGCAGCCCCAACTGGCAACACAACCATCACCCAAGGTGCACCGGCGTGCACCCTCGGCGCAGATTGCCCCGCCTAGCAGCCCCCAACGCAGCCCAACCACCGCCCAGGGCGCATCAGCGCGCCCCCTCGGACGCAATTAGCCCACCGGCAGCTGCCCTCAACAAAGGCAACTGCCACCGAGGGCACAATCCCATGCACCCTCGGTGGCAGTTACCCCACCAACAGCACCCACGGGCAGAGTCAACCACGCCCGAGGGGGCAACCCAGCGCACCCTCGAGAGCAGTTACGCAGCCTGGGGCGCAAACCATCGCTGACTAGATGTTCAGCGTCTCGGTGTTGATCGCCGGATCGCCTTCCGAGAGCGACAGCGCGCTGATAGGCAGCTCCGCCAGCTCGGCCTTGTGGTAGTCGCGCGCGGCGAACAGCGCATCGCGCGTCATCAGGGACTCATCCACATCGCCATGATCCACGGCGCAGATGAGCAGATCCTTGGTGTCGCCATACTCAGCGGGCGCCTTCCACGAGTCAAGCGCCTTCTGGCTGCCCGCCAGCACCAGCTCGCCTTGCGCCAGACCGTACTGGTAGGAACGCAGCGCGCGCTTGCGCCACCCGGTCGTCGCCTTGCCGAAGGACTTCTTCGCCACCGGCGCCATCTGTCCGGCGCCATTCTCGCGCTCCACCAGCTTGTACACCATGTTGCAGGTGGCGCAGCCGGAGCCGGTCACGAGGCGCGTGCCCACGCCGTAGGAATCCACGGGTGCGGTCGCCAGCGCGGCGATGGAATACTCGTCCAGGTCGTTCGTCACCGTGATCGTGGTGCGCGTGGCGCCCAGCGAATCCAGCTGCTTGCGCGCTCGCTGCGCCATCGTCGCCAGATCGCCGGAATCAATGCGGATGCCGCCCAGCTGCGGGCCGGCAACCTCCACGGCGGTGCGGATGGCGTCCTCGATGTTGTACGTGTCGGTGAGCACCGTGGTTCCCTTGCCCAGCGTGTTGATCTGGCTGACGAAAGCGTCGCGTTCGGTGTCGTGCACAAGCGTGAAGCAGTGCGCCGCGGTGCCGATGCACTTGAGGCCGTACTTCTTCGCGGCGGCGAGGTTTGCCGTGCCCGCGAATCCGCCCACGATCGCGGCGCGCGAAGCTGCGATGGCCGCCCACTCGTGGATGCGGCGTCCGCCCATGTCCATGCACGGACGGTTTCCGGCGGCGGACGTGATGCGGCTCGCGGCGGTGGCGATGGCGGAATCATAGTTGAGCACGGAAAGCAGCAGCGTCTCCAGCAGCACGCACTCGCCGAACGTGCCCTCCACCTGAAGGATCGGGGAGTTGGGGAAGAACATCTCGCCCTCGCGGTACGCCCAGATGGAACCGTGGAATTTGTAGTTGCGCAGCCAGTTGATGCAATCGTCCGAGACGATGTGGTTGTCGTGCATGTATTGCAGGTCGGACTCGTTTGGCTTGAAATCCTTGAGATATTCGAGGATGCGCCCCAAGCCGGCGACCACTCCATAGCGGCGGCGCAGCGGCAGGTGGCGGGTGAAGACCTCGAACACGCAGTTGCGCGATGCGGTGCCGTCGTGAAGCGCGGCGTCGAGCATCGTGTATTCATACATGTCGGTCATCATTGCGGGGCTGAAATCGAAATAGTCCATCGTCATGTGCAACTGCCTGCTTTCTGTGCTTCTTGATGGGTGGTCCGTGGCCGGTGGCCGGTGGCCGGGTCTGCCCAGCCGCGGTTGCGTCGCGTTTTGCCGTGGTCGCGCCGTGGCCTTGGCGCGGGCGGTCGGGGCAACGGGGCGCGCGGCGTGGGCGGTGCCGGGTTGCGCCGCGGTTGCGTCGCCGCGGAGGTCCATGGTCATGCCGGGTTGGTCTCATTCTAGGTCGTGGCGCGGTTTTTCGCCCCAGATTTTTCGCGATGACTTGCACCCCGGGCTGCGCAACTGCTTTCGATGGCGCACTGTGCTGCTCCCTCGGCGGCGGTTGGGTGGTGCTGGGGCAGCTGCCGGCGGGCAATCTGCGTCGAGGGTGCGCGGGATTGCGCCTTGGGTGGCGGTTGCCCTTGTCTGGGGCAGCTGCCGGTGGGCTAACTGCTTTCGAGGGTGCGCGCTGGTGCGCCTTGGGTGGTGGTTGCCTGTGCTTGGGGTCGCTGTGGGCAGGGTGATTGGGGTTGAGGGTGCGTGGGATTGCGCCCTCGGTGGCGGTTGCTCCTGCTTGAGGTGTCGTGATTGGGGGTAATCGGCGTCGAGGGTGCACTGTGACGCTCCCTCGGTGGCGGTTGGGTAGTGTTGGGGCGGCTGTCAGCGGGGCAATCTGCGTCGAGGGTGCGCGGGGTTGCGCCTTGGGCGGTGGTTGCTTCCGCCTGAGGTGTCGTGGCTGGGGGTGATTGGCGCCGAGGGTGTACTGTGCTGCTCCCTCGGTGTCGGTTGGGCGGTGTTGGGCTGCTGCTTGGTGGGGTAACTGCTGTCGAGGGCGTGCGCTGATGCGCCCTCGGTGGCAGATGGGTGGCGGTTGCCCTGCGAGTTGCGGTCTTGGGCGGGGTGAATTGCGTTGAGTGTGCGCTGTGTTGCTCCCTCGGCGGCGGTTGCTTTTTCTTAGGGCGGATGTCAATGGGCTAACTGCGCCGAGGGTGCATGGGATTGCACCTTGGGCGGTGGTTGCTCCTGCCTTGGGTGTCGTGATTGGGGGTAATCGGCGTCGAGGGTGCACTGTGACGCTCCCTCGGTGGCGGTTGGGTAGTGTTGGGGCGGCTGTCAGCGGGCTAACTGCTCTCGAGGTGCGTGATGCTGCTCCTTCGGTGGTGGTTGGCCTTGCCTGTGGCTGTTGTGGGCGGGGCTAATTGCCTCGAGGATGCGCTGTGGCGCTCCCTTGGTGACGGTTGCTTTTTCCTGGGGCGGTTGTCAATGGGCTAACTGCGCCGAGGGTGCATGGGGTTGCGCCCTGGGTGGCGGTTGCCTCTGTCTGTGGGTGCTGCCGGCGGGGTAATTGAGCCCGAGGGTGCACTGTGGTGCGCCCTCAGCGGTGGTTGGGTGGTGTTGGGGCAGCTGCCGGTGGGCTAATTGAGCCCGAGGGTGTGCGGCGCTGCTCCCTCGGTGGTGGTTGGGTGGTGTTGGGGTGGCTGTCAGTGGGGCAATCTGCGTCGAGGGGGCACTGTGGTGCTCCTCGGGTGATGGTTGCCCTTGTCTAGGGCGGCTGTCGGCGGGCTAACTGCGCCGAGGGTGCATGGGATTGCACCTTGGGTGGCGGTTGTTCCCGCCTGGGGTGTCGTGGCTGGGG
This sequence comes from Pseudoscardovia suis, assembly GCF_002797875.1. Taxonomy (GTDB): domain Bacteria; phylum Actinomycetota; class Actinomycetes; order Actinomycetales; family Bifidobacteriaceae; genus Pseudoscardovia; species Pseudoscardovia suis. Next base: position 59,621 of record NZ_PGFC01000004.1, read on the forward strand.
GTAATTGGCGCCGAGGGCGCATGATGGTGCGCCCTCGGCGGTGGTTGGGTGGTGTTGGGGGCTGCTAGGCGGGGACAATCTGCGTTGAGGGTGCGCGGGATTGCACTTTGGGTGGCGGTTGCTTCCGCCTGGGGTGTCGTGGCTGGGGTAATTGGCGCCGAGGATGCGCGCTGGTGTGCCCTCGGCGGTGATTGTCTTTGTGAGGACAGCTGCCGGTGGGCTAACTGCGTCCGAGGGTGCGTGCTGGTGCGCCCTCGGCGGAGGTTGGGTGGTGTTGGTGTGGCTGTCGGTGGGTTAACTGCGTCCGAGGGTGCGCTGCGGTGCTCCCTCGGTGGTGGGTGGAGCGCCCCAGCACCATCAGCACCACCAGCGCCCTACCCACCGCCATGATCAGGACTAGTTCTGCTTAGTGGGATCGCTGTGATCGCTGGGCACGCAACCGGTGAGGGGCGTGCGGCGCGGCAGCACATGGTCGATGAGGCACAGCAGCAGTCCGGCCACGCAGAACGCCGCCATGTAGATCACGATGTTCATGCCGAGCCCAGCCCAGCCGAGTTCCTTGAGGTTGACGAAACCGTAAGGGTAGGGGTTGCCGCCGGCCTCAGGTCCGGAATTCGGCCAGATCTGCGCGCGGACAAGCACGAACGCCAGATACACGGGGAAGTACAGCAACCACCAGAACGCATACGACCACTTGTAGCGGCGGTGTTCGTCGAACACCAGGAAGTCAATCGCTGCCATGATGGGAGCGATCACATGCAGCATGCGCACCAGCGGAATGCCAGGCAGGAACGGCAGATACACGAACGTCGCCGGGTCGGTCGGAGGCAGGATGAACCCCGCCACGAGTCCGGTGATGAGTATGTTGAGCGTGAGCATGCCCTTGAGCCATGCGGGCGGCTGCTTGCTGCCGCGGAACGACGCGATGGCCGCCCACAGCATCACGATGCCGAGCAGTATGTTCGTCTGGTGTGTGAAATACACGAAATTCGCGGGTTTATGGAACGTCCACGTTTCGCTCGTGCCCGCGATGCAGAAGAACGCAATGACAAGGCGGTAAACGCCGGCTACATATCGCACGGGTTGTGCAGATTCAGGTTGCGCAGATTTGGGTTGCGCGTTTTCAGGTTGCGCGTTTTCAGGTTGTGCAGGCTTGAGTTGCGCGGTTTCGGATTGTGCAGTTTTCATGGTGCCGCACTTTAATATGCTTGCCAGACGCATGCCCGCCAGATTCATGTCCGTCTATGCTCTGCACCCTGTGCTTCTGTCACGTGTGAGAGTCGAATCTGGGGGGTAGCGGCTCTGGGGTGTGTAACTTCTTTCTTCGGCGAGTGGGCGCGAGCCGAATATGGGGGCAACAACAACGGCGAAAAATCCCGTTCTATACGGTGCGAGAACCGAATCTGGGTGCGGTGGTGTGTGCCCGCATCCCTCGCGGTCGCGACACCGCCTGGATTAACAACGCATAGACTACGCAGAGGACGGCGGCCACCGCTGTGCCGCTGGGCGTCTGCATGGTGTGTATTACGATGAGAGCGGATATGAGGATGGCCGGATTGAAGGTGCGAGAATTCGTCCCATTCGGAATCGGTGAATCTCAGCAATCATTGAACAAGCATGGAGGAAACGTGGCAGACAGCACACGAACTCAGTCGGCTCAGTCATCACAGGCGCAATCTCCGGCAAGTGCCGGCGGCGTGAAAATCATCCGCGGCGACGGACGCACAGTGGATCAGATCCGCCCGGTCACAATCCAGCGCCATTGGACGGACGTTCCCGAAGGTTCCGTGCTCATCTGCAGCGGCAACACGCGCGTCATGTGCACCGCCACGTTCACCGAGGGCGTGCCGCGCTGGCGCCGCGATTCCGGTCTCGGCTGGGTGACGGCGGAATACGCGATGCTGCCGCGCGCCACGGCGGAACGCACTGACCGCGAATCCGTCAAGGGCAAGATCGGCGGGCGCACGCACGAAATCAGCCGTCTCATCGGGCGCTGCCTGCGAGGCGTCGTGGACATGAAGGCGCTGGGCGAAAACCAGATCCAGATTGATTGCGACGTGCTCCAGGCCGACGGTGGCACCCGCACCGCCTCCATCACCGGCGCATGGGTAGCGCTCGCGGACGCCGTGGCGTGGGCGAAGAAGCACAAGCTCATCCGCGCCAACAGCCAGGTGTTGCTTGATCAGGTGTCCGCCATTTCCGTGGGGATTATCGACGGGGTGCCGATGCTTGATCTGCCATACCCCGAGGATTCCCGCGCCATGACCGACATGAACGTGGCGATGACCGGTTCCGGCAATTTCGTTGAAATCCAAGGCACTGCTGAAGGCAAGCCATACAGCCGCGCCGAGCTCAACACGCTGCTTGACCTTGCCGAAAAGGGCAACCGCGAGCTGCAGCGCATTCAGAAGGAGGCATTGGACAATGACTGAGACCATCGGTTCCTCACAGGAGGCAACGGCAGCCGCCCCGATCCGCCTGATCGTTGCAACACACAACGAAGGCAAGCTCAAAGAAATTCGCGCCGTGCTGTCGCAGCGCCTCGGAGCGGAAGCCGAGCGTTTCGACATCGTCACCGCAGGCTCGCTGGGACTCCCGGACCCCGTGGAGGACGGCGTGACCTTCGAGGAAAACGCCCTCATCAAGGCGCGCGACGTGGCACGTCGCACAGGCCAGGCGGCGCTCGCCGATGACTCCGGCCTGATTGTTGACGTGATGGGCAATGCGCCGGGCATACTGTCGGCGCGTTGGGCGGGCACGCATGGCGATGATGCGGCGAACAACCGTTTGCTGTTGGCCCAGATGGCGGACATTCCCGACGAGCATCGCGGCGCGCGCTTCGTGTGCTGCATGGCGCTGGTGGTGCCGCTTCCCGACGGCGGCTACGAGGAACGCACCGTGCAGGGCGTGATGCCCGGCCACCTGTTGCACGAGCCGCATGGCACCAATGGTTTCGGCTATGATCCGCTGTTCGTGCCGGATGAGCAGCCTGTGCGCACGCAGGCCGGCGCTGAGGTTCCGCAGTCCGATGCGTCGCAAGTGCTGACCTCGGCGGATATGACGGCGGCTGAGAAAAACGCGATTTCCCACCGTGGCCGTGCCATCCGCGCGATGGTGCCGATCATTGAAGAACTGCTGCTGCACTGATTATTGCCGCACCGCGCCGCGTGGCGTTGTGCCCCCGGGGGCACGTAGTATATTGAGCCGGGACGGATTATGCCGTTTTCGGGCTTCGTCGCACACTGCCGGCGCAGACTTTGCGCTGGAAGGATGTCCTGGGTGCTTATGGGTGCTTCGATGCAGCGGAGAAATGATCAGGCAGAGGAATTGACAGTATGCGAGATTTTGAATTTGTCACACTGACTCCACAAGAATTTGACGCGTTTTCATCGAAGCACCCGCAGTCGAATTTCCAGCAGACGTCTGCCATGGGGCGTCTGCGCACCATGGATGGAATCGAAGTGGAATATCTCGGTGTGCGGGAGAGCGGCACGATTGTGGCGGCGGCGCTGTTCGAAACGCATCGCAGCAGGTTCTCAACGTTCAGCGAAGTGCATGACGGCCCGTTGTGCGACTGGCGCGACCGCGAGGTGGTCGAATGCTTCATGAACGCCTTGAGGCGCCATGCAAAGGCCAAAGGCGCGGCGCAGCTGAGCATCACTCCGGAGGCGCCGTATCGTCTGCGCAATTCGGACGGCAGCCTGATCGAGGGCGAGCAGGGTGAGCCTGCCGATTACATCGTGGATACGCTCAAGGCTTGCGGATTCGAGCATGAGGGCTTCACCGTGGGATATACGGCCGTTCCGAGGTGGCGCTACGTGAAGGACCTGTCCGGTATCTCGGACGAGAAGGCGTTGCTGAAGTCGTATGACAAGCGCACGCAGTGGAGTGTGAAGCGTGCCTCGTCGATGGGCGTGCATGTGCGCGAGCTGGGCGTGGGCGAGCTGGGCGTGTTCGCGGATATCGAGCGCCAGACGGCCGAGCGTCGTGGTTTCGAGTACCGGGGGGAGGGGTATTTCCGTCGGTTCAAGGAGGCGTTCGGCGGCGCGGCGCATTTCATGGTGGCCGAGATCCATGTGGCCGAGTATGTGGCCGACATGGAGGCGAAGCGTGATGCGCTGCAGGCGAAGGTCGAGGCGCTGCAGGCCAAGCAGGCCCAGCATCCCACCACGAGGACGGAGCGTCAGCTGGGCGAGGAGACCCGCAACCTCGAGGCGGCGCGCAAGCGTCTGGCCGAGGCTGCGGAATATGCGGGGGACGGAGACGTGCTTCCGGCGGCGGCGTCGTTGTTCGTGGAGAATCCGCGCGAGACGGTGTATCTGTTTTCGGGGAGCGTGGAGCGGTACAAGCCGTTTTATGCGTCGGCGTTGATCCAGCACTGGGCCATGCTGCACCTGTGTGTGGAGCGTGGGGTGGGTCGTTATAACTTCTATGGCATTTCCGGTGTGTTCGACGATCCCGATGACGAGGGCCGCGGGGTGCTTGAGTTCAAGCAGGGCTTCAACGGATACGTGGAAGAACTCTCGGGTTCGTTCGTGCTGCCGGTCCGTCCGGTGGTGTTCAAGTTGAAAAACGCGGCGCATCGGATTCTTGGACGTTAACAGGCGGCAAATCAGTCAGGCGGCCAATCGCTCGGATGGCCGGTCAAGCAGAAGGCAGATAGCAGATAGGAATGGCAATGGCACAGGCGCAAAAGACGTATCTCATCGGGCAGATCACCAGCGCTGAGCTTGACGCGCTGTCGGCGCGGCATCCGCAGGGCAACTTCCAGCAGACGTCGAATATGGCTGCGCTCGTGAAGCCCACTGTCAAGGCGGTGGACTTCGTTGGCGTGCGCAAGGCGGCCGATGGAAGCATCGTGGCGGGCTGCATGATCGCTTACACCAAGGGGCATCTGGGCCTTGAAGGCTCCATCTGGGTGGGTCCTTTGTGCGATGAGGATGATACCGAGCTGCTTGCCGCCATGACCCGCGCCATCACGGTCTCCGCGCGCAAGCATCACGCCGTGTCCGTCAGCTGCTGGCCGGGGCAGGTCTACATGCGTCGCACCAGTGACGGCGAGCCTGACGGTGCTGCCGACGATCTGGCGATTGACAACATGAAGCGTCTGGGATGGCGGCATGCCGGCTTCGACCGCGGCTATGGCAGCATCGTGAACCGCTGGGTGTATGTGAAGGACCTGTCCGGCGTCTCGGACGAGAAGGCGTTGCTGAAGTCGTATGACAAGCGCACGCAGTGGAGTGTGAAGCGTGCCTCGTCGATGGGCGTGCATGTGCGCGAGCTGGGCGTGGGCGAGCTGGGCGTGTTCGCGGATATCGAGCGCCAGACGGCCGAGCGTCGTGGTTTCGAGTACCGGGGGGAGGGGTATTTCCGTCGGTTCAAGGAGGCGTTCGGCGGCGCGGCGCATTTCATGGTGGCCGAGATCCATGTGGCCGAGTATGTGGCCGACATGGAGGCGAAGCGTGATGCGCTGCAGGCGAAGGTCGAGGCGCTGCAGGCCAAGCAGGCCCAGCATCCCACCACGAGGACGGAGCGTCAGCTGGGCGAGGAGACCCGCAACCTCGAGGCGGCGCGCAAGCGTCTGGCCGAGGCTGCGGAATATGCGGGGGACGGAGACGTGCTTCCGGCGGCGGCGTCGTTGTTCGTGGAGAATCCGCGCGAGACGGTGTATCTGTTTTCGGGGAGCGTGGAGCGGTACAAGCCGTTTTATGCGTCGGCGTTGATCCAGCACTGGGCCATGCTGCACCTGTGTGTGGAGCGTGGGGTGGGTCGTTATAACTTCTATGGCATTTCCGGTGTGTTCGACGATCCGGATGACGAGGGCCGCGGGGTGCTTGAGTTCAAGCAGGGCTTCAATGGATACGTAGAAGAACTCGTCGGTGAATTCACCCTTCCGGTCAGCCATGTTCGCTTCGCCCTCATGCAGGGTCTTCGCAAGCTGCTGAAGCGGTAGCGGCGACATCAGTAGCGGTGTCTCGACATCGGCATCAGTGGCGGTGTCAGCAGCTCGGTGGCGGTGCCAGAGGCGGCTCAGTAACGGCGTCCATTCGTTGCCGTTGCCGCACTCGCTCGCTCACACCAGCATGTAGATCGCGGTCGTGCACAGAAGCGAAATCACCGCGGTGACCGACAGCGTGAATCCAGCCAGCTGCGCATTGCCCAGCACCTTGTCGGTGAACATCGTGCCGAACACCGTGCTGGGCGACATGCACAGCATCATCACGATTTTGCGTGTCTGCGCGTCAAAGGGCAGCAGGAACCACGCCGCCGCAGCACAGGCGACCTCCACCGCCAGGCGCCAACCAATCACCGAACCGACTTCGCGCACCTCGTGCCAGTCGTGCGGCATCTCCATGAGCATGCCCACCATGAGCATGGAGCAGAAGCTGTTTGCGTTTGCGCCGGGTTGCGTGATCGTCGCCAGCCATTGCGGCAGATTCACATGCGCCAGCATCAGCGCAATCATGACCAGATAGATGTCGAACGGCACCGAAAGAAACAGGCTTTTCACCGAACGCCTGAACGTGGCGCGCCGTTGCAACCGCCGCGCCTGCGGGTCGGTGGGCGGCGTATAGGGGAGCACGGTGACGCCTTTCGCGTGAGCTTGGTCGCTCAGCGGTTTCGTGGGGTCGATGTGCAGCGTGCCCGTGGTGAACACGTTCATGAAGCTGGATATCACGGCGGAATTGCCTATATCGAACATCATGGCGTCCACAACCGCGGCGGGGCCGAAATACGCCTGCGTGACCGGCATGCAGAAATTGCCGGTGTTGAACCCCGTCACATTGAGCATCTGGAAGGCGCGTTCCTCCACCGGCCGACGCCATGTGACCGCATACATGATAACGAGGGGAATGATGCTGCACAGGAACGAGAAGCCGGTGATGATGAGCAGCGATGTGCTGTGGGGGCTTGAAGCGAAACTGTTGATGATTACGCAAGGGATCGTGATGGTGAACACCGCCCGTTGGATGATGCGGTAATCGCGGTCATGGAACCAGCCGGTGCGCTTGAACAGATAGCCGGCGAGAATGATGAGCAGGAACGAAAACGGGGTGATGAGTGCGTTCATGCAGGGTCCTTCGGTGATGTTGAGGCATTGCGGCAAGCGGTTCATGCAGGTACCGGCCAGTCTCAGTCTACGTTGTTGCCGTTTGCATGAAAGCAACTGAGCTGCGTAACAGGTGCCGGATGCACAGGTGCCGGATACACAGGTGACCGATGTATGGCGCGGTGATGCGCGGCGCAAGTGGTGGATGGCGCGGTGATGTAAGATAATCGCGGAAGTTCGAAGCCGTAGGCATAACGAGTGCATCAACGCTGAGGAATTATTGGAGATCCAAGGAGTTTCTGGGAGTTTGCGCTCGGCAAGCAACATGCCGCCGGATGCCTCTGGGAGGGGATTCATGCGCTGTGTCTACCGCACCTTGCGAATGTGGCATCGCGGAGAATCCGGTATCACAGTGGCGCAGTTGATTGCGGCGGTCGTCGTCGGATGCATCATGATGGCGATTTCCGTGCCTGTGTTCATGGGCGTGCAGCGCGCCGCGTGGGACGTGGTGGCGCAGCTGGATGTCAAGCATGCGCAGAACTCCATCACCACCTACATCACCGCATCCGGCGGGGATGTGCCGCCCAGCTTCACGAAATCCGCGAAGCCTTACAAGCGCACCTATGTGCTGGCGGATTTCAAGCACGTGAACGCCATCGCCGACACCTCGGACGTTGAGGTGACCTTGTCGCCGGACGTGTCGCTGTGCTACACGCTCTCCAACACAACGGTGGACAAAAACGGCGTGCCTCTTGCTCCCAGCACGGTCGGCGGCGGGCGCACATGGGGCGCCGATGGGACCGAGACCGTGCAGAATTACCGTATCTACGGCACGAACAAAAACGCCCTTGATCATTTCTATGTCTATGATTCGCGCACAGGCACGGTGACGCGCGAGCCGAACCCCGACCATATTCCCGCCGCGTCGCGCGACACCGAAGGCTCAGTGATCTTTCGCAGCAGTGGCGTGCAGTATGTGAGCAATTACTGCGACATTGACCTGCACTACCATCTCTACGGCATCTGATTCGCGGGCGGCGGTTTGCCAAGGCAAGCACGAATCATCAAGACCCCGATTCCCGAAGCAATCCCGAATCGCAGGGTAATCTCGATCCCAATGGGCACGCCTCCCAATGGGGTGGGGAAGCGCACAGAAGAATAAAAAACACAGAAGAATAAAAAACAGGGCTTCGAGTGAACTCGAAACCCTGTGAAATGGTCGGGCTGGCGGGATTTGAACCCGCGGCCTCTTCGTCCCGAACGAAGCGCGCTACCAAGCTGCGCTACAGCCCGTAAAACCTCGATTCATGATACACGCAATCATCAAGAATGCAAATCGGAGTGTCATCGGTTGCTGAAAACGCGGCAGGCAGGCACGAAGCGTGTCGCCGCGCGCCTCCCTTCACTCACTTTCACGGGGCGGTATGCTTGATGGCAGGAGAGAGCGAGGTGAAATGAAGATTCTGCAAGGAATAAGGCCGCTTACGCTCCCGCTGTCAATCACGCCTGTGCTTATTGGTGGTTTTGCTGCGTTGGAGTCGATCCGTTCTTCACACATACGCTTTGTGAAGGCGCTTTGTGTTTCGGGCGACATGGCGTGTCGGCATACCCATTATGTGCATGAGAAATTGAGTCCCTTCTTCTTTCTTATGTGGGCGTTGTGTCTGGTCGTGGCGTTGTTTTTGCAAATCGCCGCGAATTTCGCCAACGATTATTCCGACGGCATGCGCGGCGTGGACGCATCTCGCGCTGATGGCGCCCAGGCGGCGCCGGATGACGGGGCGCTTGGGCATCATGATCATGACATTCACCTTGCTCCATCCTCTGCTTCACAGTCCGCTTCGGGCCCGTCCCGGCTTGTGGCTTCGGGAACCGACCCCATGCGTGTGCTCATGGCGTCAATAGTGAGCGCGGTATTGGCGTGCGACGCGGGACTTGCCATCGTCATGCTGACTCGCCAATGGTGGCTCATCGCGGTCGGTGCCCTGTGCCTGCTCGCCGGCTGGTTCTACGTCGGCGGCAAACATCCCTATGGCTATCGAGGTCTGGGTGGCGCGGCGGTGTTCGTTTTCTTCGGCTTGGTGGCGACGCTGGGCACGGAGTACGTGCTGGTTTCCCGCATCACGGCGATGGGCGTGTACGGTGCGGTGAGCGCTGGCGCCAGCGCGTGCGTTGTGCTGGGCGTCAACAATATGCGCGACCTGCGCTCGGATGCCGCCGCCGGCAAGCGCACCCTCACGGTGATCCTGGGCAGGCGCGCCGCCTCGGCGCTGATGCTCGGTGAATTGCTGGTGAGCATGGTCGCGTTGTGCGCAGCGGTGATGATACTCAAGTCTCCTCTGGGGATTTGCGGTGCTCTGCTGGCGTTTTCCATCGCGGTCGTGTGCGTCAACGATGCGTGGAACTGCGGCGCCCCCGATGTGTCGGATGACGAATTGGCATCCGTTGTTGATTTTCGTGCGATGTTTCACCATGCCATTGGTTTTTCGGTGGCACTGACCATCGGTTATGCCCTGTGCATCACCATATTGTGACGAATGTTGCATTTCATGGATGCAATACGCTGAATTGAGCGTGTTTTTCTCGTGGGATAATGCGGCTTCTCGTCTCATTGCTCAGGTAGACTCGGCTGTATGACATACAAACTCGTACTGCTCAGGCATGGCCAGAGCGCATGGAACAAGACAAACCAGTTCACTGGTTGGGTTGACGTCCCGCTGACCGAACAGGGCCGCGAGGAAGCCAAGCGCGGCGGCCAGCTGCTCAAGGAGAAGAACGTCCTGCCGGACATCGTCTTCACCTCTCTGCTGCGCCGTGCCATCAACACCGCCAACATCGCACTCGACGAAGCCGATCGCCTGTGGATCCCCGTCAAGCGCAGCTGGCGCCTCAACGAGCGTCATTACGGCGCTCTTCAGGGCAAGAACAAGACCGAAATCCGCGAAAAGTACGGCGACGAGAAGTTCATGATCTGGCGTCGTTCCTACGGCACCCCGCCGCCGGACATCGATCCGAACGATGAGTACGCTCAGAACCACGATCCGCGTTACGCCGGCGATCCGGTGCCGGAAGCCGAGGCTCTCGCCAACGTCGTTGAGCGCGTGACCCCGTACTGGGAGTCCGAGATCATTCCCGAGCTCAAGTCCGGCAAGACCGTCCTCATCGCTGCACACGGCAACTCCCTGCGTGCAATCGTGAAGATGCTTGACAACCTCTCCGAAGAAGAGATCGCCAAGGTCAACATTCCTACCGCCATCCCGCTGCTGTATGAGCTTGACGAGAACTTCAAGCCGATCAAGCCGCGCGGCGAGTACCTCGATCCTGAAGCTGCCGCCGCTGGTGCTGCCGCGGTTGCCGCTCAGGGCCAGAAGTGAGCCGAGCCCATTAGCGGTTCAGCCTCAGAGCGGGTTCAGCCCGCTGGCATGTGAAGCGCTGGTGCCGTCAGTCCTTGTGCTGACAGCACCAGCGCTTTGTTTATGCCGGATGATTGCCTGGGGTGACGACGGTAGACAAAACGGATATAGAAACACTTGTGGGGTGACGGAATAACCGTCACCCCACAAGGATGGCTTCACAATTTGGATGTGATAATCAGCTGGATTTATTCGTCCAGCCCGCCGGCAAGCAGCGGCGTCGGATCCTTGGACGGATCGAAGCCGGAGACCATGTAGACAATGCGGCGGGCGACGCCAACAGCGTGATCGCCGATGCGCTCGTAGAAGCGTGCGATGAGCACGGCATCAATCGTCTGCTGCTGCGTGCCCTTCCAATCCTCGCCATTGATGATGCTGAACGTCTGGGTGTGCAGTTCGTCAAGTTTGTTGTCGTTGACGATGAGCTTTTCAGCGCGATCTTCGTCGCGGTTCTGCAAGATGGAAATGATCTCGCCGGCAGTATGGGAATCGAAGTCCTGCATTTTCTCGAACAGGTCGCGGATGGCGGGGTTCACTGCGGAATCAGGATAAGCGCGGCGCGCGGTTTCGGCGATGTGGCGCGCGAGGTCGCCCATGCGCTCGAACGTGGAAGCGATGCGCAGCGTGGAGACGACGATGCGCAGATCCGTGGCGACAGGGCTTTGCTTCGCGAGCATCTGCACGCACTGGTCGATGATGCTGGCCTCAAGCCCGTCGATCTTCAGGTCGCCGTCGATGACGCTTTGGGCGGCGTCGATGTCATTGTCAAGCAGAGCCTTGCCGGCCCCGTCAATCGCAGCCTTGACCGCAGCTGCCATCGTATCGAGGTCGTCCGCAATCTGCTTCATTTCCTCGTTAAAAAGTACGCGCATGGGAAGCAAACCTTTCGTATTTTTTGTCCGTTCCTATTGTACGGAACGGCCATCGCCAATGCACAACGGAAAATGAATGGACGGCAAATTTATTGCCTTGATGATGCGGCTTGTGAACATCTTCGTCTGAAAATGGTGGCGAACACAATCTTGTGCAAAGATGAATTCGATGCAAACTTTCGAAGTACTGGACATAATCTTGCTCATCGGGTGTGTTGCACTTGCGGTGGCGCTTGCCGTGACCTCAGGAAGGCTGCGCTCCGCCCGCCTCGCTCGGCAGCACAACGACAACGCCTTGCACACCGACACCCAGCATGTGCTTGCCGCATTGGATTCCGAGGCGATCGTGGTAGGTGCTGACGACAGTGTGGTTCAGGCAGCGCCTGCGACATACCGTCTGGGACTGGTGCGCGATGACGCGATAGCGGATGAGCGTTTGCGCGAGCAGATCATGGAAACGCGGCGTACGGGGCAAGTCCACAGCTTCGAATTGATCACACAGACCGCCCAAGACTATGCGATGAGGGGCTTGACCCCGGGGGAGCGGCTTGCGCGCGAGCAGGATGCGGCTTCCCGGGATGCGTCTTCAGCAGCCACGGGTGCTGCGCCTGCAATGACCGTCTCGGATGCCGTGAACTCCGCTGCGGATGCGCACCGCAACAGCCAGTCGATGCGCAATGGCGGGCAAGGCAAGAGATTCTCATCCACCCCGCGCAAGAACTGGCTGCGCATCACGGTGGTGCCGGTCAGCGATCAGTTGATCGTGGTGCTTGTCACCGACGACAGCGACAGGCATCGCTTCGAGCAATTGCGGGATGATTTCGTGAGCAACGTGACCACGCAGCTGGACGAACCTGCGCAGGCGTTGGAGCAGCTGGGCGAAAGCCTGAGCAATCCGGATGTGAATGCGCGCGACGTCCAATCCCAAGCGGAACAGGTCACGGCGCAGGCAAAATACCTGCGTCATCTGGTTTCCGACCTGATAATCCTGCTCAAGGCCCAAGGCAGCGGGTCAGTGAAAGAGTCTCCCGTGCTCAATCTTGAGGATGTGGCACGCGATGTGGTGGCGGAAGAGCAGCCTCGCGCGGATGCGGCGCATGTGACGCTGGAGTTCAAACACTCGGCGGATCCGCAGCTCGTGCATGGCAACGCCGACCAGTTGCATGCTGCAATCGCCAAGTTGGTGGAGAACGCCATTGAATTTTCGCCCGACCGCTCCCATGTGAGCATCGCCGTCGAACCGGACGAAACGGGGGACTACACGCAGGTGCGCGTCGTCGACAATGGCCCTGGCGTCCCGGCGGCGGACCAAGACAAGATTTTCCAGCGGTTTTACCGTGGCAAGACGCAGCAGCGCGTGCACGGCGGGGAGGACGGCACCGGTTTGGGGCTGTCAATCGTCAAGCATGTGGCGCTCACCCATCAAGGCCGCGTGGATGTGTGGAGCAAGCCCGGCAGTGGCAGCACATTCACAATCGTGCTGCCCAAGGCTACAGATGGTGAGTACGACCAGGTCGCCTGAACTCAGCGTCGTGCGTTGCCGGTGCTGCGGGCGTCGTGCGCGTTGTTGATGCTAGTGGAATTGACAGCGGAATCGACAGAGGAATCGTTGGCTGCGGAATCACCGGCAGCGGAAGTGACAGCGGTAGCGGAATCGACCCCAGCATCATCACTGGCATCGGTGGCGGAATCATCATCATCGCCGAGCAGCCGGTAGATGCGCCGTTCGTTGTGCTCCCAGATGAGCAGACCCAATCCAACCACCACGCCAATCACGCAGGTGATGGTTTCGCGCAGTGGCATGATGCCGGCGATGTTGCATATGATGCACACCACTCCTGCCACGCCCCACAGCACCGTGCCGCCAAGGAACAGGGGAAACAGGTCAACATGCACAGGGGGCGGACCCGGTTTTCGCGCTGTCGGATCCCAGATTGGTGCAAGTTTCATGCTTCATACCTTACATCGTGCTGGACGATGGTTCGCGATGGCCTTGGCACAATGCCCGGGCATTGACGGCTGTGGCGCGGTATGGTTGTTGGGTTACATGAAACGCCGGCGTGAGGTAAGGCAATCCTCGCAACGGCGGAGCGCACCGCTCTATGTCTCTATGTCGTCTCTATGTCGCCAGTGACCGGAAGGAGGAACCGTGTTTCCGATCCAGCCTGTTCCCAAGACGTATTCGTGGGGGTCAGACCATCGGCTCCAGGACATTTTCGGCATAGAATGCCCCGGGCCGCTTGCGGAAATGTGGTTCAGCGGCCATCCCGCCTCACCGTCGCCGGTGGACATGGACGGCGACCGCATGGCGCTCGACGAAGCGATACGCCGCGCCCCTGAACTCATGGTGGGCACCGATGCGTCGGAGACGTGGGGGCCGGTGCTGCCGTACCTGTTCAAGATCATCTCGGCCCGCATCCCGCTGTCGTTGCAAGTGCATCCTGTGGATTTTGAGGCGCGGGCAGGCTACAACCGCGAGAACGCGGCGGGGATTCCCGTGGATTCCCCCATCCGGTCGTTCAAGGACTCCATTGCCAAGCATGAGATGGTGGTGGCGTTGGAACGCTTCGAGGCGTCCGTGGGGTTTGCGCCGCGTCCCATTGAACTGGCGGCGTTGCGTGCGATTGACCATCCGTTGGCGCAGGCAATGGCACGTGAATTGGCAGGCAAACAGCCCCTCGATGCGCATGGTCTGAAAACGCGGTATTCCGATGCCCCGGCGACCGCAGTGGCACGAGTCGGTGATTTTTCGTACACCACCGATCGCGTCAATGCGTCTGATTCGGCCAATGGTGCCGTGCTTGCGGCTTCTGCCGGCAGCGATGGAATCGATGCCGATATGCCTGCCGCGGCGAAAGTGTGGGGGCATACGCAGCGACGCATTTTCCGTGCATTCCGCATGGCCGCCACCGCTCCGCGCGAAGCGGCGCAAGGGCTGGGCGAGGCGTTGGAATCAGCATGCCGCACGTGCAAGGGGCGCAGGTCGTCGAAAATCGTGCAGCATGCCACCATGGCTGCGCGCGCATTCCCGGGCGACCCCAGCGTGCTGTGCGTGGCGATGCTCAATCCCGTCAGTCTCGAACGAGGCGAATCCGTGTTCATTCCCGCCGGCACACCGCATTGTTACCTGCAGGGCACGGGCGCCGAAATCATGACCAATTCCGACAATGTGCTGCGCGCCGGCATGACGCCCAAGCACAAGGACATTCCCAACCTTCTGCGCAACCTTGACTGCAACCCCGCGCCGCCCATCGACCCCACGTCGCGCACGCTCCATGCGCTGTTTACCCCCAACCTTGCGGTTTACCGGCCCAAGCTCAGTGAATTCATGCTCTCATACGGTCATGTGGGCACTGATGATGACAGCGGCAGATGGGACAAGATGGCGCAGCGCCAGCGCTCCACGATCACCGATTACGCGCAGAGCATCGCGCCTTCCGCTGCGATTCCCGCGGTCGCCGGGCCGCGTGTGCTCGTGTGCATCGAAGGCGAAGTGCAATGCACCAGCAGCACGCAAAGCGTCGTGGTGCACAAGGGGGAGGCGTCGTTCATTCCCGCGTCGGACGGGCGTGCGCAAGTGACTTCGGTGAATGGCAAGCATGGCGTGTATTTGCTGGCGTCCACCGGCCTGTGACAACGGCCTGTGACAACGGCCTGTGACAACGGCCTGTGACGGCGGGCTGTGACGGCGGGCTGTGACGGCGGCCTGTCGAGAATATGACGGTGGGCTTCCAGGGGGGGTACGCGCACCCCAGGCTCACCGTCGGCGGTACCACGGGCAATTCTCAGACAACGCACCCATACAAAGAATCCCCTGTGGGAATGATTCCCGCAGGGGATTTTCATCTTGTCGTGTGCGACGAGGCGTTACGCCTGCGCCTTCATCTCTTTGACGACGTAATCGATGCAATGCGTCAGCGCTTCCACATCGGCGGGGTCAACGGACGGGAACACGCCAATGCGCAGCTGGTTGAGGCCAAGCGCGCGGTAGCCGTTGCAATCGACGATGCCGTTGGCGCGCAGGTGACCGAGCACTTCGGACGCAGGCACGTCGTCATCCAGATTCACTGTCACAACGCACGTGGAACGCGCCGGGCCTTCCGGCACGAACGGTGTGGCGTAATCGCTGGCATTGGCCCACGAATACAGGATGTTGGACGACTGGCGGGAACGCGCCACCGCCCAGTCCAGACCGCCATTGGCGTTGATCCACTTGAGCTGTTCGTTCATGAGGATGAGCGTGGCGATGGCAGGCGTGTTGAGCGTCTGGTTCTTGCGGGAGTTCTTGATGGCTTTCGTCAGCGACAGCATGGCGGGCACCCAGCGGGTCGCGCCGTCAAGCGTGGCGGAGTTTTCGACCGCCTCGGCGCGTGCGATTGCCGCGGGGGAGAGGATTGCCACCCACAGGCCGCCTTCAGCGCCCATCGCCTTCTGCGGGGAGAAGAAATACGCGTCGGTCTGGCTGATGTCCACCGGAAGGGCGCCGGCGCAGCTCGTCGCGTCGATGATGGTGAGGGCGCCTGCCTCCTTGCTGCCGGGCACGCGGGTCACCGGGCACATCACGCCGGTGGATGTCTCGTTGTGCGGCCAGCAGTATGCGTCCACGCCTTCGGTGAATTCCGGCACGGCCGCCTCGCCATAATCCTTGCGGAAGATCACGGGCTCCTCAAGGAACGGCGCGTCCTGCGCTTCCTTGGCGAATTTCTCGGAGAACGAACCGCAGACGCCGAATGCCGCCTTGCGTTCGATCAAGCACGCGCAGGCGATGTCGAAGAACTGCGATGCGCCGCCGTTGCCCAGCACCACTTCGTAGCCTTCAGGCAGGTTGAACAGCGCTGCCAGTTCGCGGCGGATGGATGCGACGATATCCTTGACCCCGTCCTGACGGTGGGACGTACCCAGGGGAGAGCGCCACGACTGGTAAAGCACGGTGGCTTGGTCTTCGCGGATGCGGCTGGGGCCGGATCCGAATCGCCCATCTCGAGGAAGCAGATTCTGTGGAATCGTCACTGTAGTAGTCATGCCCTCCACAATAGTGTGGGGCGTGCATTAGCGGCAGGCGGCGTCCGAAAGGCATGCGCCTAGTTCGAAACGCCGTGGGTGCGGCATTCGATGCCGGAATGTGCTTTGGATGAGACGGCGATATGCCGTCTTCAGGTTCTTTTATGGTAAAGGGGATACTGTTCATTTATTCATCCTCAGAGGCGAATGCCTCAAGTCCGCGATGTAGATTTCTGCGCGAAGCAGAATTTGCAGGCGATTGCCGGTTTCCGGCGGGAATTGTTACGGAATGTGCGTCGGGTGCCCAATGCCTTCCTCCCATGGTTTCGGTGGTATGGTCAACCCGCGGTCAATCAACGATAGGAGTGCGTAGCTATGCGACATGCCCAGCATGCGGCGATTCATGCGTGGAGAGATTCCTCGCGTGAACCGCAGGCATATGACGACGGCGAACCGACGCCGCGTCATGGCGGAAGGCACGTCGCGGTTTCGCATGCCGAGGCACGCCATGCCCAGCATGGCTTGGTTCCTGTTGTTGCGAAATCAGCACTGTCGAATGCGACATCCCGTGGCAAGGATTCCAACGCCACCGTGTCCGTCGTGGACGTGCGCACCATGCTCCTTCATGAGCTCAACACGCCTCCCACCACGCGTCGCGCAATCCGTCAGCGCAAGCAGCGCGAGGCGCGCAAGGCAAACATCATGTTCGCAGGCGTCGTCACAGTGCTTTTGGGCACGACCGGATCGCTGTGCGTGGCAAGCGCTGCCGGTGCCTTCCCCCGCCTCCCCCAATCCGTCGCCGCCACTCAGAGCGTGACGCTGACCGATGGTTCGCTGTCGTCTGATTCCGACAACCTCAGCTCCCGTTCCGACCGCACGGCATCCGTGGACACATCGTCGTCCGGCAGCTGGGATGGCGAGGAATCGCTGGGGCAGCTCAAGGTCAACACGCTGTCATCCCGCACGGTGATTCTTCCTGCCGGCACTCAGATTGCGGATGGCATCTGGAAGAACTCCGAACTGTATCTCGCGGACGCTCAAGACGTTGACGTGCCGGATTCCATTGATCATCAGACAGGCGACACGGGCAACACATACCCATACGGCCAGTGCACATGGTGGGCGTATGAACGCCGCCACCAGCTGGGACTGCCCGTCGGTTCGAATTTCGGCGATGCCAGGAACTGGGCTGCTGCCGCACAGGCGCTGGGCTATTCCGTCGACAACACGCCGCGCGTGGGTGACGTCGTCGTGTTCGCCCCCGGCCAGGCGGGTGCCAGCAGCGTATATGGCCATGTGGCGGTTGTCGAGGCCGTCGTGGACGACAAGATCGTCGTTTCGGAAGGCAATTCAGGTGGCGCGCTGGGGCAGGCGACGAGCCGCACGCTGGCAAACGCGCAGAACTTCACCTATATCCACTACTGATTTCTTCGCCGGTTCTTTGCTGTTTTTGGCGCGTTGACTTACCTACACGTAGCTTCGTGGGGTAAAGTGGGGAATTGACGGTAGCAACGAAGCGCCGTGAAGGCTTGCGGTGCGTCTAAGCCGCGCATCGCTCGGAGTACGAATGAAGTACTAGGTAAGGAGCAGCCATGACTACCAAAAACGACAAGGCGATTCTTGTGGGTGTCGATGGATCGGACGCGAGCTTCAAGGCAACGTGGTGGGCGGCAAACTATGCCAAGCATGCCGGCCTTACCCTGCAGATTGTCTGCGCATATTCTCTGCCCAGTTACGCGGCGGTGTCTTTCGACGCCACGTACACCGCGATGGGTGATGACGCCGTCGCGCACTCGGACGCCGAAGAGATCCTGTCCAAGGCGAAGGCCATCGCCGACCAGCAGGGCGTGAGCGCCGAGACCCTCATCGTGACCGGCGACCCCAGCTCCGTCTTCGTGGAACTGAGCCGCAACTACAATCTCATCGTCATCGGCAACCGTGGCAAAGGTGGCTTGGCGGAACGCCTGCTGGGCACCACGAGCTCCAGCCTGCCGGCATACGCATACTGCCCGATCGTTGTGGTGCCTTACACCGACGACGACGGCACCGTCATGCACCTGAGCAACACGATTACGCGTGTTGCGGTCGGCTCTGACGAATCCAAGTGGGGACTGAAGGCGCTGGAGATCGCCGCCGCCTTCGCGCACGCGTGGGGCGCCAAGCTCACCGTTATCTCCGCAGTGCCGGCGCTGCGCAACGGACGGACCGAGGAAGGCGTGCTCGACTCCTACAAGGATGACCTCGACACGCGCCTTGAGCCGATTGTGAAGCAATACCCTGAGCTTGAAATCGACAAGTCGGTGGTGCCCGGCTCCGCCGTGGACGCCCTGACTGCGGCGAGCAAGGAAAACGATGTCGTGGTCGTCGGCTCGCGTGGCCGTGGTGGATTCACCGGTCTGCTGCTGGGGTCGATCAGCCAGGGCCTGCTGCAACACTCCGTGTCGCCGGTCTACGTGGTGCCGCGCAAGTATGTGGAGGCGGCCGAAACCGAGCTCGCCAAGGTGCCGGCGTCGCCGGCGGATGTGCCCACCGTGCCCGTCGAGAAGATCGAAGGCGTGGAGCCTGTGGCGGTTCCGACCGCAGGCGAGAGCGTCGCCGAGCAGGTTTCCGAGAAGATTGACCCCGAGCACTGAGTGTTGAGTGGCACTGAGCGCTGAGCCTCGTTGACAGCGCTGGGCGTTGACGGGCGCTCTGCGCCGGCGTCGCTCATCAAGTGTCTGGAGTTGCAAGCCGGGCGCGCGAACCTGTGCGCATGAACCCATGCGTGGATGAATTCCGCATCATCCGCGCATGGGTTCATGTCGTTTCGGCTATGCTTGCAGTGTCCGATATGACTGGGCGAGGATTCGCCCGCGCTGGCATCCCCATCGCCGATGCCGGCACATCTGTGTATCTGTAAGGAGTGTCATGGCACGTCTGTGGGTTGAGAAAAACAAGGATGGTTCCTGGGATGCGTTCTCGGATGACGGCGCACACATCAAGTTCGGCCGCAGCAAGGACCGTGGCGTGTTTTCTCCCGGTGACCTGACGAAGATCGCGCTCGCTGGATGCGCGGCGCTTTCCAGCGAAATGGCGGTCACGAGCGCTTTGGGTGACGGCAAGAGCGCCAAGATCGTGGTCGACGGCACCTATGATCGCGATGCGGATGCCTACACATCCTATGAAGAGCAGATCGTGGTGGACGCCACCGAGGCGGGGCTTTCCGAAGAGGATGCCAAGAAGCTCGCCGAGCGCATCCGCCGTCACATTGAAAGCGGCTGCACCGTCATGCACACCTACGCGCATGAGACGCCGGTGCGCATGGATGTCGACATCCGCCGATAGCGCAATTCCCTGTATTGCGGCGCGCCACGGGCAGTGCGGTGTCGGGCTTGATGAAGCCCCGACGCCTGGCACTGTCCGATGGCGCGCCGTTGTCGTATTTGCGCGTGTGTTGCGCGAGGATTTGTGGGGTGTTTGCGGGGTATCTGGGGTGTTTGCGGGGTATCTGTGGGGTATCTGGGGTTTCCGTGGGCATCTGCGTGTGCGCGTGCCTGTGGACTATCGTGACTGCCGGCATGCGCGTGGCATGCGTGGCATGCGTGTCGCGCGGAGGTTCGCGGCGAGTCGCGTCGCTGATTGCGCTGGCGGCTGACGCTCGGTTCGCATGTTTTAAGCCTTCGCGTTTAAACTGGCAGCCATGGCTTTGACACCAGAAGAACTTGAATCCATCCGCGCTCGCATTCCCGCCAAGCCGGAAAGCGACATCCCTACGCCGTACGAAGACCTTGTGCGTCGCATCCTCACCGAAGGCACACTTAAATCCGACCGCACTGGCACGGGCACCATCAGCCTGTTCGGTCAGCAGATGCGCTTCGACCTGAGCAAAGGCTTCCCGCTCATCACCACGAAAAGGGTGTGGTTCAAGGGCGTGGCTTACGAACTGCTGTGGTTCCTCAAGGGCAGCAGCAACATCAATTGGCTGGTCGAGCATGGCGTGCACATCTGGGATGAGTGGGCGGACGCTGACGGCAACCTGGGGCCGGTCTACGGCGTGCAGTGGCGCAGCTGGCCGGCGCCCACGAAGGATGATCCCAACCGCACGATTGACCAGATCGCAAATGTCGTGGATCTGATTCGCAACAATCCTGACTCCCGTCGCATGATTGTGACCGCATGGAATCCCGCCGAAGTCGAGAATATGGCGCTGCCTCCGTGCCACGCGCTGTTCCAGTTCTACGTGGCGGATGGCAAGCTCAGCTGCCAGCTGTATCAGCGCAGTTGCGATATGTTCCTCGGGGTGCCTTTCAACATCGCGTCGTATTCCCTGCTTACGTGCATGATGGCGCAGCAGACGGGGCTGGAGCCGGGCGAATTCGTGTGGACCGGCGGCGATTGCCATGTGTATGACAACCACGTGGAGCAGGTGCTCGAGCAGCTGAGCCGTGCGCCGTATCCGTATCCGACGCTGAGCATCGACAAGGCGCCGAGCATCTTTGAATATCAGTACGAGGACTTCCACGTGGAGAACTACCAGCATCACGCCAAGATCGCCGCGCCTGTGGCGGTATGAGGCGATTGCGCCGGAAGGTGCGCGGCCGGAGGATGCGGCGGTGAACTCGGCAGCACGTGCGGCGGCAACTGCGGTCGGCGGATGCGGCGGCACGTGCGGCGGGTGTGGCGGCACGTGCGGCGTTGTGCGGTGATGATACACTGTTGCACTAGTCTCATGTTTGATTTCCATATGGCCATATGACCTAAGGAGTGATTAACGATATGGAGCATGACAGTCATAACAGAACGGACCATCACGAACCCAAGCCCGGATTTTCCGGGCGTATGAGCGACGGTCACCGTGACGATGACGATCTCTTCGAGGACGAAGAGGAATACGACGAATTCGATGGCGATGACGAACCCAAGCGTACGTGGGTGAATCTTATTTGGGCGCAGGCGCACACGCCGAACGGGACCGAAGGAATTGGCAACGGCGGTAAAATGCCGTGGCATCTTGCCGAGGACATGAAGCATTTCAAGGCGCTCACGGTGTCGCATCCGGTGATTATGGGGCGCAAGACGTGGGAATCCATGGGGTGCAAGCCGCTGCCAAACCGCGATAACATCGTGATTTCTTCCGATCCCAATTATCGGGCTCCGGGCGCAACGGTCGCGACCAATCCCGAGGGTGCCCTGGAAATCGCCAGCCAGGCAGCCATTCCGGATGATGGAATGGATCATTCTGAAATTTGGATTATCGGCGGAGCCCAAGTCTTCCGCGAATTGAAAGACGAAGCCGACCGTGCGTATGTGACGCAGATCGATGGCACTTACGATGCGGATGTGTACGCCCCCGTGCTCAACGACGACGATTGGCGCCTCGAAGAGGAATCCCCGTGGATGACGCCCGCGAAGGATGTCGATGTGCCGCGTTTCCGCTATCTTGTGTATCGCAAGGTCGAAGACGAGGACCGCGACGACTGACCGATATTGTCTGGTCGCAACAGGTCGGGGCTGCTGATTGGGTGGGCTGCCCCGGCTGTTGCGTTGCGGCCTGTGCGGGTGCGGACCGATAGAATCCACCCGTTTGACCCATTCGCTTGCCATTATGAAGGAGCAGCATGGCTGATTCCAAAGACTCTCGTTACACCATCACCACCGTGTGCACCGGCAACATCTGCCGGTCGCCAATGGCGGAGATAATCCTGCGCGCACGCGTGGAGGACGAAGGACTGAGTGATTCGATCCGCGTGATGTCGAGCGGCGTGAGCGACGAGGAATACAGCCATCCCATTGATCCGCGCGCCGTGCGCGTGCTGCGTGCCCGGGGATACGAGATTCCCAAGCATCATTTTGCGCACGCCATCACGCGCGCTGAAATCGACGCCACCGACCTATTCCTGCCGATGACCGCGTCGCATATGCGCTCGCTGCTGCGCATGTTGCCGCCGCAGGACCGCAGCAAGGTGCACATGTACCGTTCGTTCGACCCGAATCTTCCCAAGCCGGCGCCCGGCAAGGAATACGAGATTGACCTTGTGGATCCGTGGTATGGCGGGCCCGAGGATTTCGAGATTGCCATTGACCAGATCGAGGAAGTGGCGCCCTACATCATCGATTGGGTGAAGGGCGAGATCGGGTGACGGTGATGTCGGGCGAAGGTGAGTTTTCCTGACGGGTGAGATTGCCTGACATGTGAGATTGCCTGATAGGTGGACTTGCCTGAAGGATGAATCCGCCTGAAAGCGAGTTTGCCCGAAGGGTGGGGTTGCCTGACAGGCGAGATTGCTTGAGCTTGTGTGTTGTCACCGCAAGGATCCTTGGCCGCGCAGCGACAACGCTGTGCGGCCTTTGTTTTAGGCGGATTCTGGTTTGGAAGTAGATTCCAACGGTGGTCGCAGCCTCTTCGTCGTACATCCATACATCCGCACGCCAATCCGCGCATCCATACGCCGATCCGCACGCCGATCCGCGCATCCGTACGCCGGTCCGCGGATTCGCTCGCCGAAGACGGAGGTTTGATTCCCTTTCGGGGGTTGTCTAACTTCCGTCTTCGGCGACATTCTGGTTTGTTCGCCGAAGACGGAGGATGGAATCCCTTTTTGGGACCCTGTAACTTCCGTTTTCGGCGAATCCAAAATTCGCTCGCCGATGGTGGAGGTTTGGTACCCTTCCTAGAGGTCTGTAACCTCCGTTTTCGGCGAATTATTCGTGAGTCGCCGAAGAGGGAAGTTTGGGACCCGTTTTCTTTGCATGTATCCTCCGTCTTCGGCGAGCGGTTGGTGATGTCGCCGATGGTGGAGGTTTGGGGCCTGTGTGGGGATCTTGTAACTTCCGTCTTCGGCGAATCCTGGTTTTGTTCGCCGAAGACGGAGGTTTGATTCCCTTTCGGGGGTTGTCTAACTTCCGTCTTCGGCGACATTCTGGTTTGTTCGCCGAAGACGGAGGATGGAATCCCTTTTTGGGACCCTGTAACTTCCGTTTTCGGCGAATCCCAGGTTTGTTCGCCGATGGTGGAGGTTGGGGGTGGGTTTGGGAACCGTCTAGCCTCCGCTATCGGCGAACGGTTGGTGGTGTCGCCGATAGCGGAGGTTGGATTTCCCCTCGAGGGTTGTCTAACTTCCGTCTTCGGCGACATTCTGGCTTGTTCGCCGAAGACGGAGGTTTGGGCCCCTTTCTAGGGGGACTGTAACCTCCATATTCGGCGAATCTTGGATTTGTCGCCGATGAGGGAGGTTGCGTGGATTCTGGTGGGCGCAGCGGCTTGAGGAGAGGGAAGAGGGGAAAGGGGGAGGGAAAGGAAAGAAAGGAAAGGAAAGGAAAGAGAGGAAGAAAAGAAGAAGGAAGAGGAAGAAGAAAAGAAGAAAAGAGGAAGAAGAAAGAAGAAAAGTGAAGGGGAGAAGAGGGAAAACAAAACCCCGCGAGGGGCGGGGCTGGGTGGTGGCTCCGAGCGGCATCGATCCGCTGACCTCACGATTTTCAGTCGTACGCTCTACCAACTGAGCTACAGAGCCTTAGAACAAAAAACCCAGGCGAACCTGGGTTCTCATTCAGCGACTCCGGCCGGACTTGAACCGGTGACCTCCGCCGTGACAGGGCGGCGCTCTAACCAACTGAGCTACGGAGCCATCGTGCTGACTTGCGTCAGGCAACAAGAGAGATAATACATACAACCTCCTGATCATGCAAATCGAAACGGCAAATTTCTTCCTTCGGCGTGTCGCGTTCGCCAGAAAGTGACGAATCACAAGTATTTCCAAGCGTTATGCGCCTCGCCGTGGCGACACGGTATGATTCGTGTGGCGCGGCTTGTGTGTGACGCATGGGCGCGCGTTGCGGTGTGCAGAAGGCGGCGCGTCCGGAATATTCCCGGCTGTGGTCGGTGGATGTGGCGCATGGCCCTTCAGGCATCCGCTGGGAATAGCTTGCTCATACGCGACGGAATTTTTCGGAAACGGCGGGATACAAGATGACGGACGAAGAAACGGCAGTGGAAACAGGTACGGTGAAGAACACCGCGGATTCGCAGACTTCTGAAATCGTGAATCCGCAGGTGGCGGCGGGCACTCAAGACGGTGATTCCGCAGCCCGCGGTGATTCTGCTGCGCATGTGATGCTACCGCCGGCAGATGCCGCGGACTCGGAGGCGGACACGAACATGGGCACGGAGGCGGGCTCGAACGAGAACGCGAACACTGACGCGGACACTGACACGGAGGCGGACGCGAACATGGACTCGGACACGAACACAGAATCTGCCGCGATTCGTTCCCCGCGCCGCCGTGCCGTCGTGTCGTTCGTGCGCCGTTCGTCCCACTTGGACGGGCGCCTGGCTCGGGCTTGGGAGCAATGCGCCCCGCAATACCTGCTGCATCTGCCAAACGGCGGACGGGACCTTGGCGTAGATCCCGCGTATCGATTCACGCGCGCGGAGGTGCTGCGCCTGTGGGGCAGCGACCGCCCGTTGGTGGTGGAGATCGGCACCGGGCAGGGGGAGAACGTGATAGCCGCCGCCCAGCGTGAGCCCAACCGCAACTTCCTGGCACTCGAGGTGTATGACCCCGGTGTCGCCCATACATTGCTGCGTGCTGGCAAGGAAGGCCTGTTCAATCTGCGCGTCGCTCAGGTCAATGCGCCCGAATTGCTCGCTGTGTGCGAGGAAGGGCTGCTTGACGAGGTGTGGACGTTCTTCCCCGATCCGTGGCCGAAGATGAAGCATCACAAGCGTCGCATTGTGCAGCCGGCGCTCGCGGCGAACGTTCACAGGGCGCTCAAAGCGGGTGGAGTGTGGCGCATCGCCACCGATATCGACGATTACGCCTTGCATGTGCACGAGGTCATGGACGGCGCCCCGGGATTTGAAAACGTGGGGAGCATCGAGGTGTCTTTGCCTACGCAGCATGTGGGCAAGGGCGATGCCGACCGCGCTGCCGAGTTTCCGCATGCGATGTTCAGGGAATCCGAGCGATTCGCCGGGAGGGTGCTGACGAACTTCGAAAAGAAAGGCTTGGACGCTGGGCGCACGATTCACGATTTCACGTATCGCGCGGTCTGATGCCGCGCGGTGGCGTGGTGGCATGGTGATGTGGCGCGGTGGCGTGGCGTGTCGTGCGGTAGGCGCGACACGCCGTACAGGCGTGGCATTTCCTTGTTTTTGAGGCGGATTTGCCACAATCGCATGGTTTGCGTATACTAACCCAAGTGCGCCCCCTTCGTCTAACGGTTAGGACACCAGACTTTCAATCTGACAACGAGAGTTCGACTCTCTCAGGGGGTACGAAGTAGATGGAATCCCAGGTTTGCGCCTGGGGTTCCTTTTTTCGTTTGAATCTTCAGCCTGGTTAATCACCGAACGGAGATTGCGTTTCACAGGCCAAGATTCAGAGCGCGTCGATGTCGTCATGCCGCGGTGCTGATGCCGCGGTGCTGATGTCACAGCGTTGATGCCGCAGCACCGTCATGCTGGAATCGACCAGCTCCCAGAATTCAATAAGGTTATTTGGTTCAATCCCTCAGTTGTGATGCCTACAGTCATCGTCAGACTTGGAAAGGACGTCGCATGGCAAAACACGGGTACCGCTTCTTGCCTGACCGCAAGTACAAGCGCCGCCGCTTCGTGGCACTGTGCTTGCTGTTTGTTTTTGCGGCATCGCTCACGTGGGGCGTGGAAACAGCATTGTCCGCTTCGCATGGTGCTGCGGACAGCGCCGCGGCAGAAACCGAAGACGCGGTGCAATCCGCGGATTCCGTTGCACCGGATGATGCGTCCGGCAGTGACGCGGCCGACGATCAGGCCGCAGCCGATCCCACTGCTACGCCTGACGCGGACATCACTGCGCAAGTGCAGCCTTCGCTGGATTCCATTTTCGCAGGCGCTGAGTATTCCGTGAAGGTCACGAATCTTGCGACGGGCGTCACGAAGGTCGCCATCGGTGCCGACCAGCAATACACATCCGCGAGCACATACAAGCTTTACATAGCGTATTCCATGATTTCCATGGTCGAGCAGGGAACTGTCTCGTGGAGCTCGCCCCTTAACGGCACCACGCTCAAGTCATGCTTCTCCGACATGATTATTCAATCTGACAACGAATGCCCGACGGCGTGGCTGGAAAAATACGGCTTTTCGGCCATCAACCAGCAGGTGGCGCAAGCCGGATTCAGCAACACGCAGATTGCCCACGCCAATATGCTCACCACACCGTCGGATTTGACCGATTACCTGACGCGCTTGTATGACGGGACGTTCATGGATGCCGATTCCCGTGCGTTCCTGATTGATTGCATGGAGTCGCAGATTTATCGCAGCGGCATCCCCACGGGTATCGGTGACTCCGGGACTGTGGCAGACAAGGTCGGCTTCCTCGACGACCTGCTGCATGACGCAGCCATTATCTACACCGACAAGGGCGATTACACAATGGTCATCATGACCAATGAATCGTCGTGGAGTGCAATCGCCCAAGCGGCGGCCACGATTTACGCGGCGTTGTGAGCGTCGGCGCCGGCTGCTATGTCGGCGCTGGAGGTTCTCGTGCCGACAGCATCTGCGCCGCTGCCAGCGTTAGCGCCAGCAGCGTCATGCTGCTGCACAGGCACCCACGGGGCGTCATTGTCTTCTTCGGAATCCATCAGCTTCATCTGTTCGTCCAGCCACATGCGCTCGGCGGGATCCACATCCTTCATCTTCAAAAACAGCTGATACTGCGGGTAAAACAGGTGCAGCATCGGGTAGAGGGCGCGGAACGTGACCTCCGGCTTGTGGAACCTCCAGTGGCGCGGATGCGCGTTGAACGTGTTTTTGAAGCGGTCCATGTAAGCCAGGAAGCTCGGCAGCGACGAATCGATGCGGCGCGCGCTCATCGCGGCGATCATGCGCGGGCAATACACGGTTTTCAGACCGTC
The DNA here is from genome assembly GCF_002797875.1 of Pseudoscardovia suis. Lineage (GTDB taxonomy): Bacteria > Actinomycetota > Actinomycetes > Actinomycetales > Bifidobacteriaceae > Pseudoscardovia > Pseudoscardovia suis. Next base: position 86,839 of record NZ_PGFC01000004.1, read on the forward strand.
GCCAATCAGATGCAGCGACACGTCGATGTCTTCGTGCATCACGTCCGCCTTGTCGCGGCACACCTCGGTGCGGATGCGCTTCCATGCCGTGGCGCGCACCGCCATGTTCGAGCCGAAAAGCAGCGGATGGTCGCCGTCGGCACGGTAGATATGCTTGCGAATCTTGTTGTCGCCCTTCAGCCCGAAGTGCCTCGCCGGCATGTCGTAATACGCCACCGGTCCCGTGCAGCCCATCGCATCGGGATCCTCGGTGAACACGCCAGAAACGACCTCCACCCAATCAGGCTTGAGCATGCAATCGGCGTCGAAACGGCCGAGCACGTCGCCGGTGGCGTGGTCCAGGCCGTAGTTGCGCGTGGGGATGAGCCCTTGCTCGGCATCCTGCTCCATGAGGATGATGTGCGCCTCGGGGTGCGTGTCGATGAAGCTCTGCACGATCTGCCGGGTGTTGTCAGTGGATTTGTTGTCGACGACGATGATTTCCTTCGCCGGCATCGTCTGCCGCACGCAGCACGTGAGGCAGTCCTCGATGCGTTCGGCTTCGTTCCATGCCGGAATCACCAATGAGACTGAAAGCATACCTTCACAATACCCGACGGCTGATATCAGGATTTATTGTCGGACGATGACTGACCATGATGCCATAATGAGCCGTATGCGCCCAGATGACGAATCAGAAAAAACCACCCAGATAGACCTTGCGTCGCTGTTTCCCGAGAAGGGCGATCCGCGCAAGCCGCCGGAGTGGTTCGGCAGGGCACTCATCTACACTGCCATTGCGGTGTTCGTCAGCATTTGGCTGTGGCGCGGCTGGTCCGACATTCAGCCGCTGGTGCTCATCATCGTCATTTCGCTGTTCATCGCGCTGGCGATGGACCCGATTGTCGAACGTCTCGTGCGGCATGGCTGGAAGCGTGGCGCAGCGTCCGGCGTAACCCTCACCGGTCTGTGCATCGCCACGGTCGCGTTGCTGTCGGTATTCGGCAAGATGTTCGTCGACCAGGTGATGCAGATGATCAATTCGCTGCCTGCCACCTATCAGACGATTTCCGAGTGGGCGAAGACCCGTTTCAATGCGCAGATGCCTGACATGGAGCATGTCGGCGACGCGATCATGGATTGGTTCTCGACCCACAACATGGCTGATTACGCCGGCCAGGCATGGGGCTACGCGGTCTCGTTCTTCGGCGGGCTGTTCGCCGTGTTCACGGTGCTGCTCGTCACGTACTACATGTCTGCGTGCAGTCCCGCGATGCGCAAGTCGTTCTGCCGCTATATGTCGCCGCGTTCGCAGAAACGCTTCCTCATCACATGGACCGTGCTGCAAGATCAGATTTCGAACTTCCTGTATTCGCGCATCATCCTGGCACTCGTCTCAAGCGTGTGCATGTCGTTCTTCTTGATTTTCATGGGGTCGCCGTATTGGCTGCCTCTGTCGCTTTTCTGTGGGCTTGTCTCGCAATTCGTGCCCACGATCGGCACTTACATCGGCGGCGCGCTGCCGGTGCTGTCCATCTGGACCACGAACAGCGTCAAGGCCGCGATCATCGTCGTCGTGTACATCTGCATCTACCAGCAGTTCGAAAACCTGCTGCTGTCGCCGAAGATTTCGCAGCGCACGATGGACATCAACCCCGCTGTCGCGTTCCTCGTGGTGGTGCTGTTCAGCTACCTGTTCGGAGCGCTCGGTGCGTTCCTCGCGCTGCCGGTGTGGGCGTCCCTCCAGGTGCTGTTCAAGATGTATACGAAGCAGTACGAGCTGATTGACTCCCCGTTGCTTGATGATACGAGGCCAGTCAAGAAGTCGGCGATGGTGCAAGGCGCCGAAAGCTTCAGCGAGCGTGTTATCAAGCCGATGGCCGACAAGCTGCCTCGCGCTGTGCGTGGCAGCACGAATCGTGTGACGGTGGAGGACCAATACAACAAGCTCATCCAGGACGAGCTGGGCATCGACATTCCGTCGCCGCTCACCAGCGACGAGCAGGATGATTCCGAAACCGTGGCGATTCCGCAGAATGTGGTGACGCAGACGATGAGGCAGGGTGCCGCGCAGGCAGGGGAGCACCCCGAGGCGTCGGATTCCCACGAGCCGGGCGCTGGCTTCTTTGACGAGGATGCGGATGACGATGATTCCGAGATCGGCGTCACCAGTTCCACGAATGTGACCGAAGCGTTGCGCAAGCGCAATGAGCAGGGTCCGGCTCCCGAAAAATCCAAGTTCCGCACGCAGACTGCGCAGACGGAACGGGATCCGCAGGCGTCGCAAGCCGGGCAGACCGCCCATCGTTCGAGTGACGACCGGCCTGCTCCCGCCAAGCCCCGCAAGAGTCATAACGCTGGCGGCCATAGCGCTCGAAAGGAATGGCGCTGACATGGGATTGCTTACATTCATCGACATCCTCATGGGAATCATCGGGTTCTTGGGGATCGCCTACCAAGTGGTGTGCATCGTCACCGGATTCTTCGCCAAGACCGTTGACTATCCCGACGCACCGGCCGACAAACACTACTGCGTGCTCATCTCGGCGCGCAACGAATCCAAGGTCATCGGAAACCTCATCACGTGCATCCAGCACCAAACGTATCCGAGCGAACTCATCGACATCTGGGTCGTGGCGGACAATTGCGACGATGACACCGCCGAGGTGTGCCGCCGCATGGGATGCCATGTGGTTGAGCGTTTCAACAAGCAGCAGGTGGGCAAAGGCTATGCGCTCACCTATCTGCTCGACAACATCCAGCGCAGCGGCGCCGCCAAGGAATACGACGCCTACATCGTGTTCGACGCCGACAATTTGCTCGACAAGCATTACGTGGCGGAGATGAACAAGGCGTTCCACGCAGGGTTCGACGCGCTGACGAGCTATCGCAATTCCGTGAACTTCTCCGACAACTGGGTGTCCTCCGGCTCCGCCCTGTGGTTCGTGCGTGAATCCAGGTTCCTCAACAGTTCGCGCCACGTCTTCGGCACCAGCTGCCACGTGGGAGGCACCGGCTTCCTGTTCTCGCGCAAAATCATGGAACGCAACGGCGGTTGGAAGTTCCACCTGCTGACCGAGGACCTTGAGTTCACGATGGATACGATCATGCATGGCGACAAGATCGGTTACTGCGGCAAGGCCATGCTGTATGACGAGCAGCCGGTGACGTTCGCGCAGTCGTGGCGCCAGCGGGTGCGTTGGAGCAAGGGATTCCTGCAGGTGTTCCGTTACTATGGTTCCGCGCTCATCAAGTACGCGATTCGCGAACGTGATTTCTCCGCGGTGGACCTGTCGCTCATGATCTGTCCGCTCACCGTGCTGTCGTTGGCGCGCGTGGTGCTGGGTGCGCTGTTCGTGGCGTTCGGCTTCGTCTCGGCCGCCAGCCAGCTCGGCGCCTTGCGTTTCTGGGTCGTGACGCTGGTGGCGAGCGTGCTGGGGCTTATGGCGCTCGCTGCGCTCACCTCGATTCTCGAACGCGACAAGATCGGCGCGACGAACCGCGAGCTCGTGGCGTATTGCCTGAGTTTCCCGGTGTATATGCTCAGCTACATCCCCATTTCGTTCGCCGCGATTTTCTCGCGTTCGCAGTGGAAGCCAATACAGCATCAGGGTGCCTCGCAGGAGCAGCTGCACGAGGAATTCGACGGAACGGTCAATGCCGGCGCTGTGGAAGGCAAGATTGTGGAAGGCAAGGTTGTGCAAGATTCCGACACAGAAGGCAGTGCGGCGGAAGACGCCGCCGCGGCAGACAGTGCAGCGCACGGCTCTGCGTCCAAGGAATCAGCAAAGGCAGCGGCGATTGCCGCCATCAAGGAGGACGCTCGATGAGCGCATGGCACAGGAATCACGGCACCGCAGGCAAGACGCATGCTCCGTCATCGGCAGCGGTGCGCATCGTCGCCTCCGCCGTCGCCACGGCATTGGTGTTCGGTTGCTTCACGGCGATCCACCGTTATGCGCGCACCGGCGGTGATGAACGCGCTGATGTGACCGTGCGCGTTGCACGGCAGAACGTGCAGCTGCTCGCCCCGGACGTCGACACGTCCACGAGCATTGACGCCGCCGCGGTGCAGCCTTTGCTCGACGCCTATGCGCAGTCGGCGGGTGTGGGCACCACGTATTCGATAGCGGTCATGGACGCCCAGGGCAATGTCATCGCCGGGCATGAGCCGGACACTGCGCGCGAGCCCGCCTCCACCACGAAAACCCTCACCGCGTTCGCGGCAGCCTCCGCTCTTGACCTGTATTCCACCCTCGACACGCAGGTGTATGTGACCGGTGCGGCGGACGCCAAGGGTGCGGCGACGATCGTGCTCAAAGGCAACGGCGACGTGCTGCTTGGCACCGGCGCCAACGACGCCTCGCACATCAACGGCCGCGCTGGCATCGCCACGCTCGTGCAACGCACCGTGACTGCGCTCGCGGCGCAGGGCATCACCTCGGTGACGCTTGAATACGATGATTCGCTCTTCGGCAGCAAGCGTCTGCCCGACGGCATCGAGCAGACGGACGAGGACTACATTTACGAAATGCCGGCATCCTCCATGGCGATCGACATGGACCGTCAGTGGGGCGGCGTCACCAACCCCGACCCCGACCACATCATGAATTACCCGACGAAAACCGACACCCCGGCGCTCAACGTGGCGACGGAATTCGCGTCGCAGCTTGCTGCCGCCGGAGTGACGGTCTCCAACGCCGACGCGCCGGCATCCGTCCAGACCACAGGCGATGCCACGATGATCGCCAGCGTGCAATCCGCCCCGCTGTGGGAAGTCATGAGATTCATGCTGAAGAATTCCTCGAACACGCTGGCCGAGGAATTTGGGCGTCTCGTCGCCATCAAAACCGGTGCCGAGAACTCTCCGGAAGGCGCAGTGAAGGCAGTGACGCAAATCGTGCAGGATGCCGGCATCAAGACCGACGGGTTGTCGCTCAGGGATTGCTCCGGCCTCACCCTTGGCACGCGCATATCCGCAACAACCCTCGCTGACGTGCAACGCCACCTTGTGCTGCTGCAGCAGGAGGATTCCGCGCCGGTGATGGAAGGCGAGCTGCTGGCTGGCGTCGATAGGCCTCATGCGCCGTATGACCATTCGATCTATGGGTCGATGATGACGAAAACCGGCACGCAGGACAATGTGCGTTCCCTGTGCGGCACCATCGTCACCAAGGACGGCGGCGTTGTGTTCTTCGCCATCGTGTGCGTGGACATGGGGGATTGGTCCGCGGCCGGTGCCGCCAATGATGTGTTCGCCAGCGGGCTCGCCATGTTGTGATGCCATGTTGTGATGCCATGTTGTGATGCCAAGGCGGCATGGCGTCGCCGCGACCTGCCGGCAAATGCTGTGCTCTGAGCGAATTAAGGATGATTTTCAGGCAACGCCCAGTTTCCGAGCAACCGTGTGTGAGATGATGGGCAGTATGAAAATTTCTGATGTTGCGGATGACATCGAACGCGAGCTGGTGCCGCGCTCGCAGATTGACGAAACGATTAACCGCGTGGCGGCGCAGGTTTCGAAGGATTACGCAGGCCGTGACCTGCTGCTGGTGGGCGTGCTCAAGGGAGCCGCGACCACCATGGTGCATTTCGCCGAAGCGCTGAGCATCAATGTGCAGATGGATTACATGAGCCTTTCCAGCTATGGTTCGGGCACAACATCCAGCGGCACGGTGACCGTCCGCCAGGATCTGTCCACCGACGTGCGCGGGCGCGATGTGCTCATCGTCGAAGACATCATCGACTCGGGCATCACGCTCGCATGGCTTGTCGACGAGCTCAAGCGCCGCGGCGCCGCATCGGTCAAGGTGTTCGCGCTGCTCGACAAGCCGGCGCGTCACAAGATCGACATCGTACCCACATACAAAGGTATTGTTATTCCCGATGAGTTCGTGGTAGGTTTCGGACTTGATTATGCGGAGAAATACAGGAATCTCGATTCAATCGCGGTACTCAAGCCTTCGGTTTACAGCAAGGAGACACACGCATGACGTATCCTTCCGGACCGGGAACACCCGGCAACCAGAACGGCGGCGGTAAGAAACCCAACGGTTTCGACCCGTTCTCCGATCTGGACAATGACGACAACAATGGCAAGGATTCCGGCAAAAACGGCAACCGCAAGGGCAAGACGCCATGGTGGCGCAACCCGTGGGTGTGGGTCATCGCGGTCATCGTGCTCATCATCGTGGGCTTCCAAGCCTCCAGCATGGGCGGACCGAAGCTGATCGACACCAAGGACGGCTTGCAGCTGCTCAAGGACGGCAAGGCCACCTATGCGCAGATTGACGGCAGTCGCTATCTGGTGACGCTTGACCTGCAGGACGACTTCCAGAAGACCGACCGCAACGGCCAGAACCACAACTATGGCAAGAGCGTGCAGTTCTACTACGTCTTCGCCCAAGGCGAGGAAGTGGTTAACGATGTGGAGAACGCAAACCTCAAGGACGGCTACACGTCCAAGATTTCGTCCGGCAACAGCGTCGTCGAATACCTGATCACGACGCTCATACCGTTCGTCATCATCTTCTTTGCATTCTGGTGGCTGCTCGGCCGTATGCAAGGCGGCGCCGGAGGCGCACTGTTCGGTGGCAAGGCGAATTCCCGCAAGCTGGGCGAGGGCGACACGCCCAAGACCCGCTTCAAGGACGTGGCCGGCGAAGACGCGGCAGTGCAGGAAGTCGAAGAAATCAAGGACTTTCTCAAAGATCCGACGAAATACCAGAAGATCGGCGCTCGCATCCCGCGCGGCGTGCTGCTGTATGGCCCTCCGGGAACCGGTAAGACGCTGCTGGCGCGTGCAATCGCAGGCGAGGCAGGCGTGCCGTTCTATTCGATGGCTGGCTCGGACTTCGTGGAGATGTTCGTGGGCCTCGGCGCTTCCCGCGTGCGTGATCTGTTCGACGAGGCGAAGAAGAACGCCCCGGCCATCATCTTCATCGATGAGATCGATGCAGTGGGCCGCCGCCGTGGCAACAGCGCCAATGGTGGCGTGGACGAGCGCGAGCAGACCCTCAACCAGCTGCTCGTTGAGATGGATGGTTTCGAGAACGACACGAGCCTCATCGTGATCGCCGCCACGAACCGCCCCGATGTGCTCGATCCCGCCTTGCTGCGCCCCGGTCGATTCGACCGCCAGGTCGCAGTGGAGGCGCCTGACCTTGCCGGACGTGAGGCGATTTTGAAGGTACACGCCAAGGGCAAGCCGTTTGTGCCGGACGTGGACCTGCATCAGGTCGCCGTGCGAACCCCTGGTTTCACGGGCGCAGACCTCGCCAACGTGCTCAACGAAGCGGCGCTTCTCACAGCGCGTTCCAACGCACAGCTGATCGACAACCGCGCCATCGACGAAGCCATCGACCGTGTGATGAGCGGTCCGCGCCGCCGTTCCACCGGCATGGCTGCAGAGGAACTGCGCAACACCGCATACCATGAGGGCGGTCACGCGTTGGTCGCCGCCGCCTTGCGCCACACCGACCCGGTCACCAAGGTCACGATTCTGCCGCGAGGCAGGGCACTGGGCTACACGGCGGTCATGCCGACCTCCGACCGGTACTCCGAGACGCGCAACCAGCTGCTTGACCAGCTCGCCTACGCGATGGGTGGACGCACCGCTGAGGAAATCGTGTTCCACGATCCGACGACCGGTGCATCCAACGACATCGAGAAGGCGACCGACATCGCCCGCCAGATGGTGCTTGAAGATGGCTTCTCGACGAAGCTCGGCTCCGTCAAGTGGGGCGAGGCGCGTCAGGACGACGGCATCGATGGCCTTGCGCCGCGCAAGTTCTCCGAAGCGACGATGGATGAAATCGACCATGAGATTCACGACTTGCTGGAGAACGCCCACACCGAGGCGTGGACGATCATCAACGAGAATCGCGACATCCTCGATGAGCTCGTGCGCCAGCTGCTCGTGAAGGAAACCCTCAACGAGAAGGAGCTCGCCGCCATCTTCGCCAATGTGAAGAAGGCCGATGAGCGCCCCGTGTGGCTGTCGAACGCGAATCGCACGCTGTCCGACAGGCCGCCGGTGCCGATTCCCGAGTCGCTGATCAAGAGCCTGCGCAGCTCCTCCGAGGCCGAGGCGGAAGGCACAGACGCGGATGCTGCGCCTGCTGCACCTGCCGCACCTGCCGCAGCCGGGGAGGCCGCTCCCGGTGCTTCCGCATCTGAATCAGCAACCGGAAGCACCGGCGCGGAAGGTGACGGTGCCAACGGTTCCGCCGCATGATCGCTGAGCCGTTGCAGCGTTGGTGCGCCACGGTGCGCCAGACACGGTGATCGCGTGTAACAGAGCCCGGTGGGTGAAAAACTCGCCGGGCTTTGCTATGCGCGGAGGCGCCCCGTATGGCAACGATGATTTGCACGGTTTGCTGTATGGTTAGCGTGGATTGCAGCGAAAGGCAGTGTATGGACCGCATGGATATTGACGACAATGACTTCCCCACACCCACCCAGCAGACGCAGGGCGCGCGAACTTCTGTAGGAAGCGAATTGGTAAGCCCGGATGGCAGAAGGCATTACGACGAAGAGGGCGTGCGCAAGGCTGTGCGCGACTTCCTCGTGGCGATCGGGGAGGACCCCAACCGCGAAGGCTTGCTCGATACGCCTGACCGCATTGCGCGCGCGGGCAAGGAATTGTTCGGCGGGCTGTATCAGTCGCCGAAGGAGCCATTGAGCCGTCGTTTCAAGACCGACACCGATGAAATGGTGCTGGTGCGCAACATCGAGCTGTATTCGGTGTGCGAGCATCACCTCATGCCGTTCCTCGGCGTGGCGCACATCGCCTACATCCCCAGTAACGGCATGGTCGTGGGGCTGTCGAAGCTCGCCCGCCTCGTGGAGGTGTATGCGCGCCGCCCGCAGGTGCAGGAACGCCTCACCAAGCAGATCGCCGACGCGCTCATGGAAGAACTGGATGCGCGCGGGTGCCTCGTCGTGATCGATTGCGAGCATCTGTGCATGTCGATGCGCGGCATCAAGAAATCGCAGGCGCGCACCACGACTTCCGCCGTGCGTGGCATTATGAAGAACGCAGCGACGCGTGCCGAAGCGATGCAGCTGATCTGCAGGGAGTAATCCATAGGGATTTGCAAGGGTCCATGGAATCCCCTGCGGCTGCTGTGCACTTTTACACAGCGCCGCTGCTGTGCACGGCAACCGTCGGAACCTGTTGTCGGTGGCTGCCGACCTGGCAGTCCATCGGTGTCTGAAGGCGAGCGTCGCCGGACGTTGGCTGGATGATCGCTGATTCCTGCGATGGCTGTGCACAAACCCCGGAACACAAACTCAGGAACACAATTGAGGGGAAGCCAAGCGATGACACATATCGCATCAACTGAAAACCAGACCGTTAGCACAGCCGCGGACAATAATGCCGCCGCTGCCTCCAATGCAGCTGCTGCCGCGCAACCTGTGCAACCCGCACAATCCGCGCAGCCCACTGAATTCGGTGGCTCCACCAAGCAGCCGCGATTCACCAGCCTGCAGGCATTGCATGACACGAAACGCACGCTGGTGATGGGCGTGCTCAACATCACCGCCGATTCATTCTCTGACGGCGGTCTCTGGCTCAACCCGCAGAAGGCGGCGCAGCATGGCGCCGACATGATGGCGGACGGAGCCGACATCATCGACATCGGTGCCGAGTCCACCCGCCCCGGTGCACAACGCGTCGACGAAGACACCGAGAAACAGCGCGTGCTTGGCGCAGTCAAGGCGTTGCTGCCTCATGGAGCCATACTCTCCATCGACACCACGCGCGCCAGCGTGGCGCAGGCGGCTCTCGAAGCCGGCGCGCAGATCATCAACGACGTGTCAGGAGGCCAGCTCGACCCCGACATGGCGCGCGTCGTGCGTGACCATGACTGCCTGTACATCATGCAGCATTGGCGCGGCTGGCTCGCCGGATCGCATTCCGGCACGCCGGACCAAGACACCTCCCATTACGAGCATGGTGCGCTTGCCGACGTGACTGCCGAAATGCGCCGGCAGCTTGATTCTTTGGTGAGTCAAGGCGTGGATGCCTCGCGCATCATCACCGACCCCGGCCTAGGATTCTCCAAGCCCAAGCCGGAGCACAACATGCCGCTGCTCGCCGGTCTCGACCAGATCAAGGCGCTGGGCTGCCCGGTGCTCATCGGCCAGTCGCGCAAGCGTTTCATCAACGCTTTGCTCCAGGACCTGCCATGGCGTGCGGCAGCGGACGATGCGGGGCATCAGACCGACCTCGACAATGCGACGGCGGCGCTCTCCGCCTTGTGCGCTGAGCATGGCGCATGGGCGGTGCGTGTGCACGACGTGCGTCGTTCCGTCGCCGCCGTGCGCATGGGAAGCGCGTGGCGCGCGGCGGCTGACTTGACCCGATAGGATTCGGGCGAGCGGCTGCATGGAAGCAACAGACAGCGGCGTGCAGCAGCAAGCGACTTAGAGACACAAGGCAACAAGCAAGAACAACGGAATCGGCAGATCAGCAAGGAGAATCTCATGGCACAGTTGGACGTCATCACCCTCACCGGCGTGCAGGCCGACGGCACGCACGGAGTGCTGGAGTCGGAACACCACGAGCTGCAGCCGTTCGTGGTCGATGCCGTGATGTGGGTCGACATGCATGACGCGTGCCGTAGCGACGACCTTGCCGACACGGTGAGCTATTCGCAAATCGCCGAGCGCATTATTTCGGTGATCCACGGCGAGCATTGCGACCTCATCGAACGTCTGGCGCAGAAGATCGCCGATTCCGTTTTGCTGTCGTATCGTGTGCGGCGGGTGCGCGTCACCGTGCACAAGCCCAAGGCGCCGATTCCCGTGCCATTCGCGGATGTGTCGGTCACCGTCACGCGTGAGCAGACCGAAGCGGGCGACGCCACCGGTGCTGGTTTGAAGACCGGGGCGTCGCTGCTCGGGAACGACGGCAGAGATGACGATGACGGTAACGATGACAGTGACGGTGGCGACGGCGGAGACAGCAGGGGAGTTGTGCAACCCACTGTCGCTTCCGCTGCTTCCATTGCTTCTGCCGCTTCCGCCGCCGGGCGGTCATCCGACACCACAGGCGCTCCGCGCACCCACCATGCGGTCATCGCCATGGGGGGCAATCTGGGAGACGTGGCGTCAACGATGCGCAGCGCCATCGTCGCCATCGACGGATTCCCAGGCACACAGGTCACTGGCATTTCACCGCTGTATCGCACCACGCCGTGGGGCATGGAGCCCGGCACGCCGGACTTTCTCAACGCGGTCATACAGCTGGACACGACGCTGGATGCGCATACGCTGCTCAGCTCGTTGCAGCTGGTGGAAACCGCCCACGGACGTTCCCGAGAGGTTCACTGGGGTTCACGCCCCCTTGACCTCGACATCATCGACTTCGATGCGCGCGTGAGCGCTGACCCTGAGCTCACGCTGCCTCATCCTCGGGCTTGGCAGCGCGCTTTCGTGCTCGCCCCATGGCTTGACCTGGATCCCGACGCCCGCATCGCTGGCGAGCATGGCGGTGCCGCGCGCGACCTGCTTGCGAAGGCTCCTGACCGTGCTGCAATCGAGAAGGTGTCTGATTCATGGATTCTCTCAGCCGGTCAGGCTATGAATTAAGACATACCCTGCGTGACGTGGCTGGAGCTGTCCGAACCCAACACGGCGGAAAGCCTACACAGCGCCACACGGTACACAATCGCAAACCACAGCAACCCATAGCAAGACCCGCAACCGCATGAAACGGAGCGAGCAAGGAGGCACCCATGAGAATCAGCCGCACGCCATGGTGGTACTACGTCATAGCCGTGGTGCTTGGCGCGCTTATCGGCACCTTCCTTGTGTGGCGCACCCGCACCACCGCCATCGCACCTGTCGGCGCACCGTGGTTCGTCTCCGGTGTGTTGTTCGTGCTGGGCATCGTGGTGCTGGTGCTCGCCTGGCAGGTGCATCAGTACGTCATCGGCAAGGTAAAAGAAATCGATGTCGACAAGGCATCGACCACCCTTGTGCTGTGCAAGGCGCTCGCCATTGCAGGCGCGGCGCTCGCCGGCTATTACGGCGGCGAGCTGGCGATGTGCATCGTGTGGCGTGACGTGGCGTTTTACCAAGGGCTTATCGCGGAATGCTCCGTGGCGTGTGCCGTCACCGTCATTGACATGATTATTGGCATCGTCGGGGAAGGCTGGTGTCAGCTGCCGCCGCAGGAGGGGCCGGAGCATCCCAATGCGAAGAAGCGCAAGAAGCGGCGTCGTGATGCTGCGGTGGCGGCGGTGTCTCGTCCGGCGGATTCGGCGAAACGCTGAAGCCTTTCGTGGGATTATCATGGACGGCACAGGCCATGCGCCACTGAGGGCGATGGACATGATAATCATGAGGGAAACGTAAGAAAGGGGCATCCCATGGAGAAAATAACGGCAAGAGATGCGAAGAATCAGACTTTTCGCATCACGCGATTTTCGGAAGGCTACCGCATCGACGCCACGGATTCGTTCCTCGATGACATCCGGGATGCCTTGGCCTCTTGGGAGAACGGGACCGCTGGCAATGCCACGATGACCTCGCAGCAGCTCGCCAAACAGCTGGCGCAGCTGCCCACAACCAAGTTCAAGGAATCGTACCGTTTGTCGGATGTCGACGAATTTTGCGAAAAGGCCCGGCAGACCCTGGAACAGTATGAGGCCGCGGGGCGTCCGGCTGCAGGTGGATACCCGGGCGCCGCCGGCGGTGATATGGTGCCGATATACGTGTCGCCAAGCGATTACGCCGCATTGGAGCGTCTGGCGGGCGAGCGTGGCGAATCGGTGGGCCAGTTCCTTCACGATTGCGTGAATTCTTGGGTGCAGTGAACCGAGGTGCAGTGAACCAGGTGCGGTTGGTTCTCATGCAGCCAGCTGGGAAACGACCCGCGCAACCTATTCCCATCATGATGTGCCACAATGGTGGCATGTCACGATTTGAATTGAAAATGCTCTCCGATGGCGGGGAGATCGCACTGCTGGTGCCCGGCGATGATGCCGTGATGCACGTGGCACATGTGTATCCGCCGCTTGAACAGTACCCCTTGGGAACCGATCGTTATGTCAACGACCGCCCCAATCTCTTCCTTGATGCGCTCGACATCACCGACGGCAATGAGCCTCGGGATGATGCCAGTCCCGGGGATCAGGAACGCGCCGAAACAGGCAATTCCGTGTCGTTGCGTTCCTTGGCGCAGCGCGCCGCCCGGGCAAGCGCCGATGGATCCGGCAATGCGCGTCGGTTCAAGGACGGCCGCGACCTATGGGATAAAATCACCGCCCATGCCGCGGCTGCGGTGAATGCCACGGGCGCCGAACCGATCGTGGATGTGCGCCGCAATCACAATTGGAAGAAGAACCAGCCGTTGCGCAATCATGGTGCCGATCCCGCTGCATGGTTCGTCAGTCATTTCTATTCGCGGTCGAATTCACGCAAGGATGCCTTCTTCGCCGCCCGCGGCATGGACCAGGTTTTCGTTGCGCTCGCCGAAGGCAACGTCTCCGCCAACCCCGAGGTGGTCCAGGAGGTCGAGCGCACGCGCGTCGCCCGCGATGGCAACGCCGATTACCCCACGTATGCGCAGATGGCGAAGCTGCTTGATGATTCGAACATGCTCGTGTTCCATGACGATGCGTCGTTCGCGGCATGGCTGCGCGAGCAGGGCAAGGCGCAGGACGTCATGTATCCGGACACCCCGGTGGACGTGTGGACGGAACCGGACCCGACCGCCGATCCTGACGATCCGGGCTATCTGGCTCCCCACTCCCAGTTGCCCGCAGGACACCTCGCCAACGTGCTGGCTCCGCGCGAAGCCAAGCAATAAGCCCAAGCCAGTTCAACAAACCCGATAAGTCACCGAGTGGCCGTCCGTAACAGCCGTCGCAACGCTGGGCGAAGGCTGTTACGGATACGGTTGCACCGCTTCTTGATATGCCGTTTTTTGATGTGGCTGATGCGGTCGATGTGGCTTCGCCGCTACTTCTCTGCGCCTTCCGTGCGAGGCACGCGCACCAGCGCTTCCTGCGCCATCACCGCCACGAGCTGACCCGAGCGGGTGTAGACCTTGGCGGTCGCCAAGCCGCGCCCGTGTGCCGCGACCGGCGTGTCTTGCACATACAGGTGCCATTCGTTGATGTCGATGTCCGCATACCACCACATCGAGTGATCGATGGAAGCGTAGCTCATGCCCGGCGTGATGAAGCTCAGCCCTGCGCGGCGAATCACCGGCTCCATCATGATTTGGTCGCATCCCAGCGCCAGCAGCGCCCGATGCATCACCTGCGGGGCGTCCACGTGGCCGTTCGCCTTCATCCACACCATCTGCCGGCCGCTGTCGCGCTCGGCGGACTTCACATCGGGGGAGAGCATGACGGTGCGGGTGGCGTGGCGGATGTCGAACGGCGACTGATGCACGTAATAATCCGCGAACGAGGATTTGTCAGCGAACGGCGCCATCAGATCCCGCGCGCTCGCCAGCGATTCGGGGTCGGGCACATCCTGCGGCATCGGGTCGGCGAACTCCACTCCGGACTGCCCGTGCTTTTGGAAGCTGGCGATGGCGGTGAGAATCGCGCCGTCGCGCTGGGTCACGTTCACGCGGCGTGCCGAAAAGGACCTGCCGTCACGCAGATTCTCCACGTCAAACAACACGTCCTGCGAAATGTCGCCGGCCGTGATGAAATAACCGTGCACCGAATTCGGCATGCGGTCGGCTTCCACGGTCTTGGACGCCGCCATCACGGATTGTGCGATGATCTGTCCGCCGTAGATGCGGCGTGTGGGGAACGAGATGCTGCGACCGGTCACATAAGTGTGGTCCTTGGAAGTGACCGGGGTGTCAAGCTGCAGCACTTTGACTATGCTGTCCACTGGGGATTCGCCGTCCGTCTGGCCCAACACCACCGGCGAGGACTTTGTGAGAGCGGGGATGTCGCTCGTCGGCGCGGCAGGTGCTGCGGCGGATGCGGCAGCGGCAGGGGAAGGCTCCGGCGAGAGGGACTGTGCTGATGTGGATTGGGGGACGGCGGTTGCCTTGTCGTTTTCTGCGCAGCTCATGCGTTTCCTTTCGATTGACATGACGTTTCGATTGACATGACTATTGACATGACGATGCGTGGTGCAGGCGCATGGTTCTCCAATCCCGGCCTGTCCATCCTTGTCGATTCTACCCGTGGCATGCGCAACAGAAAGAGGCGAGCGCCGGGAACCCGATGGAACCCGGCGCTCGCCCCTTTCGTATGTGCAGTGCTCTGTGCAGCCGTCAGTTCGCTCAGCCGCGGGTGAGCTTGCGGTGCAGACGATGCGGACGAGCCGCTTCCTCGCCCAAGCGGGCGACCTTGTTTTCTTGGTACGCCTGGAAGTTTCCTTCGAACCAATACCAGTGGGCAGGATTCTCATCCGTGCCTTCCCACGCGAGGATATGCGTGGCGATGCGGTCGAGGAACCAGCGGTCGTGGGAGATCACGACGGCGCAGCCGGGGAATTCGATCAGCGCGTTCTCCAGACTTTCGAGGGTCTCGACATCAAGGTCATTCGTCGGCTCGTCGAGCAGCAGCAGATTGCCGCCCTGCTTCAGCGTGAGGGCGAGGTTCAGGCGGTTGCGCTCACCGCCGGACAGCACGCCCACGAGCTTCTGCTGGTCGGCGCCCTTGAAACCGAAGCTCGCCACATATGCACGCGTCGGCACTTCCACGCCGCCGACCTCAATGAAGTCGAGCCCGCCGGAGACAGCCTCCCATAGGTTCTTGTTGGGGTCGAGGCCTTCGCGGTTCTGGTCCACATACGAGATCTTGACGGTTTCGCCAATCTTGAGGGAACCGGAAGTGAGCGGCTCCAAGCCCACGATCGTCTTGAACAGCGTGGACTTACCCACGCCGTTGGGGCCGATGACGCCCACAATGCCGTTGCGCGGCAGTGTGAACGACAGGTCGTCGATGAGCACGCGGTCGCCGAACGCCTTGTGGATGTGCTCGGCCTCGAGCACCGTCGAACCCAGACGCGGCCCCGGCGGAATCTGAATCTCGGAGAAGTCCAGCTTCTTGGAATTGCGAGCCTGCTCTTCCATCTGGTCGTAGCGTTCCAGACGGGCCTTGTTCTTGGCCTGGCGTGCCTTCGGCGAGGAGCGCACCCATTCGAGCTCGTTCTTCAGGCGCTTAGCGAGCTTGGCGTCCTTGGCACCCTGGATTTCCATACGCTTGGCCTTGGTCTCCAGATACGTGGAGTAATTGCCCTTATAGGGATACAGGTGGCCGCGGTCGACCTCGCAGATCCACTCGGCGACGTTGTCCATGAAGTAACGGTCGTGGGTGACGGCGATCACAGCGCCCTTGTAATTATGCAGGAACTGCTCCAGCCACAGAATCGACTCGGCGTCCAGATGGTTCGTCGGCTCGTCGAGCAGCAGCAGATCGGGGGCTTCCAGCAGCAGCTTGCACAACGCCACGCGGCGGCGCTCGCCACCGGAGCATACCTTCACCGGAGTGTCGGGATCGGGGCACTGCAGCGCGTCCATGGCCTGTTCCAGCTGGGAGTCGAGGTCCCATCCGTTCGCAGCGTCGATCTCGGTCTGCAGCTTGCCCATTTCTTCCATGAGCGCGTCGAAGTCGGCGTCCGGGTTCGCCATCTCTTCGCCGATCTGGTTGAAGCGCTCCACCTTCTGGGCGATGGCGCCGAACGCTTCCTTGATGTTTTCGCCGACGGTCTTCGTATCGTCCAGCGGCGGTTCCTGCTGCAGGATTCCCACCGTGTAGCCGGGCGTGAGGTATGCCTCGCCGTTCGAGACCGTGTCGAGGCCGGCCATGATGCGCAGCAGCGTCGACTTGCCCATGCCGTTGGGGCCCACGACGCCGATCTTTGCGCCGGGCAGGAAGCTCAGCGTCACGTCGTCCAGGATCACACGGTCGCCGTAGGCTTTGCGGGCCTTGATCATGGAATAAATGAATTCAGCCAAAGGTTTTCCGTTCTCTTGAGAAGTTGAAGGCCCGCCATCATGCGTTGCGTAACCGCGCACCGTGCGCCGTCCCGCATTGCCGTGCCGGCTGTGCAGGCGTGGTGGTGACGATGCCGCGTGCGTGACTGCACTCCGTGGGTAGACGCGCTGATTGGGACCGAATGCTTCGTGTCTATTATTCCGTAAGCGCTCTACATGGGCGCGGCTGAGCGCGCCGCGCGGTGGTGTGAACCGGTGCGCGACCGGATGGCCGGGATGCGAACATGCGGCGACCGAAATCTGAACATGGCGGTAATCTCCAAACGCACACAATGAGGCAATCAGGTGGGAGCATCGCAGACTTGTGACGGTGGGGCACGGCAGAATCACGGTGGAGGCACCGTGGGCTTGCGCCGCAACCACGACCGACCACAACGCAATCGCAACGGAACCACGGCGGACGGAGGCATCGCATGGGCGCAGGCATAGCAATCGGCGGTTTCACAATCGTCACGCTTCTCCTGATCTTTCTCGCAGGCATAGGCGCAGGCTTCGTCGGCTACGCCGTGGGCGCCTCGTCGCTGATCTCATACCCGGCGCTGCTGGCATGTGGCATCCCGCCGGTGCTGGCGAACGCATCCAACACCGTAGGGGTCGTGGGCACCGGCTTCGGCGGTGTGCTCGGCGCGCGCGTGGAACTCAAAGGGCAGGGCAGGCGTGCCGCCACCTACATCGCCATCGGCGTGTGTGGCGGAATCCTGGGAGCGGTGCTGTTGCTCGAACTAAATCCCAAGGTGTTTGAATTTGCGGTGCCGCCGCTGATACTTCTCAGCACGTTGCTCATCGCCCTCAACCCACGCGGCCGCATGGAAGCGCGGCAGGCAGCCCACGCGGTGCTTGCCCAGCGTGACGGGACGTCGAACCTAGCGCCGACCGTGACGCAGCCCATGTCGAAGGATCCGTGGTGGCTGTGGGTGTGCGTCTCCCTGTGCGGCGTGTACAGCGGCTACTTCGGGGCAGGAGCCGGCACGTTGGTGCTTGCTGTGCTTGACCTGGGGCGCATCGGCCCGTTCCATCACATCAATGCGTTGAAGACACTCGTCGGCTTCGGCGCCAATGTCTCTGCCTCGGTCCTTTTCATCTGCAAGGGCGTGGTCGTGTGGCCGGCCGCCATCGCCATGTGCTTGGGATGCTTCCTGGGCAGTTTCGTGGCGCCGCCCATCACCCGCAGGATTCCGGCGCGCATCATGCGCATCCTTGCTGTCATCGGTGGCGTGATCCTGACCATCGATCTGGCGGTCAAGGCATATTTCTAAGTCATCTTCACGTGAGTCATGCTCACGATTTCGCTGCCGTGCACACCGTGTGCACTGTATGGGCTGCGCGTGCTGTGCCGTGTGAGCTGACGCGCTGTGCCCTGCGCTGCGACACGCCGCAACTTATGAGATTGTGGATTTTTCGTTATGTTGAACGATGCGTGTCACACGACACCGCGGCTGTTTTTGTAGATTTCGCCTTTCATCGGTGATTGTGCCGATGTATGTCGATCATGCATGGTGATGATGCATGGTCGGATCGTTTCGCACGTCAGATATCGTGCATCGGGCTTGTCGAGGAAAATCAACGGATTCGGATATGCCGAACCGGGCCCGGTCGTCTGCACCCGTGTCCGCAGTCCTCGGCGTTCTTGGCATTATCCATGTCGATTTATGTCGATTCATGTCGCACCGCACAGCGTTCGTTCGCAATTCCTGTGCGGCAATCATGCGTGGATCAGACAATCAGGCAACGCTGGGGCGAAGGCGCATGGGGTGAAAGCACACGAAGAACAGAATCACGAAGAGATGAAAGGACAACACGTGACTTCAGCCATCAAGCCTGGCCGTGTTTTATTCGTGGCGGGATACGCCACATTCCTCGCCGCATTCAACGAGACGTTCCTCAACGTGGCCTTGAACCCCATCATGCAGGACCTGTCGGTGAATGCCGGCATCGTGCAATGGGTGTCGACGGCATACATGCTCGCCGCCGCAGTGATGGTTCCGGTCGCAGGGTTCCTTTACAAGAAAATCCGCACATCGCTTCTGATGGCGATGTCGCTGGTCTTGCTGGTCGCCGGCAGCATCATCGGCGGTTTTGCGCCGAATTTCGCGATTCTGGTGGTGGCGCGAGTGGTGCAGGCGCTCGGCACCGGCATGATCGTGCCGGTAGGCATGAACCTGACGCTTGCCGTTGCGCCCAAAAACAAAATCGGCACATACATGGGCATCATCGGCGCCATGACCACGTTCGGGCCTGCATTCGGCCCGATCGCCGCAGGCCTGCTGCTCGCCCACGGCACGTGGCACACGCTGTGCTTTGCGCTTGCTGCCTTGTCCGTGATCTGCCTGGTGTGTTCGATTCTGTGGGTTGGTGACATCGCGCAGTTGACGCATCCGCATATGGACGCCCTTTCCGTGACGCTCGCAGCCATCGGCCTGATTGGCTTGCTGTATGGCGTGTCCACGGTGTTCTCCGGCCAGATCGTGGTCGCCATCGTCACGCTGGTGGTTGGCGTGGTGGCGCTTGTTGCATTTGTGCTGCGCCAGCGCCGAATCCCCGAACCGTTCCTGAATCTGGAACCGTTCGGCAACCGTGCTTTCGTGCTGGGTGTGCTGCTGGTGATCGCCGCGCTGATGACGGTCTTTTCGATGAACATTCTGCTGCCGTTGTTCATGGAAAGCGCTTTGGGCTTCACCCCGCTGCAGGCTGCGCTTACGCTGCTTCCTGCCTGCCTCGTGTCGTGCGTGCTGTCGCCGGTTGCAGGCAAGGTGTTCGATCGCTTCGGCGTGGGCTGGCTGGTGAGCATCGGCATGGCGGTTATCGCATGTTTCGTGCTGGCGCTGTCGTTCACCGGCGGCGCGACGACCAGCCTGAGGATCGTGCTGCTGTATGCGCCTGCGATCGCCGGTTGCGCTTGCGTGATGGGACCTGCGCAGTCCTATGCGCTGTCCAGCCTTGATCGCCGTATGTATCCGCACGGCGTGACGATCGTGTCCACGACATTCCAAATCGCTGGCTGCGTGGGTTCGTCTGTATTCGTGGGAATCCTGTCCGCGGTGTCCGCCGCCCATGAGGCTTCCGGCGAGTCTGCTGCGGCTGGCACCGCCGCTGGCTTCGATATTGCGTGCCGTGTTGCCTTTGCGGTTGATGTGCTTGGCTTCATCGCCGCTGTTGCGCTCGCACGGGTGGAGGCGAAGGCAAAGGCTGCTGCGACTGCTGGCGCGGGTGAATCGAATGTGTCGGAACCAGGGCTGGAGCAGGCCGACGAGCCGTCGCTCGCCGATGCGATGAAGCGCGACGTTTATTCTGTCACCGCTGCCGACAGTGCATACGACGCGCTCCTGGTGATGGTTCACAATGGCACGACTGGCATTCCGGTGCTCGACGAGCATCAGCATGCCGTGGGATTCGTCACTGACGGTGACATCATGCGCACGCTCATTGGCGACACCGCTGACAAGGCGTCCATGTCGTATGTCTATGCGCTGTGGGTGCAGAGCGACAAGTTCATGCATCGCGTCGCCGGTCTGCGCCAGACCAATGTGATGGAGATCTGCACACACCGTGTGGTCACCGTCGGTGTGCATGCCCCGATTCGCCGCGTGTGCGAGATGCTTGCCGGCAACCGCATCAAGAAACTGCCGGTGACCGGCGGTGAGGATGGCAAGCAGGTGATTGGTGTGATCAGCCGTTCCGACCTGATGCGTTACATGGTTGCGACGGCTGTGCCCACCGACGAGTGATCGGCCATCGCTGACGCGTGATGCGGCGTGATGCCAACGGCGTGTGTTTTGCATGTGCAATGCGAGGCACACGCCGTTTTGCGTGCGCTTTCAGGGGTGTATTCGTTGTTCGGTATTCGTGGGTGCGTGTGTGAGGATGCGGCGAGGATGCCGTGAGGATGCCGTGAGGGTGAGAGGTGTGACTTTCTTCACGGTTGGTGGATTTCTCGTGAAGACCGCGTGGTGGCGCGGCTGCAAGCCGATAGGATGGGAAGTGCATTCCGTGATTGGGGATGCATCCCGCCAGTTAAGGAGGATCACATGGTTGCGATGACTGATGACATGAAGAGCATGATTGCCAACAACCTGTGCTACATTGCAACGGTCGACGAGAGCGGATATCCGGACATCGGCCCCAAGATTTCCATGCAGGTCAAGGATGATTCGCATTTGTTCTATTACGAGCGCACCGCTCGCCAACATCTGCACAACCTGCGTGACAACGGCAAGATGGTCGTTGCCGTCGCCACGAAGGACAACAAGCATGGCTACCGCTTCCATGGCCCTGTTGAGCTCGTCGATTCCGGCGATTTCTACGAGAAAGCCCTGAAGTTCGCTGACGAGCATGGCTTGAAGCGCCCCGCCGTCGTGCCGGTCATGACTATCACGCGTATCGACCTGCTTGATGCGGGCCCCAAGGCAGGCACGATTATCGCTCAGGACTGACTGCCGGCCTGATCATCGCGTGCAGATTCCTTCGGAGTCGCCGAAGTCGGAGCTTACGAGTCGTTGCACGACTCCGCCCCCCCCGCATCGGCGGCTCATTTTCTCTTGTGACACGGAATCGCCCAATGAGAGACCCCGCGTGCTAACGACAGAGGTGTGGATTTCGATGAGAGAGTCGGCGAGTGCAGTAATCTCCTCGTCTTGCATCAAAATCGCAGCGGGGTTCACGAATCCTCCAACAGTCGCAGTGTGTTGGAATATCGCGCCTTGGTCTCAATGACAGCATGGGCGAACGTCGCGCTGGCGTCAAAACCCTTGACATCGTCCGAGTCGAGGATGAGCTGCGGGCTGATGGTTGCGTTCTCGCCAGCTTTATACGTCTTCGACCATGCACAGCCTTTCCGATGAGAGAGCCGAACTAAGTCGAACGGGGAGAGCCAGCCATATTTTTCCCATGTTTTTTCCATGATGCGGTTCTCGCGCTCGCTGAGCGTTGGGACGTGCGATTCGGGTGCGCGTACGGGCAGTCTGCCGTAATGCTTATAAGCGTGGTAGACGGCAGGGCACACTGGGCCGTATTCCCATGCCTGGATATCGTCGTCGAACAGCGTTTTGCCGTCCGTGCTAAGGGCGGTGACCTGCGCGAAATAACACAGTTTGTTCAACGACAGATTCGAAAGGGAAGCGTTGTTGCCATGGTGAGACACAAGCCATGCAGCGATGTCAAGCGAAGTAGTCATGCCAGCTCCCTTTCCACAATGTTTTCCCGGCAGTGGCCTTATTTGAGAGTGTTTGTTTTTCATAAGACCCATGTACGCAACATTCTATCGGATGGACGAAACGACAACCATAGTTCTTGCGAATTGGCTTGTAGCTTACTGAGCGGAGGGTCTCCCATACAGTTCGGGAATGTGCTGTACCAGAGAATCGATGCGTTCGATGCAGCGAAGAAAGTCCTCCTCTGTGCCGCCCGTGGGGTCGTCAAGCTCCCAATCGGCGTCGAAAGGCCGTCCAATGAAGGGGCACCGTACGCCGCAGCCCATGGAGATCGCGACATCAGGTGCGGGAATCTGCCCAATGGTCTTGGGGCTCTGACCGCGCGCAACCATGTCGATGCCGCGCGAATCCCGCAGCACCCGCACGGCATCAGGGTTGATGGAATCCGCGATGTCCGTTCCAGCGGACGCGAAACGGAACTCGGCATACCGCCGATCCGATGCTTGGTAATGCTCGGCAATCGCCTGGGCTATCTGGCTGCGGCAGGCATTGTGCGTGCAGATGAACGCAACGATGCGTTCGCCTGTCTTCCGCTCGCTGCTGTGGTCCTCGGCACCGTTTTGGATCGTGGGGCTGCCGGTATCCAGAGAGTTGCCGGTATCCATGGGATTTTTCGTGTTCATATGCGCCTCCGTGGTTGTTAGGATGCTAGTGTTCATTGGAATCTCACTCTCATTTCATGCCAGATCACGCCACCATGGGTGGATTCGGAGATTCCCTCGTCAATGAATCCAAATGATGCGTAATAGTGCACAAGCCGGTCCTTGCAAGTGAGCACGACGCCACGGCGTCCATCCCTGCGCGCGTCATCGATGACGCGTTTCAGCAAAGTCCCTGCGTAACCGTGCCTGCGAAAAGCCGGAAGGGTGTCCACGCCGAAAATCATCTGCCATGAGCCACTCGGATCGTGCATGGTGGCGTCGTCATACATCGCGTCGAGCAAATGGGGTTCGTCGGTCGTCATGCCGTTCACGAAGCTCACGATGCGCATGTCGTGCAGGGCAGTGGGACTCGGGGCACTGCGATGTGAAGCAGCATGATGCGGGTCAACGGGCACTTCGAGCAGCCAGAAATGATCGGGGTACTGCTGCAACCGCGCCGCGAGGGCTTCACGTGTCGCCGCCTCTGCGGGTGGGAAGCATTCGCGTTCGATGGCATCGAGTGCGTCAATGTCAGCGGGTGTGGCGGTGCGGATGCGATAATCGGGACTCACACGCCCATCGTATCGCGTGTAAGCCGCGGAACACAGCGAAGCGCCAGCGGGCAGGCGATGCAAGTCAGCAGTACGTCGCATGACCGCCATGGCATCATCGGCATCATCGCGATCGCACGCGCCCCACAATCACTGCGCATACCACAAACCCCACTCCGAATGCCACCATCAGTGCTGTGGAGCATGCCCAGCCGTTCATATTCGGGGTGGCGATTACCGACGCATCCCCTCCAAAAGCCTGATTGAGCGAATCGACGAACCACCAGCCCGGCAGTATCTTCGCGATGGCAGCAACCGGTGGGGACATGAGCCATTGCGGGAGCCATGCGCCGGAAAGGAACGCGGAGACCAGGCCGATGGTGTTGACAATGCCGTTGGCGGTCGCTGCGGTGACATGGAACTGCGACACCAGAAAGCCGAACGCCACGCACACCAGACACAGCACAAACAAAGATGTGGCGCTCAGTGCGAGACTGACCGTATTGACACTGGCCAGTCCAGACCCGCGAGTCATGCATGCCCCCAGTGCAATCGCCAGGCAGCACAGCCACATGGCGACGCCGATGGCGGAGCATACGAGCAGCAGCTGCCAGCGGGCGGACGCAGGATTTTGTGCGGAAACCCTGATCCGTTCCCGGGTGCGTGGTGCGTTGAATTCCGTCATCACAAGAATCACCGCGAGCGACACCGACATGATGACGGCGTAAATCATGGCGGCGCACGAGTCGCGGAACACGAGGCTGGGGGCGAATCCTTCGATATCCGCCTGGGTCTGCTGAGAATCCGACGCTTGGGAATCCGACGCTGCGCGCCGCACGCTCGCCGTGGGGTTGGTTCGTAAGTCTTGCGCCGTGTGTATCGCGGTATCGAATGCCGCGTTGACGTCGCTCTCCGGATTGGCGATGAGTGCTGTGCGCGCGGAATTGAGGAAACCGTTGATTCGAACGCCTTCCATTGCGGATACCGCCGATTCGCTGCCGCCATCGTTGTTACCGCTGCCGCCGGACCCTACGGAACCCAGCCGCGGCATGTCTGTGTTGTTTTTCACGGCGGAAGCGAAATCATTCGTATAGCCTTGCGGCACGATGACGATGAAATCCGCTTGCTGGGTGGCGATGGCATCGTCGATTGCGGTCTCGGAATCCTCGACGTCCACCAGATTGGCGCTCGACGCCAGATATGTGCGCAGCGCATCGCCGACGCAATGCTCGCCGTCGCTGTCGCGGTCAATGATCGCCACGTTGTTGCGTGGTGGATCGAATGTCTGCGCGCCGGTTTGCGAAGTTGAGCCTACCGTTCCCCACGCTAGGAGCGCTGCCAGCATGCCCAGTCCGATCAGATACGCCAACAGCTGGGGAAGGTGAGCGCGCACCACCAGCCATGCGGCTTTACAGGTTGTCATAGCTGGTCCTCCTCAGTTCAACGACAGCAAGCGCAAGCCCCACCGCGCTCATGCACGCGAGCACGAGCACGGTGTGCGCGAACGGCGTGAGGCTGTGGTAATACAGCAGGTCGTAAAACAGGTTCGTCACCTGCTTGCATGGATTGAGGTGTTGCAGCAGGGGCGCCGCGCGCTGCACGGAATCGGCGAACGCCATGTTGCCAAACATGCCGGTGAATGCCGATAGCACCAAGGTGATGATGATGGAGAGCCCCGTCTTCGTGCCCAGTGCGAGCCGCGGCACCGCGCCCAAGGCGAGTCCCAGTGTCGTTGTTACAAGCGCCGCCATCGCCAATGCCGCCACGGCGAGGCCATCGCGCCCGTTGATGGGAACGTGCATGACGAACCGCACGTAGGCAAAATCGACAAGCAGGCATACGAATGCCTCCAGCCACACGGAGAGCATGACCGCGGCGATTTTGGGAAGTCTGCTCAGCGGCGAGACGCAGACGCGGGCGCCCAGCTCCGACAGGTTCGCTTGGAGCTTGGTGATTTGCTCGCACGCCAGCGTCATTGCCATGAAGGTCGCCATGGCGATGATGGCGAAATGGTATCGCGCCATGTCATGCGCAGCTGCGTAACCTTGCGCTGGTTCGAGATAACTGGAAGAGCCGTCCGACTGCGCTGTATGAATGAATTCATCGGTTGTGCTTTGCACAATGGATTTGATCCACGCGGTGTCGTTGAGTTTGCTGGGGTCGGTGGCGGCGGTTTGAGCGATGCGTTGGGTGATTGCCTGTGTGACCGCTTGCGTGATCATGGTCGATTGCGTGTTGAATTGTTCGAGGAGCGCTTCGAGCGCGATGAGCGACCATGCGCTTCCATCTCCGCCGTGTGACGAGGCTTGCGCTACGTTTTCCGCTGTGTGTTGCGATACCGTCAGGTGCAGGCGGGTTGAGAAGTCCGAGGCGGTTGTTGCGGCTGTGGTGTTCGCGGTATCCGTGTTGCTGGTGGCGTCGGTGGTATTGATGTCGCCGGTATCGCCCGCATTGCCTGTGTCGCTGATGACGCTCACGTATGCCATGACCTGCTGGGAATCCAGCAATTGCTCGGCTTGCTCGGTCGTGGAGACATCGGTGCGTTCGATGAGTCGGGTGGTGGCGTCGGTTTTCGTGTCGTCTGCTTGGTCTGCGTCTTCCTGTTGGGCGTCTTCCTGTTGGGCGCCGCTGATTGCATTGATGAATTCGTCTGCGCCGGGTGAATTCCGCCACGCATCGTCACGCACGACCGCCACCGTTGCAGGGGCGATTGTCGTTTGCTCGGCGACATTGCCGAACACCCCTTGCACAAGCGTCGCGACGATGCAGGGGAACGCGATGAGCCAGAACACAGCGGATGGATTGCGTAGCGTGCATCTGAGCTCCATGCGCAGTGTGGAGAGGAATGCCATCCATGAAGCGCCGCGGGAGCCCGCAGCGCGAGGGGAACCTACTGTGTGACGAGCCATGATGCCCTCCTTCCTTCTCTCTTCTCTCTGTGTACACTGCTGTGCGAGCTCATTATGCGAGCTGGTCGCGCGAGCTAGTCGCGCAGCTTCTTGCCGGTGAGCGCGAGGAACACGTCGTTGAGGGTGGGCGGTTGCGATGTCACGTGGCCGATGCGCACGCCCGCCCCGTGCAAGGCATCGAGCACGTCGATGAGATTGCGGTCGCCTTGCGTGCAGACGATGGTGAGCTCGCTGCCATTGCGGTCAACGGAATCGACATGGGGGAGGGCTTCAATGGCGGAGACCGCGTCATCCGTCAGATCGGCGGCATCCACGGTGATGGTCTCGCCGGTGTCGGTCATCGCTGTGAGCTGCGTCGCCGTGCCGAGCGCCAGATGCCGGCCGCGATCCATGATGAGGATCCGGTCGCAGATCTGCTCGACCTCCTCCATGTAATGGCTCGTGTACACCACCGTGGCGCCTTGCGCATTCAGACGTTTGATGCCCTCCAGAATCGCGTTGCGGCTTTGCGGATCCACCGCCACCGTCGGCTCGTCGAAGAAAATCAACTCGGGTTTGTGCGCTATGCCACAGGCGATGTTGAGGCGGCGTAGCAATCCTCCCGACAGTTTCTTGGGGCGGAACCGGCGGTAATCCTCCAATCCCACGAATTCGATGGCTTCGTCCACGAGTTGCGCGCGGCGGGTGCGGTCAGGCACATACAGCGAACAGAAGTAATCAATGTTTTCTTGTACGTTCAACGCATCGAACACCGCCACGTCTTGCGGCACCACGCCGATGCGCCGACGCAGCTCGTAGGATCTGGGCGTCATGCGCTCGCCGAGGATCGTGATGCTCCCCGATTCGAAGGTGAGCAGGCCGAGCATGCAGCGGATCGCCGTCGTCTTGCCTGATCCGTTGGGGCCAAGAAGTCCGAAAATCTCGCCGTCGTGCACCATGAGGTCAAAGGAGTCCAGCGCTAGCATGTCGCCATAGGATTTCGTTAGGCCTTCGACGTTGATGGCCTCGGTCTTCTCTGACGTGCTGGAATGGAGCGGGGTTGTGCTTTCCATAAAACCATTGTTGCATGGAACCATGCTTCGCGGGCGGTTGCGTGTCCCACGGGCGTGGCCGTTGGGAATTGCCGCGGAGCGTGGCCGTTCCATGGCTTGTGATATCTTGTTAAGCCTATGGCCTGCCAGAGCGGGCCCCTTTGTAGGAAAGATATTTCGTGTCTGAATTCCAATCCTTTGACAATTTTTCTGAAGACAACTCTGCCGACAACACCACTTCGTCGCGCCATGCCCGTGCAGCGGAGGCAGCGGACGGACTGTTTCATCATGACGATGCCAAGCATGACGGCAAGAAACACGGCAAGCGCAACGGCGACGCCGGCAAGAAGCCATCCCACAAGTCCCATGGCAAGTCCCACAAGAAGAACGATCGCGACGCGCTGGAAATAGAACCGCAGGCTGCGGAATTCTCGGCGGATGAGATAAGCCACGACGCTGACCGCGCCGACCTTACATTCGAGCAGCTCGGTGTGCCGCAGCCCATCGTGGACGTGCTCGCCAAGGATGGCAAGGTCACCGCATTCCCCATCCAAGCGGACACGCTGCCTGATTCGCTGTCCGGGCGCGACATCCTCGGCCGCGGCCGCACGGGTTCGGGCAAGACGCTGGCCTTCGCCATCCCGCTTGTTACGCGGCTTGGGCAGGGAAGCGGCGCCGCAGCGATGCGTGATTTCAAGCGTTTGAAGAAGGCCGGGAAGGCGGCGGACCTGCGCCTGCCGCATCCGCGTGGCATGGTGCTCGCCCCCACCCGTGAGCTCGTCAATCAGATCGACGAGGTCATCCAGCCTCTTGCACACGCCTATGGCATGAAAACCGTCACGATTTACGGCGGCGTCAAGCAGGGTCGCCAGGTTGACAAGCTGCGCCGCGGCGCCGACATTGTGCTCGCGTGCCCTGGGCGTCTCGAAGACCTGCTGGGCCAGGGATTGCTCACACTCGAGGGCGTGGAAGTCAGCGTGCTTGACGAGGCCGACGAAATGGCGGACATGGGCTTCCTGCCTGCCGTGACGCGCCTTCTGGAGCAAACCGACCCGCACGGGCAGCGCATGCTGTTTTCGGCGACGCTTGACCATGGCGTCGACAAGGTGGTCGAACAGTTCCTCACCGATGCCAAGGTGCATGCGGTCGCGGATTCCGACGAACCCGTGGACACGATGACGCACCACCTGTTCGCCGTCACCCAAGGCAACAAGCATGAGGTGATTCGCGAGCTGGCGAGCGGCATGGGCAAGCGCATTTTCTTCACGCGCACGAAGTTCCAGGCGCAGAAGATGGCCAAGAAGCTCATCCAGCAGGGCATTCCTGCAGTCGACCTGCAAGGCAATCTGTCGCAAAACAAGCGCGACCGCAACCTTGCTGCGTTCGCTGACGGCACTGTGCGCGTGCTGGTCGCCACCGATGTGGCGGCACGCGGCATCGATGTGAACGGCGTGGAACTCGTGGTGCAGACCGAGCCGCCGAAAGACCCCAAGTCGTTCCAGCATCGTTCCGGCCGCACCGCGCGCGCCGGCAACAGCGGCGACGTGGTGACCCTCGTGCTGCCTGACCAGCGCAAGCTCGCAAGGAATCTGTTCCGCAAGGCCGGCATCGAGGTCGAACCGGTGGAGGTCACTCCCGGCAGCGACGAGATCGAGGCGCTGGTGGGCGAGCATGCGCCGCTGGTGGAAGGCTGGAGCCTGCAAGGCGTGCTGGACGCCCAGAAGGCCGCCAAGAAGGAAGCGCAGAAAGCGCAGAAGGAAGCGAAGGCTGAGAAGGAAGCGCAAAAGGCTGCGCGTAAGGCCTCCAAGAAGGCGCACGGAAAGTCCTCTGGCAAGAAGCGTTCCGATGGTGGCGAGGACGTTGCGTTTGCCAAGCGTGGCAAGGCTGCGGCGGGCAATCGTGCGGCGGAGCGCCATGGGCACAAGCATGACCGTGACGACCGCTGGGATGACCGCCGTGACGACCGTCGCGATGACCGTCACAGCAAGCGGAATCGCCGTGATGACCGCCGTGATGACCGCCGCGGTGGTTTCCGCGATGATGGATTCCAGGATTTCGGTCCCCAGCGTGGGCGCAAGGGCAAGCATCATCATGATGATGCGAATTTCGAATACGGGCGCGCCGAGTATGAGCGTTCGCAGCGCGAACGTGGCTGGGATCGAGATGATCGCGACAATGACGGCCGTCACGACCGCAGCGATTATGTCGATTTCGGCAAGCGTGGCGGGGCGCGCGGCGGCAAGCATGGTGGACGCAAGGGCAACGGCGGCAACGGTCACGGCAACAGCCGCGGTGGTCGCGGCGGTGTGCGTTCGTTCGGCGGTTCGCGCGGCGGTGGCAAGCGCGGTGGCAATTATGGTGGCCGTGGCAATGGTGGCCGTGGCTTCTCGCGCGGCAGGCACTGACCATGACTGACGGTTCGCGGGCGGGCAGTCTGCAGGCTGACGGTGTGCAGACTGACGTTTTGCAAGCTGGAGGGTCGCAGACTAGCGGTTTGCATTCCGATGGCCTGCAGGCGGGGGATTCGCAGGCTGACTATTTTCGCGAGTGCTCTGAGCAGGCCGACCGCATGGCCATCAGCCTGCTCGGCAGCCTGATCGTGCGTGATTTCGACGATGGCACGCGCATTGTCGCGCGCATCGTGGAGACGGAAGCATACGATCAGACCGACCCGGCGAGCCATACATACCATGGGCGTAGTCAACGCAACCGCGCGATGTTTGGGCCGGCGCGTCACGCCTACATCTATGTGAGCCATGGCATACACCATTGCATGAACGTGACCGCTGGTCCTGATGGTTTCGGCGCCGGCGCCTTGGTGCGCGCCGCACAGGTAGTGGAAGGCGTGCCGGCGGCGATTCACAACCGTGGTGGGCGTGACGGCAAGGCGTTGGCGAACGGTCCGGCAAAACTGTGCCAAGCGCTGGGCATCGGCATGGACCTGTATGGCCATGACCTGGATCAACCGCCGCTGCGCGTGGTGGATGCGCCGCTGCGTGACGGCGAACGCATCGTGTGCAGTCCCCGCATTGGCATCAGCAAGGCGAAGGAACGCAGGCGCCGTTATTTCATTGATTCCGATCCATGCGTGTCAGCCAGCCCGTTCAATCGGGATGCACAGCTTATTGTGATTCATGACGCTGGCCAGCAAGATGCTGGATGGATGGGTTCAACACACGCAGTTTCACAGGAGCGCATGATGCTTAGCAATGATGAACGCGGCAATGGCATACAGGTCGATGGCACGCAGGTCAATGGCGCGCAGATCAATAGTGAACACGGTGACGGCAAAGTGAAAGACAGCAAAGTGAAAGACGGCAAAGGTCTCGCGATTCCCGTTGTCTCCATCAAACGTGCCTACGCGCAGCCGCAGGAATCCGACGGTTTTCGCGTGCTCGTCGACCGTCTGTGGCCCCGCGGCACGTCCAAGGCGAAGGCGTGCATCGATGCGTGGGTCAAGGATGTGGCGCCGTCCAAGGAACTGCGCACATGGTTCGCGCACATTCCCGAACGCTTCCCTGAATTTGCCGAGCGCTATGCGGGCGAGCTCGATGCCAATCCCGAAGGCATTGAGCGGCTGCGGCAGGCATGGGCGGGAAGCGCGCGTGTGACACTGGTATTCGCCGCCAAAGACGAGGCGTACAACAACGCTGTGGTGTTGCGCGATTATCTTGTGCGTCAAGGATTCGCCCGCGAACAGTAGCAGGGACTGCGCTGGCACGGTGGTTGCGGCACAGCGGTTGCGCAGTGGTTGCGGCACGGTAATCGTATTCATGGCAATTGCATTCGTCAGGATGGCGATTGCGGTGCGTGTGTCTGGTCTCCAGTCCAGACCTAGGACGTAAAGTCACGTGTCGGCGATGCTACCTGTGCTGGACGGGAAGACTGTGCGCAATCTTCCATGAATTCCCGTGAGATCGGCCTGAGCATTCGATATGAAATCAATCGATCGACCAATCAACCAGTTAATCAATGAACCAGGGATTCTGCTATCCAGGATTCCCCTAGATTCATCAGGAGCGTATTCATGACCTCACGGCAGCCCCAGCAATCCCAGCAAACACAACAGTGGGAACGGGAACGACAGACACAGGAACAGCAGACACGGACCGGCACATCCGTCGCGCCATTGCAGGAACCCACCCGCACCGCACCGAACTTCGCAGCGCCCGCCGCTGCCGCATCCCATGTGCCGCTGCGCACCAAACTCGCTATCGTCTCGGTAGGCCTGCTGTCATTCGTTGGCATTCTCACCGAAACCTCGATGAACGTCACATTCCCCACGCTCATGGTGCAGATGGGCGTCTCGCTCGCCACCGTGCAGTGGCTCACCACCGGCTATCTGCTGCTTGTCACCATCGTGATGAGCACCACGGCGTATGTGCTCAAGCGTTTTGGCGCTCGCAGCCTGTTCATCTTCGCGCTCGCCATGAGCGTAATCGGCACTGTGATGTGCCTGGTGGCACCGAACTTCCCCGTGCTGCTCGCCGGACGCATGTTCCAGGCGTGCGCCACGGGCATAGCCACGCCGCTCATGTACCAGCTCATTTTCACGCGCGTTCCGCTGCAGCGCATCGGCCTTTACACGGGCTTCGCCAGCGTCATCATTTCACTCGCCCCCGCGCTGGGGCCCACTTACGGTGGCGTGCTGACGAGCATGTGGTCGTGGCGCACCATCTTTTCCGGCGTGCTGCCGTTGCTGGTGCTCATCGCCATCGCTGGACTGGTGAGCGTGCGCGACGGCGCGGCAAGACAGCGGCCAAGCGGCTTGGCATTCGACGCCGTGGGTGTGGCGTTGCTTGCTGTCACCTTCACCTCCGTGCTCGTCACTTTCGATGCCGCCGGCGTTGGCGGCTGGACGGCGCCAGGATTTTGGATCGGCGTCGTGGCGTGCGCAGTGCTCATCGGCTTGGTTGTATGGCATGCCAAGCGTGGCACGCGCAGGATCTTCGATTACTCGATCCTTGGCATTCGCGCCGTGCGCCTGAGGCTTTTTAGCTATGTGGGATTGCAGTTCATCAACATCGGCATGTCGTTCATCCTGCCGCTGTACGCGCAGAACGTGCTCGGCGCCACGGCAATGCAGGCGGGGCTCATGCTGCTTCCCGGCGCGCTGCTGGGCGCGGTGGCGTCTCCCGTGGCGGGACGTTTCTATGACCGGCATGGCGCGCGTGGACCGCTCGGTCTGAGCGTGGCGCTTGTCTGCGCGGCTCTTGCGCTGATGCTCGCGTTCACGCATTCGTTCACGCTGGTGCTCATGGGTGTGCTCTATGCGCTGCTGCGCGTGGGCTTCAACACTGGTTTCGGCGTGACGATGTCGGATGCCAGCACCCATGTCGCCGGGCCCGCCAAATCAGATCTCAATTCGCTGTTTTCGATGATGCAGCAGTTCGCGGGATCCTTCGGCACGGCTGTCGTGTCTGCGGTGATTTCCGCCCAGACGCTTGTGCAGCCTGCGGCGGCTGGCACGGTGGATGGAAGCCGTGTCGATTTCGCGATATTGCTTGCGCTCTCCGTGTGCATGGCGGCCGCGGTCGTCGCCTCGTTCAGGCTTGCTCGGCGCGACTAACGGCGTGCGGTGGCGCGGGCTGCAATCGGCCTGAAATCGGGCTTTGATGGTGGGGTCCGAAATCGGCCTGCGATACAGTACCGGTATGAGAATCGTATTGCAGCGTGTCAGTGAAGCAAGCGTCGATGTTGTGGACCCGGCGACCAATCAGGTGGATCCGACATTTGAGAAACAGTCGATTGGCGCTGGTTACGTTCTGCTCGTCGGTGTTGCGGATACCGACGGCCAGCGTGAAATCGACTGGCTTGCCCGCAAAATCGTGAATCTGCGGGTGTTCGAGGATTCCGATGGTCGCATGAACGAGTCGATTGCCCAACATGACGGCGCAATCCTGTCAATCTCCCAATTCACCCTGTATGGGAACATCCGCAAGGGGAACCGGCCAAGTTTCATCAACGCAGGCGAGCCGGAACACGCCAAGCGCATCTGGCTCGCTTTCAATGATGCGCTGCGGGCGCAGGGACTCACGGTCAAGGAAGGGCGTTTCGGCGCGCATATGCGGGTGTCGTTGCTCAACGATGGACCGGTGACGCTGATGATCGACACGGCGGAGCTGCTGGGGGACTAGCGGACTCCTGTCGGTTTTGAACTCATGACGGCCGTGTCCGGAAGCCATCGCTAACACCGAGTTCGACGGCTTATCCGTAGGTAGAGGCATGGCAGGAAGTCATGCAGCTGTGTCAGACGTCGTTTCGGACGGCAATGTGTGAGTGTCGGCTGGCACATTGGGGTGTGGATGGGGTGTGTGGTTGGTGTCGGGTTTGTGGGAGTGGCTGTTTTCTGCGGTTGTTGTGTTTTGGGAGTGTCCGTTGCTTGGCTATGTGTGAGGGTCGGCTTGCACATTGCGGACGATGTGGGGTGGATGGTGCTTTGGATGCAGGTTTCTGGTGGCTATGTGTGAGTGTCGGCTGGCGCTTAAGTGGGAGTTGCGTTTGGATCCGGGCCTAT
This sequence comes from Pseudoscardovia suis, assembly GCF_002797875.1. GTDB lineage: Bacteria > Actinomycetota > Actinomycetes > Actinomycetales > Bifidobacteriaceae > Pseudoscardovia > Pseudoscardovia suis. The sequence continues at coordinate 120,661 of NZ_PGFC01000004.1, forward strand.
GTGTGAGTGGTGACTGGCACATTGTGGGGTAGGTGGGGTGCTGGTCTGGTGGTGGAACTGTGGGAGTGGCTGTTTTCCGCGGTTGTTGTGTTTTGGGAGTGTCCGTTGCTTGGCTATGTGTGAGTGTCGGCCGGCACATTGTGGGGCGGTGCGGGGTGTGCGGCGCTTTGGGTACAGGTATTGGCGGTTATGTGTGAGTGGTGGCTGGCACATTGCGGGGTAGGCGATGTGCGGCCGTGGGGAATGAGATTCGGGGTTTTGTTGAGAAATGGCCCAGATAAGTCATGCATCCGAGAAACGTTGCAATCGCAACGAAAAAACCCTGCAGGCATTGTGTCTGCAGGGTTTTGAGAATCGTAGGGCCGCTGGGACTTGAACCCAGGACCAACGTCTTATAAGGACGCTGCTCTAACCGACTGAGCTACGGCCCCGTGCGGATGGGCTGGCGACGCGTGCGCGGGAAAACCCATGCGTGGCGTTCATCGATGCATCCGTACGCAGATATCATACACATCCCCAAGTCATGTCTGTCGCCGGACTGCTGCGAACACTGTCGTCGGCTGGCTGCGCGCACCGTCGCCGGACGGTTGTGTGCAATACGGCTGGGCGGTCGTGGACGGAGCTGAGTACTATGGCAAAAGAAGCTGGAAAACCGATTGCGCTGTGTGCGCAGAGGGGGACGTTATGCCTTACAGTGATGATGCTTCGCAACAGCGAGATGATTCTGCCGACACCCAGGCGACGCAGGCTTACAATCCCTTCGCAGAAACGATGGCGGGGGAAGAGATGCCAATAGCGGCAACGTCCGTACCTGCCCCTGCGACCACACAGCAGGTGTCGGGTCTGCCCCATACACCGGTTGCACAGTCCATGCCTGCGCCAGCATCGGTGCCAGCCGCGCCAACACCCGATCCGATCTCGTCTTCCTTCCCCATGCCTACGCAGCAGGTGCCCGCTCCGTCCAATGCGCAGCCCACGCAACCGATGCAGGAAGCGCCTACGCAGGCGATGCCACCGTTGCCCCAGCAATCCATCCCGACGCAGCAATTCGCCGCCGCCCAGACAACTCAGGCCACACAGCCTCTGCAGTCCTCCCAGGCAACGCAGCCAACCCAGCCAACACAGCCGCTGCAGGATATGGCAATGCAGCAGCTGGACGATCCCTACGCTGGCCGTCGCATGGCGACGCAATCGATGAACTTTTCAAGCCGTCCGTCCGTGCTTCCCCGGTCGGCGAGCGAAGATGCCCTGATGGGAGCCACCGGCGTGGTGGGCGCTCCCATCGGGTCGGCGCAGGCGCGGGATGCCGCAGAAACCCAGGTGATGCAGCCCACCGTCTCCGTGCCGCCGACCATGCCAATGACCGCCGGACAGACGCAGACGATAGCCTATGGGCAGAATCCCTATGCTGCGGTTGCTCCCACTCCCGATGCGGATGCCGCTGATGCTGCGACCATGGCGTATGGCGGGCGCATTCCCCGTTCTGCACAATCCGCCCGCATGTCATCCACGGCCACCCCGGGCTATGCGGGCGACGAGGATTCCGTATCGATGGAGAGCGCCCCGGCTTACGGCACGCAGACTTTCGGCACCATGCCGCCCGTTTCGGCTGATGCAACCGGCTATGGTCAGCAGAGCGTCGCAGCCAATCGCCAAGGCTCCAATCCGTCTGATGAATTCACCGCCATCGTGGGTTCCGATGATTCGTCGAGCCATTCCTCCCATCGCGATGAGGGATCATCGTCCACTGGCAAAACCGCCCGCGTGATTGCCATCATCGTCGTGGTAGTGCTTGTTATCGTGGGGATTGCCGTGGCATTGAGCCGCAAATCCAAGTCAAATCCGGGGCAGGTCGCGTCATCATCGGCAAATGCAACGACTTCGCTTGCCTCATGCCAGGAATCCGTGAACCGATACAATGATTCGCGCAACCGTTGGAACAGCGTCGTGTCGGAAGCTTCCGCGACGTCGGCAATCACAGCAGACCAAGTGCAGGATGCTTCCACGGTCGCCAATCTGCAGCTTGCGCTCAAGGCGACGGTGCCTGACCTAACCCAATGCGATACCTCCGCCACGGACACGCAGCTTCAGCAGACCACCAGCCTTAACAATGATGCGGCGGATACTTTGCAAAAGAATGCGGATGCCGTGACCGCCGCCGCGCAGAAAGTCACGGATTCCAAGTCCGCGAAGGATTCCGCCGATGCTTCCGCTTCGGCTGAGGCGTCGCAGCAACAGCAGCAGGAGGAAGCGCAGCAGCTGGCGCAGGCGCAAACCGACCTCAAGACTGCAATCGACGCCGCCAACGCCCAGCTTTCCGAAGCCCAGCAGCGGTTGGGGCCCACGGATCCGAACGTGCAGCAGTTCCAGCAAGAGATCGCCGCTTCGCAGCAGGTGCTCAACAACTCCTCGGCGGATTATGCGACGGTGACTGGCAGCACGAACACACTGACTAGCGCGACGTCCTACATGAAGCGGCAGGTGGACTCGGCGACGGTGAGCGCCGCCCCTGATACCAATCCGCAGCCTCAGCCGAGCGAGCAAACGCAGCAAGACCAGCAGACCCAGTCAGATCAGGGAAGCGAGTCAAACCAGCAGGAGTCGGCGAATCAGGGGCAGTAATGGTGAAAGCCCTAGGGCTGGCCAGCACCCTAGGGCAAATTAGAAACCGCAGAGCGAATTGGAAACCGCAGCCGATTCGCTCTGCCATCGTGCGGACCGGGCCCCTGCGGCTTGCAGCCCTGCGGTTCGAGGCTTTGCCGCCCTGCGCCCCTGCGGACCGATGGCGCGACCCCGTGAGATCGGCGCCCCGACGCCTCAGTACAGCTCTTCGAAGATCTTGAGCACGCGCTTCTCGTCGAGGGGCACGAAATTGTTCTTCATCAGGCGGTGCTGCGTGGTCATCACGCGGTGCGTGAACTCCGGCAGGTCCTCGCGCGTCACGCCATACTCATGCAGCGCCTTCTTGGGCAGCAGCTGGTTGATGAGCTTCTCCAACTCGTCGTAGACCACGGCATCGTCGCATCCGAGTATCTGCGCGATGAAGTGATTCATCGTGGCAATCTCGCCATCGGACTTGATCTCCATGTAATTGCGCAGCACGCCGGTGAACATCGCGTAGTTCGATTCGCCGTGCGGCACGTGGTATTTGCCTCCCAGCTGGTAGCTGAGGGCGTGCACGGCAGCGCAGCCGCCCGTTTCGAAGCTCAGCCCCGCGTAGTCCGAGGCGATGAGGAAGTCGCTCATCAGTTCGTTGCGCTTGGCGCGGCGTTCCGGCGAACCTGCGGGTCCGGCGGCGGCAATCTGCATGTATCCGCTGATGATCATCTTCATGGCTTGGTAGCCAAACAGCTTTGTGTATGGCGTGGCGTTGGGCGACAGCGTGGATTCGACGGAATGCACGAGCGCGTCCATCGAGCTGGTTGCGAATACATGGTCGGGCAGGCCGTAGAGCAGCTCGGGGATGAGCACGGCGTCATCGGCGAACATCTCGGGGCTGGCGATGCCGGCCTTGCTTCCCAGACGCGTGCGGTTGATGGCGGCGATCTCCGTCACTTCGCTGCCGGTGCCGCAGGTGGTGGGCACGAGCACAAGGCTGACGGTGCGCTTGTAATCGGGCAGATGGTCGATCACCGAGTCAATGTCGTCGCCGCCTGCGACCGCCACGACCTTCGACATATCCATGACTGCGCCGCCGCCGATGGCGATGATGCGGTTGTAGTCGAACGCCGAGGCATCCTTGAGGATCGCGTCAATCATCTCATCCGTGGGCTCCTGCGAGCCGTACTTGTCGACGGTGAGCACGGATGCTCCGTTGAGCACCGGTTCGAGGAACTGCTTGCGCACGAAGTCGATGGTGACGACGAGGTCATCGGGGCCGAGTGCGAATTCCTCGGCGAATTCCTTGACGGTGGGGAATTCGTGAATGTAGTTGGGGCCAGTGGTGAGCATCTTCATGATGGTCTTCTTTCGGTTGTATTGGCGGGGGATTGGTCAGGATTGGTAAGGATTGGTAAGGATTGATGGGGAATTGATGACGGATTGCTAGACGATTGATGATGGGCGGGTGGTTTGTTGGGCTTTGCGAAGATACGCGAAGACCGGCCACGCCGTGCGGTTATCGCTGGCGGCGTCGTCATCGTTGCGTGGCGCCGACAGCGTTGCGTGGCGCCGACAACGCCGTGCGATAATCGCGGCTGCTTATGCTTCATCCGCGCTGTATTCCGGCGGATCCTTGCGCAATCCCTTCGTGAGGAACAGCAGCACGACGACGCCGATGGCAAGCCATGCCAAGCCCAGCGCAAGGGCATTGGAGTCCAGATGGATGAGCAGATAGAAGCAGAACATCGCGCCGAAGGAGGGAAAGATCACGTTGCGCAGCGCGCCGTGGGGGAAGTTCTCCGCGCGGTCCTTGCGGGACGCCTTCGCATAGGCGACGATGAGCGAGACATTGACGAGGGTGAAGGATGTGAAAGCGCCGAAGTTCACGAACGACGTGGATGTGGACACATCCATGCACAGTGCGATGAGGCCGACGGCGGCGATGATGAGGATGCACGGCACGGGGGTGTTGAAACGCTTGCTCAGGTGGCCGAACACCTTGCGCGGGAGCACACCGTCCCTGCCCATCACATACATGAGGCGGGAGGCGCTCGCCTGCGTGGCGATGCCAGAGGTGAACTGACCCACGCACAGGCCGGCGACGAAGATGGATGTGAACAGGTTGCCGCCGATTGTCATTGCGATTTCATATGCGGCGGAGGAGGAATCCGCGAACATGCCGCCGGGATGCACGAGCTGGGTGAAGTATGCAACGCCGATGAAGATGAGGCCGCCGATCACGGCGATGAGCATGATGGCGCGTGGCATCGTGCGCTTGGGGTCCTTGGTTTCTTCGCTCATTGTGGTCACGGCGTCGAATCCCAGGAACGAGTATGCGGCGACGGCGGCGCCGGCGACCATCGCGGTGAGCGACGAGCCTTGGCCGGTGAACGGCGAGAGGCTCAGCAGCGTGCCGGTGCCTGTGCCGCCCATGACGGAGCGAATGGAAAGTCCCACGAACGTGGCGATGACAATCGCCTGGAACACCATGAGCACGAAGTTGATCTTGTCGGCCACGTTGATGCCGACGATGTTGATGGCGGTATTGAGCGCGATGTAACCGATGATCCACGCCCACATCGGCACCGCCGGGATCAGCGCGTTGAGGTATGACGCGCCGATGAGCCACACGACCATGGGCAGGAACATATAGTCGAGCAGCACAGCCCATCCCACGAGGAATCCCAGCTTGCGGCTGATTGTCTTGCCCACGTAGGTGTAGGCGCTGCCTGATTCGGGGTGGAGCACCGACATGCGGCCATAGCTGTTGGCGGTGAAGAGCATGGCGATTGTGGCGAGCAGGTAGCTCATGGCAGCGGCGCCGTGCGAATCCTTGGCAATGACGCCGAACGTGCCAAGGGCGATGATGGGCGTCATGTATGCCAGGCCCATGAGCGTGACGGAACGCAGGTTCATCGTGCGCTTGAGTCCTGTGCCGCTTTCGGCGGTGGTGGATTGCGTGGTGTCGCGGGTGAGACCGCCGAGGTCGATGATGGAACTCGTGGCGGACTCCGGGATGGTTCCCGGTCCGATCAGTTGTGCTGTCATGGTGTCTCCTTTCGATTGCTCTTCACGGTGTGCTCTATGCGTCGTGTGGTGTGCGGTATGGGTGTGAAGTCTGTGATGTGTTGTGTGGTGTGTGGTGTTGTGTGGTGTGGGGTAGGGGTGTTGTTTGTGGTATGGCGGTATCAGGTGGCGCGCGGTATCAGGTGGCGGTGATGGCGGTGTGCCGCGGGTGCCAGGATTGCGGATCGATGCGCCCGCCATACAACGGCAGGGGAACCGGCAGATCCTCGGGGTGGAACTGATGCCATATGCGGTTCAGGCCGAGCGTGCCATGTTCCTGCGTGCGCCGCGTGGCGCCAAGGTCGATGGTGCGAATCAGCAGGCCGGGCGTGGCGCCTTCCATCGCCGCGATGACGTCGCCTTCGGGGCTGACCAGCAGCGAGCTGCCATAGCCTTCCGGTTCCGGGGCGTTGAGGCTGAGCACGAACGTCTGGTTCGCAATGGCGTTGGCTCGTGCGAGCACGAGTTCCTGCGCGCGGTCCGGGGTGGTGGTGCGCACGAGGTTGATGATGAGGTCGGCGCCCATCCACGCCAGATTGCGGCTGATTTCGGGGAACCACGCGTCGTAGCAGATCGTGAGCCCGAGGCGGCCGAACCCTGGCAGGTCCACCGTCGTGAGGCTGGTGCCGGGGGTGTATTGCTCATAGGGACGCCATGGGCAGATCTTGCGGTATGCGGCGGCGAGTGTGCCGTCTGGCGCGTAAACGGGCATGGTGTTGAACACGTAGCCGCCCGGATTCTTCTCACACACGGTGCCGGGAATCAGCCACACACCCAGCTCCTTGGCGAGCGCGGCGAAGTTGTCTGAGAGCTCGTCGTGCAGGTCGGTCGCTGCGGAGCGTTCCATTGTGTGTCGTTCGTCGTCCGTCATGCCGGGCGTGCCGAACAGGTGCATTTCGGGGAAGGCGATGAGCTGTGGCGTGCGGCCTTCCGCGCCGGTCTCATGGGCGATGTGACGCACCGAGTTGGCGAAGCAGCCGAACGGGCGGCCAATGGGCAGCTGACTGTATTGCGCCATTGCGATGGTGATCTTGCGTGGTGTCTGCTGCGTGGCCTCGGCGACGGCGTTGATTGCTGCCTGGGGTGTGGGGATTGCCTGTGTCATCGTTCGCCTCCTTGGTGGTGTGTTCTGTGGCCGTGGTTTGTGGTTTGCGGTATTGCCGCTTGCGGGCTGCGGCCTGCTGTGTTTTGGCTGGCGCTGGGTGTTTCCATTGCCTGACACTTGAGAAATTAGAGGGACGGGTGATGGTAATCGATGGACGGAATGGATAAAATAGGGTGTGTTCGAGGACGTTCCGTCCATTCGTAACATCGATGGCAGGAGGCCGATACATGTCCGTAACACTGAGCGATTTGCTGGCGGAATCCGCCTTGGGGCTTTCGCTGGTGGTGAGCGGTGACCCGGGCGCACTCGACGCGCCGATCGTGTGGGTGCATTCATCGGAATCCATCGACCCCACGCCGTATCTCGAGGGCGGTGAAATGCTGCTCGTCACCGGATTGCAGTGGCCGGAGGAATTGCCACAGGAACCCCAGGGATTGCCGCAGGAGCGGGAGGGTGCGGCGCCATCCCGCGATGCCCGGCATCTTCCCGGCGCACAACCTGCCGATCTGCAATCCTTCGACGCGCAGACGATCGCAGCGCTGCGCCAATACGCCTCCCGTCTCGCCGATGCCGGGGTGCGCGGCATCGGTTTCGGCATCGGGGTGGCACATGCGGCGATACCCCAATGGCTTGTTGACGAATGCCAGCAGACGGGTGTGCCGCTGCTCAGTGTGCCGTTGGAAACGCCATTCATCGCAATCTCCAAGCGCGTGGCGCGTGGTGTGAGCGATGGCCGCCGCCAGGAATTCGCCGCCCTGTATCACAACCAGCAGCAGCTCATCCGCTCCACCCGCCAGATCGATCCCGTGCGTGGAATCATCACGAAAACCGCGCAACTCGTCGGTGGATGGGCGGCGTTCCTCAATCCTGCGGGCAGCGTCAGGGAATCCTCCCACCACTTTTTGCCCGTGGATGTCAATGGGTTGTCCGACGCGCTCACCTTCAGCAAACTCGGTGAGGCGAAGTTCTTCCAAGCCCGCGGATACGACATCGCGGTGCTTCACGTGGCATCCGCCGACCGCATCACATTGGGCTATTTGGTGGCGGGTTGCAAAGGCGAGAAAGGCGCGCTCGACCAGACGCTGTGCGCCGAAGCGGCGACGCTGCTTGCCTTGTCGGCAGGCGGATCATCCCGCGGCATCCGCGCGCTCACGCATTTCCGTTCCGCCATGACCCGGGATTGTCTTGAGGGGCGCAGCGACGCCGTGGTGCGTTACGCCGACGACCTGTGGGGCGGCATGCCGCGCGAGCCGCTCGAGGTGCTGCGCATCATGGGCGAGGACGCGGCAGTGGAGGACGCCGCCCGTCTGTTCGAGCCCTTTGGCTCGCACATCGCCCGTTCGATGAACCCCGCCGTCTATGGCAAGCTCGACGACGAGCTGTGGGTGGTCGTGTCGCAGGGTAACGCTCCCGAGTGGCTCGGGCAGTTGGCGAAGGATTCGCGACTCACGGTAGGCGAATCGTCCGGCTGCACATGGCATGACCTGGCGCGCGCACGCCATGAGGCGTTCCAAGCGGGTTCCCAAGCGCTTGCCTCCGGGGCGAAGGCGGTGCGTTATGGCGACACCGGCGGTGCGGCGTCCTTGGAGGCGATGGTGGATCCCGCGGCGATGCGCGCTTTCGCCGATCTGCGGCTTGCTCCCATCGTCAATCTCACATTCGACCGTTCCACCGGGCCACGCAAGACGAGCATGGCTGGCGGTACCGGCGGCATGGGTGACACTGGTACCGGCGGTATCGGAGCTGGAAGCGTCGATGCGGTGCATGCGGTGGACATGGCTCATGCGGTTGACATGGCTCATGCCGCGGACGTGGTGCATGCAGTGGATGTGGTGCGCGCGTGGGTGAGTTGCCGAGGCCGTGTGGAAGAGGCGGCACGGTTGCTCGGCGTTCATCGGCACACGATGACGAAATACGTGGCGAAAGTGGGCGAGGCCCTCCACATGGAGATGGGCGACCCCGGTGTCATGGCAGAACTATGGTATGCGTGCCGTTACACGCGTTTCGGCTCCAAGCTGTGAATCAGCCCCGAGTCTGCATGGCGGTCCGTGCGGGAATCCGCCGCATTCCGCCGCATTCCTCAGCATTTCGGCCATCCAATGTTACGAATTACCGTGAAAACGTAACACAACAGATATGAATCACGCATAGCCTGACCGATAAATACAAAGGAATTCGCAATCAGAAGCGATTCGCCAGCGCAAACACTGCGCACGCTATGCAAGGAGACCATGATGAGCGCATACACCGTCACCAATCCAGCAACCGGCACCGTCGAAGCAACATACCCCAACGCGACGGACGAGCAGGTCGCCGCCGCCATTGATGCCGCCGACGAAGCCTACCGCACGTGGGGTCGCACCTCCACCAAGGCCTCCCGCGCCGCGCTGCTCGCGCGCGTCGCCGACCTCTACGACGAACGCAAGGACGAACTCGCCACCATCATCAACCACGAGATGGGCAAGAAACTTGATGAAGCGGTGGGGGAGGTTGAATTCAGCGCATCCATCTACCGTTATTACGCCGAGCATGGCGAGGAATTCCTCGCCGACCAGCCCATTGACCGCGACGCCGCGGGGTCCGCTGTCGTGCGCAAGATGCCGATTGGTGCGCTCGTCGGCGTCATGCCATGGAACTACCCGTACTATCAGGTGGCGCGCTTCGCCGCTCCGAACCTCATGCTGGGCAACACAATTGTGCTCAAGCATGCAGCGCTGTGCCCCAAGTCTTCGGCGGCGATGGAAGCGATCTTTAGCGAAGCGGGCTTCCCCAAAGGCTCGTTCACAAACCTGTATGCTGACTTCGACCAAGTCCATTCCCTGATTTCTGACCCACGGGTGCGAGGGGTGTCGCTCACCGGATCGGAACGCGCCGGCGTCACGATCGCCCAGGAGGCGGGCGCCGCGCTCAAGAAAGTCGTGTGCGAATTGGGTGGATCCGATCCGTTCATTGTGTTGGGAACGTCCGACATGGATGCGCTCGTGCAGACGGCCGTTGCCGGCAAGTACGAGAATTGCGGACAGGTGTGCAATGGTCCCAAGCGCTTCATCATCGTCGATTCGCTGTATGACGAGTTCCTCAAGCGTTTTGCCGAGGCGTCGAGCGCCGTGGAATTGGGGCCGCTGTGCTCCCTCAAAGCCGCGGAAAGGCTGTCGGCGCAGGTGGCCGATGCCGTGGCGGACGGTGCCACGCTCGCGTTGGGTGATGGCAAGAACGACGGGGCGTTCTTCGCTCCTACGATTCTGACCGACATTCCCGCAGGCTCCAAGGCTCGCTACCAGGAGTTCTTCGGACCGGTCTCGCAGTTCTACCGTGTCAAGGACGAGGCGGAGGCGATTGCGCTCGCCAACGATACCCCTTACGGACTGGGCTCTTATGTGTTCACCACCGATCCCGCGCAGGGCGAGCGCGTCGCCGATGCGTTGGAAACCGGCATGACGTATGTGAACGAAGTGGGCGCGGATTCCGCCGAGCTGCCGTTCGGCGGTGTGAAGAATTCCGGTTTCGGTCGTGAATTGGGCTCGCTGGGCATCAATGAGTTCGTGAACCTCAAGCTCATCAGCCTTGATACGCCGGATTACTTCTGAATCAGCCCGGCTTAGGCATAACTGGGGTCGAGGGTGCACGGTGGTGCGCCCTCGATGCGGGTTGGGGTGCTTTGAGGGGTTGGTTGGCAGGGTAATCGTGGTCGAGGGTGCACGATTTTGCGCCTTCGGCGGAGGTCAGCGTGCTTTGAGGGGTTGGTTGGCGGTCTAACTGGGGTCGAGGGTGCACGGTGATGCGCCCTCGATGCGGGTTGGGGTGCTTTGAGGGGTTGGTTGGCAGGGTAATCGTGGTCGAGGGTGCACGATTTTGCGCCTTCGGTGGAGGTCAGCGTGCTTTGAGGGGTCGGTTGGCGGTCTAACTGGGGTCGAGGGTACGATTTTGTGCGCCCTCGGCGCACGGTGGGGCGCCGAGGGCGCATGTGGATGGGGGATTCGGTCGGTGATAATCGTGTACCCTCGCCGGCCAAATCGTCTGTGTATTGCCCGCCGCGCACCGACCGGCCAACCCCGCCGCGCACAGTGCCAACCCGCACCCGACCTAGGCGACGCCCCAGTCGTAACGCTGGCTTTCCAGGCGCATATAGGTGAACAGCTCCGTGTGCCCGATGCCGTCGATGCGTCGAATCGAGCGATTCACCAGACGCAGCAGCGCTTCGTCGTCCGAGGCGAATACTTCCGCCAGGATGTCGAAGCGTCCTGCGGTGATGATGATGTAGTCGATTTGCGAGATCTTGCGCAGGTCGCGCGCCACCTGCTCGATGTCGCCGTTGACGGTGATGCCCACCATCGCTTGGCGGTGGAAGCCCATCTCCATGGGATTCGTCACGGCAACGATTTGTATCACGCCGTCATCGGTGAGGCGTTGCACGCGCAGTCTCACTGCCGCTTCGGACAATCCGATTTCCTTGGCGATCGACACATACGAACGCCGTCCGTTCTTCTGCAGCAGCGAAATGATCTTTTTATTGGTGTCGTCGAGGCCGGTGGCTTCCGCAACGGGCGGGGTCACGCTTTCCTGTGCCGTGTCATCTGTGAGATTCTTCATGCAAATATCGTAAGCAAGCGCATATGAATTTTCGGTTTCGTGCGATGGCGGGCGAGACGTGCGCGAAATCCGCAGTGCTGTTTATGTAAACTTTTGATAACGAAAGCAAATGCCCGTTTACGATGCGGAAATTCCCGTGCCCTTTGATGATTTTCAAGGAAAACATCGAAAAATCAAGAATTGAATGCGAAGTTCGATTCTTCATATTCAATCAGCATCCGACTATCGATATCGGTCGACGGATTGATTGACATTCCGATGCAACCAAGAGCATGCCGTAGCAGCACCTTGTGTATCACCTTGCGCCGCCGCGGCATGGGGACAAGAGGAAACGAGGCATCATGATGAATCCACAGACAACGCCGGTAACGAAACCTCCCGTCGCCGCAAGCGGTGCGTCCGCAGGCGCAGCGCCATCAGCGGTGATTTCACGCGATCCGGCTGTGGAACGACGTGAATCCGGGCTTACGATCAACAGGGCGCGCAAGACGTTCATCTCCGCGGAAGGCAAGCAAGTCAAGGCGATAGACGATGTGAGCCTTGCAATCAATTCGGGTGAATTCTTCATCATGCTTGGCCCCTCCGGTTGCGGCAAGACGACATTGCTCCGGTCAATCGGCGGCATGGAGACGCTGGACGCCGGGGAGATTTACATCGGCAACCAGCGCATAGACCAGTTGCCGCCGTATGAAAGACCTGTCAACACGGTGTTCCAAAGCTACGCGCTGTTTCCCCATATGAGCGTGGCGGACAACGTGGCGTTCGGATTGGAGATGGAAAAGAAGCCCAAGTCCGAAATCCGTTCGACGGTGGCGGACATGCTCGACCTCGTGCACTTGGCTGACATGGGTGCGCGCCGCCCCAGCCAGCTTTCCGGCGGCCAGCAGCAGCGCGTGGCGTTGGCGCGTGCCTTGGCAAAGAAGCCCAAGGTGCTGCTGCTTGACGAATCGCTGTCGGCGTTGGATTTCAAGCTGCGCCGTCAGATGCAGACCGAATTGAAGCGCATCCAGCGCGAAACCGGCATCACGTTCATCTTCGTCACCCACGACCAGGAAGAAGCGCTGTCCATGGGGGACCGCATCGCCGTGTTCCACAACGGACGCCCCGAACAAGTCGGCACTCCCGAAGAAATCTACGACAAGCCGGTAGATCGATTTGTCGCTGATTTCATCGGTGACATCAACTTCCTCTCGGCTACGAAAACCGGCCCCAACGAGGTTTCCATCGCCGGGCAGCGTTTCAACGCCGACAGCAGCGTGCTCAGCCATGCGGTGGGCGAGGACCTTACGGCCGCCATCCGTCCCGAACGCATCGACGTGGTGCCGCAGGGCTCCCCGGTGGCCGCCGGCCGCCCCACACTGACCGGCACGGTGACCGATGCGATGTTCATGGGTTTTGACACGCGTGTTCACATCACTTTGGAGGACGGGCAGACGGTCATGACCCGTGTGGCGCCGCCGTTCGACGCCGAGCTCATCAAACCCGCCTCCCGCGTGCAGCTCGTGATCGATGGCCTCGTGAGGGTGGTGGAATGATGAGTGACAGCAAGCCTCCTACCATGGCAATCGATGGGCGTGATAATTCCGACAATGTCATCAACTCCGCCAGCGGCACGGATTCCGCTGCCGTTATGACCGCTGCGGCCGCTGCGACATCCGGGCTGTCAAGGTCCCAGAAGTTGCAGAATCCACAGGAATCGCAGGAATCACGGGAATCGCAGAAGTCGCAGAAACCGCAGAAACCGCCGTGGTACAAGCGCATGTTTGGGGCGGATCGCAAGGTCAAGCCAGGCATGCTCCACCGCATCTGGGCGCTGCCATCCATCGTCCTGGGGCTGATGTTCACCCTCGGTCCGGTGTGCGTCATCGTGGCATTTTCGTTCATGAGCCGTCCGGACGTGGGCGGCGGCGTGAAATATCAATTCAGCCTTGACGGCTACAAGAAACTGCTGTTCCGTGAGGATTTCTTCGGCAACAGTTACTTTGACGGCCGTTATCTGCAAGTGTTCTGGACGTCCCTGTGGATGGCGCTGGTGACCACAGCCGTGTGCGTGGCGCTGGCGTTTCCCATCGCGTTGTGGATTTCGATGCGCAGCGCCAAAGCCCAGCGCATACTCGTGATGCTCGTCACGATTCCGTTCTGGACCAACCTCATCGTGCGTACGTATGCGTGGATGCTCATCCTCAACGACAATGGTCCGATTAACCAGTTCACGCAACGGCTGGGCATGGGCGCTCACGAGCTGCTATACACTCCGGTGGCGTCGCTCATCGGTCTTATCTACACGTTCTTGCCATTCGCTGTGTTGCCTATGTATTCCGCATTGGCAGGATTTGACTTCCGCCTTGTTGAGGCTGCCTATGACTTGGGTGCCACGCGGGGCGTGGTGATGCGCCGCATCATCCTTCGCGCCGCGCGTCCCGGCATCGCCAGCGGCATTGCGCTGTGCCTCATCCCCGCTTTCGGCGCATACGTGCAGCCCGTGCTGCTGGGCGGAGGCCGCGTGCTCATGGTGGGCAACCTCATCTCCTCGCAATTCTCGGAGGCGCGCAACTGGCCGTTCGGCTCGGCCATCTCCACCGTCATCCTCGTCATTACGCTGCTCGCTGCGCTCATCGCCAGCGCCGTCGGCAACCGTTCGGCACGAAAGGCAGGAATCGCATCATGACGCACGACAATCGCACACAAGGCAATCGCACACGCAGCAATCGCATGCAAGGCAACGAACCCATGGCGGCATCCGCGGCGGAACTTGCGGAGGCAGCCGCGGCAACATCCACGGCAGCTGTCGGTTCGCCAGCCGAATCCGCACAATCGCAACCCAGCTCCGTCAATGCGGAATACGCCGACCTTGTGGTGCGGGCGGCGGCAGGCGGCAACGGCGGAATAGTGGTTCCGGACTGGCTTGAAAGCAAGCAGCCCGACAAACCGCTCACCACACGCCGCGCAGGCCGTGCGAAAAACGACCTCAAGCGCTTCCCGTTCATAGGATTCATCTCCATTCTGGTCCTTGCATTTCTCTACATCCCCATGGCCATCGTCGTCGGCTATTCGTTCAATGGCGGGCGCCAGGCGTTGCTGTGGCAAGGATTCTCGGTACGTTGGTATGGCGAAGTCTTCCATGACCCGGCCATCATCGCCGCCACGCGCACATCACTCGTCGTGGCGCTCGCGGCAACCGTGCTTTCCACGCTGCTCGCGCTGGGCTATGTGCTCGCCATCGACCATATGTCGCGTCTGGGGTCGCGTCTCGCCTCCGGCCTCATCAACGCCTCGATGATGATCCCGGAAATCGTGCTGGGCGTGGCGACCATGGCATTCATCCGCATGATCGGCATGGCGCCGGGCTATCTGCCACTGATCTTGGCGCACACCACGTTCTGCATTCCGTTTGTGGAAATGCCGATTCGCGCACGGTTGCAGACGCTTGACCGCAGCTGCTTCGAAGCCGCGCAGGATCTGGGCGCATCGCAGTTCACCACCGTGCGTCGCATTACCATGCCGTTGCTTACGCCCGGCATCATTTCGGGCGCGCTCATGGGATTCGTTGTGTCGATGGACGATTACATGATTTCGAACTTCCTCACGACAGCAGGCACCACCACGCTGCCCATCTACATCTTCTCGTTGATTCGCAAGGGCGTGAACCCCAGCATCAATGTCATCGCCACGCTGCTGCTCCTGTTGGCGGTGGTCGTGACCGTCGTCTCATCCGTGCTGACTGGCCGCAAGGGCAGCAAGCGGTAGGCGGCGGGCGATACGGCGAGGTTTGGCGCGGTCGGCGCGGTCTGCTTGGCTCCTCGCCCGACGCCATCGTTTCGCAATGCAGCATTCGCTAGGAGGAATATCACCATGTCACAGCACAGCACACACGCATCCCGGGAGTCTTACGAGTCTCAGAGGTTTCAGGGATTGCAGGGGCTTCAGGGATTGCAGGGGCGTCAGAATACTTTGGTCGCTTCGGATACTTCAATCGCTTCGGATACTATGAAATCGCTTCAATCATCGGTATCAGCGTCGGCGTCGGCAACGGCAACCGCATCGGCAACAGCGACGCCGCCGGTGAAGAACGCGCCGCGGCATTCGCTTCGGTCGGCATTCGCTTCACTGCTTCGTCCCCTCGCAGCAGCGGCAAGTGTTGTCGCGCTCGCCCTGTCATGCTCAGCGTGCTCGGGCGGTGTGAGCGATGTCGCCGCCGCCGGCAACACCACCGCCGGACTCGGCCCCTATGTCGAGGCGACAAGCGGCGAGCTGCACATCTACACGTGGGCGGGCTACATGCCCGATGATGTGATCGATGCCTTTGAGCAAAGCACAGGCATCACCGTCACCGTCGATACGTTCGACAGCAACGAGGCTCTGGAGGCCAAGCTGCAATCGACGGGCGGGGCGGGCTACGACATCGTGATGCCGTCGGATTACATGGTCGAGCAGCTTGCACAAGAGGGTCTGCTCATGCAATTCGACGCAACCAGCCTGCCCAACTACAACAACATAAAAGAGGAATTCCGCAAACCGTACTACGATCCGCAGAACCTGTATTCCATCCCCTACATCGTCAGCTACACGGGCATCGTCTACGACTCAGCATCCATTCCCGCCGCGGATGCGCCCACGTCTTGGGCGGATTTCTTCCATCCCAAGGCAAGCTGGGGCAAGCTGCAGGTGCTCAATGACCAGATTGAGACGGTGAACGCCGCACTGCGTGCCACTGGCAGCGATCAGTGCCCTACGGATCCCCGGGATTACCAGAATGCCTCCGATTTGCTCGAAAGCTTCAAACCCAGCGTGGGCGTGCTGAGTTCCGAAGGCGTGGCGGACCGCCTGGCTTCGGGCGAGCAGAAAGTGGGAATGGCGTGGAGTTACGACGCTTATCAGGCGATCTCTGCGAACCCTGACCTGAGGTTTGTGTTCCCCACAGATGGGGCGAACATGTTCGTTGACAATGCGGCGATCGCCAGCGGTGCGCAAAACATCGACCAGGCAAAGACATTCCTCAACTGGATGCTCGATCCCGCCAACAAGACGGCCGTGGAGCAGAACGCTGGCGCTGGCAGCGTGCTCATCGGTGGCGACGATCTGTTGCCCGATGACATGCGGTCCGTGAATGTGGTTGTGCCCAGCGACGAGGAGCTCTCTCACGCCATCATGGAGAAGCACTGCTCCAACAAACTCAACGACAACTACACGCAGATGTTCGAGGACTTCCGCAGCTAGTCGCAGCGGGGTGCGGCGGGGTGCTGGGTGAGTGGTGGCGGTGAGCGGCGAGCCGCCCGAAATCCCAATCTTGGCCGACTATGTGTGAGTGGCTGCTTGCACATTGCGTGCGGTTGGGGTGTGTTGTGGGGCGGACTGGTTGAGGTTCCCGCTATCGGCCGGTTATGTGTGAGTGGTGGCTTGCACATTGCGGGGTTGGTGGGGTGTCTGGCTGGTTGGTGGGGTGTGTGAGTGGCTGTTTTCTGCGGTTGTTGTGGTTTGGGAGTGTCCGCTACCCGGTTATGTGTGAGTGGTGGCTGGCACATTGCGGGGTTGGTGGGATGGCGGTCTGGTGGTGATGTTGTGGGAGTGGCTGTTTTCTGCGGTTGTTGTGGTTTGGGAGTACCCGCTGTCTGGTTATGTGCGAGCGGTGGCTGGCACATTTTGTGCGGCTGGGGTGGGTTGTGGGGCGGATTGGTCGAGGCTCCCGCTATCGGCCGACTATGTGTGAGTGGCGGCTGGCACATTGCGGGGTTGGCGGGGTGTCTGGTCGGTTGGTGGGTCGTGGGAATGGCTGTTTTCTGCGGTTGTTGTGGTTTGGGAGTGTCCGCTACCAGGTTATGTGTGAGTGGTGGCTTGCGCATTGCGTGCGGCTGGGGTGGGTTGTGGGGCGGACTGGTTGAGGCTCCCGCTATCGGCCGGCTATGTGCGAGTGGCGGCTGGCACATTGCGGGGTTGGCGGGGTGTCTGGCTGGTTGTGGGGTTGTGTGAGTGGCTGTTTTCTGCGGTTGTTTTGGTTTGGGAGTGTTGGTTGCCTGGTTATGTGTGAGTGGCTGATTGCACATTGTGTGCGGCTGGGGTGGGTTGTGGGGCGGACTGGTTGAGGCTCCCGCTATTGGCCGGTTATGTGTGGGTGGCTGCTTGCACATTTCGATCCGGTGGCGGTTTTGCCGGTTATGTGTGGGTGGCTGCTTGCACATTTCGATCCGGTGGCGGTTTTGCCGGTTATGTGTGAGTGGTGGCTTGCACATTGCGTGCGGCTGGGGTGGGTTGTGGGGCGGACTGGTTGAGGCTCCCGTTATTGGCCGGTTATGTGTGAGTGGTGGCTTGCACATAGTGGGGGTGGTGGTGTGTCTGGTTGGTTGCAGGGTATGGGGTGGCTGTCTTCCGGGGCTGTTGTGTTTTGGAGTGTCCGCTAGCCGGCTATGTGTGAGTGGTGGCTGTCGCATTGCGGTGCGGGTGGTGGTTTTGCCGGTTTTGTGCGAGTGGCTGCTGGCACTTTGTGTGTGGCTGGTGTGGGTTGTGGTGTGGGTTGTGGGGCGGACTGGTCGAGGCCCCGCATCAATACCCCTGTATCTGCCATCTTTATTGATTCCACTGAAAATATCGTCGGGCAATTCGAAACAGATGGTTAAATCTGTTAATAGCTACGAAATACGATGATGATTATCTACTATCAACAACGAAAACGAAATCAAGGGAAGGTGCATATCATGCCAAGGGTAATCGATCCGGTCAAGGTCAAGGAACTCACCGCTCGCGAAGGAGCCAAGCTCGACGCAAGGCTTGGCAAGTCGCGCGAGATGTACGGCAAGGCGCGCGAACACTTGTGTAACGGTGTGGCATCCAGCTACCAGCTGCGCGATCCGTGGCCGATTTACGTTGACCACGGCCAGGGCGCCAAGCTGTGGGACGTGGATGGTAACGAGTATTACGATTTCCACAACGGTTTTGGCGCAATGGTGCAAGGCCATGGCAATCCGATCATCGGCGAGGCGATTGCAGAGCGCTTCCCCAAGGGCACGCATTTCGCACTGCCCGATGAAGACGACTTCGTGGTCGCTGATGAGCTCACCCAGCGTTTCGGCCTTCCCAAGTGGCGTTTCACGAACTCCGGTTCCGAAGCCACGATGGACGCGATCCGCATCGCCCGTGCTTACACGCATCGCGACCACATCATGAAGATCTTCGGCTCCTACCACGGTCATCACGACGCTGTGATGGTTTCCATCGTGGGCGATTATGAAAACATCGGCGACAAGAACCACTTGAAGAAAATCCCGTATGGCGCGGGCATCCCCAAGTCCCTCGTGCCGCTGACCGTGCCGGTTCCGTTCAATGATGCCGACGCGCTCGAAGCCCGAATCCGCGAGATGGAAACCGATGACGAGGCGCCCGCCTGCCTCATCATGGAAGCCTGCCTGATGAACATGTCCATCGTGCCGCCTGAGCCAGGCTACCTTGAGAAGGTGCGCGAAATCACGAAGCGCCACGGCATCGTGCTCATCTTCGACGAGGTCAAAACCGGCCTCACCATCGGCCCCGGTGGCGCGACGAAGCTGTTTGGCGTGACTCCCGACATGGTGACGATGGCCAAGGCGCTTTCGGGCGGCCTGCCGATGGGCGCCATTGGTGGCACCGACGAAGTGATGAGCGTCGTCGAGTCCGGCGAGGTCTACCAAGTGGGCACGTATTCCGGCAACCCGCTGTGCGTGGCGGCAGCTCGCGCCAACCTTGAGAAAGTGCTCACCCCCGAGGCATACAAGCATTTCGATGAGCTCAACTCCTACCTGATGGAAGGCTGCACCGAGGTCGTGAAGAAATATGACTTCCCGGGCTATTCCATCGGTTTCGGTGCCAAGGGCTGCGTCACGTTCTCGCCGCACAAGATTGTGGACTACGTCACGTTCAAGCAGGGGCAGCGCACCGACGTCAACCAGTTGTGCTGGCTGTATGCGATGAACAACGGTGTGTTCATGACCCCGGGCCGCGAGGAGGAATGGACACTGTCGGTCGCTCACGACAAGGCGGCCTGCGATGCCTACATCGAGGCGTTCGCCCGCATGGCGCATGACGTGACGGAGTGACGCTGGTCTCATCCGAATCTGATAGGCGGATTCATGATGATGTGATTTCGTTGCAATTCGAGAGCATGTGAAGCGAAAGTCACAGAGTCAAGAAGCCAAAAAGATAAGGATTCCTGCGCGACGGTCCGTGAGATTATTCGGGCGACAGTCCGCGCAACGATCGGGAATCCGCATATGTCTGAGAACACGTGTCCCGAGGCTGCGAGTGCCGATTCAACGAATCGGTGGAATCGCAGCCCCGGGACTTCCAATTTCAATCCATGTTTCAGACATGTGACGGAATCGGGCGACGCCGTTTACGTTGAGAAAACCGCCGGGGGATTAACTGAAGAATCGGAGACCAACAACGGATCAGCCCGCTGGATTCGCGGGGCTGATGGAAGAAAGGCGGCTGGCGATGACGTATGCAATCGGACCCGACATGTGGACTCCTCGCAACGATGCGGTGGCGTTGTCCCGCCGTTGGGGAGGCGCCGTTCAGACCGCTGCGTCCCACACGGCTGGCGCGGTGAATGGCTGTGCAGATTACATGGTCCGTGCTGGCGTTGCGCGTCATGGCATGCTGCTGGTGGGCGGCGACGATATGCCAGCGGTAGGTGAGGCAGCGATGCCCCGCATTTCCGGCGGCTTGGCGCTCGCGAGCGGCGAAGAAAAGAAAGGCCTTGGCGCGATGCTTGCCAGGGCGTTCGTTGCAATGAGGGATTTTCTCAACGCTCCGATGTGTTGATGCGCCTACACCTGATATCACTTGTGTATGCCGTGCCGTGCAGTGCAGTTCAGCCTGGAATCGATGCTGATTACAGGCTGAACTGCATTTGTCTGTAATGTGGGCAATCACGTTGTCCGGTAGCCGATAGGTGTGTTATCTTTTCCAAGTCATGCGCATGACTTGGTGATCGTTGGAAAGGCTACGGTCGCTGAAAGCAAGCCGGATGATTGTTGGAAAGAGCCGGGAATCATCTAGAACTACTAAAAAAGGATTACTGCATTGGCAGCATTGTTTCGTCTCATAGCGTGTGTGTTGGCGATGGCAGGGAAATACGGAGACCGCTCATGATCGAGTTCTCTGAAGTGAAGAAGAGTTTCGGCGACCATGTGGTGCTCGACGGCATAAGTTTTACGGCGCCCAATGGCAAGGTGACGGGACTTGTAGGCCCCAATGGTGCGGGCAAATCCACCGCGTTCAAGATACTGCTGGGGTTGCTTCCTGCGGATTCAGGCGCATGCTTGGTCGACGGGGTGCCTTATGCCCGGTGTGCGTGCCCTGGCGAGGCGCTGGGCGTGACGTTCGGACCGGAATGGATTCCGCCGCGGATGACCGGCGAAGGATACCTGCTGTATGTATCCGATCTGAAGGAATGCGGCGAACGCAGTGCGGATGGCAAGCGCACCGTGGCGCAGCGCAAACAGGAAGTCCGCGACTTGCTCGCCCTTGTGGGGCTGACCGCGGCGGCCGACAACAAAGTCGGTTCCTATTCCCTGGGCATGCGTCAACGCCTGGGCCTTGCATCCGCATTGGTGGGGCAGCCACGCAACCTGGTGCTGGACGAGCCTGTCAACGGTCTGGACATCGAAGGCGTCAGATGGGTGAGGGATTACCTTCACACAGCAGCACAATCCGGACGGAGTGTGCTGCTGTCGTCACACATCCTCAGCGAGTTGGAGATGGTCGCTGATGATATCGTCATGCTTTCTCAAGGCCGCGTTGTGCGCAGCGGAACATTGCAGCAGGTTCGCACGTCCGCAGCGCAAACCCGCGGCGTGATTGTGACCACGAACGACATACCGGGAATGCTTGCATTGCTGCAATCCGGAGGATTCTCGGCACAAGCCACGCCTCACGGCGTGCGGGTTGCAGACGCCGACATTCACCGTGTCGCCTCCTGTGTGGGCAATGGCAGCGTGCCGGTGCATTCCATCGCATGCGAAGAAACGTCCCTGGAGGATGCATTCCTCCAGCAGATCCATTCCGGCGCGAGTGTGCAGATGCGCGCCTCCCAGAGCATGCCTGCGAATGCGCAAGCGGCATAACGGAAAGACGGAGAAACAGGGAATGCAAACAAACGAGACGAAATCCACAGGAATGAAACCAACCGCAGCACAACCAACAGGAATGAAATCAACAGGCCGGTGGGTGCGTACCGTTGCAATCACACGTGCCGAACTGCGCAAAATGATGAGGAGACGGGGTGGCATTCGCGGCTGGATGACGGGCGCATGCATCGTCGGAATCATCATGACCGCTGTGACCATGGCGATGGGGCACGACCGGGAATTGCAAGCATCCCTGGGAATCGGCGTCTCCACCGTTGTCAGCTCCATGAACTCGGCCATCATCTGCGTGCTCGCCCTCGCAGCGTGCAGTTTTGTGACACGGGAGGTGCAGGATGGCACCATCGGCACGGCACAGACAATCGTGCCGGCGCGGGGAGCCTTGTTTGCGTCACGCCTTCTCGCATGGTCCGCGATCGCCACGGCGATGATTTTTTGCGCATCCGTGGCAAGCTCGCTCGTGGCGCTCGCGGATAGCGCAACGCGTCACGGGAGTGTTGCAGGAGTGGCCGCCACTGTCTGCGCGAACATCGTGGTGGCGTGGATTGTGCTTGTGTTCGCGCATTGCCTTGCGTTGCTGCTGGGGCGCGGGGCGAGCGTGGTCGCAGTGCTGTTCCTGCTATTCGCAGTCATTCCCCTGGTGCTTGTCATCGTCGGCATTGTGGTGCCGGGCGCGCCTCAGTGGGTGTCTCGAATCAATGCGGCGATGCCGGGGCATCTGATGATGGCGGCTCTCAACACTCCCGGCGATGGTGGGTCGCTTGCGGCTTCCGGACGGTGGGGCAAGGTGTGGTCTTCCGCCGGATGGCTTGCCTGCTGGTCGGTGGCGGCAGGGGTGGCGGCGTTCGCCCGGTTCCGCTCTCCGCTGTATGGTGAGCCCAAGGCATAATTGCATTGCCTCGGTCGGCTCATGCGTATATACTCCATATGGTTCCGGTTCACGTCTGCCATCGGGGCGGGCGACCCGGGCTTCTCAATATCCTAGGAGAACAATTATGAAGCAGGGTATCCATCCTGAATATGTGCCGACCGAGGTCGTGTGCTCTTGCGGCAACCACTTCGTGACGCGTTCGACCGTCAAGTCCGGTCACATCACCGCTGATATCTGCGCCAAGTGCCACCCGTTCTACACGGGCAAGCAGAAGATCCTCGACACCGGCGGCCGCGTGGCCCGCTTCGAGGCTCGCTACGGCAAGCGCAACAAGTAGTGTATGCGTTGACGCCAGCCCCGGCATCGTTGTGCTGCAGCGCAGCGGTGCGGGACTGGCGTTTTTTGTATGCTTGAGCAAGGAAGGCGAAGTATGAGCGACGAGAAGTTTCCAGCGGCGCAATCCGCGTTGGAAGAATACCAGGACATTGAGAAGCAGATGAGTCAGCCGCAGGTGGCGGCGGACCCCGCTGCCATGCGCAAGCTCGGGCGTCGCCATGCGGAACTCGGCACCATCGTCGAGGCCTACCGGGCTTGGCAGCGCACGGCGGACGATTTGGAAGCGGCCCAGGAGCTTGCTGGCGAGGACGCGGCTTTTGCTGACGAGGCAAAGCGTCTCGAAGGTCAGCTCGCCGCGGATGAGGAGACTCTGCGCACGGCGCTCATCCCGCGCGATCCCGATGACGCGCGCGACACGATTATGGAGATCAAGGCCGGCACAGGCGGCGAGGAAGCGGCGCTGTTCGCCGGCGACCTGCTGCGCATGTATACCCGTTATGCCGAAAAGCGTGGGTGGAAGGTCGAGATCATGGACCAAAACACCACGGAGCTTGGCGGAATCAAGGATTGTGAGGTCGCATTCCGCGCCAAGGGCAACCCCAGCCCGCAGGACGGCGTATGGGCGTCGCTCAAATACGAAGGCGGCGTGCACCGCGTGCAGCGCATTCCCGTCACCGAATCGCAGGGGCGCATCCAGACTTCGGCGGCAGGCGTGTACGTGTTCCCTGAAGCCGATGACGACACCGATGAGATCGAGATCGACCCCAAGGACATCCGCGTCGACACGTACATGAGCTCCGGCGCCGGCGGCCAGGGTGTCAACACCACGTATTCCGCAGTGCGCCTGACTTATCTGCCTACGGGCATGATGGTGACGATGCAGGACGAACGTAGCCAGATTCAGAACCGCGAGGCCGCCATGCGCGTGCTCAAGAGCCGTTTGCTCGCCATCAAGCACGAGCAGGAGGCTGCGGAAGCCGCGGATTTGCGCCATTCGCAGGTGCGCTCTCTTGACCGTTCCGAACGAATCCGCACCTACAACTTCCCTGAGAACCGCATCGTGGATCATCGCACCGGTTACAAGGCCTACAACCTTGACCAAGTGCTCAACGGCGATCTGCAAGCGGTGATTGATTCCGACATCCAGGCGGATGAAGCTGACCGTTTGGCGCGTGCCGCTGGCGGAAATGACTGATGGCTGATTCACCGGCCAC
Organism: Pseudoscardovia suis; assembly: GCF_002797875.1. Classification (GTDB taxonomy): domain Bacteria; phylum Actinomycetota; class Actinomycetes; order Actinomycetales; family Bifidobacteriaceae; genus Pseudoscardovia; species Pseudoscardovia suis. The sequence goes on from NZ_PGFC01000004.1 coordinate 144,559, forward strand.
CAGGGGTCTTCCTTGCGGCGGCGCCGGGACCGGCGTGCCGAGCCCCGCGACGGATTCCGCGATGGATTATGCGACGGGGCGGTCGGGGAACGGCACGCTCCCGGACGGGCGGCTTTCCAGCGTGCGCTCCGCCGTGGCGGCCGTGGGCGCCGCCTTGGGGTCGGCCGGCGTGGACCATGGCGATTTCGAAGCCGTGATCCTGCTCGCATGGGCATGCGGATGCGAGACCGGCGACGTGCGCCGCGCCATGCTCATGGGTGACACGGTGGAGGAACTTCTCGCGCGCATCGTCCATGCGAACGACGATGCGGACGGTGACGCGGATGGTGACGCGAACTGTGACGCGGAGGAGTGCGAAAACAGCTCGCGAAGAGGCTACGATCCGTCCGAAGCCATGGCACGCCTGCGCGACGCCGCTCGGCGCCGCTGCGCTCGCGAACCGCTGCAGTATATCGTCGGCGCCGCGCCGTTCCGCTATCTGAGTCTCGCTGTCGGCCCCGGCGTATTCGTGCCGCGGCCCGAGACGGAAACAGCCGTGGATCTCGCGCTCGAATGGCTGCGTTCCGCCCGCATCGCGGACACGGGCGCCCGCGTCGTGGACCTATGCGCCGGAACCGGCGCCATCGGGCTGTCGATCGTCACCGAACTGCCGACGAGCCAGGTCTGGGCAGTCGAGAAAGACGATGACGCCATCGTCTGGACGCGCCGCAACGCGCGCCGCATTCTTGACGGCATGCCTGACGCGGCGGACCGATACCATCTCGTGCAGGCGGACGCCACGGACGCCGCGACGCTTGCGCAGCTCGACGGCACCATCGACGCGGTCGTCACGAATCCGCCGTATATTCCGCTCGCCACGCCGCCCGAACAGCCCGAGGTCATTGATTGGGACCCGCATGTGGCGCTGTTCGGCGGTTCGGATGACGGGCTGCGCATCCCCGTGCTGCTGCTGCGCCGCATTGCCGCTCTGCTGCGTCCCAGCGGGCTGGTGGTGATGGAGCATGACATCACGCAAGGCGCGGCGTTGCGCGACGCCGCGTTGCGCATGGGTTTCGTGCAGACGCGCACCGAGCCGGACCTGACCGGTCGCGACCGCTTCCTCGTCGCCTGCCGCGACGGAGAGTAAGGCGGGTTGCCGCGGGAATGCTGCGGCGGCGCGTTAGCTTTCCGGAGAGGCCTGGTGGCGGGGTATCTGCGGTCGAGGGTGCAGGATAATGCTCCCTCGACGCCGGTTGTGGTGCCGTAAGGGCGGCCGGGGTGGTCTATCTGCGGTCGAGGGTGCACGATGCCGCACCCTCGGCATTGGGCATCATGGCGAAACCATGGCGAAGCCAGGTGATTGGCATTGCGGGAGCGATCCGTGCTCGCTTCGCAGAGTCGTTTCGCCTGCGCGCCGCTGTGAATCGTGGTACGGTACATGCAATGGCGTCTGGAACGGCATCGCTCATGTACCGTTGGAAGCGTTACGTAATCCTGACCTGATCCGTTGCATCGTAAGGAACACAGACATGGTTGCAGAGGAAGACTTCACCGACAGGAGGAGAAAACTGATGCGGCAAATCGCCGCGAATCTGGCGCAGGTGGATGGGACGCGGTTGCGTCCTGGTGCGACCGATGCGGAGATTTCCGAATTCGAGTGCGGCAATGGCGTCGTGCTTCCCGCGTCGTTCAGGAGCTGGCTGGAGATCAGCGACGGCGGGCGTCTGTTCTCTCCGGAGGGCATCGAGCTGTATGGCGTCGTCCATCCGCCGCTGCTGGAGCTCGATGATCCCTATACGCCCGAGGGCGGCTGGCTTGTCGTCGGAATGATGCCGGATACCGACCTCGTGCTTGTGAGTCTGACGGGTGAGGCGACGGTGGTCTATAACCGTGAGGGTGGCACTTTCGACGATGCCGTGCGCTATGGGGACTTCTTTGCCTTCCTTGAAGACGTTCTTCGCCAATGGACGATTAGCGGTTAGTCTGCCGCGTGTCCGGCCGGGGGCCGTGCGCGGGGTAAGTGCTGGGCCGTGTCGTGTCCTGCCGGTACGGGTCTGCGTCCTGTGAGCGGGTTGCGCGGGGGCGCTGGGTGTGTCGGTTGCGTGGGGATTGTGATGGTGCCGTGCGCGTGGGGTGGTCCGGGCGTTCGTCCTGTTACGCTTTTTCCAATTTCGGTTGCCGTGGGGTGATGGAGCCCGGGCGGTGGCCGGGTTGCATCGGAATCGGAGAGCCGGAGGGGTTCGGTAATGCGCGGGATTGTTTCCACAAGGCGTTCGGCGCGCGGCGGCGTGCACCGCGGAGGTGCGCGGGGCGTGTCCCTGCGTCTGGCGCCAGGCATGACATCTGCTGTTGCCCTTCGATGCGCGATGCCGCGGCGGCTTGCATTGATGCGTTTGTGCGGTGTCCATGTCTTTGTCGATTTTTGTGGGATGAGGTTAGGGAGTTAGAAATGAAACGATTGAGATTTTCGGCTGCGGGTGCAGTCCGGGAAGGCTGCGGCGATCCGACGGCGGATGGAATCGGGCGACGCGTAGTGGTGAAGTTCGTTGCGGCGATTCTGCTCCAGCTGCTGGTGGCGGCCTTGTGCTTCCAGATTCAGTTGGGCTTCTATGACCAACCCGCTGGCAATTCCGGCTGGGACGCCATCAGGACGACGTGTCCCGGCGTTGCAGGCACATGTCTGCTCCTGTGGGCGAACTGGGATGATGCCGATGGCGGACGGACTTTCGTCGTCCCGGAGTGCGCGACGGGCGACCCGGCCTTGGCCGACTCCTACGACCGTGTACGACGTCTCGGCGGGAAGCCTGGCGGCAGGTATGTGCGCGTCTCCTTCCCAGGCTGCCCGTCGGATGAGGCCTTCCTCGTCCCCGTCACCGACTGAACGGGAGGGTGTCATGGAACCCGTGGAGGTCTTTCATCTGATCATATTCGTCGCACTGGTGATTGCGTGCCTTGCCATTCCACTGTGCATCGTTATGCTGGCGTTCTATTTCGTCTTGTGGCTTGTGGAAAGGGGAAGGCCGACCGGCGGCGCGCACGCGCTCCATGGCATGTCGACGGCGCTGAACGCGTTCCTTGGGTTCCTGCTGGTGTTTCTTCTCTATTACGGGGTAACCACAGTGCCGTACATCGGCAACCGCACGTGGTGCAGGTCCCAGTCGCCCGACGGGACGTACAGCCTGAGGGCGGACATGCTGGCCAGCGCCACGATCATGTCCGGGACGCCAACGCGGTTCACGCTGGAGCGTGTCGGTCCTGGGGGCGATGTGCTCTGGAGCCGTCGGTTCGTGGTGTACGTGCCTTACGACGGCGGGTCGTGTGCGGTGGAATGGGGTGACGGTTACGTTGACGTCGGGGCGGATAACCCTCGCTATGAGAAGCAGAAGGACTGCTTCTTCTCGTATTACTGGGGTGACGAGGAGTGATAGGGCGACGAGAAGAAGTCATCGGCTTGTTTTGCGGCTTGCCTTAGCTCTGCGAAACGCTGATCGTCCGCGGTGTAATGCTCCACGTCGATGATGCCGTCGCAATGGTGGATGAAGTCGGCGTCGTGCGATGCCGCGATCACGGTGGAGCCGGATTGCGCGCGCTGGAGCAGCAGTTCCGTCACGAGGTCTCGGTTCGATGCATCCAGTGAAGCGGTCGGCTCGTCGGCGAAAATGTAGGAGGCGTTTTTCCACAGCGCACGGGCTATCCCCACGCGTTGTTTCTCGCCGCCGGAAAGCACTCCCGCCCGTTCGTTCAGCATTCCGTCCAGCCCGACCTGCTGGGCGATGTGATGCAGTTGCGAAGATGCCTGGGGCCGAATCCTCCGGCAGTCGGCGAAGCGAGACATCAGCGTGATGTTGTATGCGACCGTTTCGCTGGGAATGATGCCGTAATCCTGATAGATGAAAGCCGCGTGGTCGTGCCAGAAGTGCCTGCGCTGACGGTCGTTCCAGCTGCGTGTGGGTCTCCCGTCGATCGTCACTTCGCCTTCGGTGGGTTTCAGAAGCAGCCCCATGATGTTGAGAAGGGTCGTCTTGCCGCTGCCGGAACTCCCTTGGAGCGCCCAGATGGCGCCGTCGGGAACTGATTGTGTGATGGCTTCGAACAATGGTCTTTTTCCAATGGTGAATCCAACGTTGTTCAATTCGATCGTCATGGGTTGCTCTCCGCTCTTTTGCGCTGTGATGTGGCTGATGTATCAATCCCACGAGGATCTCTGCGAAGGGATTCCAATGGGATTGCCTCAAGAGGATTTCTGTTTTCGGCGTCCTGCCGTCAATACCGTCAATACCGTCAATCGCTGCGCCGCATGATTACGTCGCGGAAAGCGGCCTTGGCATACAGCATGCATGCGCACGTTTCGATGGCCATCAGGGCGCAGGAAACTGCGATCATCGCATCGATGCCTTGTGTTTGCGCAAAAACCTTGGTGCACAATGTCATCACGGCAAGGGTGATTACCAGTTGAATGATGATTCGCGGTATGAAATGCCTTGCGCAAATGCGCGGATAGGCAACACCGGACGTGTGGCGCAAGAAAATCTCTCGCATATGCTGCCATGACCAGATGCGGGCAGATTCGCCGATGCAATACAAGGCCGTGCATAACGCGCATATCGCGGAGGCTATGTCGACCGTCATCTCGTTGCGTTTTCTTTTCGCGGCGTCGATTGCGGCGTCGCTTACCGTGCTCGCCGAGTAGAACACGCCATCAAGGCCTTCTTCATCGATGATTTTCTCGGCCGATGGCAGGTCGGTGAACACTATGTTGCCTGATGTCAGCGCAGCTTCCAGGAAGTTAACTGTGCTCAGGCCATGCGCGGCGTCGTCGAACACCAGCAGCAACGGATGGTGCACAGTTTTGATGTCTCCGGGATTCGGCGAATGCAGCAGCGCGGGGAAAGCCTGCGAGCCTTGCCATGTGTAAAGCTTGTAGGGCGTGGCGTCGCCGTCAGGGTGCATGAACCACAGTCCGTCATAGTCGTTCAGGGAATCTTGAATTCCCTTGGGGAGGGAGTCGGCATCTATGGGTGACATGGATGCTGTGTTGACCTTCAGAAGATCGAGGAACGTCGAATTGGTAATGATGACATCTTCGAATGGTTGCAATTGCTGGATGATTTGTTCGTCTGTCGGTGGCGCGCCTTCGGATGAGACCATCATTGACCCGACCGAGTACGACAGCGCCATGATGTTGTCATCCTGTGCCCGCTCGAAGAATTTCGCGAACGCCTTGTCATGGGTGCCGTCGTTGTAAGAAGGCTGGATGTCGAAGGTGACCGCGTCCTGGGCGTTGAGCCATACCTCTGCGTCCTTGAGGATGTCGCCGGATTCCGCATAGGCCGAGGCGGACAGGGGGATGGACAGCAGCGCCAGGAAGACACACAGCCATGAGAAGGCTCCGTCGCCTCGACGGATGCGCGTGGATAGATCCTTCCGCGATGCGATTTCTCGGACTTTTGGTATGAACGCGAGGGAAAAGAGCAGGGTGAGCACGGCGGCGATGATGATGAGCGCCGCGATGATCGCAACGCTTGTGGTCGCGAATTCCGCCCAGGCGTGCCAGCTGTGCGATGCCGAAACGATGATGAACGATGCAATCGTTGAGATGGCCGCGGGAATCGCTGCCATTCGAATCATCGACACGAATGAGGCGCGCACAAGGACTGTGGGGGAATCGCCGTTCACGATTCGCACGGAATTGAGGTTGCGGCGCGAGCCTGCCCACGTCCACACCACCACGAAGGTGAGGGAAACAAGGGAAGCTGCGAGGAACAGCACGCCAACATTGTTCGCGACTGCTTCCGTCACACCGGCGATGGGTGAGCGACGTCCACGCGGCTGCACTGTTGCGTTGAGTTCACCCGTGGCCTGTGCGAAAGCGGCAGCTGTCTGTTCGTCGGCGAAAGAATACGATCCGGAAAGATTGCTGAGCCCCAGATCCTGCCAGGACCTGACAGTCGCATGGCGGCCATTGTGAAACCACTCGGGTTGGTTGGATTGAAACGCGGTGTTCTCGGCCTCTTCGGGCTCATTGCCGAACCATGTGATGGAGAGGCCGTTCGCGGCATCGCCGGGGTCCGTCTTCGTCAGGAGGAAGTATCCGGATGGCGTATTCTGGGCCGCGGAAGCGAGATGAGCGGCGACATCTTCTTTTCTGAGGGTGGTTTGCGAGAAGTCCGCGTAGCTGGCGACCTGTGTGCCCCAGGGGTAAATCTGTTCGTTGGAGTCAACGCAGAAGCCCGCGAACACCACGCACAGCGCGCAGAACAGGAGCCACCATGCTTGGACAGCTCGTTTTGCCATGATGCCCGACCTATCGTTGCTTTATTAATGCTTTATTGATCGCTGAAACGCATATGGAAAGAGAATGGTGGGGGTGACGCGCCGCCGGCTCAGCCTTCGGGCGAGCAGAGCCGATAGTAATAATGCGATTGAAAGCCGAGGGTGATGTTAAGTCCCATGTTTGTTCTCCTTTTTCGTTTTCATTGTATGCCGGTGTTCTGCGTGTCGCAGCGGGTATCGGCATTTGATGGCTATTGGACTTTTCGTCAGCGGGCGTTGCAAGTGACGCGCTCGCTGACGGCAGTGGCGTGGCCGTCTGTGGCGGGGCTGTATGCGGGGTTGTGATGATGTTGTGTGTGGGTGTGTCCTGGGCGCTTGCTTGTTATGCTCTTTTCAATTCTGGTTGTGCGGGCCGCTGGTGTCCCGTGACCGGGTTGCGTCGGATTAGAGAGCCGAGTCAAGGGAGGCTGGGGATGCGTAGGATAGTTGCCGGATGGCGTTCGGTGCGTGATGGTGTGCGCCGTGGCGGTGCGCGGGACGCGTTCCTGCGTGTGCTTGCGAGCGCGGTGGCTTTTGTGATGGCGTTGGCCTGTGGGGTCGCTCCGGCATTGGCTGAGGAAACAGGCGGCTCGAGTGGCGCGAGTTCCTCCTCGGATTCTTCATTGGATGTGTGGTTTTATGATTCTGCGGGCTGGGCGAGCCCGTTTTTCTATTACTACACGGATGACGCTCAGCCGGTGTCGTGGCCTGGGGTGGCGATGGAGGATGCCGGCGGCGGCTGGTACAGATATGAGGTGACGGGTCTCGATTCAGTGAAAGGCATTTTCAGTGATGACGGTGCGAGTCAGTCTCCGGGCCAGGGCGAGCCGGGACTGAGCTTAACGGGCGGTGATGCCGGCAGCGTGTGGGTTGTGGGCGGGCGGGTGTATGACCATCAGCCCGAAGGTGTAACGGTGCACTATTTCGATTACGGCTCGTGGGGCAACGTGAATTTGTATTGGTATGACTCCACGGGGGCTACCGGACCGGCATGGCCTGGCGCCAGGATGTTTGCGGATGGGGACGGCTGGTGGAGCAGGACGGTGTTCGGTATGGGCGACGGCTTGAAGGTCCTGTTTAGCAACGGAGCAGATGCGCAGGTTCCGGCGCGCATGGAGGACGGGTTCCCCGTGTCCGGTGAGATGTGGTACAGGGGTGGTGAGTGGAGCGACGCGCGCCCTGAGGGAATCACGGTGATGTTCCACAAACCAGACGGGTGGGGCGATCCGCGCGTGTATTACTACAAGGATGCTTCCGATACGGGGCCGGCATGGCCTGGCGTTGCGATGGAGGAGTTGTCGGACGGCTGGTGGATTTATCGGATTGAGAAGTATTCGCAGGCTCGGATTGTGTTTACAGACGGGAGTAGTCAGATTCCAGGGCGCATGGAGCCGGGTTTGGAAGCCAGCGGCGTGATGTGGTACAGGGACGGCGCGTGGGTGGACGGCGAGACCGATTCGGACGCGGACGGGCTTGCCGATTGCATGGAGCTTGTGCTGGGCACGGACCGGAGCAACCGGGATTCGGATGGTGATGGTCTGCCGGATGGGTTCGAGCAGGGGAAGGCGGGCACCGACCCGCTGAACATGGATTCGGACGGTGACGGCGTTGCGGACGGGGGCGCGGACCCGGATTCGGACAGCTTGACGAACCTGCGGGAGCAGGGTCTGGGTACTGACCCGCTGGAATCGGACACGGACAAGGATGGCGTGGATGACGGTTCTGAACTGGGGTTGGGCACCGACCCATTGAACGCGGACTCGGACAAGGACGGTCTGAATGACGGCGCGGAGACGGTGCTGGGATTGGACCCTCATGTGGGGGATTCGGATGGCGACGGCGTGCCGGACGCATCGACCAACATGTCGCGGACGCTGGACAAGGTGGATATCAATGATCTGTCCGGCGTGGGCGGCATAGGCTCCGACCTGCTCGACGGGAAGAATCTGGCTGTGCCTTCGCTTACGGTGACTGGCGCGGCGCGGGATGTGGCCGGCGTGTCGGTGGATGGGTACGACGGGTGGATGCTGGGCGATGCGCGTGGCTACGTCGGCCGGGTCATCCACGTCGATGGTTCGTTCTCTTCGGGTACCCTCACGTTCACACTTTCTGGCGATTACACACTCAACGAGTATGCGCTTCCCGACGGCACCACGTCGAACGGCCTTCTTGTCATGCACTCCACGGGCGGGCAGGCCGAGGCGTTGGACGCTGCGTGGGATGGGAAGGCGCGCAGCCTGTCCGTGCCAGTGGCGGAAGGCGGCTACTACTTCGTGTTTGACTTCATCGCTTGGGCCAGCAGCATCGGTCTGGAGCCCATCGGGGATAACACGAGCGGTGTCGATGACAGTGAGGATGCCTCCGTCTCCGCGGCAGCGACGGTCGCGCCGTTGCGGGCGCCGTCCCTGTCGGACACCTCAATCGCCACGTGGGATGTGAAGGGGCAGGCGGACATCGTGTTCGCCATCGACACGACCAGCAGTATGTATGGCGCGATAAGCAACGTGAAAACCAACGTGGAAGAGTTCGTCGACAGGATCGACGGCACGGATGTTTCCGCCAGCCTCGCCCTCGTCAGCTTCAGAGACACGACCGCGGACGGATCCGACAGCACGCAGGTTGTGCGGAACAACGGGTCGGCATGGTATACGGATCTCAGCCTGTTCAAGCAAGCCATCGATGGGCTTGCCGTGGACGGGGGAGGCGATGACCCCGAAACCCCGCTGGATGCCCTCGGCGAGGTGCTGGACATGGACTCCCGTAGCGGCGCGGAGAAGTTCGTCGTCCTTGTTACCGACGCGGGTGCGAAAACCAACAATTCGCATGGCTTGGCCGACATGCAGGATGCCGCTGACAAACTGGCCGCGGCCGGCTGGCATGTGAGCGTAGTCACGACGGCATCGCACAAGGCCGAGTATCAGGCGATGTGGGAGACGACCGGTGGCATGTGGGTGGATTTGAACGGCGACTTCCAGGCTCAACTTCTGCAGATAGCCGACGGGGTGCATGACAAGACGGCCGATGGTCAGTGGGTCGTTCTGGGCGACTGCGTCGGAGGGGCCACTTTCCTGCCCAGAGTAGTGCGCCTCGCGGCGCCCCTTGCCGAGGACGGAACGGACACCGACGGGGACGGTGCCGGCGACCTGGCCGAGCTTGGCGGCGTGGTTGCGTCTGCCACTGTTGATGTGCGTCCCTGGGCGGAGAGGCTCGCTCGGAGCGGGTTGCCGACCGCCGTGTACTCGCTGCCCGCGCTGCCCGTCTACATGGATTACGTATCCGATCCCACCAAGACGGACACGGACGGCGACTTTGACCATGATGCCTGCGGCGGGCCCGTGACCTCCGCAGTCGAGGATTGCGAAACCGACCCCCACCCGAGGTCTTTCACTCTCAACGACAACTTCATCGACAAACTCGGACAGCTCGAGGAACTCGCCTATGACTACACGAGTGCCAGGACTGTGAATGTGACACTAGTCCGGTACAGCCTCCCCTATGAGTATTGGCTTGTATTCATGTTTTTACGGCAATTCAATGATGCCTATGTCGGTGGATTGCACAATCCGAAGGATTTTCTGATGTGGGATTTTACTGGTGGAATGGTGAACTCCGATTTCGTCGCGTATGTGGAGAAACGACAGAACAGATATCCGGGGCTATACGAGTATTTCTCGGGAAAGGCCACAATCCATGCCGATACGGCTGACGGAGCTGTGGATTTGCCGCATTTCGGAGCGACTCTCACGGGACTCATCTACAATACAAAAGTAGCCGTGGCGGAGGATGGAATCGTTTTGGGGAACAATATGCTGTACGTACTTTTTGAAGCATATGTTCTGGCCGCCAGCGAGACGGTCTTTGATGATTTGAGCGGTTGGGCTGGCGACTTGCAGACGATTATGAAATCTGCATATACAAGTACCTCCAGCTACAAAATCTATTATGACGACCTTTATGCCTTGATAGGTGGTGACCCGCAGAAAGGATTCGGCCCTGGCGATGTCTATGCCGACATTGATGCGAAAAACATTTCTGAGAAACTGAAAGGAACAAACCGGGCTCTTGCCGATAACATGAGCGATTACTACAGCAAATACGGTGAGTGCCAGAGTCGTTCTGCAACCTTCATCGCTGGAAGAAGCGAAGATGCATTGAACCGAGACATCCGCGTGTACACAAACAGCACATATCACGGTATTCCCCATGTTCTCTTTCTGAAATTCGGCTTCACCAAGATAAAATCCGTTCACTCGGAGGCGGCAGCCGACGCGTTCGCCAACTACCTTCTGAGCCATATGTGAGAGAAGGACGCCATGCGTAACGATATGGAGGCACAGACGCCATTTGGCGATGCGAGGGTCGGTTCCGGCCGAACCATGCACAGCGGGAGGTCGCGGAAGCGACTGATTTCCAAGTTCGTGGCCATTCTTGTCCTGTTTCCGCTGGTGGTTTGGTGTTTCAGGATCCCACTGACGGTGAACCTGCGCAGCGAGCTTCTTCCGGATTCGTGGGATGGCGGTGAAGCCTGGCTTGAGGAGAGGCCGCACTGCTGGGCATGGAAAACATGCATGACCGTCACCTATTTCTCACCTGATAAGTCCGCTGACAATGGAGTGGGCACGCAGACCTTCATCCTTCCCACATGCGCCACGGATTTTCCGGCCTTTACAACGAACGGCGAGGATGCGCTCATTGTCACCTACCCGGATTGCGGGAGGGGACGAGCGACGTTTCGCATTTATCCTGAGGATTTCACGTCTCATGGCAAGGATGAGGTGGACTGACATGAATCATCGCGAGACCTTGGTCGGTTTGGAGGCGGGGTTGGCATGAATCGTCTCGATTCTGAGATTTATCCGAAAAGGAACCAGACATGACGCCCTCCATGATTCTTACTGAGCTCGCCGCTGTGCTGATGGTCGTCATCCTGTTACTGTTAGTGGCTCTGTTTGTTGCGTTGCCCGTGCTCGTCGTCATTGTGATTGTCATGAGTGTCAACATCGCCCGTCATCGCCGGACGGGTGTCGTGTCCGGCGCGCAGTCGCAGACGCGCAGCCTGTCCTGGGTCATGAATGCGATGCTGATTGACCTTCTTGTCCTTCTGGTTCTCGCCGCCGTCATCTGGCTTCCTCCGCTTGCCGGCCGCACATGGTGCCGGTCCGAGTCGCCTGACGGTGCCTACGCGGTCACGGTCGATAAGATGACATCCCTGCCGGCCACATGGGACGGTGTGCCGGTGACGGTCACCATGACCCACGCCGTTGATGGTGGGCGAACGGAGAAGGCTAGTTTCCAAGCCGTGATGGAGGACACCGACACCATCCACTACGAGTGCGTCGTCACTTGGCAGCCCGATCATGTCGCCATCGGTTCTCGGGCGAAGAATCCCGACTCCTTTGATGATGCTGGGGCCGTGACGTTCTTCCATGTGTATTGGGATGATGTGGAGTTCTCATGACATCTCCTGTTGCCCTTCGGTGCGCGTTGCTGCGGCGGCTTGCGTTCGCGCGCTGGAACGCTGCCCGTATTTTTACTGATTTTCTCATGGGGTGAGGTTGGAGATGAAACGATTGAGATTTCCGGCTGCGAGCGCCGTCCGGGCGAGTGGTGGCGATCCGACGGCGGATGGAATCGGGCGACGCGTAGTGGTGAAGTTCGTTGCGGCGATTCTGCTCCAGCTGCTGGTGGCGGCCTTGTGCTTCCAGATTCAGTTGGGCTTCTATGACCAACCCGCTGGCAATTCCGGCTGGGACGCCATCAGGACGACGTGTCCCGGCGTTGCAGGCACATGTCTGCTCCTGTGGGCGAACTGGGATGATGCCGATGGCGGACGGACTTTCGTCGTTCCGGAGTGCGCGACGGGCGACCCGGCCTTGGCCGACTCCTACGACCGTGTACGACGTCTCGGCGGGAAGCCTGGCGGCAGGTATGTGCGCGTCTCCTTCCCAGGCTGCCCGTCGGATGAGGCCTTCCTCGTCCCCGTCACCGACTGAACGGGAGGGTGTCATGGAACCCGTGGAGGTCTTTCATCTGATCATATTCGTCGCACTGGTGATTGCGTGCCTTGCCATTCCACTGTGCATCGTTATGCTGGCGTTCTATTTCGTCTTGTGGCTTGTGGAAAGGGGAAGGCCGACCGGCGGCGCGCACGCGCTCCATGGCATGTCGACGGCGCTGAACGCGTTCCTTGGGTTCCTGCTGGTGTTTCTTCTCTATTACGGGGTAACCACAGTGCCGTACATCGGCAACCGCACGTGGTGCAGGTCCCAGTCGCCCGACGGGACGTACAGCCTGAGGGCGGACATGCTGGCCAGCGCCACGATCATGTCCGGGACGCCAACGCGGTTCACGCTGGAGCGTGTCGGTCCTGGGGGCGATGTGCTCTGGAGCCGTCGGTTCGTGGTGTACGTGCCTTACGACGGCGGGTCGTGTGCGGTGGAATGGGGTGACGGTTACGTTGACGTCGGGGCGGATAACCCTCGCTATGAGAAGCAGAAGGACTGCTTCTTCTCGTATTACTGGGGTGACGAGGAGTGATAGGCGACGAGTTGCCGGGGCGATGGGGTGATGGGATGTGCACGGTGGAATCGGGCGGGCGCGGCATAGATATCCTTCGAGAACGCCATCGGCCGCGGATTCATATTTCTCGATCGTCGTGTCGTCATCATCGCCGGAGTACCTGAAGCTGAAAAGATACTGGGTCAGGTCATCCAACGTCGTTGAGGGTGTGTTGTCCGAGTTGCTTTTGTTGTCTTGCATCATCTCTCGCCTCGTGCCCATGCAGAGTCCGTAACCAACGCTAACGTCGACGGAACCGATGCGCCGTTGCGCAAAGGCCTCCGGCCATCCTTGAGGCACCTAGAGTTTCCGTGTTCTTATGCAACCTACTTTTCCGTAATGTAACATGAGGAAGATATTCGGCGCCATGATGCTGCGGATATCAGGAGGTGACGGTTCGATGATTCGTTTCATCGCGGAAGAGATGCATGCATGTCGTCGCCAATGGATCGCATTGGGCGTATTCCTGGCGGTGGCGGTGTGTCTGCTGTGCCTGTCGATCGGCTTCATCGCCGCCGGCGCCCCCTATGCCGATGACCTTGACTTTGGATTGCGCGACATTGGTGAGGAATACATCTCCCTAGGCGGTATGCAACTGGCTTTCATTGCGTTCGGGGTGCTGGCCATCGTCCCCGCCGTTGTTTCCACGTCAATCGCCGTGGATTCGCCGCGCATCGCGCGGTGGCAGCTGGCGGGTGCCAGTGTCAGGCAGAGTCAGGGTTTGTACTGGTGCTCTCTTGTCATCGATGCCGTCATCTTCAGCATTCTCGGTGGCCTGGTCGCCTGGTTTCTGTGGCCGGCTTACTCGTCGTGGGCCCTTCGCGTATCGTTTCCCTCGATCGATGAAATGCACGAATCGATTTCCGCCATCGCGCTTCCGATCGGTATCGCTGCCGGCATAGCGGTGACGGCGCTTGCCGGAGCGGCCAGCATGAGGTCCATCTCCCACATCGATATCGCCACGGTCGTGCGCGACACGGGCCTGTCGAGAACGCGCCACCACCCTGTGCGTCTTCTTTTGGGTATCGCCGTGGCGGTAGGAATCATCACCGGATATGTAGCGATTTCGAAGCAGCCATCCACCATTTCCTCCGACACCTTGGACGGCCTGATGGCGGCCTATTGGGGCTGCGCCTTGGGTTGGCTTCTTGCACTCGCATTGTGCGAATCCGCTGTTGTGCCTCTTGCCGTCGCAGTCGTGTCCCGTCTCATCCCGCAATCGGGAGGACTGGGCTCCTTCTTGGCGTGCGGCTCTGCCAGGCGTCGCATCCGCATGTCGACCGCCATGGTGACGCCTATCTGCGTGGCGGCGGGTACCGTCGGCGCCATCATGGGGCTTGTACGGCAGATCAGGAACGTCTCACGTGCCCGGGGCGTTCCCGAATCCGAGTTGCAGGTGACTCCCGCCGGGCAAATCGTCTTCGAATTCATGTCACCGATCATCCTCGCCGCGGTCGCGGCGTTTTGCATCATCGTCATCACAGGCGCTCAACGTAAAACCGATACTGCACTGCTCATGGTCGCCGGCGTTCCGCGGCGTGCCATCATCGCGTCCGGCTTTGTGGAAGCCTTCGTTTATTCCCTCGTCGCGGCCATCCTGACCGTTGCGATTCTCGAAGTCAATGCGCTGGCCATCGGTGCGGCGTTGGGCGCAGGACCAGTTCCGGGCGCCGGCTATGCGGGCATCAACTCCAGTGCGTTCTGCATCATCGCAGCGGGATTTGCACTTCTCGCAATCCTGCTCGTTTCAATACTCGCCTTACAAACACAGCGCGATCCGCTCACTATCGTTCGTGCAACGGACAGATAACGAGTGGTGACGCGGAGATCCCGTTCGTGATACCACGATTCCCGCGCCTCCATCCATATCTTCACTCATCACACATGTCTAACAGACTCAAGGACCAGCCATGATTTCTCACAACAACACAAAAACCGACGCAACCGCAAGCGATGCACCTGAATCGGCCGAAGACTGGCGGCCAGTACAAGCGCAAGGCGTGATTAAGCGATTCCGCCTCGGCAGGCGCAAGGAATGGAACGAGGTGCTCCACGGCGTGGATTTTTCCGCAGATGTTGGTGAATTCGTCTCCATCGTAGGGCCGTCCGGTTCCGGGAAATCCACACTGCTGTACTGCCTGTCGGGACTGGAAAGCGTGGACGGAGGAGCGGTACGGCTTGGCGGAACCGACATCACTCGCATGTCGCGCCAAGATGTGTCTGTGGTCAGGCGTGATACCGCGGGTTTCATCTTCCAGGACTACAACCTCATCGATTCGCTGACCGGGCGGGCGAATATCGAGTTGTCGCTGCGCCTGTGCGGACATCGTGCAGGCCAGGCGCGGCGGCTGGCGGAGGATGCGATGGGTCGTCTCGGCGTGGGGTATCTCGCTGGCGCATATCCATCCGATATGTCGGGTGGCGAACGTCAGCGCATCGCCATCGCGCGCACTCTCGCGTGCTCGCCAGGCATTGTGTTCGCCGACGAGCCGACGGGTGCACTCGATTCGAAGAACGCGGACATCGTGGTCGGCCTTCTCAGGCAGATCGCCGAGACGGGCACCACCGTCGTCATGGTCACGCACAGCCTCGAGCTCGCCGCCCGTACCGACCGCACGGTGGTTCTGCGTGACGGCAGGATCGTCGATTCCATCGCGCATGCCGACTAGCCGATTCGCCGCCTGTTGCGTGTTCCCGCGGTGTGAAAATGCACGGCAGGCAATAGCATGGGATGCGATGGAATCGAGTATGGAACAACTTTGCACATCGCACACGCGGCATGCGGCACCGGTCCTGCCGGTGAGCGACGAGTCGCTGGCGCAGGCAGAACGCATCATTGCAGCAGGCGGTCTCGTGGTCATTCCCACGGACACGATTTACGGCATTGCGTGCAATCCGACCAACAATGCGGCAATCGACCGTCTTTTTACGGTCAAGCGCCGTCCGCGTACCAAGTCCCTGCAGGTGCTGTTGGATTCCCCAGACAGGTTGGCATCTTTAGGCCTGAGCCTGCCTGCGCCTTTGGATGTCCTTGCTGCGCGATTCTTGCCCGGCCCATTCTCGCCGATTTGCCTCGCGGGCGAGCAATGCCCGCTTGCCACGGTGCGCGTCGACGACCGCACGCAGGCCGTGCGTGTGCCTGATTCCGATGTGACGCGGCGCATCATCGCAGCCGTGGGGCCGCTCGCAGCATCCAGCGCCAACATCTCAGGCGGCGAATCATGCGCTACCGTCGAGCAGGCGAAACAGCAGTTGGGCGATTCCGTTGACTTGTACCTTGACGGCGGGCCAACGCCAGGACCGGTGGCGAGCACCATCGTGACGGCGGATCCGACTGGTGCCGATGGCATTCGCATGGTGCGCGAAGGCGTGATTAAAGAATCAGCGATCCGAGCGGCGTTGCATGCCGCTATCGCTGCGCGCAACGCTGATGGAGAAGCGCACAGCAAGGATCTCAGTAAGGCGACCGCATGAGAATCTACTTGTTCATTGCTGTCATCGCCTGTGCCTTCACGTGGCTTCTCACGCCGCTTGTGCGGCACTTGGCGATTCAATTCGGTGCCGTCGGCAAGGTGCGCGCCCGCGACGTGCACACCATCCCCACGCCTCGCATGGGTGGAGTCGGCATGCTCGCGGGCTTCGTGGCGGCGATTGTGTTCGCCTCACGGCTGCCATTCATTTCCAATGCGTTCATCGGCAACGACGAGGCGTGGATCGTCACAATCGGCGCGGTGCTCATCGTGGCGCTTGGCGTGCTTGATGACATTTTTGATCTTGATTGGATGCTCAAACTCGCCGGGCAGCTTGGCGTTTCCGTATTTGTTTCGTGGGGCGGCATTCGCATTGTGTCGCTGCCGTTCGGGTCTCTTGTCACAGCGTCATCCAGCTTGTCGGCAGCGTTTACGGCACTCGTGCTCGTCGTGTCCATCAATGCGGTGAATTTCGTCGACGGCCTCGATGGCCTTGCGGCGGGCATCGCGGGCATTGGTGGCATCGCGTTCGGGGCATATTCCTACATGATTGCGCGGCATTCCCCCAGCTACGCGTCCATTGCCACGCTCATCGACGTGGCGCTCGTGGGCGTGTGCGTGGGATTCCTGTTGCACAACTGGCATCCGGCGAAATTGTTCATGGGGGATTCCGGATCCATGTTGCTGGGATATCTCGTCACCTGCGCATCCGTCATCATGACCGGCCATCTCGACCCCGCCACTCTTCACACGAGCCAGTATGTGCCTGCCATCATGCCGGTGCTTCTGCCGCTGTTTGTGCTGTTCCTGCCGCTGCTCGACATGATTCTCGCCGTTGTGCGACGCTTGGCGCGCGGCCAGTCACCGATGCACCCGGATCGTCAGCATCTGCATCATCGCATGCTGCGCATCGGGCATTCCGTGCAGGGTGCCGTGCTCATCCTGTGGGCGTGGGCGGCGCTGTTTGCGTTTGGCTCGCTGCTCACGATGTTCTACACCTGGCAGAAGGTGGTGGGGCTGTGCTTGTGCGCGGCGGCGGTGCTCATCGTGCTCACGATGCGCCCATGGTTGGTGCAGCGCGTGCGTGTGAATCGGCAGCTCAATAAGCCGGGGCATCATCATGATTGATCGCATGCGTGATGATGGCGGTGCCGGTGCCGGTGCCGGTGCCGGTGCCGGTGGTTGTGACAGCAGCAGCCGCGGCGGCGAACGCAACGGTGGCCGGCGTGGCGGTCGCGACCGCAGCGGTGGCGAACGCAGCGGTGGCGAACGCAATGGTGACCGCGACTGCGGTATGCGCGGCAATTCCCCTCTCGCCCGTGCCCTGCGCCGGGCGGCCGCATGGTCGTCAGCGGTGATTGTCGGCGGATTCGCAATCGCCGCAGTGGTGCTCACTCTGACGTTCCACGCTCAGGCGGCGGCTCTTATCTCTCTTGCGATCGCAGGTGTGTTGGCGCTGTTCGTGTGCGAGGCGACACCGTTGATTGCTGCGCGATCCGCGTCGCGAGGCGCGCGGGGCGCTGACCTTTCCAGGCGCATGGTCGCATGGTGGGGTGTGAAAATCGTGCTTGTTATGGTGGGTGTGTGGGCTGTGATTGCGTTCATGCCCGCGGGTGTACTTGACAGGTGGGTTTTCGGCGTGGCCCTTGCCGCCGGCGTAGTGGTGGGGGACAACGTGAACGTGCTGGCGCTTCATTCCGCGCGTATTCCCGTGCTTGATGACTTCAATCCTGGCGATTCTGCGCGCACATCCGGACCTGCGCAAGTGTGAGATTCGCCCGCATTCAATGGTGAATGTGGATGCGTTCAAAGGCTGATTCTCACGCGTTCGACGGTGAAGAAGGCGCAGGTCGGATTTCATTTCATCCCACGGCGAAACGTTGCGGCGTGTCTGAGGATTCGACGTGTCGAAGTCGTGCGTGACCCATAAAGTATTTTTATGGCTTTCGATAACACAGCTGACAACAACTACAATCCACTTCCCGCGCCATTCCAGAAGCTGGGATTGGCTTATGATGACGTCCTGCTGCTCCCGAACGAGTCCGATGTCATTCCCTCTGAAGTTGATACATCCACCCATCTCACCCGCAACATCACGATGAAGTCCCCGGTGATTTCTGCCGCAATGGACACCGTGACCGAAGCCCAGATGGCCATCGCCATGGCCCGCAACGGCGGCATCGGTGTGTTGCACCGCAATCTTTCCATCGAAGACCAGGCCAACCAGGTCGACATCGTCAAGCGCAGTGAATCCGGCATGATCACCGATCCGCTCACCGTGCAGCCCGAAGCCTCCCTCACGGAACTCGACAAGCTGTGCGGCGCCTACCATGTCTCCGGCCTGCCAGTCGTCGACAACGAGAACCATCTCGTCGGCATCATCACCAACCGCGATATGCGCTTCGTCGACCCCGCTGATTACGACACGCTCAAGGTCAAGGACATCATGACCAAGGACAACCTCGTGACCGGCCCGGCGAACATCTCCAAGGAGGACGCCCACAAGCTCCTCGCCCAGCACAAGGTCGAGAAGCTGCCGCTCGTCGATGACGAAGGCAAGCTCGCCGGCCTCATCACCGTCAAGGACTTCGTGAAGACCGAGCAGTACCCGGACGCCACGAAGGATGAGCAGGGACGTCTGCGCGTCGCAGCCGCCGTCGGTTTCTTCGGCGATGCTTGGCAGCGTTGCACCGCTCTGGTGGACGCTGGCGTGGATGTGCTCGTCGTCGACACCGCTCACGGCCATGCCAAGCTCATGATCGACATGATCAAGCGCCTGAAGGCTGATCCCGCATTCCGCGGCGTGGACATCATCGGCGGCAACGTCGCAACCCGCGAAGGCGCACAGGCCCTCATCGACGCTGGCGTTGACGCTGTCAAGGTGGGCGTCGGCCCCGGCTCCATCTGCACCACGCGTATCGTGGCTGGCGTGGGCGTGCCGCAGCTGACCGCCGTGTATGACGCAGCCCAGGCGTGCAACCCGGCGGGCATCCCGCTCATCGCCGATGGCGGCATTCACTACTCCGGCGACATTGCCAAGGCAATCGTGGCTGGCGCTGACTCCGTGATGCTCGGCGGCCTGCTCGCAGGCACCGAGGAAGCTCCGGGCGAGAAGGTGCTGCTGCACGGCAAGCAGTACAAGGTCTACCGTGGCATGGGCTCCATGGGTGCCATGGCGCCGCGCGGCAAGAAGTCCTACTCCAAGGACCGCTACTTCCAGGCCGATGTCACCAGCAACGACAAGGTCGTGCCGGAAGGCGTCGAAGGCGAAGTGCCGTACCGCGGCTCCCTCAACTACGTGCTGTATGAACTCGTCGGTGGTCTGCACCAGACGATGTTCTACACCGGTTCCCGCACGATCCCCGAGCTCAAGCAGAAGGGTCGCTTCGTGCGCATCACCGACGCCGGTCTGCGCGAATCCCACCCGCATGACATCGTCATGACCAAGGAAGCCCCGAACTACACCGGTTTCCACGAGTGATCCGCACGGTTTAGGCGGTTTGCTATCGGTGGTGATCCGCGCGGTTCGCTAACCGCCCGCTTTAGACGGTCCGTCCGGTTCATTCCCCACCGATTGTTAGTCGGCAACCCCCACGGTTCATAAAACCGTTAGCTCAAAGCCCCGCGTCTGCTCTTGCAGTCGCGGGGCCTTTGCATGCGCTGGCAGGTGGGGCAGTGCGGGGCTGACGCGAGGCGCAGGCTGTGTCACCGCTGGCTTCTGCCGCCGAGGGTGCATTGTTGTGCTCCCTGGGTGCTAGATAGCTTGGGTTGGGGCTGCAGCCGGCGGGGTTTCCGCTGCCGAGGGTGCAGGATTGTGCTCCTTGGGCATGGGAAAGGCCGGTTGAGGTTGCAGCTGGTGTGGGTGTCTGCCGCCGAGTGTGCGGGATTGTGCTCCTTGGGTGAAGGATGGCGCGGTGATGATGGCAGTTTGCGACCGCATCTGCATCCGAGGGTGCAATGTTGTGCTCCCTGGGCGTGGGGTGGGACAGCTGGAGCTGCAACCGGCGGGGGTTTCTGCCGCCGAGGGTGCAGTGTGGTGCTCCTTTGGCCTGGGAAGGCCGGTTGGGGTTGCGGCTGGCGTGCGCATCCGTTGCCGAGGGTGCGGGATTATGCTCCCTCGGCGTGGGATAGGTGCGTCGGGTTAGCCCCAAGCGTGCGCATCCGTTGCCGAGGGTGCAGGATTGTGTGCCTTGGGTGAAGGATGGCGCGGTGATGATGTCAGTTTGCGACCGCATCTGCATCCGAGGGGGCAGTGTCGTGCGCCCTCGGCGCGGGTTGGGGTTGCGATGAGATCAGTCGACGTGTGTATCTGCGCCGAGGGTGCAGGAGTGCGTTCCCTGGGCGTGGGTTAGGAGGGCGGAGGCGGTGGCTGGTGTGCGCATCCGTTGCCGAGGGTGTGGGATTATGCTCCTTGGGTGAAGGATGGTGCGGTGATGGTGGCGGTTTGCGACCGCATCTGCTGCCGAGGGTGCAGTGTGGTGCTCCCTGGGCGCGGGTTGGGGTTGCGATGAGATCAGTCGACGTGTGTATCTGCGCCGAGGGTGCAGGAGTGCGTTCCCTGGGCGTGGGTTAGGAGGGCGGAGGCGGTGGCTCTGGTGTGCGCATCCGTTGCCGAGGGTGTGGGATTATGCTCCTTGGGTGAAGGATGGCGCGGTGATGATGTCAGTTTGCGACCGCATCTGCTGCCGAGGGTGCAGGAGTGTGTTCCCTGGGCGTGGGTTAGGCGGGTTGAGGTGGTGGCTGGCGTGCGCATCTGCTGCCAAGGGTGCGGGATCATGCTCCCTCGGTGGGGGATAGGTGGGTTGGGTTAACCCCAAGCGTGCACATCCGTTGCCGAGGGTGCGGGATTGTGCTCCCTGGGTGTTAGTTATGACGGCTGTGCGTGGCTGAGAGCTGCTGACTTGCGGTTGAGGGTGTGTAATGCTGCACCATCGGCACTGATTATTGAAGCATTTGCTGTCTGGGGAAGGCGGCGAGACATTGTGGAAATCGTCCCTGTGGATAACTCCCTCAGGTATTGATACCCCCGTATTTAAGCCCTAATTGGCAATCTCGATTGCTGAAGCAGATGCCAGTTATCAACATTTGTCAAAATGCCCCCTGCGCGCCGGCGTATTTTGGTACGGTGCCTGCATGAGCACGAAGAAATCACGATTGCTTGAGCAATCAGAAAGAATCCATTTCGAATCGACCAAAGTCGCATTGCTGCGCAAACGCGCAGAGACCTTGGCGCGCTGCCGTGAAGCGCAAAGCCGCACATCACGGCAGCTGGTTTTCGGCCTTGACACCGCGCTGGAATTGCTATGCATCGAGGTGCCGCGTGAAGTCGAAGAACAGTTGCGGTTGCGCCGCCGTGCGCCATTCCCGTCATCAGCGTCTACGCAATGTTCGCCCTCGAATGGCTGGAGAGATGAGGCCGCGGAGCCAACTCCAGCCGAGGACCTTGTCATCCTTGCCGATTCACGTGCGTCGCGCCGACGAATGCGGGGATTGCGGTGCGTACAGTGGAGCCATCCGGTGGAAACCATTACCAGTTGCGGCATCACGTGTGTTGCTCCGCTTGACACGTGGCTGATGTTCGCGTCGTATGTGGGACTGACGGAACTCGTGTTGCTCGGTGATGCGATGATGCGCCGCGATGCCGATATGCGATGGCTGTCTCTTGATGATTTCGATCGAAGGATGCGCGAATTTGAGCGGGACCTTGAGTATAAAGGTCTGTCAGCTCCGAGAGGATTGCGCAACTGCCGCCGTGCACTGCGCCTCATGCGTGAAGGGGCGGATTCGCCGCCCGAGACACAGGTGCGGCTTCTGCTGGAGAGTTACGGCCTGCCGTGTCCCGCGGTCAACATGCCGGTTGATGTTACGGATGAGCGTGGTGCGAAGCAACGCTATTATCTCGACCTTGCATTTCCGCAATGGCGCGTCGCTGTGGAATACGACGGACGGCATCATGCAGAGGCGTGGGAAAACGATCAGCGGCGCATAAAATTGCTTGGCGATGCGCAATGGTCGCTGATTAACGTGACACGGAATGACTTGTATGAGGAAAGTCGGCGGGAAGGCTTGGTGCGCAGCGTGGTCGACCGCATTGCACGGCGCGGTGGCAAGGTGACGCCGCTCGGGATGCCAATGAGCTTGCGTCAGTTGACCGACCGCAGACGATCGCGTGCTCGGCTGGGTGATAGGGAAGGGCAATGATGACGGTTGAGGGTGCGGGATTGTGCGCCCTCGGCGGGGTTGGCATGATGACGAGGGCAGTTGGCGCGGGCATTTGCTGTCGAGGGGGCAATGTTGTGCTCCTTGGATGCGGGTTGGATGGGGTTGAGGCTGCGGTTAGTGGATGTATCTGCTGCCGAGGGCGCGGGATTGTGTGCCCTCGGTGGGGTTGGCGTGGTGATGGGGCGGTTGGCGCGGGCATCTGTTGCCGAGGGTGCGGGGTTGTGTGCCGTGGGCGGAGGATGGGGTGGGGATGGGTGTGGCTGGTGTAGGTTTCTGCGGGCGAGGGTGCAAAATGATGATCCCTGGGCGTGGGTTGTGTGGGTTGGGGTGGTGGTTGGCGGGGGTATCTGCTGTCGAGGATGCAGTGTTGTGCTCCCCGGGCATGGGTTAGGTGGGTTGGGGTTGCGGCCAGCAGGGGCACCTGTTGTCGAGGGTGCAGTGTGGTGCTCCCTGGGTGTGTGATGGGGTGACGTTTAGAGTGATTGGCGGGGCTTTCTGCTGCCGAAGGTGCATTGTAGTGCTCCTTGGGCGTTGATTGGCGTGGTGATTGTGACGACGGGTAGGGGTATCTGCGGCTGAGGGGTGCAATGTTGTGTGCCCTCGGCGCGGGTTGGGGCTGCGATGAGATCAGTTAGCGCGGGCATCTGTTGTTGAGGGTGCAGGGCCGTGCACCTTGGGCGCGGGGTAGCGTGGCGAGGGAGGCAGCCAGCGCGTGTATCTGCTGCCGAGGGTGCGGGATTGTGCGCCTTGGGTGAAGGATGCTGTGGTGATGAGTGTGGTTGGCGCGCGCATTTGCTGCTGAGGGTGCGGTGTTGTACACCCTGGGCGTGGGATAGGTGGGTTGAGGTTGCGGATAGCGTGGGCATCTGCTGCCGAGGGTGCAGGAATGTGTTCCTTGGGCGTGGGTTGGCGCGGCGATGGGGTGGTTGGCGTGGTCATCTGTTGCCGAGGATGCGGGGTTGTGCGCCTTGGGCGCAGGTTGGGGCTGCGATGAGATTAGTTGACGCGCGTATCCGTTGATGAGGGTGCGGGATTGTGCGCCTTGGGTGAAGGATGCTGTGGTGATGAGTGTGGTTGACGCGCGCATCTGTTGTCGAGGGTGCAGGGCCGTGCGCCCTGGGCGCGGGTAGCGTGGTGAGGGAGGCGGCCAGCGCGTGTATCTGCTGCCGAGGGTGCAGTGTTGTGCGACCTCGGTGGGGTTGGCGCGGTGATGGGGGCGGTTGGCGCGGGTATCTGCGGCTGAGGGGTGCAATGTTATGTGCCCTCGGCGCGGGTTGGGGCTGCGATGAGATCAGTTGGCGCGGGCATCTGTTGCTGAGGGTGCGGTGTTGTGTGCCTTGGACAGGGGATGGAGTGGTGATGGAGATGGTTGATGGGGTTTTCTGCGGTTGAGGGTGCAGTGTGGTGCTCCCCGGGTGCAGGTTGTGCGGGTTGGGGTTGTGACAGGCAGTGGCATTTGTGGGCGAGGGTGCAGGGTCGTGCTCCCTGGGCATGGGTTAGGCGGGCTGGGACGGTGGTTGGTGTGGGCATCTGCTGTTGAGGGCGCGGGGTCGTGCTCCCTGGGCATGGGTTAGGTGGGCTGAGGCTGTGGTTGGCGCGGCTATCTGCGGCCGAGGGTGCGGGGTTGTGTGCCTTGGGCGCGGGTTGGGTTGTTATTAGGGACAGTTGGTGTGGGCATCTGTTGCCGAGGGTGCAGGATTGCTCACCCTCGGCTCAGCAACCGATGTGTCGTTGGTGTTTCTATGCGGTAACAGTTGATAGATACACGAAACCTTTCTCCCTGTCAGATGAAACAGCCCATTTCTAGTGTTGGCACTGTCAAAGTTCCTAACGATCAGTGATTGTGCATGCCGCTCGTGCAACGCAAATGTGCCGTGCAGCGCACATGTGCTGTGAGGCGTGAATGTGCATTGAGAAGAGAGAAAGGCAGTGACATGACAAGCGACATTGCAAGTGCGATTTCCGACAGCGTGTTCGGAGTGTGGTACATACTCGGCGCCACGATGGTGTTTTTCATGCAGGCAGGCTTCGCGATGGTCGAGGCGGGCTTCACGCGAGCGAAGAACGCCGGCAACATCATCATGAAGAACCTCATGGATTTCTGTATTGGCACCGTGGCGTTCCTGTTCCTGGGCTACGGCCTCATGTGTGGTGAGGATGCCGTGGGCGGCTTCCTCGGCAAGCCCACCCTGGGCATGCTGTCCACGAGTGGATTCGATAGCGTCGATTGGTCGAACTTCTGGTTCCAGCTTGTGTTCTGCGCCACGGCCGCGACAATCGTCTCCGGCGCCATGGCAGAGCGCACGAAGTTCATTTCATACGTGATTTATTCATTCTTCATTTCGTTCGTCATCTATCCGATCGAAGCCCACTGGGTGTGGGGCGGCGGTTGGCTGAGCCAGCTGGGTTACTTCGATTGGGCAGGCTCCACCGTCATCCACATGGTCGGCGGCGTAACCGCTTTGATCGGCGCCATCTTCCTGGGACCGCGCATCGGCAAGTACACGAAGAGCGGCAAGGCTAACGTCATCGCCGGTCACAACATCACCATCGGTGCCCTCGGCTGCTTCATCCTGTGGTTCGGTTGGTATGGCTTCAACGGCGCTGCAGGCACTTCCGTCGCGCAGGTCGCGCAGATTTTCGTGACGACGACGATTGCCCCGGCGGTCGCTTGCTGCACGACGATGTTCTTCACGTGGATCAAGGACGGCAAGCCGGATGTGGGCATGACGCTGAATGCCTCGCTCGCAGGCCTCGTCGGCATCACCGCTCCGTGTGCCGTTGTGGATTCAATCGGCGCGATCATCATCGGCATCATCTGCGGCATCCTCGTGGTGCTGTCGGTGGAATTCGTTGACACCAAGCTCCACATCGACGATCCGGTCGGCGCATTCTCCGTGCACGGCCTGTGCGGTCTGTTCGGCGGCATCGCCGTGGGCCTGTTCGCCAATCCGAACATCGCTTCCGAATACGGTGTCGAAGTCGGCGCCGGCCTGTTCTACGGCGGTGGTTTCAAGCAGCTGGGCATTCAGCTGCTCGGTTGCGTGGCCATTCTCGCCTGGACCATCGTGTGCGCCATCGTGCTGTTCGCGATTCTGCGCGCCACCGTCGGTCTGCGTGTGAGCGCCGACGAGGAGGTCACTGGCCTCGATGTCTCCGAACACGGTCTGGCCACTGCATATGCAGGCTTCCTGCCCACCGTCCCCGCAATCGCCTCCCAGACCACGGGTGGCGTGGATGTGAAGGATCTCAAGCCTGTGCCGGTCAAGACGCCGGGCACCACGATGACGAAGATCACCATCATGTGCAAGGAAGACAAGTTCGTGGAGCTCAAGGACACCTTGGCGCGCATCGGCGTGACGGGCATGACGGTCAGCAATGTGCTGGGCGCTGGCGTGGAGGCTGGCAAGACCGGCCAGTTCCGCGGCGTCAAGACGAACTTCAACCTGCTGCCCAAGATCCAAGTCGACATCGTGGTGTCTGAAGTCGACCCCAAGCTCGTGGTCGCCGCAGCCACCAAGGTGCTGCGTTCCGGCGAGAAGGGCGAACCGGGCGACGGCAAGATCTTCATCTCCGCAGTGTCTGACACCTACCGTGTGTCCACCGGTGAGGATGGCGTTGCCGCGCTCGACATGACCGTGCGCTGATGCCGCGGCGATGCCGTTTGGCAAGGTGCGCTGTCCGCAGTGATTTGGCTCAACGCCAATCAGCCTGCATGTTGATCAGGCTGCGTGTTGATCAAACTGAGGTCTGATCAAGCTGAGCACACATAAGAAAACCTCTGATGATTTGTCAATGATTCACGTCATCAGAGGTTTTTGTATGCCGTATTGTGTCCCCTGTATGCCGTTTTGTGAGTCCTCGTGATGCAATTTGGTGTGCCTTGTGATTTGATCCGCTGCTCGGCGCGCTTGCACAGCGGGCTAGCGGTCGTGTGTGCCCTTGTAAAGACACAAAGAAATGGAGATGCGGGGATACAAAAGAAAGCGAGGCATGAACAAGAAAAACCCTGTGCAACCAGCCACGAGGGGTTACACAGGGTATGCGGATGTGCAACGGCGGGCACCGCTGCAGCAGGTTAGCGATTATTAGTCCTCGAGCACTTCGATGGATTCGATGGTCACCGGTTCGAGCGGCATGTCGCGCGCGTCGGTCGCCACACTTTCGATGGCGTCCACCACAGACTTGCTGTCGTCGTCGCTGACCTCGCCGAAGATCGTGTGGTGTCCGTCAAGCCACGGAGTGGGGACGGTGGTGATGAAGAACTGGCTGCCGTTCGTGCCGTGCATGCGGCCGTCAGGACCGGGATGGATGCCTGCGTTCGCCATGGCGAGCAAGTAGGGGCGGTCGAACTTCACGTCGCTGATTTCGTCGTCGAAGATGTAACCGGGGCCGCCGGTGCCATTGCCGGCAGGATCGCCGCCCTGAATCATGAAGTCCTTGATGATGCGGTGGAACGTCGTGTTGTCGTACAGCGCGTCATTGCGGGTTTCGCCCGTCTCGGGGTCGCGCCACTCCTGGCTGCCTTCGGCGAGAGCGATGAAATTCTGGACGGTGAAGGGTGCTTTGTCTTCGAACAGGTCGACGGTGATGTCGCCCTCAGACGTATGAATGATTGCTTGTGTCATAGCCGTATCATACCCACTGCGGTTGTGCGCCACGCGACGGATGGGCGGCGTTCGCTGAACATCCGTCGCGTGGCGCGCTCTCCTGTGGGCGCCGTGTGTGCCTGTGCGCACACGGGGAGGGAGATGCGGCCTCGGCTTTATGTTTAGTTTTCGGGTGGGGCGGGTGTGATGCGCGTGGCGCGCGCGACGTCCACGAGGGCCTGTTCCAGGCGGGCCGCCATGCGGGCGCGGCGCCTGGGGGACTCCACGTCCAGGCACAGGCGCACGGCCGCCTCCCCGCCCACGGGCGCGACCAACGCGATGGAAAGGGAGGAGGCGTTGCGCGCCTCCCAGCGCACGCCGAACGGGCCGCCGTCCCACGCGCCGCGAGACACGGAACGGGGCTCCCCGCACGAGACGCGCCACCGCCCCACCCACTCGTCCCACGCATCGTCCCCGCCGGGCCCGTCCCAGTCGCCCTCCTCCAGGTACACCCATGCGACGGGCTCCCCGTCCCGTCCGGGCAGCGACCATTGGAGCAGCACCTCGGCCGCGGACGGAGTCTCCTCCACGAACCCGCCGGCCGGGGCGGGCAGCGTCACCACGCTGCCGTCGCACGCGCTCGCGCTCGCATCGGGCGGCGCGGCCGGGGGCATGCCGCCCGGATGCGCCGCCTTCCACCCGTCCAACGCCGCGTACGCATCCAGCACCGCACGTCCCAACGCCACCGGCGGCGCACCAGCAGGAACCCGGATGCTACACACCTCGTCGCCGAGGTCCTCGCCCACCCTCGGCGGGTATGCGTGCACCCAACAGACTCCGTCCTCGTACTTCCAGACAATGATGAAATCATTGTTGCGTGCGAACGACCTCCACGTCTTGTACTTGGTGTCGTGCCGCCAGTAGTTCCGCTGCTCCTCTAGGTCCATCTCGATGGGACCGGTGCGCTCGATGTACGCATACGCTTGCTCCAGCGCCTCGCCGATCCTCTCCGCGGTCGCATCGGCGCCCCGCAGGCTCACGAAGAACCTGTCCGTGACACGCAGTATGCCCCAGCATTTCACATACGGGAAGAACAGGAATCTGTCGCCCTCCCGATTCACAGCAACCAACTCGATTATCTCCCTAGACATGATCCTCCTTCACTTCGCGATCTTGAAAACAACCTGCACGTCATGCACACTCAAACCAGCATGGGTGTCATGCAACACCCTGAGCGTCTCAGCCACTTTGTTGGTGATTGGTGTGTCCGGAAACACGACTTCCAGGACCTTGAAGTCATAATCCGCGGTAGTCAAATTATCATTACCACCGTGAATGGGCCGGTATCTGTTACCGTTGTCGTCGACTTTCTTCAGATAATTGTCCTCGAATCCTTCCAAATCCGCTATGTATTTCTCAAGCTTGCGTCGTAACGTGTTGGGATCTTGATAGCTGTTTGCGTCCAGGTCGAGGCTTTTCGTGCTCACCAGTTTTCTGTCTTCCAGTCTGTCCGCGACGGGGAACGTGCGCCCCAACCCACGTCCGGTGGAATGCCCGTTGAGATATTCGTCGATGATACTGCCGCGTTTCAGCCCTTTTTCATCCCAGACGTTTCCGCCGATAGTAGCCGTTTCCTTGATGGGGAGGTCACGGGTGGACGAGATGAAGTTATCGCCAAGGCCTGCTTGCTTGAATGCCTCAACCAGATGCCGTTTTTCATTCTTGGTGAGCTTGGTGTAACCTCTTTCATTGAATTCCGCAGCTGCCTCGACGAATTCATCGCTCCCCGCCAGTTTTTCGACAAGGCTCGGACAACGCTTTTCCAAAATGCCCAGCAGTCTCGAAGCTTTCGCAGGATCGTCGATGTTGCGCAGAATGAACTTTCCTGCTTTCGCCACACTCTTGGAGACGTCACCTACTACAGGGACGATTCCAACGGCGCTCAGTGCTGCGAAGTGGTAATCGTGATGGATGGTGTTTGCAATCACGTCACGGATGTCGGAGAAAGGAACGACGCCGCCGATAACCTGACCGGCGAACGTCACGGGATCATTGTCATCCGTAATGAAATCGCCGCCGAGCGCGCCTACGGCGAAACACGTGAATTGCTCAATCCAATTCTTGTCATAGACGTAAGGGCTGAAGCCTTCTGCTACTTCTGCACCATCGGGGAAGCTGTCGCCGTCTAGATTGGACTTGGTTGGGTCGAAGTTCCGGCGTATTTCATCGCCATCGTCAAGACCATCATTGTCCGTATCAGGATTCAACGCATCGGTTGTGAAATCAGATTCGTCGCTGTCGGCAATACCGTCACCATCCGAATCGTCCAGTGCGGGATTTGAGATGAGCCGCCCTGTTACGGTCACCTTGGTGCGGTTGGCGTTGTATGCGTATTCGAGCTGGGCGATCTCGTCCCCGTCTACAATGCCGTCGCCGTCAGTGTCGGGGTTATTTTTGTCCAATGTGAGCGAAGTCCCATTGAACAGTGCAAGATGGTCTTCGTACCAATCGGCAATGCCATCGCCGTCGCTGTCGGTCTCGATATCAATGAGCTTGCCGATGTTCTCATAGATACCGTTCAACGCATCGGCATCTTGGGAATGATATGACTCGCCGCCGGTCTGGCTGGCAAGCATCTTCATGCGTTGCTCGAACGAGCCTCCCGGCCCGCCTCCTCCCAAGCCGACGGTGTTGATCTTGACCTTACGTTTGTTGGCTGCTGCAACCACCGTGTCATGCAGGTTCGCGTCGTAGGTCTCTCCATCGGAAAGTACAATGATGGTGCGTAACGTTGTGTCGTCTTCACCTTCGAACATGTCTAGGGCTTTTTGCAAACCCTTGTACATGTTGGTGCCACCCAAGTTGTGAAAATTCAGGTCGCTCAGAGCGCTTATAGCTGTTCCCGCATCCTGCAGGCCCCCGGTCAGGTCCGTTTGGTTGTCCGCGAAACGCACGATTCCTGCGCGTGCACCATCAGGGAAACGTCCTATAAGGTCACGGGCAACGGAAAGGCGCTTTTTTCCGGGATCGTTGCCCGACATGCTTCCCGAATCATCAATGACGAACACGACTTGAACCGCGGTGTACTGCTCCGTGCTCCACATATCTTCCCACGTGAGAGAATCACGAAAAACAGTTCTGTTTATCAGCACGTATTTTGAGAAATGCGAAACAGTTGCAGTGGCTTCATTCCCCGTCACCACCGTGTTGAGTTCTTCCAAGCGCTGATTTGTTTCGTCCAGCCAGCAAATCACTGGATCGAACGTTGGGTCAGACAACAATACTTCGTCGAAGCGGAAACGCAGCGTTGCCGAACCTACCTGTCCGTCGATGGTGAACTCGTATGCGTTCCCGATAAGCCCCGGCATGTCCTCCGGAAAATACGTCGGGTTGTTGTATGCCCGGACCTTCACGGTGGCGGCTTGGTCGGCAGGAAGGTTCACCGATACAGACACGTTCACTTCGTCCTGCTCGGCGTCATCTGCCGGCACCGTCACATCGAACGCATGCTGAGGCGTGAATGGATCTGTGCCCCATCGGATTTCACGGCGGTCGTCCACACCGTCGCCGTCCGTGTCGGCGCGAAGCGGATTGGTGCCGGTGCGTATTGCCTCCTCGCCGTCATCGAATCCGTCGCCATCGGTGTCTGCAGCAAGGGGATCCGTTCCAAGATCCCGCTCTTTTGAATTCACCAGTCCATCGTTATCGGGATCCTCGGCATCATCAGGTACGCCATTGGCGTCACTATCTACATCGGAAAGGGACGTACCCGTCCTCATTGCTTCGAAACCATCGGTCAGCCCGTCACCATCGGTATCCAAGTCCCCGCCGAAAACCGCGTCAAGCACATCCGGGATGTCATTGTCATCGCCGTCGTTAGTTGGTTCTCCACACGACCATGTGCCGCTGTCCCAGCTGCACACACCTGATGCTTCATAGCCAGGGGCCCCTCTTGCGGGGCTCTGTTGCGTGGTGTCGGTGAACAGCACTCGTGCAGTGGAATATTTCGTTATCACATAGGAATACCACTCGTTTGACACTTGCTTCATCGCACTGCCGGGCCAAGCGGGGCCGGTGTCGGTGTCGGAAGCGTAATAGTAGATGCGTGGAGCGTTCCAGTCCGATGGTTTGTGGAACAGCACGAGCACGCCGTCAGGTTTTGTGGTGGTCCATGCCCCGTTGCGGTACCACGATTCGGAGGTTACCAGCGTGCCTTCCTCACCGGCTGCCGGTATTTGTCGAGAGCCTCCGTCGTTGAACAGCACGCGTGCGGATTGCATTCCGAAAATGGTGGCGGCGTACCATCCATCGCCTTCCGCATGCATGGCATCACCGGGCCATGTCGGCCCTCTGGCCGCGTCGGAATAGTAGTACATCCTGACCGTTCCCCAGTTTGCATAATCGTAGAAGTGCACGGTGAGACCTTGGGGCATGGAATCGTATTGTTCACTCCCCACGAACCATGTCTCGCCATCGACAAGGTAACCGGGTTGGTTTGTCCCAGGATGCTGGGATTTTCCGCCGTCGCTGAACATCACGCGCAATCCATGCGTCGCATCCACAGTGACGCTGTACCAGCCTTCGCCTTCATCAGCCATTCGTACACCCGGCCATGAAGCCGAATGCACATCATCGCCATACACGTATGCGAACGGCTCCGACCATCCGGCGGAATCGTAATAATGAATCGTTGTTCCGCTGGATTCGTCGGTTGTTGCTGGGGATGTCTCGGTGGCGGCGAAAGCCATCGGGACGGGTAGCATCATGAGTATCGAAAGTATTGCGCACAGTGCGCAAGAAAGACGGGAATTCCTCATAGACTTTCTCTCTTCCTTGTAGCCGGCGCTCCCGTGGCCGGTGTGGTTCAATTACAACAGATGAGTGATCCCGATGCAAATCGAGTGTGCATGCTGGTTTGAGTGTGCATGCCGTGCAGGTTGTTTTCAAGATTGCGAAGTGAAGGAGGATTGCGCAATGATGAGCATGGAAGTCGCTGTGAACCGGGAGGGCAACAGGCTCCTGTTCCTGCCGTATGTGCTGTGCTGGGGCATAGATAGGCTCACGGACAGGTTCTTCGTGAGCCTGCGGGGCGCCGATGCGACCGCGGAGAAGATCGGCGAGGCGCTGGAGCAAGCGTATGCGTACATCGAGCGCACCGGTCCCATCGAGATGGACCTAGAGGAGCAGCAGAACTGCTGGCGGCACGACACCAAGTACAAGACGTGGAGGTCGTTCGCACGCAACAATGATTTCGTGACTGCCATGAAAAACAAGGATGGTTCATATTATGTATGTGCTTATCCTCCACGCAACCGTGATTTGGTAGGCGACGAGGTGTGTAGCATCCGGGTTCCTGTTGGTGCGCCGCCGGTGGCGTTGGGGCGTGCGGTGCTGGATGCGTACGCGGCGTTGGACGGGTGGAAGGCGGAGCATCCGGGCGGCATGGCCCCGGCCGCGCCGCCCGATGCGAGCGCGAGCGCGTGCGACGGCAGCGTGGTGACGCTGCCCGCCCCGGCCGGCGGGTTCGTGGAGGAGACTCCGTCCGCGGCCGAGGTGCTGCTCCAGTGGTCGCTGCCCGGACGGGACGGGGAGCCCGTCGCATGGGTGTACCTGGAGGAGGGCGACTGGGACGGGCCCGGCGGGGACGATGCGTGGGACGAGTGGGTGGGGCGGTGGCGCGTCTCGTGCGGGGAGCCCCGTTCCGTGTCTCGCGGCGCGTGGGACGGCGGCCCGTTCGGCGTGCGCTGGGAGGCGCGCAACGCCTCCTTCCTTTCCATCGCGTTGGTCGCGCCCGTGGGCGGGGGCTCGGCCGTGCGCCTGTGCCTGGACGTGGAGTCCCCCGGGCGCCGCGCCCGCATGGCGGCCCGCCTGGAACAGGCCCTCGGAGACGCCGCGCGCGCCACGCGCATCACACCCGCCCCACCCGAAAACTAAACATAAAGCCGAGGCCGGCGCAATTGCGTGTAGGGTTTGGAACCGCGCATTGCGCGGGCGCCGGCAAGGTCCACGTCAGCTAGCAGCAGTTCGTCACCGGCACCGGCTTGCGCGACTGTGGAGCCATCCGGCCCGGCGATGATGGATCGGCCGGAGAACTCCATGCCGTCTTCCGCTCCGCACCTATTGCACATGGCGACTATCGCGCTGTTGTGGAAGGCCTGCACCCTGACCTCCCAATCGAACATCTCCAGCGGTTCGGCCAACGTATTGGCGGTGGGCACAAGCACAAGGTCAGCTCCGCGCAGCACGCTGGTGCGAATCGACTCGGGGTAGTGCCGGTCGAAGCAGATCACTATGCCGATGCGCCCCAGCGGAGTGTCAAACACATGGAATCCGTCGCCGGGTGCGTAATAATCCTGCTCATAGAATTTCTCAGCCTGCGCGATATGCACCATCTGTTGTGTGCCGACGAGTTCACCCGTGCTGCTGATCAGCAAGCTCGTGTCGTATCGTGAGCCGTCCTGTTCGATATAAAGGTTCGGGCTTGCCCAGATGCCGTATGTGGCGCAGGCCTTGCGCAGCGCGTGCACCTGTGGCCCGTCGATGTTCATTGCAAATTGGGACGCATCGCCGTAGGGGCTGCGTTTGCGGGGATATTGGGGAAAGAACGGGGAAAGCTGCACTTCGGGGAACATCACCAGACTTGCACCGGCTTCGGCGGAGCGTTCAATGAGGTCGATGCTGCGCGTCAGGTTGCGGTCCACTGCGGTTACGGTGTCATCGGCGGCGGCAGCCATGTGCATTTGGGCGAGTGCGATTCTCATGCACTCAGTGTGCTGCAATGCCGCGACTGTGGCAGAGACATTGCAGCACAGCAGCGCGGCAGAGGCATTGCAGCAGCATGGCGAATCACGGCGGGAACCGGGTTGCAATGCTCCGCGATGCGCGATACCCTGTAACGTTCTGCAGAGGCGGAATCAAGGTTCCGCCCTATGACCCCATGAAAGGACGCCGCACATGGCACATGATGACAATCAGGTGTTCACACCTGAGGAATCCCGCATGATCTGGATCGATTGCGAGATGACGGGACTTGACATCTTCCACGATGAGCTGTGCGAAGTGTCCGTGGTCCCCACTGATTTCAACTTCAAGGTGCTCGACAAGGGCATCGACGTGGTCATCAAGCCCAGCGACGCGGCGGTGGCTCACATGAACGACTTCGTGCGCCATATGCACACGTCTTCGGGGCTTGTGGACGAATGGAACCGCAGCGGCCTGCCTTTGGAGGAGGCCCAGCGCCAAGTGGTGGAGTACGTCAAGCGTTTCCTGCCGGCGAATGGCAAGGCGCATCTGGCGGGCAACTCCATTCACTCCGACAAGAAGTTCCTTGACCGTTACATGCCTGACCTCACGGCGTTGCTGCATTACCGCGTGATCGATGTGAGCACCCTCAAGGAGCTGGCGCGTCGTTGGTATCCGCAGGTGAGCCTCAACAAGCCCGCCAAGCACGGCGGTCATCGCGCTTTGGCGGACATCATCGAGTCGATGGACGAACTGCGTTATTACCGTGACATGTGTTTTGTGCCGCAGCCCGGTCCTGATGCTGACGCGGCGAAGGCAGGCGCGGCGAACGTGGAGCGCACGAGCCTGCTGCGCGTGTATGAGGAGGACGGCAATCCGGTGGAGGATCCGAACACCCCGCAGAAGGCGGATTACTGATCGGCGGGATTGCTAATCCCGCGGATTGCTGATCGGCGGGGTTACTGATTCCGCAGATTGCAAATCCGTGGGATTGCCGGCCTACATGAGGCTCTCGTCATAGATGGCGCGCGATCCGCCCACATACTTGGGGCGGTACCGCGCGCACACGAGGTGGGCGCTGCCAATCTGGCTCAGCGAGATGCGCAGCGGCACCGCGACGGGACGCAGATGCATGCCGATGAGGGTGTCGCCGATGTCCATGCCCGCTTTGGCGAGGTGCCGGATGTCTTCCACCAACACCGGGTCGTCGAAGCGCTGGTAGGCGATGGTGCCGAACGCGCCGCCCGCATGATTGGGCTGGGGAATGGCGTTGACCTGCTCGAGGTCATAGCGTTCCATGCAGCCGCGCTCCATTACTATGGCGCGGTTGAGATGCTCGCAGCATTGCGCCGCGAGAAACACGCCGGCGGGCTTGAGCACGGATTGGATGCCATCAAAAAGATACGGTGCTACGCGCATGGATGTGTGCGTGCCAATGCGCTCGCCCAGCACTTCGCTTGATGAGCAGCCGACCACGAAGATGTCGCCTGCCTTTTCATGCGAGGCGGCGAGCACTTCGCGCGCCGCCTGCGCCGCCTGTTCGCGCACCTTCTCATAGAAGGCGAGCTCCTCGCCGGTGGGGGCGGGGGATTGTGTTGCGCTGGCTGCGCTCGCTGTGCTGTTGTGTGATGCGGAGGAATCGTTCATATCTGCCGGTCCTTTTCACAGTCAATTTCCAAGTCTTCTAAAAGAATTGTAAGTGGGCATATCGCTTGTTGAACGCGTTCGCCTGCCGAATAACCCCGCCGATAATCCTTGTCCAAAAACCGTTGAATAAACACTGCAACAATCCGTGCCGAAATCCTTGCCAAATCCCGTGCTGAATCTTGGAATCCCGTCCACAATTCGCACAGGATTCAACGGATGGCTACGGCGTATGCTGAAATGACTGGATGATTCGGCGCAAGTCGGATGGAATGGGTTGAATTGCCCCAACAGGTTGCAGGCGGGAGTGGAATGAAACAGGACGAGGCATTGCAGATCATGAACGCCGGTGCATCGGTGTTTCTCACCGGCGCGCCGGGTGCGGGCAAGACCTATGTGCTCAACAAGTTCGTGAAACACGCCCGCGCGACGGGGCGCACGGTGTCCGTCACAGCAACCACGGGCATCGCCGCCACGCACATCGATGGTCAGACCATCCACTCGTGGAGCGGCATTGGCGTGGCGCAGGCACCCAGCGAGGCGCTCATTCGTCGCATACGCTCGTTCCGTCGCAAGGCGTTGCAAGGTGCTGACGTGCTCATCATCGATGAAGTGTCGATGATGCCCGCCTGGCAGTTTGACCTTGTGGATCAAGTGTGCCGTGCCGTGCGACGCGACCATAACGAGCCGTTCGGCGGGCTGCAAGTGATTGTTTCCGGCGATCTGTTCCAACTGCCGCCCGTCGTGTCTTCACAGCGCAACCGATTCGTGATGGAACATGATGACGAAGTCATGGAATTTCGCAAGGGGTACTCGGACGCCGGCCTCGATCCGGACGGTTTCATCACCCAGTCCTTCGCATGGCGCGACTTGGGTGCCGCAGTGTGCTATCTCACCGAGCAGCACAGGCAGGATGTCGGTGATCTGCTGCGCGTGCTCACGCATATCCGTGAGGGGCGCGTGACGCCTGAAGACAACGATGCATTGCTGTCACGCGTGCGTTCCGCGCCTGCGAATTCGTCCGCAGTGCGGCTGTATCCGACGAATCGACAGGCTGACCAGCTCAATGACATGCGCTTGCATCAGCTCACAGGAATGCCGCGCGTCTACACGGCGACCGCTACTGGTTCTCCCACGATCGTGCAGCATCTGAAGCGTTCGATGCTCGCCCCCGAGCAGCTGGTGCTCAAAGAGGGCGCTGCGGTGATGGCGCTGCGCAACGACACCGAACACCGCTACGTCAATGGGTCGCTCGGCGTGGTAATCGGTTTTGGCAGCCGCCTCAAGAACCGTGAGACGCAGCCGGACGCCGGGGCGCCGGTCGTGCGTTTCGAAAACGGCAACACGGTCACGATGCAGCCAGCGGATTGGGAAGTGACCGACAATGATGCGGTGCTCGCATCCGTGTCGCAGATTCCGTTGCGCTGCGCATGGGGCATCACGATCCACAAGTCGCAGGGCATGACGCTCGACGCCGCCGTCATGGACCTGCGTCGCGCGTTTGCGCCCGGCATGGGATACGTGGCGCTTTCCCGCGTGGAGTCGATGGACGGACTGTATCTCGAAGGATTGGGACCGCGTGCCTATGACGTGAGCGACGAGGCGATGCGCATTGACTCTGAACTGGCGCAGCGTTCCCAAGAGGCGCTCGAAACGCTTCACGGCGTGGGCGCCATCGCACTCACCCGTCCCACGCGATCGGCAGGAAGCGCTGACGGCAGCGGAAAGACTCACGGTGGCACAACCGCAAACGGCAAATCCGGGGCTGCTGGCAATGGCGGTGCCGACGCTGAGGATGAATTTTCACAAGGTTTTTCACAAGGCACGCTGTTCTGATTAATACCGGTATGTGCGGTATCGTGGCAACGACTGACATGCGTCAGAGTACGTCGGCTCATGCCGGCGGCATGCTGGCGCTGTCGTTGGCACGCTCCGGTGGTCTGCGGATGCCCCGGCTGCCTTTCATCCATTACCCCCATCCGCCACACATACCCGTATCAGGTTCGGGAGGCACTCATGCAGCTTGACGCCGTGGCACCGGTCACCTTTGGGCTTATCGCAGTCAATGTCATCGTGTTCGTGATAGAGACGCTTGCCGGCGGCTCCACGAGCCTTCCCGTCGCACTTCGCTTCGGCGCCATGACCGTGCGCGACCTGCAGCGCGGGCAATGGTGGAGGCTGTTCACGTCGATGTTCGTGCACTTTGGTTTCGTCCATCTCATCTGCAACATGATGTCGTTGTATTACCTGGGCGAGGTGCTTGAGCAGAGCATGGGGTCGAGCATCATGGGCGGCTCGCAGTTCGTGCTCGTCGTTTACATATGCGCGGGTCTGCTGGGCAACCTCCTGACGTGGGCGGTGCAGCAGGGGCAGCGGCAATACAATGTCGTGTCGGCAGGAGCGTCCGGCGCCATCTGTGGTCTTCTGGGCGTGTATGTGGCGATGCTCATGGTGCCGGTGTTGCGTGACTACATGAACGTGCAGGGCATCATCGCTAACGTCGTGCTGTGCTTGGCGCCGGGCATGACGAACAAAAGCATCAACATGTGGGCGCATCTGGGAGGCCTCATTGCCGGGTTCCTGCTGGGAATGGGGTATTTCACCGTGCTGTTCGGCAGGTGAGACGGCTGTGCTGCTTGGTGGGGCGGCATCGCCGTGCTGCTTGGTGGGTGAGGTTGCTGCGTTGCTTGGTGGGTGACATGACTGTTCTCCCGGTGTGCGAACGCCCGGCGCAAGGCTTGGTCCGACGTTCGCCGAGGCAAGAATCCGCCGGCTATTGTTGTCACGCAACATGAATACTCTGAACGTATGAGCTCAGAAGTAATGAGAATGTCCACCCTCTTTTTGCGCACGCTGCGCGACAATCCGGCGGATGCCGACGTCGATTCCGCAAAGCTGCTGACGCGCGCCGGATACATCCGCAAGATCGCCCCTGGTCTGTATTCCTGGCTGCCGCTGGGCCTCAAGGTCCTCAACCGCATTGAGTCGGTGATTCGCGAAGAAATGGCATCCATCGGCGCACAGGAAGTGCACTTCCCCGAAATGGTGCCGCGCGCCCCGTATGAAGCGACCCACCGTTGGGAGGAATACGGCGAGAACATCTTCCGTTTCAAGGATCGCCACGGCCAGGATTACCTGCTCGCGCCCACCCATGAGGAAATGTTCACGCTCATGGTCAAGGACATGTATTCGTCCTACAAGGACCTGCCTGTCACGCTCTACCAGATCCAAAACAAGTATCGTGATGAATTCCGCCCGCGTGCAGGTCTGATTCGTGGCCGTCAGTTCATCATGAAGGACGCCTATTCGTTCACCATCGACAAGGAAGGCCTTGTCAAGTGCTATGACGAGGAACGCGCCGCATATCGCCGCGTGTTCGACCGTCTTGGCGTCAAGTACGAGATCGTGCATGCGATTTCCGGCCCGATGGGCGGTTCCGAATCCGAGGAATTCCTCGCGCCGCTCGCCATCGGCGAAGATACGTTTGCTAAGTCCCCGTCCGGCAAGGCATGGAACGTCGAGGCGCTCAGCACCACCACCCCCGATCCTGTGGATTTTGCGAACACGCCTGCCGCCACTGTGCGTCCGACTCCGGATGCCGAGAAGCTTTCGGGCATGATCAAGACGGCGAATGAAAAGTATCCGCGTGAGGACGGCCGTTCTTGGCAAGAGAGCGATATTCTCAAGAATTTCGTCATCGCAGTCAAGCACCCCGAGGACGATGACCACAAGGAGCCGTGGCGCGAGATTGTGGCGATTGGTGTGCCCGGCGACCGCCAGGTCGACATGAAGCGACTTGAGGCGAACTTCGCTCCCTGCGAGATTGAAGAAGCGACCGACGAGGACCTGAAGAAGCATCCCGAGCTGGTGCCTGGCTACATCGGCCCGATGGTGCTTGGTCCGCAGGCTCGCCGCGAGGGTTCCGGCATCGCCGAGCCCGTCAAGTACCTGCTTGACGCGCATATCGCGCGTGGCAGCGCATGGTTC
Source organism: Pseudoscardovia suis (assembly GCF_002797875.1). Lineage (GTDB taxonomy): Bacteria > Actinomycetota > Actinomycetes > Actinomycetales > Bifidobacteriaceae > Pseudoscardovia > Pseudoscardovia suis. The sequence goes on from NZ_PGFC01000004.1 coordinate 184,061, forward strand.
ACCGGTGCCGACAAGGACGGCGAGGACTATTACGACCTCGTGTGGGGCCGCGACTTCGAAGCCGATGGCATTGTTGAGGCCGTGCAGGTGCGCGACGGCGACATGAGCCCTGATGGCTCTGGCCCGCTGAGCTTCGAACGCGGTGTGGAGATCGGTCAGGTGTTCCAGCTGGGACTCAAGTATTCCAACGCGCTGGGTCTCAATGTGCTCGACCAGAACGGCAAGTCCGTGCCTGTGTGGATGGGCTGCTACGGCATTGGCGTTTCCCGCGTGATGGCGTGCATCGCCGAGTTCCACCACGACGAGCGTGGCTTGGCATGGCCGGTCGTTGTGGCGCCCGCTCAGGTGCACGTGGTCGCCACTGGCAAGGATCCCAAGGCGTTCGACGCCGCCGACAAGCTGGTGGACGAGCTGCACGACGCTGGCATCGATGTGCTGTATGACGACCGCACCGGCAAGGTGAGCCCCGGCGTCAAGTTCAAGGATGCTGAGCTCATCGGTGTGCCGCTTGTTGTTGTGGTTGGTCGCGATACCGTGAACAACGGCACGATCGAGATTCGTGACCGTGACGGTTCCAACGACGAGGCGGTGCCTGTCGAGCAGGCTGCGGCGCGCATCCGTGAGCGCGTGGCTGCGCTCAAGTAGGCGCCGCGCGCGACGGCCGCGGTGACGGCTGTCGGCGGTGCGTGCGGTGGCCGGTGCGCGGTGCACGCGTGATCCGCACCGCCTGTGACGTGGAGGAGTCGCCGAAGACGGAGGTTAGGATCCTGTTTTGAGGGTCTGTAACTTCCGTCTTCGGCGACTTTTTGATTTGTCGCCGATGGTGGAGGTTTGGCCCCCATTTTTGGTGTGCGTAACCTCCGTATTCGGCGAGTGGTTTATTGGGTCGCCGATGACGGAGGCTTGGGGTCTGTTTTGGAGAGTTGTAACCTCCGTCTTCGGCGAATCCTGGATTTGTCGCCGATGGTGGAGGTTTGGCCCCCATTTTTGGTGTGTGTAACCTCCGTCTTCGGCGAGTTGTGGATAGGGTCGCCGAAGATGGAGGTTAGGGGTTCATTTTGGAGGTCTGTAACTTCCGTCTTCGGCGAATCCTGGATTTGTCGCCGATGGTGGAGGTTTGGGCGGGGTGGGTGAACCGTCTAACTTCCGTTTTCGGCGGTTGGTGGATGGGGTCGCCGATGGTGGAGGTTAGACGGTTCATTTGATGCGCGGTGGCGTGCCTGAATCCTGAATGTAGTCTGAAAGAATCCAAAAAATGAGGGAAGTTGTCCACAGGGGTGATTCGCACAAGGGAAGACGGTCCACATTGGTCAAATAACCGTCGGTGTTTGGATAAAATGCGCGATAGTGGTGTCACCTTCCGCGGCAGGTTGGTGTGGTGATTCGCATCGCGTTCCCTGGCCGCACTGGTGCTGGCGCGGGAGGTGCTCCGCACCGACAGGCGTTGCGGAGTCTTGGGTTGGTGGCAATTCCGGCTCGCGTCAGGCGGTCGGATGGAATGAAAGGAATGCCATGGTCCAGCAGTCTACAGTGACGGTGACCGGATATGTGGGTGCCGATCCCAAGATGCTTGGGGAAGGCGAGGGCAAGGTGCCTTGCTGTGTGTTTCGTGTGGCAAGCACGCGCCGGTATTTTAACCGCAAGGATGGCAGGTGGGAGGATCTTCCCACCACGTGGATGCAGGTGCGCACTTACCGTAGTCTGGCGCTCAACATCAAGGATTCCATCTCGCGCGGAGATCCTGTGATTGTTAATGGTCAGTTGACTTCCGACAGTTGGAAGGACTCTCAAGGCAATACGCGGACGGCGCTGTCCATAGAGGCACAGTCTGTCGGGCATGATTTGAGCCGTGGGGTGGCACGATTCCAGCGTATGGCGCCATCCGACCGTGAGGATGGGAGTGCCATTCGTCGCACGGATGCCCCTCATGATGCACAGCAGCAGAATCCTGAATTTGAAGATGAGGACCAGGAGGCTCAGTTCTGAAGATAGGGAAGCGTGATTGACAAAGCCCGTTGCAGCTGGTCATGTGAGTGCAGATGGTTAGTGAATGTAGACGGTTAGCGAGTGCAGGCGGCTAGTGAGGTAAGTCTGTACCAAGGCCTCCGGTTGCCTACTGGCCGGTGCGTTGCAGGACGGGTGTTGCAGGATGGGTATAACTCGGCGGGTGTTGCAGGCAGGTGTAGCTGGACAGGCGCGGCTCATCTAGTGTGTTGATCAGCGGGTGTCGCCGGCGGATGTTGCCGGCGGGTATCGCTTGGCAGGTTGCCTGCCGGGTGTCACTCGGTAGGTGTTGCCGGCTGGGCGTTGCCAGGTGGATGCCGCTCGGTAGCACCCGACCGACGGGTGAACGCTGGTTCGCCGTATGGCTGGGTCGTCCCACGGGACTATCGCGCAGCCATACGGTTGATGATTACTGGTTGCATGTTCAATCGACAGTCAACCAATCAGACGGCCGCGCGTAAGTCCCCGTGGGTGGGCGTTGCCTGCGCGTTGCTTGGCGTTACCAGATGCGCACGCGTTCGCTGGGATCCAGCCACATTGCATCGCTTGGCTGCACGCCGAAGGCATCGTAGAAGAGATCGACATTGCGCACGATTCCGTTGACGCGGAATTCCGCGGGCGAATGCGGATCTATCTGCAGGAATTGCTCGGCGAGCTCGTTGCGCGTCTTGCTGCGCCAGATTTGCGCGTAGCTGAGGAAGAAACGCTGCACGCCGGTGAATCCGTCCATCACCGGGGCGTGTTGCAGGGCCTCGCGCACGGCGGCATCGCTGCCATCCGTGGCACCCAGCGACAATGCATAAGCCTTGAGCGCGATGTTCACGCCGCCCAAATCGCCGATGTTTTCGCCAATCGTCAAGGCTCCATTGACATGCGGCGCTTGGGCTGGCTTGCCAGCGGCCTCGTATTTCTCCACCAGTTGCAAGGGGGTGAAGGCATTGAACTGTTCGATGAGCGCGTGCGTGCGCTGTTCGAAGTTGGCGCGATCCTGCTGCGTCCACCAATCATGCAGCCTACCGTCGCCGTCATACTTGCTGCCTTGGTCATCGAAGCCATGGCCGATTTCATGGCCGATCACTGCACCAATGCCGCCATAATTGGCCGCGTCCTCTGCCTGCGGGTCAAAGAACGGCGGTTGCAGGATGGCGGCGGGGAACACAATGACGTTGAGAGTGGGCTCGTAGTAGGCGTTCACCGTCTGCGGCGTCATCAGCCATTCGTCCCTGTCCACCGGCTTGCCGGCCTTGCCCAGCTCATAGCCGTTTTCATAACGGTTTGCGGCACGCATGATATCGATCAGGCCGTCGCCTTCGTGGATGCTCAAGGCAGTGTAATCGCGCCAATGGTCGGTGTAGCCGATCTTGGCTTCGAACTTGCCGAGTTTCTCAAGCGCCTTGGCCTTCGTTTCCTCTCCCAGCCAGTCGCTGGCGCTGATGGAGGCACGGTAGGCGGCGATGAGGTTGCCCACGAGCTTCTCCATGCGCTCCTTCGACGCGGCGGGGAAGTGTCGTCGCACGTATTCACGGCCCACGTCTTCGCCGCATACGCCGTCGACAAGGCTCACGGCGCGACGCCAACGTTTGCGCTGCTCGGTGGTGCCGTGCAGCGTGCGGCCGTAGAAGTCGAAATGCGCTTGGTCGAAGGCGGCGTTGAGGTAGGTCGACCATCCGATGAGCTCATGCACGCGTGCCCACAGCTTGAGGTCGTCAAGCGATGCGGACTTCCAGAATGCCGCGATGCCGGTGATGAAGCTAGGCTGGTGCACGATCGTGTGAGACAGAACGTCATGCAGGTTCACTGGCAGCGTGCGGGCTGTTTCGGAAGCGTCATAGGCGGACTGCCATGCATCAACCCATTCGGCGAAATCGAATCCGTCAAGCGCCTGGACGAGCTGGTCCCAGTCGTAGGGGTTGTATGTCTTGTCTTCGTCGCGTGATGAGACGTTGTCCCAGTGGTTCTTTGCGATGCGCGTTTCCACGTCAAGGAAGCGCCGCGCGTCGTCAAGCGCCTGCGATGGGCTGGGTGAATAACCCGCCAGATGCAGCAGTTGCGAAACCATCGTCACATAGGCTTCGCGCACTGCGTGGAAGCGTTCTTCGCGATAGTAGCCTTCGTCGGGCAGGCCGAGTCCGCCTTGGAACAAGTGCGCCACATTCGTGCCTGCGTTGCCCGGGTCGGAATACACCGCCATGCCGATGAGACCAGGGCCGCCGCTGACCGACAGCATGCCGAGCGTAGCGTGAAGAGCAGCCTTGTCGGGTGCGTCATCAATGGCCTTGAGATCTGCAAGGATTGGCTTGATGCCCGCCTCTTCCAAGGCGTCCGTGTCAAGGAACGCGTTGTAGACGGTGCGTGACAGCGAGCAGGGCGCGTCGTCGTCTTCCAAAATCTCGCGCAAATGCAGTTCGGCATCCTCGCTGAGTTTGTTGAACGAACCGTAGCGGGCGTGATCGGCGGGCAATGCGTAGGAATCGATCCACGGACCGTTGACGTACCGGTAGAAGTCGGATGCCGGTTTGATAACGGACGAGAAGGCCGATGCATCAATGCCGGACGTCATGTCGGATGTTGGCTGTGCAGATGCTGACTGGGCGGACGTCGACTGAGTGAACGTCGACTGAGTGAACGTCGACTGGGCGGACGTCGACTGGGCGGACGCCTGCGGCATCGCGTTGTGAGAAGCTGCGGAATCCGTAGAAGAAGGAGTAAGTGGGGTAGTGTTCATGTCTCCAGCCTAGCCTGTGCTCGATGAATTCGCCCAGCGCATGATGAGGAGAAGGGATGAATGGCGGATGAAGAGAGCGTGAAGGTGTCATTCTTGGTGCAGACACGCTGCGGCACAGAAAACAAACAGTACAATGAAACGCTGCGGCGCGGTGGAACACAGTAGCGCGGTGGAACACAGCAGCGCGGTGGAACACAGTAAAATCGCGGTCGTGGCAAAATCCCAGGTACAGGGAATCCTAGGTACAGGGAATCCGCTTGGTCTTGTCGCATGCGTGGTTCCACTCGTTGAGGGAATCCCCGGTGCAAGGAGTCCGCAGTGCAAGGGAATCTTGTGTCTGGGAATTCTCGCGTGAGAATCCTAGCGTGGAATGCACGTGTGGAATGACAGAGCAGAAAAGAAGATAAGGAACAACGGGAGAACGCATGGCTGGTATTCTTGATCCCTTCGTATGGCTGTTGGCGGTGTCAGTGTCTATGGACACGTTCGCGCTGTCGCTGTCACTGGGCTTGCGCGCCGGTGTGGTGCCCGCCCGCGGCTATGTACGCACCATTGTGTCGTTCGCTGGCATCCAGACGCTGTTCCTGTGGTTGGGCGCACTCATCGGCGGCGTGGCATCAAAGTTCGTGACCGGCACGTCGTGGATCGTCTGCCTGCTGCTTGTGGCAATCGGCGGTTGGATGATCCACGAGGCGCTCGAGGATGAGGATGACGAAGAGGTTGAGGAAGACCTCGACGCGGAAGAAAAGGAACTGGAGCGTGAAGACGAGGCTCAATCCAAGCCGGAGACCGAAACGGCATTGCGTCTGCGTTCTGCATTCGCCTGGAAGCTGCTGCTGACGCTTGGCGTCGCTGAAAGCATCGATGCCATTGGCGTGGGTGCGAGCTTGGGCCTTTCCAACGCGCCGTTGGCGACAAACGTTGGCGTGGTGTTTTTCATGACGGCGCTCGCATGTGTGTTGGGACTGTCGTTGGGCGGCACCTTGGGCGAACGCTGGAAGAAAGGCGCTGGCATCGCCGGAGGCATCATCCTCATCGCTTTGGGAATCAAACAGGTCGTGCTGGGCTGAAACGTTCTCAAGCCAAAAACCCTCTTCGACTCACGGTCGCGGTATTGTAGTTTTCATATTGAGTGCGCGGATGTTTACGCGCGTGGAAGGAAGTACCACACAGTGATCGAGCTCAAGAGCCCCGAAGAAATCAAGCAGATGCGTCCTGCCGGCAAGTTCGTCGGCGATATTCTCTCGCAGCTGCGCGAAACGACCAAGGTCGGCACGAACTTGCTGGAGATTGACGAATACGTGCACAAGCGCATCGCCGACCGTCAGGGCGCCGAATCCTGCTATGTCGATTACGCGCCGGACTTCGGCACGGGCCCGTTCCGCCATTGGATCTGCGTGTCCGTGAACGACGCAGTGCTGCATGGCGTTCCGTATGACTACAACCTCAAGGACGGCGACCTCGTCTCCCTTGATCTGGCAGTCAGTGTGGATGGCTGGGTCGGTGATTCCGCCATCAGCTTCGTCGTTGGCAAGGCCGATCCGGAGGACGAGCGCATCATCAAGACAACCCAGGAAGCGCTCAAGGCTGGCATCAGCCAGGCGTATTCAGGCAACCGCATCGGCGACATTTCCGCTGCGGTGGGCGCCGTTGCACACGAGAACGGTTATACGGTCAACATGGAGTTCGGTGGCCACGGCGTCGGCCATCTCATGCACGGCGACCCGTTCGTCGTCAACGACGGACGCGCGCATCACGGCTACAAGCTTCGCCCCGGCCTGGTCATCGCAATCGAACCGTGGTTCATGCGCGGCACCGACGAAATCTTCCAGGATCCCAAGGATGGGTGGACGCTGCGTTCCGCCGACGGTTCCCGCGGCGCACACACCGAGCATACGATTGCCATCACCGATGGCGATCCGATCATCCTCACCCGCAGGGACGGTTTTGACCCTGCACTGCCTGACAACTTGCAAAAGTAATACATTACTGACGGAACTTGCATAAACCAGACATGGGCGAACGCCCTCTGGTTCCACCACAGTTTCAACAAACTCGCATTGCGCACGGAAGGAGAGCCAATGGCACAGGCCACGCTCGAGATCGATTCAGAAAAATACACGTTGCCGGTGGCGGAACCCACAAGCGGCGCCAAAGGACTCATCGTCTCCAGCCTGCGCAACGACCAGTGGGTCACGCTCGACCCAGGCTTCCTCACGACCGCGCAATGCGAGTCGAAGATCACATTCATCGATGGCGCCAACTCGATCCTTCGTTACCGCGGATACCCGATCGAGCAGCTGTGCGAGCGCTCCAACTTCCTGGAAGTGGCTTATCTGCTGCGCACCGGCGAACTGCCCACGAAGGAGCAGTACGACGAATTCCGTTCGTCCATCCTGCGCCGCACGATCATCGGTGAGGAATTCCGCACCTTCATCGGCACGTTCCCCCGCACCGCGCATCCGATGAGCGTTCTCGCCTCCGCGGTGAACGCGCTCGCCGCCTACTATCCGGACACCACCGACATCAACGATCCCGACCAGCTTGACGAAGCGTCCGCCATCATCATGGCCAAGACCCGCACGATCATCTCGCTGATCCACCGCCGTCGTCGCGATGAGCCGCTGCTGTATGCCGACATTTCGCAAGGCTATGTGGACGACTTCCTGCGCATGTGCTTCGCCACGCCATACCAGAAGTTTGAATCCGACCCGCTGCTTGTCGACGCACTCGACAAGCTGCTCATCATTCACGCCGACCATGAGCAGAACTGCTCCACGTCCGTCGTGCGCATCGCGGGTTCGGCCCACGCGAACCTGTATTCCGCGGTGGCGGCGGGCATCAACGCGCTTTCCGGTCCGCTTCACGGTGGTGCGAACGAGGCCGTGCTGCGCCAGCTTGCCGAGATCCGCGAGTCCGGTAAGTCCGTCAAGCAGTTCGTGGATGACGCGAAGGCTGAGCATCGGCGCATCTCTGGCTTGGGGCATCGCGTCTACAAGTCGTATGATCCGCGTGCCGCGATCGCCAAGGGCTACCTGAAGAAGATCATGGCGCACCCCGACAGCGCGCATGTGGATGATTCCGACCGCCAGCTGTTCGACATCGCGCTTGAGCTCGAGAACATCGCCCTTAACGACGAGTACTTCGTGTCGCGTCATCTGTACCCGAACGTGGACTTCTACACTGGCTTGATTTACCGCGCTATCGGTTTCGATCCGTCGATGTTCACGACGCTGTTCGCGCTCGGCCGCATCCCTGGCTGGATTGCGCAATATCGTGAGATGCTTGCCGATCCGATGACCAAGATTGGCCGTCCGCGTCAGGTATACACGGGCGCCCCCAAGCGCGATTACGTGCCGATGTCCGAAAGGGCGTAACGCCGACGGCGGCGATTCTTAAGGCCCGCCAAGGATTACCAAGGCCCATGCACAGCTCCTCCAACAAGAGCGTGCATGGGCCTTTTCGCTATCTTTCAGCATGCACGCAGCCCAAGGTTGCGTTGCACGCGCGGCAATGCAAATGTTTCATCCATGTTCCCGAATCGTAAGTGGCAGGTGAAGCGAGCGCCCTTGCCCGAAATCTAGCGCCGATATAACAAAAGTGTTCTCAGACAACGATTCCTTTCCCCACTGGCTTGCATGCGTCTCATTGCATTGCGATGATTCGTGCGTTCTGGCCTGGGAGAGGTTTTCATGACAAGGGGCGCTTATGAATCAGCAGGATTCTTCCCGACCATCCGGAACAGGAAGACGCTTGTGCGGCGCATCGCGGAATTCCGCGACATTGCGCAGCCACAGCGGCATCCACAACAGAAATCACATCGAATGTCGCATGGCGGGGGTGAGCGGTAATGAAACTCAATTCTGACCACTACATCATCACGATTGGCTGCGAATACGGCGCAGGCGGACCGCAGATCGGCAGAATGCTCGCTGACGCTCTTGACATCGAATACTACGACCGCGATCTCGTCGACAAGGTCGTCAACCAGTTGGGCATCGACCGGGGGCTCGTGGAGCAGGCCGACCAGAAGACGAACGTCCAATATGCGTTCGAGACATCGCTCGGCCCTCGTTACGCAAACCTGAGCAACCGCGTCATCTTCACGCAGAACGAAGTCATCAACGACCTGGCCAACAAATCCTCATGCGTCATCATCGGACGCTCCGCCAATTATCTGCTGCGTGACCGTGATGATGTGCTTGACATCTTCATCTACGCCCCCAAGGACGTGCGCGTCGAATCCATCATGGAGCAAGACAAGGTCGATAAGAAGAAGGCGCAGGAAATCGTCGAATACAACGACGAAATGAATCATTCGCGCCACAAGTACATCACCGGCACGCATCGTGGCGACCGCCATGGCCGCGACATCCTCATCGATTCCAGCATGCTTGGCTGGGAACGCACGGCGAAGTATCTGCTCATGCTCGTCGAAATGCTCAACGAATAGCGAAGGGGAGTGAGAACAATGGCACAAAAGAAATCTTCGGAATTCGACAAAGTCTTTAGCGTCTGGGACATCCTCGTCATCGCGTTCGGCGCCATGATCGGCTGGGCGTGGGTCGTTTCCACTGGCGACTGGATCCAGCGAGGCGGTGTGATTGGCGCCATGCTCGGCTTCGGCCTGGGCGGCCTCATGATCTTCTTCATCGGCCTGACCTACGCCGAGCTCACGCCTGCAATGCCTGACTGCGGCGGCGAGCATGTGTTCAGCTACAGGGCAATGGGCCCCACCGGCTCGTTTGTGTGCACGTGGGCAATCATCCTGGGCTATGTGAGCGTCGTGTGCTTCGAGGCGTGCGCGCTGCCGACCGTCGTCACCTACCTGTTCCCCAGCTTCCTGCAAGGATATCTGTACACGGTCGCCGGCTTTGACATCTACGCTTCGTGGCTGGCGGTGGCCATCATCCTGGCCATCTTCATCACCTACATCAACATCCGAGGCGCCAAGACAGCCGCCATCCTGCAGACCATCCTCACGTGCATCATCGGCGGCGCCGGCATCCTGCTGATCGTCGGTTCGGTTTTCAGTGGCGATGCGTCCAACCTTGACGGCCAGATGTTCGTGGGCGACAACGGCGGCAGCGCCTTCAGCAACGTGCTGCGTGTCGCCATGATGACGCCGTTCTACTTCATCGGCTTCGACGTGATTCCCCAGGCCGCTGAAGAAATCAACGTGCCGCTGAAGAAAATCGCGAAGATGCTGCTGCTGTCGATCCTTCTCGCGGTGGCGTTCTACGTGCTCATTATCTTCTCCGTGGGTCTCGTGCTCGACTCCGGCGCCATCGAGGCGTCGCAGGAATCCGGCAGCGGCCTGGTGACCGCGGATGCGATGGCGGTGGCGTTCAAGACCTCCGTCATGGCCAAGGTGCTCATCGTCGGCGGCCTGTGCGGTGTCGTGACCTCGTGGAACTCCTTCATGATCGGTGGCAGCCGCGCCATGTACTCCATGGCGGAGTCCTACATGATTCCGCCGGTGTTCGGCAAGCTGCACAAGAAGTACAAGACCCCGTATGTGGCGGTCGCTCTCATCGGCCTGCTCAGCTGCCTTGCGCCGTTGCTCGGCCGCAAGATGCTCGTGTGGATCGTTGACGCAGGCAACCTTGCGTGCTGCGTGGCCTACTGCATGGTCGCTATCTCGTTCGTCATCCTTCGCAAGAAGGAACCGACGATGCCCCGGCCTTACAAGGTCAAGCACTACAAGTTCGTGGGCGCCATGGCAATCCTCATGTCGGGCTTCATGGTCGTCATGTACTGCATCCCCGGCAGCGCCGCGGCACTCGTGCCCGTCGAGTGGGCGTTCGTCGGCGGCTGGGCTGTGCTCGGTGTGATTTTCTACATCGGCTGCAAGGCGCATTACGGCAAGAAGTTCGGCACTCTCGTGCAGGTCGCCAATGACGAGCTCGACAAGGAATACGCTCTCGAACGCAAGGCGGCGGCATCCATCGCCGCAAGCGAAGCCGGCCCCAAGCATGCCGAGGCGACCGTGGGCGAGGCGGAAGTGTCCGTCGCGCTTTCCGAAGCCAAGGCCGCGACTGCCGCTGCAACGGTCACCGCGCCTGCGACGTTCGAATACCATCTGCCGGTCGACATCGTGTTCGGCGCAGGCAAGGTGGCGCAGACCGGCGATATCGTCAAGCCCCTGGGCTCCAAGGCGCTTATCGTGACCGGCAGGTCGAGCGCCAAGAAGACCGGCTTGTATGACAAGGTGAAGGATTCCCTCACCGCCGCCGGCATCGAATCCGGCCTGTTCGACAAAGTCCAGTCCAACCCGCTCACCACCACCGTCATGGATGGTGCGACGCTGGCCAAGTCCGACGGCTACGACATGGTCATTGCCATCGGCGGCGGCTCCGTGATGGACAGCGCCAAGGGCATCGCGTTCATGGCGAAGAACGACGGCGACGTCAACGATTACATCTACGGACGCAAGTCCGGCGATGAGGCGCTGCCGCTCGTGCTCATACCCACCACCTGCGGCTCGGGCTCCGAGGCAAACGGATTCGCAGTGCTCACCAATCCGGACACCGGCGACAAGAAGTCGCTGCGCTGCCCTGCGATCGTGGCAAGCAAATCCATCGTGGATCCCGAATGCATGATGACGATGCCGAAGGGCACGGTGGCAGCCGCCGGATTCGACGCCTTCTGCCATTGCTTCGAGGCATACACCGCCAACAATGCGCAGCCGTTCACCGACGCGCTTGCGCTCTACGCCATCCCGCTCATTATCGAAAGTCTGCCGAAGCTGTATGACGGCGAAGGCACTCTCAAGGATTGGGAACAGATGTCCGTGGCTGCCACGATCGGCGGCATGGTCATCGGCACGGCTGGCATCACGCTCACCCACGCGATGGAACACCCGGTCAGCGGTCTGAAGGACGTGACGCATGGCAAGGGCCTGGCGGCGCTCGCCCCGGCGGTCGTCAACGCCACATGGCAGGGCAACCGTTTCAAGTTCGGGCGTCTCGCACGCATGATGGGCGGCTACACCGCCGAGGATTGCGCCGAGAAGATCCGTGGCTTCGAGCGCTCCATCGGCCTCGACCTGACACTCAGCGATCTGGGCGTCAGCGAAGAGGACATTCCGTGGCTCACAGACAACTGCCTGAAGGTCTCCCCGGCAAATGTGAAGAACACGCCGGGCAGCATCAGCCACGATGACATCGCCGAGCTGTATCGCGCAGCGCTGTGATGATGCCGTGACGTGCGGCGGGGCTGCGGTGCTGTGGCGCTGCAGCCGCATCCCACGGCGAAGCCGCACGTGCACGTGACGGCAATATCAGGGGAATCGCATGGGCGCTCGGGCGCCTGCGCGATTCCCCTTTGCGATTCCTGACAATGTGCAATTGCGCAACAAGGAGCATGAGATGAACGAAAATGACGCAAACAGAGCGACGGAAGGCTTGCCAGTGTCTTTCACTGACGCTACCATCGAGGATTTTCCGGCAGCGCTGGAATTCATCCGGAATCTGTGGGATTACAACACGTATGACGAACAGGAGACGCGCGCTGTCTACGAAAAAGTGATCGCCGATCCTGACAGCTTCATCTTTTTCGCACGGGCGGCGGATGGTTCATATTGTGGAATGTGCCACGGCGATTATTTTCAAACTTTCTGGATGAGCGGTCTCACATGCTATGTTTCGAGCCTCATCGTGCGCCGGGAATGCCGCGGCAGGGGAGTGGGAACGGCGTTGCTCGACCATGCGCTCGCCCGTGCGAAATCGCGCGGTTGCAAGGCGGCGACGTTGGATTCGGGGCTTCCGCGCACCGCCGCCCACACGTTTTACGAACATTACGGATTTGAGAAAAGCTGCTACGGGTTTGAGAAATACCTGTGAAACAACAGGGAACTTTGGGTGTTTTCGCTAAATTCTCGACCGCTGTGCGAGGTGCGCCTAGAACACAAATGTTTCGTGTTTGCGTTCAGTGTTTCGCAAACGCAACGTAACAGTTTCGAGGTTGCGGGACTAATGCAACATGCGGCTAGTAACACTAAGCATGTCACCAAGATGACGACGAAATTCGCAGGTGAGTTGCCTACGGATTGAGGAATCGCAAACAACAAAGGAGTACCGCTATGGCATTGGCAGAAGAGTTGCCGCAGATCGTCACCGAAAGCGTGCCGGGCCCGAAGACCCAGGAGTTCCTCAAGCGCCGTAACGAGGCCGTTCCCTATGGTCTGTGCGGCGACACCTATCCGCTGTGCATCAAGCGCGGCGAGGGTGCGATGTTCGAAGACCTCGATGGCAATAAGTTCCTCGACTGGGTCGGCGGCGTCGGCGTGCTCAACATCGGTTACTCCCGCCCCGAGCTTGTCAAGGCAGTTCAGGACCAGGCCACCAAGTACTTCCACACCATCTTCAATGTCATCGGTCACGAGGGTTACGTCACCCTTGCCGAGGGACTCAATGAAACGATTCCGTGTCGCGGCGAGCACAAGAAGACCTATTTCGCGAACTCCGGCGCTGAGTGCGACGAGAACGCCATCAAGATCGCCAAGGCCTACACCGGCCGTCAGGGCGTGATCTGCTTCTCCGGTGCATTCCACGGCCGCACGAACCTAACGATGGCGCTCACCGCCAAGAAGGCGTACTCCCGCGGCATGGGCCCGTTCCCGGCGGAAATCGCCCGTGCACCGTACCCCTACCTCTATCGTGCGCCGAAGGGCTACACCGAGGAAGAAGCCATCAACTACTACATCGAGGGCCTGAAGAAGACCTTCGACCAGGGCATCCCGGCCAACGAAGTCGCCTGCATGCTCGTCGAACCGCTCCAGGGCGAAGGCGGCTTCATCCCCGCACCGATCGAGTGGGTCAAGGCCGTGCGCAAGATCTGCGATGACAACGGTATTCTGCTCATCGCCGATGAAGTGCAGTGCGGCAATTGCCGTACCGGCAAGTACTTCGCTTCCGAGTACTGGGCAGAAGCGGGCGCAGCCCCGGATATCGTCACCACTGCAAAGTCTCTGGCAGGCGGCATGCCGATTTCCGCAATCACCGGCCGCGCTGAAGTCATGGACGCTGCTCCTCAAGGCACGATCGGCGGCACGTTCTGCGGCAACCCGCTGTCGTGCGCTTCCGGCATCGCCGCCATGAAGATCTACAAGGAAGAAGACTTCCCGGCAAAGGCACGCCACATCGGCGAACTGGTGACCGCTGGATTCAAGGAGATGCAGAAGAAGTACTCCGTGATCGGCGATATCCGTGGCCTCGGCGCCATGATCGGTGTGGAATTCGTCACCGATCGCGAGACGAAGGAACCGGCAACCAAGCTCGTCGCACGCCTCATTCAGGAAGCGCTGCAGCGCGGCCTCCTCATGGAGAGCGCCGGCACGTCCAGCAACGTGATTCGCTTCCTTGCGCCGCTCGTCATGACCGATGAGCAGACCAAGCGCGGTCTCGAGATCTTCGAGGAATCCCTCAAGGCAGCGCTCGCCGAGTAGTGAGTGCTGGGCTGCGCGAGACGCGGAGCTGGTCAAAACTGAAAGGCCGACCGTCAACAGACGGCCGGCCTTTTGCGTGCCTATAGCTGTGTGCCCATAGCGATGCGGTAATCCGTGGGTTTGCGCTGAAGCAATCGCACAATGTGCAACGGCTCACAGCTCACGGCTCACAGTTCACGGTGCAACAGTGCATGTTTTGTAGTTGCAACAGCGCACAGCCCGCATGAATCAGTTCTTGTGGAGCTTCTCGTTGAGCTCGATGCCGGTCTTGCGGTAGCGAGCCTCAATGCGGCCGCTCACGGAGTTGCGGATGAACAGGATGTTGTTCTTGCCGCTGAGATCCGCGCCCTTGACCACTTCGAGCGGTTCGCCCGCGGCAACCTTCGCCTTGTCGTAGATCGTCACCTTCGTGCCGGCGGTCACATACAGGCCAGCCTCAACCACGCAGTTATCGCCCAGCGAGATGCCGATGCCGGCGTTCGCACCCAGCAGCGAATGCTCGCCGATCGAGTTGCGCAGCTTGCCGCCGCCCGAAAGCGTGCCCATGATGGACGCGCCTCCACCGATGTCGGAGCCGTTGCCCACCACGACGCCTTGCGAGATGCGGCCTTCAACCATTGAAACGCCCAGCGTGCCGGCGTTGAAGTTCACAAAACCTTCGTGCATGACGGTCGTGCCTTCCGAAAGATACGCGCCCAGGCGCACACGGTCAGCGTTGCCAATGCGCACGCCTGAGGGCACGACGTAGTCGACCATGCGCGGCATCTTGTCGACGAGCATGACCTCGACGTTCGCCACAGGGGCGCCGGCGCTTGCCTTGGCGGCTGCGGCCTGCACATCCATCTTGCGCAGTGCGAAGTCCTCGATGGCGAACGGGCCGTAGTTCGTCCACACGACGTTCGTGAGCACACCGAAGATGCCATCGAGATTCAGCGTGTTGGGCTTGGCCTTGCGCTGGCTGAGCAAGTGCAGGCGCAGATAGGCGTCGGCGGCGTCAACGGGGGCGGCATCGAGGTCGCTCACTGTGAACACCGGCACACGGCGCACCCCGCGCGCATCCGCGGTTTCATGCACGAGTGCGCCAAAGTTGTGGTTGGGGCGGTCGGCAGGTGCGGGGGCAGGACCCAGCTCGAGCTGCGGATACCAGACGTCGAGTGTGGCGCCGGCGGCATCGATGCTCGCCAGGCCCCAGCCCCATGCTGTGCGTTGATCAGACATAATCTTCTCCTGTTTCGTCAAGGCGGCGGACCAGGGTGCTGCATGATGCGCAGGTGCCGCGCCGGGCGGATGTCCGCATCGGTGGCGCGCATCGGTGGCGTGCATCGGTGGCGCGGCCGGCCCTGCCGTCGATCGAAGTTACCCTTCCATATTAAATTACAGGTGCATCGCCGCGAGTGGGCGTCTCGATTCTGTGGAGTGGAGGTACGGAGGGGTGTGGGCACATTGCGGGGCTGGTGGCGGTTCGGGGCGCAATGTGCGAGCGGTGGCTGCCGCATAGCGGGGCTGATGGTGGTCTGGGGCGCAATGTGTGAGCGGTGGCTGGCACATTTGCGGATGTCGGAGGTGTCTGTTGCTGGTCGCATGCCGTGGATTGGCTGTTTTCTGCGGTTGTTGTGTCGTGGGAGCGTCGGTGGATGCGTTATGTGTGAGCGGTGGCTGGCACATTTGTGGGTGGGTGAGCTGTTGGGCTGGAAGTGGTGCCGTGTGAGTGGCTGTTTTCCTGGGTTGTTGGTGTTCGGGAGTGTTGGCGCTTGGCTATGTGCGAGCAGTGGCTGGCACATAGCGGGTGGCGGGGCGGTGTGGTGCTTTGGACGGGGTTCCGTGTGGCGTTTTGGGCGGTTATGTGTGAGCGGTGGCTGACACATAGCGGGACCGATGGTGATCTGGGGCGCTATGTGAGAGCGGTGGCTGGCACATTTGCGGGTGTCGGGGGTGTCTGTTGCTGGTCGCATGCCGTGGATTGGCTGTTTTCTGCGGTTGTTGTGTTGTGGGAGTGCCGGCGGGTGCGCTATGTGCCAGTGGTGGCTGGCACATTTGCGGGTGGGTGAGCTGTCGGGCTGAGAACGATGCCATGCGAGTGGCCGTTTTCCTAGGCTGTTGGTGTTCGGGGGCGTTGGCCGCTTGCTATGTGCGAGTGGTGGCTGGCGCATAGCGGGGCTGTTGGTGGTTCGGGGCGCTATGTGCGAGTGGTGGCTGGCACATAGCGGGCTGACTGGGGTGTGTGTTGGTGGTGATGTGCCGGTGAGTGGCTGTTTTCCGAGGTTGTTGTGTCGTGGGAGTACCGGCGGGTTCGTAATGTGTGAGTGTTGGCTGGCACATTGCGCGTGGAATCCGGTAAACAACGTTACTTCCTAGTGTGGCTTTGATTCGGTTCCCTGATTTGATCGCTTGGCTTGGCTGCTCGGTTCGGTTCAGTTCAGTTCACTTTTGGCGCGGTCGGTTAGTATGGCTGCAACTTGAGGAGTTTGTTGATTGTTGCATTCCTCTTTTCCTGTCCTTTCTTCCTTGTTCTTTTCCTGTCCATCTCCATCTTTTCCTCCTGTCATTCCCGTCCGCCATCTCCTTTTCTTGCTCTCCCTGCTCTCCCGCCCTTCCCTCATCTTCCCCTCTTCCCGGCGTCTTTCTCAGCATGATCCTCATGTTGTCGAAGTTATCCACAGGCGTCATGACAATTGTTTTTTCTGCTGACCTTTGTACACATTGGCCGAAAACCCCTCGGTGAGAGTCGGAATGTTGATATTGTCACGTCCATGAATCGTTCTTCTCTTGATGAATCCGCGATCGGGCAGCTTGTGGCAGGGCACCAGGACTATGAGGCTTCGGCTGCAACGCGCCAAGCGGCGCCTCTTGCTGCGACTCGCCAGGCGCGATCCTCGTCGTCTCGCCCTGGGATTATCTATGTCGCAGGCGCGTCGCCTCTTGTCCGGCAATTGCGAGATGGTACGCAGGCGGAAACGTGTCCTTCGCGGTTGATGCGCATCCAAGCACAGACGATTGCGCAGTGTCGCGCGTTGCAACAGCGTTGTAAATCCGAACTTGTATTCGGGCTTGATACTGCGCTGCGTTTGCAATGCATCGAGGTCCCGAATGAATTGAACGGTGATGGCCGGCTTGTTGTTGTCGCTCCTCGACGTGACAGGCGTCGCAATATTGGTGGCGTGCGGTGCGTTTCGTGGGTTCACACCATGCGATGTGTGAAAATCGGCGGATTGACTTGCGTGGCGCCGGACACAACGTGGGTTATGTATGCGCGGGAAACAAATCTGCAGATGCTTGTGCTGCTTGGCGATGCGATGATGCGTCGGGACGGGGGGCGCCGTTGGCTAGGCAAAGACGATTTGCTTGCGGAATGCCAGCGGCTGTGCAGTCGGGCGCGTGCGGATGATCACAGGCTGCCGCGGAAAATCAAGAATTGCCGACTCGCGCTCATGCTGATGGCAGAGAACACGGACTCGTTTCGTGAATCGGAGCTGCGACTATTGCTGATGGCACATGGTTTGCCGAGGCCATATGTGAATCTCAGGGTGGATGTGCCTGATGGGGTGGATGTTGGGCGTCGTGGAGGTGCGTCCGGAGGTCCGGCGAAAAGGTGCTTTTTCCTTGATCTTTCGTATCCGTGGCTCAAGGTGTGTGTGGAGTATGACGGGCGTCAGCACGCGCAGAATTGGGAGAGTGATGTGCGACGACGCACTCTGCTGGAGAACGACGGCTGGGTATATATCAATGCAACATGGGAAGATCTGGCCGATGATTCTTCGCGTCTTGCTTTCGCACAAAGCGTTGCATCGAGAATGTCGCGGCAGTGGAATCAGCGGGTTGTTGTGCATGAACCGTGGGCCCTTGAACGGTTGGCTCGTGAAATGGAACGGCAGCAGAAGCATCAGGTGCGTGATGCGGAGCCTATGAAATAGCGGGTTTAGAAATAGGAGGTGTGGCTGTATCCGTTGCTGGGCGCGGTGCTGGCGCTGGTGTGATGTGCAATGTGTGAGCGGTGGCTGACACATTGGCGGGGCCGATGGTGGTTCGGGGCGTTATGTGCCAGTGGTGGCTGGCGCATTGGCGGGTGCTTGGGATGTGTGTTGTTGATGCTGTGCAGTGGATTGGCTGTTTTGTGCGGTTGTTGTGTTGTGGGAGTGTCGGCGGGCGCGTTATGTGTGAGTGGTGGCTGGCACATAGCGGGTGTCGAGGGCGTCTGTTGTTGGTGGCGTGCCGTGCGAGTGGCTGTTTTCCTGGGTTGTTGGTGTTCAGGAGTATTGGCTGCTTGGCTATGTGCGAGCGGCGGCTGGCACGTTTGCGGAGCCGTTGGTGGTTTGGGGCGTTATGTGCCAGTGGTGGCTGGCACATAGCGGGTGGCGGGGTGGTGTGGTGTTTTGGATGGGGGTTCCGTGTGGCGTTTTGGGCTGTTATGTGTGAGTGGTGGCTGGCACATAGAGGGTGAGCGGGATGCTGGGCTGGAAGTGGTGCTGTGCGAGCGGCTGTTTTCCTGGGTTGTTGGTGTTCGGGAGTGTTGGCCGCTTGGCTATGTGCGAGCGGTGACTGGCACATAGTGGGTGGCGGGGTGGTGTGGTGTTTTGGATGGGGTTCCGTGTGGCATTTTGGGCGGTTATGTGTGAGTGGCTGCTGGCACATTGGGCGGACTGCCTTGTGTCGCCCTGGCCTCGTGCCGATAAGCCCTTGCAGGCCCTTGCAAGGGCTTGCATTGGTGGCGGCTGTATGCCTGTGCCTGTAAGGTGGTCAGCTGTGGCAGACTATGACTTTACTCAGGATTTGAACGAGACCAAGGCGAAATTTGACATGATCGCCAAGGCCGTCGACATGGACGCCTTGGCCAAGTCCATCAAGGATCTCGAGGTGGAGGCGAGCGCGCCCGGCCTGTGGGATGACCAGGAGAACGCTCAGCGAGTGACGAGCAAGCTTTCCGCTGCTCAGTCTCAGCTCAAGCGCCTCACCGACGCGCAGCGCAAGCTCGATGACGTTGAGACCCTGTATGAGCTTGGTTCCGAGGAAGGCGACAAGGATTCGTGCGACGAAGCCATTGATTCGCTGAAACAGTTGGGCAAGGACCTCTCGGACATGGAGATCCAGACCCTCATGGACGGCGAGTATGACGAGCGCGCCGCCGTCGTGACAATCCGTTCCGGTGCGGGCGGTGTCGATGCCGCCGACTGGGCGCAGATGCTGCTGCGCATGTACCTTCGCTGGGCGGAGCGCCACGGCTACAAGGCCAAGGTGCTCGACACGTCCTACGCCGAGGAGGCAGGCATCAAGTCCGCCACATTCCAGATTGACGAGCCCTACGCCTACGGCCGCCTGTCTGTGGAAGGCGGCACGCACCGTCTTGTGCGCATCTCGCCGTTCGACAACCAGGGCCGCCGCCAGACCAGCTTCGCCGCGGTTGAGGTGCTGCCGCTTGTCGCCGCGACGGATCACATCGATATCCCGGATTCCGATATTCGAGTTGACACCTTCCAGGCGCATGGCCCCGGTGGCCAGGGCGTGAACACCACGTACTCCGCGGTGCGAATCACCCACCTTCCCACCGGCCTTGTCGTTTCCATGCAGGATGAACGCAGCCAGATCCAGAACCGCGCTGCCGCCATGGCGGTGCTGCAGTCCCGACTGCTCGTGCTCAAGCATGAGGAGGAGGCCAAGCGCAAGAAGGAGCTCGCAGGCGACATCAAGGCAAGCTGGGGCGACCAGATGCGTTCGTATGTGCTGCATCCCTACCAGATGGTCAAGGATCTGCGCACTGGTTACGAGACATCCGACACCCAGGGTGTGTTCGATGGCGACATTGACGGTTTCATTGATGCTGGCATTCGCTGGCGTCATCAGGAGCGTCGCAAGGCGAAGGAAGAAGCTGAAGCGGAAGGCAACGCCAACTGACATTCCGGCGCCGTTTCGTCGGTATTCCGTTAGTTGATGGTTGCTGATCGGCAGCAGGTGGTTGGCGATTGCCGGTTACCGGTTGCCGGTCGGCAATCAGTCGCCAGGCCAGGCATCAGACCAGACTCCGACGGGCACTGGATCGAACGCCAGATTAGGCGCCGGCTCAGGCGCCGACGGTCGCAGCCCTAGGCAAGCGTTTTTGCCGCAAGCTCCTACAGATAGCAGAAAGAGCGACATCATGGCATTGATAAGTCTCAAGCACGTGACGAAAAGATACAAAGGTTTGCAACGCCCTGCGCTCGACGACGTGTCCGTGGATATCGACCGCGGGGATTTCGTGTTCCTCGTGGGAGCGTCAGGCGCTGGAAAATCCACGTTCCTCAGCCTGCTGTTGCGTGAGGAGATAGCGACCAGCGGCGAAATCCACGTGGCGGGGCATGACTTGCGCCGTCTTCCCAACCGACGCGTGCCGGCGTACCGGCGTGAGATCGGCTTCGTTTTTCAGGATTACAAGCTGCTGATGAACAAGACGGTGCGCGAGAACGTGGCGTTCGCATT
Organism: Pseudoscardovia suis; assembly: GCF_002797875.1. Lineage (GTDB taxonomy): Bacteria > Actinomycetota > Actinomycetes > Actinomycetales > Bifidobacteriaceae > Pseudoscardovia > Pseudoscardovia suis. The sequence continues at coordinate 204,685 of NZ_PGFC01000004.1, forward strand.
GGAGGTCATCGGCACGCGCCGTTCCCAGATCGGCCCGCAGGTCGACCGCGCGCTTCGTGATGTGGGCCTTGAATCCAAGGCTGACAAGCGTCCCTCCGAGCTTTCCGGCGGCGAGATGCAGCGTGTCTCCATTGCGCGCGCCTATGTGAACCAGCCTAAGATAATCCTTGCGGACGAGCCGACCGGCAATCTTGACCCCACCACGTCGGTGGGCATTATGCGTGTGCTCAATGCCATCAACCTCACCGGCACCACAATCGTGATGGCAACGCATAACGAAGAGATCGTCAATTCGATGAGCAAGCGTGTGCTTGAGCTCAACGGAGGGCGTCTGGTCAGGGATGAGGCGAACGGACGTTATGATTCCGCGCGTTACTTCCCCGATGCACAGGCGGAGCGCGAGGCTGCCCTTGACGGCGGCACCGTGCACATGGGTGCGGTGAACGCAAGCATCCAGACTCAAACGCCGCGCGACAACGTGACTGTGAATGCAAACGCGGCGGCTGATTCAGCTGCGACCGCTGTTTCTGACGGCATTTCTGCAGGGGCCGGTGAAGACGAGGGAATCGCCAAGCTTGAGCAGGCGATTCATTCGGGCAACACCGGCGTGTATGGCAAGGTGTTCGAAAACGTGGAAGACACCCTCACATGGGGCAAGGGATTGCGCCTTGATGAGTACGCCGCCCAGCAGAAGAAGCAGGACACTTCCGCGCAATCCACGCATGCCAATGACGGTGCGGATAACAAGGTGCTTGAAGACAAGGTGGTGGAGAACCCGCAGCTTCCTGATTCCGATGCCAAGTTCCGCCCAGCGCATGCCGATTATTCCGAGGATGATTCCCGTGCCGTTTCCGACGGCGCGCAGGACGCACGCGTGCCGGCTGACGCGGCGCAGGCGGATGTCGCTGCCGACGCTCCTCAGGTTGATGCCGCGCAATCCGATATCGCGCAATCCGGCGCTGTGCAATCCGGTGCCGTGCAATCACCCCAGGGTGATGCCGCTCCCGCTGCGACGCAAGGCGTTGGCACGGATTCCCCGGATGATCCCGCCCATGTCGACACGCTAGCCCAGCTCGCCAGGGGAACGGCACACAAGCAATCCGTGCCCGCGCAGCCCGTGCCCGTGCCTCCGCCCGCACCTCCCATGCCGGCGCCACAGCAAGCATCCGGCGACAAGAACGCCAACAACACCGAAGGAGTGAACTGACATGCATTTTCGGTTCGTGATGTCGGAAACATGGTCCGGCTTAAAGCGCAACGGCACGATGGTCATTTCCGTGCTGCTTGTCACGTTCATTTCGTTCCTGTTCATCGGCGCATCCGCATTGCTCCAACAGCAGGTCATCAAGGCGAAGGGCGATTGGTACGACAAAGTCGAGGTCGTCGTCTGGCTGTGTCCGGATGGCAAGAGCCAGTCCGCCAACTGCGCCGCCGGCACTGCTGCGACCACCGAGCAGATCAACAACCTGCAGCAGGTGATCTCCAACGAGCTTGCGCAGGAAGTGTCGCAGGTCACCTACGTCAGCAAGCAGCAGTTCTACCAAGATCAGTTCCTCAAGCAATACCCGGACGGCGTGTACCAAGGGCGCACGCTCACCGCTGACGACATGCAGGACTCCCTGTGGCTCAAGCTGTCTGATCCCTCGAAATACGAGGTGGTGTCGGAAGTGCTGTCCGGCAGGGACGGCGTGGAGGAAGTCGTGGACGAACGCCAGATCTTCGAACCTGTGTTCGCCGTGCTCAACCGCGCGACGATGGTGTCGATGACTCTCGCGCTTGTCATGGTCGTCGTGGCAATCATGCTGACGTCGATGACGATACGAATGTCCGCTCAATCGCGGCGCGAGGAAGTCGAGATCATGCGCTTCGTGGGAGCCTCGAATTGGACGATCCGATTGCCGTTTGTGCTGGAAGGCGTATGCGCGGCATTGCTGGGTTCCGTGCTTTCGTGCGTGGCGCTGGGTGTTATTGTGCGCGTGTTCGTGACGAATTGGCTGTCGCAGTCGATCACGTGGATGCCATTCGTCGGCGTGCGTGAGGTGCTGGAACTGTCGCCTGCGCTCATTGTGGGCGCGGTGCTGCTGTCGGCCATCTCGTCGTCGATTTCGCTGCGCCGTTACCTGCGTGTGTGATTGCTGCCTCACTGCGCGCGGCGATTTACGCTGCGCGCAGAAAACCAAACGGGCGCTGTGATTGACGCTGCGCGCTGCAATCCATGCGATCCGTGATCGGACGTGTACGCCGCTCGATGATGCCGTTGGATGATGCTATGAATAACACACCATGCGGTTTTAAGGTTCGTCTGTTAGACTCGTACACACTTTGATGGGCGTTCTGTGCCATGCCGTGTGAGGTGGTCGTTTGGCCGCGATGGTACCGCGGGGTCTGCGGCGCGCTCTTCGACACGAAGACCAACGACACGAAGACCAACAGAGTAGAGGGCCGACAAAGTAGAGGACCGACAGAGTAATTGAGTATTCGGAAGGAATACGAATGAAGCAGATGCGACTTTCCCGTGTTGCAGTTGCAGTGTGCCTGACGGCAGCCATGTGCGCGCCTCTTGCTACGCTGGCGCCCGCTCCAAGCGCTTATGCGGTCAATCAATCCCAGGTGGACCAGGCACAGTCCGCCGTCACCTCAAGCCAGGAACAGGAAAGCGAACTGCGCGCGCAGCTGAGCGGTGTGCAATCCGATTTGGCTGACAAAATCGTCGAACTCGCTGATTTGACGAATGTGCAGATTCCCGCGGCACAAGACAAGGTGACGCAGGCGAACGCCGATGCCGCCACGGCGCAGCAAGAGGCGGACAGCGCCGCTAACCGTCTTGCCGCCGCGCAGAAGGACGCACAGGAGCTCCAGCAGCAGATTGAGCAGACCGGTGCCGATTACGATGACGCCAAGGCGTCCGTGGCGCAATCCGCTCGTGAATCCATGCACGGTTCCTCGACCTCCGATTTGGTGAGCGTCGTGACGAATTCCGCCACGACCACGGATTTCATCAACTCCATGCAATCGCGTGATGCGCTGAGCCGTACGGAAGCGAACGCCGCATCCGAGGCCGCCGATCAGTTGAGCACATCCCAGAACCGTTCCGAACGCCTCGCTGCCATCGAACAGGAAATCACGCAGCTCAAGGCAGATGCCGACCAGAAGGCCGCAGCCGCCAAGCAGGCTGCGGCACAAGCGCAGTCCGAGCGTGATGCCCTCGATCAGCTGCGTGCACAGGGTGAAGCCGAGCGCGACGCATTAACAGGGCAGGTGGCGTCCTTGCAAGACCAGACCGCCCAGCAGGCCGCCCAGACCGTGCTGCTGCAATCCCAGCTTGATTCCTACAACCGTCAGTATGCCGCCGAACAGGCTGCAGCCGCCGCGCAGGTGACCAGCGGAGTGCAGGGGACGACGCGGCCTTCAAACACTACGACTACGACTGCTCCCGCCGCCCCAGCCGCCCCAGCCGCTCCCGCTGCCCCTGCTGCGCCGTCAGCTCCCGCAGCTCCTGCCGCTCCGACCAATACCAACTCCGGGCAAGGCACGCACGCCGGTGATAGCGGCAATGCTTATGCGTGGGGCCAGTGCACATGGTGGGCGTATGAGCGCCGCCGCCAGATGGGCATTGGCACGCCGAGTTACTTGGGCAACGGCGGCGATTGGTCCCGAACCGCATCGCAATATGGTCTGCGCGTGGATCATTCGCCACAGGTGGGTGCCGCGCTGTCGTTCCTGCCCGGGCAGGCAGGCGCGTCCGCGGCTTACGGCCATGTTGCTGTTGTTGAAAGTGTCAGTGGGTCCACCATCGTCATCTCCGAGATGAATGTGCGTGGCGTGGGCGTCGTGTCATACCGCACGCTGTACAACGCCGGTGTGTATTGGTACGTGCACTGAGCCATCAGCGATAACTGCCACACCACGGTCGCTGAACTTGCGGCACCCCTGCCGCGGCTAGGCAGTCATCAAGGCGGCCATTAAGACAATCATGGTGATTAAGGCACAATCATGGTGCGCACATGCGTGATGACGCGTGTGCGCACTGTTGTATGTGGTTGTATGCGTTTGTGTGACCGTATGTCGGTCGCCGCAACTCCCGTGTCGCAACGGTGCGGTAAGTCTTTCATTGTTCGAATCGTGTCGTGACGGTACTATAGGTTTTCTTAGTTCCGCGGGTTGCAGGTTACTAGGATTGAAAAGTTACTAGGATTCCAAGGAGGCGAAGCCGTGTCATCGAAGAAGTCGAAGTCAGATGGCGCGATTGTGACGAACCGTCGCGCGCGTCATGATTACGAAATCGAAGACACCTATGAGGCGGGCCTCGTGCTCACCGGCACCGAGGTCAAAAGCCTGAGGGAAGGCCGTGCATCGCTCGCAGAAGCGTTCATCGACATCGATCGCAGGGGAGAGGTGTGGCTTGAAAACGCCAACATCCCCGAATACCTCAACGGCACATGGACGAACCATGCCCCCAAGCGTCGCCGCAAGCTGCTCCTTCACGCCCAGCAGATCGCCAAGCTGTCACGCCAGACCGAGGCGAAAGGCTACACGATCATCCCGCTTGACCTTCATTTCAACGAGGACGGCAGGGTGAAGGCCACGATTGCGCTTGCGCGCGGCAAGAGGGAATACGACAAGCGCCAGACGCTTCGCGAGGAACAAGACAAACGTGATGCCCAGCGCGCCATGCGCGCACGCAACATGCGGGCAATGGGCTGAGGCTCGAAGGAGAAGTATGGGCAGAGGACGCATATTCCGCGCTGTGGCAGCGGTGCTGTCACTCATCGTCGCTATGGCAGGGCTGGCAGGCTGCGGCACATCCGATGGACTCGACAGCCTTGCCAAGTCTATCGACCTGTCCGATGTCACGAAGGACGAGGCCATCGCGGCGATGCTGCCGGATTCCGTGAAAGCGGACGGTGTGCTCACCATCGGCAGCGAAACGACTTTCCCGCCGGCTGAATTCCTGACGGAAGACAACAAGACCGCCATCGGCTACGAAATGGATCTCGCCAAGGCACTCGGCCAGGTGTTCGGACTCAGCGTGGACGTCCAGTCCAGCTCCTTCGATTCGATCATCCCCTCGGTGGGCAGCAAATACGATCTGGGCATGTCCGGCTTCACCATCACCGGTGAACGTGAGGAAAGCGTCAACTTCGTCAGTATTTTCAGCGCCGGCATGGTGTTCATCACCCAAAAGGGCAATCCGAAAGGAATCGACCCCACGAAGGACGGCGACCTGTGCGGTCGCAAGGTCGCGGTGCAGCAGGGCACCGCCGAGGAAGACGAGATCACCGAAATGAACGATGACTGCGTCGCAGCCGGACGCAGCAGGATTGAAATCCAGCCGTATCCGGGGCAGACGTCGGTTGCCACGGCAGTCGTCGCAGGCAAGGCCGATTTGATGGATGTGGATTCCCCTGTGGGTGATTACGCTGTCAAGCAAACGGAAGGCAAGCTCGAAGTCATCGGCGGTATGCATGGCGTCGCCCCACAGGGCATCGTGGTCGCCAAGAATGACATGGACACTGCCAAAGCCGTGCAGGCGGCGATGCAGAAGCTCATAGACAACGGCACCTACATGAAGATCCTCAAGGCGTGGGGCGTTGAATCCGGCGCAATCGACAAAGCCGAGATCAATCCCAAGGTTGACTGATCCTTCCCAAAGCCGCATCCGGCACCACACCGCAACCGTTAGCAATCGTTACAACACCCAACAATGCCCAGGAGGGCACGCAGCATGAGCGAGAAAAACAAGAAGGCCAAGCAGGCCGAACCAGACATTCCCAACAAGATTGACGCATTGCCCCAGCGTCGCCCCGGCCCCATCATCGCGGCGGTCATCGTGGCGGTGCTTGCCGCGCAGTTCATCCACATGATCATCACGAACCCGAACTTCGAATGGCCGGTCGTGTGGACGTATCTGTTCAACGAGCATGTGCTCACCGGCGTTGCATGGACGCTGTTCCTCACGGTCGCCTCGATGGTCATCGCCATCGTGCTCGCCGTGCTGCTCGCCATCATGCGCAAATCCTCGAACCCCGTGCTGCGGGGCGTCAGCTGGTTCTACATTTGGTTCTTCCGCGGCACGCCTGTGTACACGCAGCTTGTGTTCTGGGGTCTGATTTCCGTTCTCATGCCCAAGATCAGCCTGGGTATCCCCTTCGGACCGGAGTTCTGGACGTGGGACACCGCCGATATCTTCACCGCATCGCGCGCGGCAGTCCTCGGCCTGGCGCTCAATGAAGCGGCGTATCTTGCTGAAATCGTGCGCGCCGGTCTCGAAGCCGTCGATCCCGGGCAGCGTGAGGCAGCCCAGGCGCTGGGCATGGGGCCGAGCCTCATCATGCGCCGCATCATCCTGCCTCAGGCCATGCGCATTATCATTCCGCCGACCGGCAACGAAGTGATCGGCATGCTCAAGACCACGTCGCTTGTGCTCGCCGTGCCGTTCACCCTCGAACTCCAGTACGTCACGACCACGCTCGCCAACCGCGTGTACAAGCCGATCCCGCTGCTGCTCGTCGCCGCAATCTGGTACCTCGTCATCACTTCCGTGCTCATGGTGCTCCAGTCCAAGCTCGAAAAGCATTTCGGCAGGGGCTTCAACGGCCAAGGCGCGTCGGTCGAGGCGATCGGCCCGGCGGATTCCACCGAGACGCGCAGGGCCGAGGCAAGTGCCGAGGACCGTCAGGACGTGCAAATGATCGGGCTCAACGCCTGAACGGGGGAGCGGAAAATGACAGCGAAAGACACGAACATGGCACAAGACACCACCAGCAGCAAGAAGCAGGCATCCGGCTTCGCACCGGGTGAGCCTGCCATCGACGTGCGCAATGTGCACAAGGCCTTCGGCCCACTTCACGTGCTCAAGGGCGTGAGCATGCAGGTCATGCCCGGCACCGTGACCGTCGTCCTGGGGCCTTCCGGATCGGGCAAGTCCACGCTCCTGCGCATGATCAACCAGCTGGAGACCGTCAGCGGCGGTGAAATCTACGTCGGCGGCGAGCTCCAAGGCTATCGTCACGAGAACCACCGTGGCACGGACCGCTTGCGCCGTCTGAGCGACAAAGACATCGCACAGCAGCGTTCACGCATCGGCATGGTGTTCCAGCGTTTCAACCTGTTCCCCCACAAGACGGTGCTGGAAAACGTCATGGAGGCGCCCGTGCACGTCAAGGGCATGAGCAAGGCGGACGCGAAGGCCGAAGCCATCAAGGACCTCACGCGTGTGGGAATGCAGAACCGCCTCGACCACTACCCCTCGCAACTTTCCGGCGGACAGCAGCAGCGTGTCGCCATCGCGCGCGCCATCGCCATGCACCCCGAAATCATGCTGTTTGACGAACCGACCTCCGCACTCGACCCTGAGCTGGTGGGCGAGGTGCTGTCTGTTATTCGTTCGCTTGCGGACGATGGCATGACGATGGTCGTGGTGACTCATGAGATTGGTTTCGCACGCGAAGTGGCCGACCAGATCGTGTTCATGGACGGCGGCGTTGTGCTGGAGAAGGGTGGTCCCGAAATCATCGACCATCCGTCCACAGACCGCTTCAAGGGGTTCCTCGCGTCCGTGCTGTGACCTTCTGAGCGGATTCCTGTAGCAGCCGCCGCAGTGGCTTTTGCAATGCCTGTTGCAATGGCTTCTGCGGCGGTCTTCTATAACGCCCCGTGACGGGCTTCCGCGGCGGTATCGGTGGCTGTTGGTGCAACCGTTGTGGGGTCGCACCAACAGATTGCGGAGTACGCTGTGCGCTTCACGGCGTGGCGGCGTATTCGATGTCCGTTACAATCATGAGACATGTGCGGAATCGTAGGATACGCGGGCTCGGCGCCCGCCAGCGAAAAGCCCCTGGAAGTGTGTCTGCAAGGCCTCAAGCGTTTGGAATACCGCGGGTATGACTCTGCGGGCGTCGCATTGGTGGCCCCCGGCATGAACACCGTGGTGTTTCGCAAGAAGGCGGGACGCCTGAGCAATCTCGTCAATCAGATCAAGCGCACGCCCATGCCGGACGCGACGGTGGGGATTGGACATACGCGCTGGGCGACGAACGGCGCCCCCAGCGACGTCAACGCCCACCCGCATATTTCGCAGGACGGCAAGATAGCGCTCATCCACAACGGCATTATTGAAAACGCGCAGCAGCTCAAGTTCGACTTGCAGGCCGAAGGTTATTCGTTCAGCTCCGGCACCGACACAGAGGTTGCCGCGAAGCTTCTGGGCAAGATCGCCAACCAGGTGATCGAAGAGAAAGGCGAGCCTGACTTGTTCGAGGCCCTCCGCCGTGTCTCGCGCATGCTCACCGGTGCGTTCACGTTGCTTGCCGTGGATGTACGCCAGCCCCAGATTGTCGTGGGCGCCCGTCATGATTCCCCGCTCGTTGTGGGATTGGGCGATGGCGAGAACTTCCTGGGCTCTGATGTCGCCGCTTTCGTCGCATACACGAAGCAGGCGCTGGAGCTGGGCCAGGACGAGGCCGTGTGCATCAGCGGCACTGACGTGACGGTCACGGACTTCGACGGCAATGCGGTCGATGCCAAGCCCTTCACCGTGGACTGGGACGCCTCCGCTTCCGAAAAAGGCGGCTGGGATTCCTTCATGGACAAGGAGATTCACGAGGATCCCGAAGCCGTGAAGAACACGCTGCTGGGTCGCGTGGACCTCGACGGTCGCCTCAATCTCGACGAGCTGCACATCAGCGAGGACGTGTTCCGGTCTATCGACAAGATCATCGTCGTGGCGTGCGGCACGGCATCCTATGCTGGGCTCGTGGCGAAATACGCCATCGAGCATTGGGTGCGAATCCCCGTTGAGACCGAGCTCGCCAGTGAGTTCCGCTACCGCGATCCGATTCTCACGCCGCGCACGCTTGTCGTCGCCATCTCACAGTCGGGCGAGACGATGGACACGCTCATGGCGTTGCGCCACGCACGGGAGCAAGGTTCGCGCGTGCTCGCCATCTGCAACACGCAGGGAAGCTCCATCCCGCGTGAATCCGACGCCGTGCTCTATACGCATGCCGGTCCCGAGATCGCCGTGGCGTCCACAAAGGCCTTCTTGGCGCAGATCACTGCTGCTTACCTGCTCGGCCTCTACCTGGCGCAGGTGAAGGGCACGATGTATCGCGACGAGATTTCCAACACCCTTGAGGCGCTTGCCGCCATGCCGCCGAAGATCCAGCGTGTCATCGACACGCAGTCGGACGTCGTCAAGGACACGGCACGTCGTATGGTGAATGCCCATTCCTTCCTGTTCCTCGGCCGTCACGTCGGCTATCCGATTGCGCTCGAAGGTGCATTGAAGCTCAAGGAAATCGCCTACACGTTCACCGAAGGATTCGCGGCAGGCGAGCTCAAGCACGGTCCGATCGCGCTCGTTGACGAAGGCGAACCTGTCGTGGTCATCGTGCCGCCGGCGCGTGGGCGCAACATCCTTCATGCCAAGGTCATGAGCGCCATCGAGGAAGTGCAGGCGCGCGGCGCGTTCACCATCGCCGTCGCCGAAGAAGGCGATGAGAATGTGGCGGATGTGGCGGACGTCGTGTTCTGGCGTCCTGAATGCCCCACGCTCATGAGTCCGCTCGTGGACGTGGTGCCGCTGCAGCTGTTCGCAATGGACATGGCAACGCTCAAGCACTACGACGTGGACAAGCCCAGGAACCTCGCCAAGTCGGTCACCGTGGAGTGACGCTTGCGGAACGGAACCATTAGTACTGTGGAGTGACGCTTGCGGAACGAAACAGTTATTACCGTGGAGTGACGCTTGCGGAACGAAACAGTTATTACCGTGGAGTGACGCTTGCGGAACGCAACCATTAGTACTGTGGAGTGACGCTTGCGGAACGAAACTGGAAACACCGTGGAGTGACGCTTGCGGAACGAAACCATCATTACCGTGGAGTGAGTCCGATTTCACGGATGGCAGGTCATCCGATACCGTGCATCACACATATGCGGCGGAATCCGATAGGGGATTCCGCCGTTTTTCATTTCTCCATACCTTGATTCACAGATTTGATGGCGTTCGCGCATCAGAAAAAACGAACTTACAGTGAACTCGTTACCCGGTAGTGCCCGAAAGGTTGCGCACTTTGGATCATGCCCGTCCATGGCGCGATGATCAGTTCGCTTCCTGCAGATTGTCATCGAGCCGGGACATGT
>NZ_PGFC01000005.1 GCF_002797875.1 Pseudoscardovia suis
ACATGTCCCGGCTCGATGACAATCTGCAGGAAGCGAACTGATCATCGCGCCATGGACGGGCATGATCCAAAGTGCGCAACCTTTCGGGCACTACCCTTTGTCGCCCCTTCGGGTGACAAAACTTTTATCAATAAAAGAGCATTGCGCTTAGCGGCGCTCGCGACCGTCGTCCCGCCACGAGCCTTCCACTCATAAACAACTCCCATGACCAACGCTGCCTTTCTCGGCGGCACGAATGCCGCTGAGAAAACCAGACGTATGTCACCCGCCACCAATCTTGCATTGATGGTGTTGAATGGAAGTATGGAGAAACCGTTAAGGCTTGGAATCGTAGATAACGATGAGCTGACGCTCAACGCGTTGCAAACGTACTTCCGCAACCGACCCGATGAATTCACTGTGATGTGGGGCGCCACATCAGGCGCCGCTGCAGTTCGCCTTTGCGCAAGCCCCGAGAGCCGTCCCGAGATACTGCTTATTGACATGTCGCTGTCAGACATGAACGGCACCACCGTCGCGCGAAAGATTCATGCGACTGCACCATCTGTCCGCATCCCCATGCTCGCCCTCACTTCATTCCCCCTCAAGATTTATGCACAAGATGCCGCGGATGCCGGTATGCAAGGAATCATCGCAAAAAGAAGTCTCGCCAACATTGCTACCGCTCTCCGAGCCATTGCCGATGGAGGCACATGGAATACTGACAAATCCAGCGCGAACTTCCCTTCCCTGCGCGACCTGAATGGGCGTTCCAACGCCCGTCAGTTGAATACCACACGCGTATCGGAAGCATCGCGCGAGGCTTTTGCACCGCCATCCACATCGCACACCGACCACGAAGTATCACAGCCCTGGGCTCATTTCACCCCTCGGGAAGCCCAGCTTCTCGACCTATATGCGCATGGGCGCACGTCTTCCTTCGCGGCAGACCAATTGGGCATCTCCATCAACACTGTCAAGAAAACCACTGCGCGGCTCTTCCAGAAACTTGGTGTCTCCACTCGCGGAGAAGCCATAGCTGTGTGGCTCGGCATGCCCCGCAATCATGAAAACTGCCAAGAATACAGCAATCGCGTAGATGCAAAGAGCGCGCCAGACACCATCGACCATCCTCAGTGACAGGAATCCAATATGCATAAGGCCTCGTCTCATACCTCCCGACGTGAGGCACCCCAGCAGCGACTGCAGACAGCAAACCGCGCGGATCCAAATGCCAGCCCTGAAACTATGAATGCGCACACAACCTCAGATTCTGACCAATCGTCGACGGAAAGCTTTCTAGCTCACTTTTTCCCTCTCGCATGCGGCTTTTTCACCTCTGGAATCGTCTATCAGCGGGTCAATGAACCTTTCTGGTTGCTTGTATCGGTAACGTTCTTTCTCTTGGCGGTGGCGTATCTTATTGCAACAATCATTCACGATTTGTTTGCATTAAGGCATTCCAGTCAACGCGCCAAAAGCCACCGCAGGTTCCCGCAACGCATCATCGAAGTCATGGGACGAATCACATCGAACAGACTTCTCTTTCTCTTGGGCATTGTCGTGCTGCCATGCGTGGAAATAATCCTCATACGCACGGGGGACGCCATGATCGACAGTCCGCAAATTCTCCGCTGGATTCAATCGGCTCTCGGTGCCGTCTACCTACTGTATTTCGGATGCATTGTGTTCATGCAATATCACCGAGCGATGCTACTCATGCTCAAGGGTAAAGAGGCAGAGCTCACTGAAGCCAAAGAACGCATGGACCGGATTGCTCGCAATAACGAAATCGCTGCTCATATCCACGACACCATGAGCAGCACCCTCTCATTCATCGCATTCACCGCCCAGAACCACATGGATAGCATCGATGGACAGGAGGAGAAAACGACTGGTACGACTGTCAGCGAGTCTGAACGAAAAGACTGGAAGAACATCAACGATGCCGCTCTTGCGCTGCTGGACAACACTCATACAGTCATCCAGATCCTCCGAGAAGAACCGTCGGATATCGCTTCGCACACCCGCCACATAAGCATCGTCGCTCATGAGCCAACCCCCGCCACCACGACCCTCGGCGACCTTCACCGGAACATCATGCAGCTTTGTCATGAGAACGACGAACGGCTGCATTCTCTAGGATTCACTGGGAACGCCGCATTCCACTCTGACAACTGCGATTCCCATCACTTCGCAATCGATAACACCCAAAAAGACGAAATTACGGAAGACAGCGCAACAACATCTTGCCTGCCAACGTCCATGGCCACAAAACTTCAACATTTCATCCAAGAGGTCTATACGGATATCTGCAGGTACGCAAATCGCGACGCACCATATTCGCTGCTGTGCACATTCGGCAACGACTCGATAACAATCACCGAGACAAACTCCATCAGTCGCATCCCGCAGATAACAACCGACCGTCCACTCGGAATGAGCACGGGACTCGACTTTCATTCACAGTGGATTCGCCAACTCGGTGGTGAATTCAACACCAGTGCCGAGGACGGGGAATGGGTGCTTTTTGCTGTGATTCCATTCGAAAACAACCGGCAGTAACCGCCGCGCGACTGCGCAGCATTGAGCAAAAGACGGGCTTCGAAGTAGGCTGAAGGCATGAATCCGCAACAGCCTGAGATTATCGATGCCGCGCGTGGGGAAGCACCGGGAAGATCGCCAGGGGAAGCGCCCGTGCTGTCATCCGCTGCCGCCGCCGCAACCGCGCCTGCAACTGCAACCGTCACCACCGCAACCCCGTCACGCACACAGAGGCGGCGTCGCACCCCATTGCGCCGCATGCCCTACCGCGTGCAGACATGGGTGGTGTCTTTGCTCATCTCGCTGTTTGGCGGGCTGATTCGTTTCATTCGCCTGGATTACCCGCATCAGATCATGTTTGACGAAACGTATTACGTCAAAGACACATGGTCGATGATGATGACCGGCGAAGCACGCGACTGGCCCAAATACGTGGACGGCGTACACATCGATACGCTGTTTGCGCAAGGCCAAACCTACCTGTACCAAGACACCGCGGAATACATCGTGCACCCGCCAATGGGCAAATGGCTCATGGCCATCGGCATGGAGCTGTTCGGCGGAGCGTCCAGCAGCTTCGCGTGGCGTGCATCCAGCGCCATCGCCGGCACCATCGCAATCCTGCTCATCTGCCGTGTGGCGCTGCGGATGTTCCACAACCTCACAATCGCCGCATTCGCAGGCCTGCTGATGAGCGTGGATGGCGTGGCAATCAGCATGAGCCGCATCGGCATACTCGACAACCTCATCATGGTGCTGGTGCTCGGTGCATTTCTGTGCCTGCTTAACCACCGGGATTGGGCGCTCGCCAAGCTACGGGCCGCGCATGAACGTGACGTGGCGATTCCCGGGATGGTGGTGCGCACCAAGCCCCTCAAACCCAGCGAGCGCCGTGGCGAAGGCGGTGACCAGCATGCGGCGGCGGGGCAACCGTCGGTGCGCTTGGTTGTGCGTTCGTCCGGCCCTGTGGTGGCATTCAGCTGGTGGCGCGTTGGCGCCGTGGTGCTGCTGGGGCTGGCGACCGGCGTGAAGTGGAGCGGCACGTATTTCTTTGCCGCGTTCGCCCTGCTGTCTGTGCTGTGGGATGGCTACAACCGCCACCAAGTGGGCTATCGCCGCTGGTTCGGCGCCACCATTGCCAAGGATGGCCTGCTTGCCGCGCTGTACATGGTGCCGCTCTACATCGGCATGTATTTCGTGGATTGGCTCAACTGGTTCATCCATCCGGATTCTTATATGCACGATTGGGCGGCGAAACACCCTGGCCAAGGCATCACATGGCTGCCGGAGGGCTTGCGCTCGTTCGTGGAATACCACATCACGATGTGGAAGTTCCACACAACGCTCACCAGCCCGCACGCCTACAAGGCGAATCCGCTCACCTGGCCGCTGCAGATACGTCCCACGAGCTTCCATTGGAACAAGTTGGAGGGGCATCCCGGGCTGTGCGCGGTGTCGCCAGACTCACAATGCGTGAGCGCGGTCACATCGCTGGGCAACCCGGTGCTGTGGTGGTTTGCCTCTGCATGCCTGGTGCTCACGCTCATCATGGGGCTCATCGCACGCCGCGGCGATTGGCGTGTGCTGGCGGTGTGGGCTGGTCTTGCGGGCGGCTGGATGCCGTGGTGGCTGTATATTGACCGCACGACCTTCACGTTCTATTCCATTGTGATTTTGCCGTGGATGATTCTGGCAATCTGCTATGTGTTTGATTGGGTGCGTTCCAACCTCAGTCAATTCGCATTCCGCTGGATCAGCACGGGCGTCCTGACTCTCATCGTGCTCGTGAGCGTCTACTTCCTGCCGTTGTGGACGGGCATGCCGATTCCGTATCAACTCTGGCTGCAGCACATGTGGCTGCATTCATGGATCTGACAGAGGATTCAGGATTTGGGATTCAGGATTCAGGCATCCGTATGCCACTCGGATGCGATGATTTCGTGATGACCTGCGTTCCCTTTGAACAAAGCAGCGAAGCATCTGCTATTTTGTTCAAGGGGAACGTTTGTTTTCTCAGCAATAATCCACATAATCCAATAGTCACAGCCACATATTTCGCACATTGAAAGGCCAGCCGTGGGCATAGTCCATTTCTTCATCAATCTTCTCAAAGATCCGCGCAGCGCGATCGCCAGTTGGATTGCAATGGGCCTAGGACCGACCTATGCGTTCATTTTCCTCATTATTTTCATCGAAACCGGCGTGGTGTTCCTGCCGTTCCTGCCAGGCGACTCCCTACTGTTTGCCGCAGGCGTGTTTGCGCACGACCCCAATTCCGGGCTGAAGCTCTCGGTGCTGCTGCCCGTCGTCTGGTGCGCGCCGATTATCGGCGATGAGTGCAATTACTTCATCGGCCATTTCTTCGGCAAGCGGATTCTCGAATCGGGCAAGGCGAAGGCCATGACGCCTGAGCGCATCGCCAAGACGGAAAAAATGATCGACAAGTGGGGCCCGCTCGCCGTGTTCCTCGGCCGATTCTTCCCCTTCATCCGCACGTTCATGCCGTTCATTTCGGGTTTCTCAGGCATGAAGTGGCATCGTTTCGCGCCGTTCAGCGTGCTGGGCGGTCTCGTGTGGTCGTCGCTGTTCACGTTGCTGGGATACTTCTTCGGCGGTGTGCCGGCCGTGCAGCAGCACTTTGAGCTGGTCATCGTTCTCATCCTGCTCATTTCGCTGGCGCCTACGGTCATCGGCCTGTGGAAGGCGAAGTTCGGCAAGAAGAAAAAGACCGCGAAGGCCGCAGAGGGCGAGCAGGCTGAGTCCGTCGAATCGGCCGAGCAGGCAGAGCTGACCGAATCGGCAAAGCAAGTGGCACAGTCCGAGTCGGCCGAGCAGCAAGCGCAGGCGGATCCAGCTGTGCAGTCCGCACAGCCAAGGCAGGCTACGCAGACTGTGCAGCAAGCCACGGCGAAGCTTGAACAGACCCTTGAGCAAGCTTCCGAACAGGTAGCGACCGAATAATTCTCCATTCGGCGCGAATCCAGGCCGCATAAGTCTGGATTCGCGCCGAATGCCTTAGATTCGCGCCGCGCGGTGCGGATTCGTGCCATGCCTTGGATTTCGCGCCGCACGCCCGGATTTGCACCACGATTTCTGAATCCGCACCCCATCGCCCGGATCCACACCGCACAGCTCGGAACTGCGCGCAGCTCGGGGCGGATTGCACAATCATATCCATGCTGTATGGGCGATTCGCACAGTGCAGAGCGCCGTGTACCCTTCCACATTCACAGCGAATCCGGCGAGGTGGAATTGTCGACGGAACAGACCGCAGCACACCACCACCGCCTCGCCGATTTGCCACCTGCCTCGGCACGTTGTAAACTGACTTCTTGTGTTGTGATAACAGCACACTGAGTCCGTTCACCGCTTCGGCGATGTCCATGACTTAGGCTGATATCCACGACTCGGGGCTATAGCGCAGTTGGTAGCGCGTCTCCTTCGCATGGAGAAGGTCGGGGGTTCGATTCCCCCTAGCTCCACCCATCAAAATCCCCGCATTCTCAACGGTTGCGGGGATTTTTCGTTGCAGCTACAGGATTCCCGCGCGCATCCTCAAATCCCCATGACTCCGCCATATCTCGACATCCACTGCGCAGCACCTTCCACTCAGCACCTCCACGCGGCGCCCTCCACACGCCCCAATGTGTCAGCTGCCACTCACACATAACCACCGCAACGACATCGACCGCAGCCAGACCCCAGTAAGCAAGCCAACCCCCACACACGACCATCCCACCAACCCCTCAAAGTGCCAGCCGTCACTCACACATAGTCACCAAAACAACACCCGCCGCACAAAGAAACCCTGAAAACAGGCCAACCACGAATCCGCCCACACCACCGCCGCGCCCTATGTGACAGCCACCACTCACACATAGCGGAGAATCCTGCGCATCGACACCGCAGTGTGACAGCCGCCACAAGGCGGGCACGGATATGCGAAAGCCCCGCAGAATCTGCGTGGCCAAGATATGGAAAAGCCGCCCGAAGGCGGCCAGTCGTGGTGACTGCTGGATTCGGACCAGCGCGGCATCATGCACCCGGTTTACAGCCGGGCCCCTTCGACCACTCAGGCAAACCACCAAGCGTGATAGAATCGGATACAGAGCGAGGCCACCCCGCTCGGGCTTTACGCCTGAGCCATGGGAGCCTCGCTTTCGTCTACCTACTCAATTGGATTACGAGCTTTAACAAAACTCCCAATGAGTAGAGTAATGGCCGGACGCTAATTGCTATTATTCATCTTTAAGCGCTTTATTTTGATTAAGATTGACTCATAGTTTATGGTTTCTATCAAATAGAATTGTATTTGAGAAAGCGGTGACCTTAATGAGCATGGAATATAAGACTTTGGCGAGACTGTTCCACGCCGACAGGAGCGCGGACTCTTACGCCAACCACGACAGGCTCGCCAAACAGCGCCTCGAGGACGATTCCACCTTCGCGACCGGAATCGGCACGCCCTTGGGCGAACTGTTCATCGCCACACCGCGCTGCATGTGCATGCTCACACAGAAAGTGCTTCTCGCCGAACGCCGGGTATCAGCCATGTGGAAAAGCATCCCAGGAGTCATGCAGTGGAACTACATCCACCACGCCATATCCGAGGAGCTGCTCGCCACAAACGAGATGGAAGGCGTCAGGTCGACACGGAAGGAGACGGAAGCGGCCGTGGCCGCCGCCCGGCAGGCCAAGGCCGATGGCGATATGGAGAAGGCTCGGTTCGGCGAGTTCGCGAAACTGTATCTCAACCTCACCGACCACGATGTCGAACTACCCAAGACCCTTGAGGATATCAGGGACATCTATGACAAAATCGCCCTCGACGAGATCGAAGACAAGGACAGGCCCGACGGGGAACTGTTCCGGAAAGGCGACGTGGAAGTGCAGGGACCACACGGCACGGTCATCCATAGCGGAGTCAGCGGCGAGGCTCGGATATCGGCACTGCTGGCGCAGATGATAGACCTCGCCCGTTCGGATACCATACCGTTCCTGCAGAGGGCCATCGCCAGCCACTTCCTGTTCGAATACATCCACCCGTTCTACGACGGAAACGGCAGAACCGGCAGGTATCTGCTCGCGCTCTATCTCAGCCATGACCTCACACTGCCCACCGTGCTGTCCCTCTCCAAGACAATCGCGGAGAACAAGAACGAATACTACAAGGCTTTCACAGAGGCCGAGGACAAGCTCAACTGCGGGGAACTCACGTTCTTCGTATATACCATCCTCGGATTCATCGAACGCGCGCAGAAGTCCTTGATCGAGGAACTCGGCATTAAGATCGACCAGCTCGGCAAAGCGACTGACCTGCGCGACAAACTGCGGAATGAGCATGCGATGTCCAAGAACGCGACGCTGCTTCTTTACGCGGTCATGCAGGAGGAGCTGTTTGACACCACCAAGTCCATGACGCTTGAAAACGCTGAAGTCAACCTCGAACTGACGAAGCAGACAGTCCGCAAATACGTGGATGAACTTGCGAGCGCGGGTCTCATCGAATTTGTCGGGAAACGTCCACTCAAGTTCAGGGCCTCCGAAACGTTGCGTGCGCATATGGGTGTGGGCGCCATACCTATGAAAGAGGATTTTTAAAATCGAAACGATTTCAGGTTTGATCGAGCATGCAGAATCCATGGGCCTATCGGTCGTGTTGCGTGACCTTCCACGCGACATATGCGGCCTGTACGACGACCTCGATGGGGTCGGCCGGGCAATGGATGCGCTGCTCCGCCACGAGGATGTTGCCAAAATGTTGCCACAGCCGACTGTCAGCGCCTCGTGAGCGTTGCAATTGCGCCTGTTCCTTGCTAGGTGCTTGGAGGTTCGATTCCCCCTAGCTCCACCCCATCAAAATCCCCGCGCCCTCAACGGTTGCGGGGATTTTTCATTGCAGCTACAGGATTCCCGCGCGCATCCTCAAATCCCCATGACTCCGCCATATCTCGACACCCGCCGCGCAGCACGCAACCCCACGTGCCCAAATGTGACAGCCACCACGCGCACATAACCGGGATTCAGCGTATCGACCCCTCAAAGTGCCAGCCGCCACTCACACATAATGACCACGAGAGGGCAAGGCGCCACGACAAGAACCCGAAAAGCCAGCAAACACAACGATTCCCCAAACACCCAAACCACAACCATCACCCCAATCCCCCAATGTGCCAGCCGTCACTCACACATAGCCGCCGATCCGATGCCAGCCGCAACCCAAACCCCAGCAAGCGAGCCAAACCCCCACATCATTCACACCACTCCAGCCACCAAAGCGCAAGCCGTCACTCACACATAACCGCCTGTCAGAAACCAACACAACACCAGAACACAGCAAACAAGCCAAACCCCGCACACAATCATCCATCCCGCCAACCCCAAATGTGCCAGCTGCCACTCACACATAGCCGCCGATCCGGTGCCAGCCACAGCCCAAACCCCAGCAAACAAGCCACTCCCACATCCGCCCGCACCACAAACGCACCCAATGCGACAGCCAGCACTCACACATAGCAAGGGATTCGAAGCAATAGGGCGTTATGTGACAGCCGTCACTCACACATAACCGCCTGTCAGAAACCAACACAACACCAGAACACAGCAAACAGCCAATCCCCGCACACAACCATCCCACCGACCCCTCAAAGTGCCAGCCGGCGCTCGCACATAACGCCCGCAAGAGGGCAAGGCGTCACGGCAGCGCCCAGAAAGATGCACCAGAAAGACAACACAACACGTCGGGGAATACCGCAAGCCTGAATAGGCGCATAGGGAAACGTCGAGATGGATTCTCTGGGATTATCACTCATGCGCCACAACCCATACGCCACACATTGATCCAATCATGAGATGATTGCGAAACAACGTATCCGCAGAATCGCCATCCCTGTCTACAGCCGGCATTACGTATGGACACTATCCGGTTTCTCGCCGGACGACCGCTCGCCGACCTGCCACGCGGCCCGCGGCTATCTCGAGGAGAGAACGAAGCATGGTACACGCCAGCAATACTCGGCACCATACCGCAGAAGCGATCGAACCAGTCCGCACGCCCCACACGACGGAACCAGTCGACACAAAATCAGTCGACACAAAACCAACCGACACACAACCTGACAACGCGAGCGCCAATACAAAACCGACTCACACAACCAACCAGGCAAATCGGCAAAATCCAGGGCAGCCCGCGCCATCCCGCACGCATTCCAGCACTGGCAATCTGACCCGCGGACCGCTGATCCCCGCCATGCTGCGCTTCTCCATCCCTTACCTCATCACCTGCTTCCTGCAAAGCTGCTACGAGCTGGTTGACCTGCTCATCGTCGGCAGGTTCAACGGTGCGGATTCCGTATCCGCCGTATCCACCGGCAGCCAGATGACCCACCTGGTGACCGTCACCATCGTCGGCTTGACCACAGGCGTCACCGTGACCATCAGCCACGCGATCGGCGCCAAGCGCATGGACAAGGTGCAACGCCAAATCGGGCAATCCATCCGGCTGTTCGCCATCGTCGCCATCATCGCCACCGTCATCCTCGTCGCATGCGCCGACCCGCTGCTGCGCCTCCTGTCAACACCGCCGGAAGCCTTGAGCCAGGCACACGATTATGTGACCATATGCTTCCTCGGCGCCCCTTTCATCGTCGCATACAACGTGATAAGCGCGATATTCCGCGGATTCGGCGACTCGCGGCATCCGATGTATTTCGTCGCTCTCGCGGGACTGCTGAACGTGGGGCTCGACCTCGCATTCATCGGCGGTGCACACATGCAAGCCGCCGGAGCCGCACTCGCCACGGTTATCTCCCAAGCGTTCTCGGTCGCCGCTGCGCTCGCCTACCTGAAGATCGCGAGCACCGGCATCCAATTGCGCACGACTGATCTCGCTTACGACTGGGCAGGCACTCGACAGATCCTGACAATCGGCACGCCAATTGCCATCCAAGAACTGTGCATCCAGGTCTCGTTCATCGTGATCACCGCAATCGCCAACGGCCGCGGGCTGGAAATCTCCGCATCTGTCGGCATCGTTGAAAAAGTCATCTCCTTCCTCTTCCTCGTCCCCTCGGCAATGCTGTCCACCGTGTCGGTGGTCGCCGGGCAGAATGCAGGCGCACGGCACCATTCGCGCAGCAAGACAGCGCTGCGATATGGCATCACCATGTGTGTGGTATATGGTGCGGTCATATGTATCGCTTGCCAGATGTGGGGCGCCGACATCGTGCGAATCTTCTCTCCCGATGACGAAACAGTGGTCAGGTATGGGGCACAATACTTGAGCAGCTATTCCTTCGACTGCATTTTGGCAGGAGTGCATTTCTGCTTCAGCGGATTCTTCAGTGCGTACGGCAAATCCATGTATACGTTCGCGCACAATATCATTTCGGTGCTGGCGGTGCGTATTCCAGGCGCTTACTTCGCCTCCCTATTGTGGCCGGACAACCTGTTTCCGATGGGATGCGCGGCACCGCTTGGTTCACTTCTGTCAATCATGATTTGCGCAGGACTGTACTACTCGCGGTTCAGCAAGCGACATCCAGTCGCACTCTCTGCGTGACGCGTTGATGAAAGATGATTGACCAAGCTGATTGACCGTCGCGCCCAATGCACCAGTTGCCAATGTGCCAGCAGGCGCTCACACATAACCAGGATTCAGCAGCACCGCCGCCCAAAGTGCCAGCCACCACTCACACATAGCCACCGGTCCGGCGCCAGCCGCAACCCAGAACCCAGCAAACAAGCCAAACCCCACACACAACCATCCCGCCGGCCCCTCAAAGTGCCAGCCGCCACTCACACATAACGACCACGAGAGGGCAAGGCGCCATGATGGGAACCTGGAAAGCCAGCAACCGCAACGATCTCCCAAGCACCCAACGCCACAATCACCGCCCCAATCCACCAATGTGCCAGCCACCACTCACACATAACCACCCATCCGAAACCGCCCCAAACCAGAATCCAGCAAACAAGCCAATCCCCACACCACACCCATCCCGCCAAACCCAAATGTGCCAGCCGCCACTCACACATAGCCGGGATTCAGCGCACCAACCCGCCAATGCGCCAGCCACCACTCACACATAACACCTACGAGAGGGCAAGGCGCCACTGCAGGAACCTGAAAACCAGCAAACAAGCCAATCCCCAGCCGCCCCAGCTGCACACCAGACCCAAATCAACGATTCTTGAAGTAGCGGAACATGCTCTTTTCCCGCACGCACAGGGACGCCACGAACACTCCTGCACACGCGCCTACGAGCGCAGCAACAGGCACGCGCAACAAATCATCATCCACGGCAGCAAGGTCAGCGCCCGCCCAGCCAAGGCGCATGAACGCTATTGCCGCGAGCCCGATCACCGTGGCAGCGAACGCCCATGCTGCGCCTTCCACAAGCATCTGCACCATCATCGCAATCTTCGGCACTCCTGCGTGCATGGCTGATGCAAGCTCCAGACGCCGCAACATCACAGAGATGAAGCCCACCAAAGCCCCGGCGACCGCCAGCACAAGCGGCGCCCATGCGGAGATGCGCCCCGCGAACTCGCTCTCGGGATGAAACTGCGATCCCTTGGTGACGTTCAACTGGCTTATCACCGGGTAGCTGCTCGAATCGGCGGAAGCACTCGCAATCGTGTACATGAGCAGGGACTGGATGTCAGATGGAACAGGCCACGTCTTTACAATGCAGGAGTCGAAACCATCAGGCTGCGCGGGTGCGGATTGCAGCGCGGCGTAGGCAAAGCTCGCAGTATCCCGGCCATCATCCGGGAACGGATACACTCCCTGCACCTGCACGGTGCCGCCACCCGCAAGAGGCTGCCCGGTGTGCGCTGTGGCTCCGGTGGCCTGCGCGGCTTGCTGAGACAGCCATACGCCTGCGTAATCCGCAGCGCTGAGCTGCGGCACCGAGTCCGAGTCTGCCGACGCAAACAGGCGGATGGCTCCAGGAGTCGCGTCCCACGTGGGCACGGTGGTGCTCGGCAGCTTTGCCATGGTGATACGTGTGGAGGATTGACGAACGGCACCTGCTGCGAGCACACCTTCCGCGTTAACCAGCTGGTCGCATGCGTTGGCGCTCACATGCCCGGTGTATGTGAGCATGTAGGTGCTTGCTCCCGACGCGACGTACGAGGACCGTTCCGAATCAATGCGCGCAAGCGAAGTCGCTTCCATGCCGCACCCTGCGACGATGAGCACTGCAAGCACCAGCGCGAACAATGCGGCATGGGTGGTTCCCGAAGTGATGTCGCGCCAAGCTTCGTCGAGCACGCCGCGCAAATGCATGCGACCTGCGCCAAACAGGTCCGTGCCCGAGCATTCTGTGCCTGAGTATTCCGCGCTCTTCTGCTCTGCCTCCGCTCTGCCGGCACTCGCCCCTGCTCCGCCGGCATTTGCCTCTGCCCCATCGGCACCGGTATCTGTTCTGTCGAAACTGCTGTTATCGCTGCTCATTGGAAATCCCTCAGATCAATGACATCCGTGCACGCATCCCTGGTGTGCGGGTCATGTGTTGCAACGATGACGATGGCGCCAGACGATGACAGCGCATGAAGCCGTTCGTTCACAGTATCCGCAGCGTGCAAATCAAGCTGGGCAGTCGGTTCATCCACGAGCAGCAGCCCGGCATGCGATGCCACGCCTCGCGCCAGCATGAGCCTTTGCGCCTCACCTCCGGAGAGCGCATTGAAGGGGGCGTAAGCGCGATGACGCAAACCAAAGTCATCCAACAATTCCAACGCATGCCGTTCGGCTTGGCTCCGCGTTTCTCCGCGCGCCACGAAAGGCAACGCCACATGGTCCACAGCCAAACGCCGCGCCACACCGTGCGGATTCTGAAACACCCAGCACACACGCCCACACCGCTCGCGACGCACCTGCCCCTCCGAGGGTTCAACCCACCCTGCGATAATCGACAGCAATGTGGATTTGCCAGATCCGGAAGGCCCTGTCAAGGCGTAGACATGGCGTGGCAACAGCACTAAGGACACATGTTGAAACAGCATGTCACGGTGATCGAAGGTATGGCCCACATTATTCAACACAACGCGAGCGCCAGCGCTGGCAGCATCGGCGCTCGTTACCGGTGCGTCATCAACCGGCGCGGGCGCATCAGCCGTCGGTGCGTCATCAACCGTCGGTGTGTCTTCCGTCGCAGGTGCGGCACTCATCATCGGCACGCTTTCGCCGAGGACGGAAGCACATCCACGCTGCTTATGGCGCCTCCATCGTCCACCGTCACCATTGTGCGCCCCAGTTGCGAAGCCACGATGGAAACCGCCCGCGGACTGCCATCGGACACAACGCACCCGCTGCTTCCTTCAACATCGTAGAGAGATGCGGGTGGCACGCTTGTAACCGCGAGGGGTGCGGCAAGCTTCCACGTGTAACTCACCTGCACACTCGTGGCGGTCGGGTCGGAGGATGACAGCGCCGCCGCGTATTCCGAGCTCCCTAATACCGCATTCACCACTGCCGGATCGGTGATTGTGGTCTGGCCGTCGGGAATCGTATACGTCGCGCCTCCGATGGTGACGATGCGGTCTCCGGCTGCGAGACTACCCGCAGACAGCGTGCGCGAGAACACCACGGATGTGGGCGGAATGGAGGTTGCGAAAAGCTCCTGCCCCTGCACTGCTTGGCCTCCGTATGTGAGCGCGGTACTGGAAATCGTGACGCTTTCTTGCGGAAGCCATGCGAACATCGACGGGTCGAGAGTCCATCCCGTATCTTGAGTCAACTGGGGCGAGCCTACGCTGGCGGCGAGCGCATTGTAAGCGGTGATGGTATCCCATGTCATTGTGCTGGAATCAGGCGCACCGTAGCCGAGGCGGCGCAACTCGCTGTTGAGCGCCTGCACGTCGTGCCCTGTGGCATTGGGCGCAATAGCCCGGTATGGCGGCACTGACATGTACAGCATGAGTACCGGTGTCTCATCCACTGAGAGGCACGCGGATCCCGAGGCGACCTGGCCGCCAACCGCGCAATCCAAGCGGGTGACAGTGCCGGTGACAGGGGAAACGACGCTCTGATGTGTGCTTTGCGGCACTGTCACTGTCACCATGTGGGAATCATCAAAAGTCGAAGCTTCCACGGTCACGGTCTCCGTTTGCAACGACGACACGAAACTGCGGGGCATGCGCGCCTTTATGTAGAGGAACGCCCCGCCGGCGCCTGCTGCCACAAGCACAATCGCCAACAGCACACTCACCGTTGCGCTGACGCGGTTACGCGCGCGAGGCTCATCGTCTTCGCTCGCGGCAACATCTGCTGCTCCGCCCTTTCTCCTATAGGACCACCTCATCGTGTCTCCTTCACATCACGCCATCATCCAAGCAGCTCTCTTATGGTTGCAGCTCGCACTCATGGTTTGTGATTTCCCCAATTCCTGAATTTACGCATCCGCTCCCTCAGATGCTGTGGACTCACGAATTGGGATCCGAATTGCAGGATTCGAACTGTTGGGCTCCCCGCTCATCATAATCTGAACGAGACGAATCCGTGTACTTGCCGAACATATCGGCAGCACGCCCCTCATCCGACATCACCTGTTTGTATTCCTCCACCGTCAGGCCCTTATCCGCCAAACCGTGCTTCTGGTAACACGTCAGCAATGCCCCCAGGTAATCCCCGCCGGCCTGCGCATCTTGTTCCTCGAAATCGCGGATGGAAGAAATGCTATAAAAGTCAGTGTCTATCTCACATTGATGGACCTTGTCCATCGTCTCGCGCACCTTCTCGGTGTCGTACATCTTGTCATCCGTCTTGACTGTCAGCGCACTGGTCTTTTCGTCTTGAAATTCCATCGTGGCGCCAAAACTGCGAGTGCATCCGTTCAGCGCATCCCTGAGCTCCTGCCACTCGGCGTCAGTGATCTTACTATCCTTGAGGATTCCCTTGCCCAGTTCGGTCTTCGCTCCCTCATACGCATCCCGGTAGTCATGCGCATATG
This sequence comes from Pseudoscardovia suis, assembly GCF_002797875.1. Classification (GTDB taxonomy): domain Bacteria; phylum Actinomycetota; class Actinomycetes; order Actinomycetales; family Bifidobacteriaceae; genus Pseudoscardovia; species Pseudoscardovia suis. The sequence goes on from NZ_PGFC01000005.1 coordinate 15,480, forward strand.
TGCCCGAGAAAACTGTTCCGTCCGACGCCTTCACCACTGCAACTGCGGACGATGACGACGAAGACGCATCAGCCGACGAAGGCGCCCCGCACCCCGCCATGCCTAATGTCGCTGCCGCTACAACCGCGAGCTTCCACACCGCTCCCCTACGCATCGTTCGTCCCCCTCCGTGCAATTTTGCCGTTGTGGAGCCATCCAGTGGTGGTGGCCCCACGACGACGGTTCATCTCTCAGTCACTGTAGCTGGCCCAGTACGCGGAATAATCCGCAATCGGCTGACCATGAGCATCGGCATGAGAGTACGTGTACGCACGCGCCCACTTGCCGAGACTCGGCAAACAACATCCATCATTTAGACGATATGAAAGCCAATGTTGTGACTTAATTCCGATGCGGTAGGAATACGAATGCTCTGCAGTCACGTATCCCTTTCCAATTTCGGTATATGCGTTCGCGGGAACCGCAAACCCAGCACTCGCAGCAAGCAAAGAAGCAGACAGCAACGCAGCCGCCACCTTCCACTTCGCAGCGACAGACAAAGACTTCATGGTCTTCCTCCTCTTTCCAGAGGGCAGGTATCTCCCTGCCCATTTTCAGCACATCAAACCTTGCAGCGACATAGCCGCAAAGCCATTCATGCCGGTCGCATCTCTAGATGCACTTACAGATTAGGTATACCCGCACGTCGAACACGCCTTTTGTAGACTTAAGTCTACAAAAGGATTTGCTATCACTGGCCAAGATTCCCTCGGCTGTTATTTAGTATGAAAACTATCGTTAATACGAATAGGGCTTTTGCCAGCCCTATATCTCAGACCACAGAATTGGCTAATCCGCCGGAAGCCGATTTCCATTACGAACAGGCGGTGGAGCATGAAAGCACTGGCAATCGCAACAATAATCGCAACTACAGTAGTACCAATACCACTGGGATGCCCAACATCCATATCTGCGACAGATGCGAGCACCGCTGGATATTCAGCCACATGCCCGCCGCCAATTCAATGGCTGTGCAATATCATTCCGAAGTGAGAGAAGATTCCGAGACGAGTGGCAACTCCATACAGATATGCCACCCGCTCGCATTGCTGCCATAACGCACACTACCTCCCAGCCTTGCTACCGCGCGGGCATGCAGTTCCAGTCCCATTCCAGAATGGGGCTTGGAACTGAATCTCTCCGAGCCATCCGCATCATTGCTGGAGTCAATGATGAACTTGCCATCATCAACACGGATCTTCACCATGTACCGCCCTGCCGGCTTTCCCCAGTCACCTTCACCTTGGAATGCCATGGCATGATTCTTTGGCACCGAACCATGAACTCCAATATTGGTATATACCTCGCGAAGAAACGACAAAACCTCCTTTTGCGCAGCACTCGTCAAACTCATCGAACGCGGCACATCCACCGCAGATTGCCCCACGAAACCTAGCTGCGCAAGAGCAGCATCGGAGCACCGAATCTCCTGTTGGAGCAACCGTGAGAAATCCACCCGCGGGGTGTCTGCAACGCCCCAGACGAGAGCGTCACTCGCAGTGCCCTGATTGCGCAAGAAATCTACGACCTGTCGCACCTGCGACAATGTCTCGTTCACTTTTGCGCTCAACGTCAGGTATAGACGTTCCGTATCGTCCTGCTGCACACTGCCATCGCTGCGTGCTTGGTTTGCCTTGACCTCCAGCACCATAGCCAGATACGCAAGATTCCCCGTTACTGAATCATGTATTTCAAGCGCAGCCTCTTCATCTTTGTGAAGTGCCTCCAACCGCTCCTGCAAACGTCGCTCCTGCGCACGGATCGCCGCTCTTTCCTCGCGAGCTTTCACGGCATCATCTCGCCACCGCATACACCTGCCCATAGCGGCAATCATCGCTAGGACAAGCGCACACATCACGTAACCTGAAAGCGGCAATCCCAACAAGTGAATCCTCATCAGGTAGACCACCCCGTCCACCAGCACCACCAACGCAACGATCCACGCACGCATCGCATATCCCAGATACGCCGCCGCCAGCCATACACCCCAGTACTCGCTGCCACCTCCATTCGTGGGAACCATATAGTACAACGCAAAACAAGCTGCAAGCCCCAGGGAACACAACCGTGAGCTCATAGGGAAAGCAATAATCAACGCACTTTCAACCACCACGAAACACCACGCAAGCGCGTCTCGTGGCGGATCCGTAAGGAGCTCTATCAGCGTTGCGGCAAAAATCGCGCCCGCCAGCAACGCTTTCATCGCTATGCGGTGACCGGAAATCCAATGCATGGCAATAGAGGAGCCAGACACTCCCGCATCCTTCTGCCCAACTGTACGCATCAGACAGTTCTCAACTCTCATCATCGGATTGCTCATCGTTATTATTCCTCGTCAGGCGAACGCGTACTTTCTCAGTAAATTGAGACAGAGCTTGAAACTCATTGTTCACATGAGGCCCAGCTTATGCAACAACTCCCAAGTGGTTACAGCCTGATATTTCTCTCTGGCTCGTGACAAATACGTTTTAACTGACGATTCGGTAAGCCCCAGCCTATGGGCGATGGACCGGATTTTCACACCATGGCTGTATTCCTCCAGGACTTGCATTTCACGATTGCTAAGCGCAGTCGCTCCATTTTCGCAAGGTTTCGCCGTCTCCCCGAAACCCGTTTCCATTCGACGGAACAATCTCGCATGACTCTCTTCGGTGCTTTCGCGAGAGACAATGCCCTCCGCATGGTCGAAGAAAACACGCCTGCCAAGGGCTGGCACATGCAAATCCCCCTGCTCTGCAGAATTCCATGATGGGTCAAGGTATTGCCCTGATTCCACTGCTTCCGCAGCATGAATCACGCGCGCCAGACTTGACTTATCAATAAGGCATTGGGCACCGCAATCCAATGCCTCCTGAGAATAGGCATTGAGTGAATACGACGTGACACCCACCAAAGCGATGCGACTGGTTCGTTCACGGATGATTCTGCACACATCTGGCCCAGGCATCTCGCCCATCGACATGTCCACGATCAACACATCCGGACAATCATCGTTCTTTGCCGCAACGGAAGGCGAAACAACGGACTCATCTTTCATATGCAACGCTGCATCCTGAACGTTCCCGGAGGCACAGGCAGAGGCACCTTCGAGGCATACCTCAGCACAGCATCTGTCGATTGCCGTCCAAGGGTCGTCCGTGACCCATAGCAGTCGTTCACGCGGATACATCTGATGGATTGCGCTTGCCTCGAAATCAAGCAACAACGCATCGTTATCCACTATTGCGATGCCGATTTGCCGACCTGACGTCATGCCGTTGCCTCCCGCCATACCTGCACACCGTTGGATCCCGTACATATGGGTACGCACTCGCCGCGTCCGTATATCTAAAGAATAAGGGTATCGAAAATGGCCTCATGTGAATATGCACCATCGCAGCCGTTGAAATATTTGACAACGTCGAACACGCCACACAGCGTGCGGCGTAAGACATGCGGCGCATGAACATCGCGCCTAGCATAAATGGCAGCTTCTTACGGTTGCGTAGTACAGTGGAAGTGGCAAGGAAGCCGCACAAACGCGGACTCAGCCGACAACACGTACCGCGGCACATACACCACGTAAATGCCGCACTCTATAAAAGGAGATAATCATGGCTGGATTCGATGACCTCGGGGAAGGCGCCCGTAAGATCTTTCTCGCTGGAGTTGGAGCCATCGCTCTCGGCGCCGACAAGGGCAAGGAGATCGTTGACGAGCTGGTCGCCAAGGGCGAGCTGACCGTGGAGCAGGGCAAGCAGCTCAACACGGAACTCAAGCGTCGCGCAAAGGATGATTCCGATGCTTTCGCCAACACCGCACTCAAGCAGCGCATCAAGAACATGACCGCCGAGCAGCGCGCGGAATTCGTGCAGCAGGTAAATGACTTGGCGAAGGAAGCAGATGCTGCGGCGGCGGACGCAGACAAGGCGGATGCAACGAAGGATTCCAAGGAAGACTGATTCCTCACGCTGCTGCGCTACAAGGGCCGCGCTCTTTTGACGCGGCCCTTGTTTGTGTGGGGCGATGACGCATCCCATCCGACGCTTACGCCCCGATACCGCACTCCACAGGCAATCTTCGAGAGGGCCAGCATGACCAACACCAAACAGCCGCTTCTGTTTCGCGCACAGACCAGCGAAGCACAAGGCGTGCAACGCTTCACGCGCAAGTCAAAAATGCGCCGCCTGCGTGAAATCCTCAGCGTGGCGCGACGCTACGACGCCCTGCACATGACGCCCGTCTCCATGCGCCACATGTTCGAGGACCTGGGCCCCAGTTTCGTCAAAGCCGGGCAGATTCTGTCAATGCGGTCAGAAATCCTGCCTCAGGAGTATTGCGACGAACTTTCCAAGCTCCGCGCTGACGCAGACCCTATGCCGTTCGCCACGGTCATCAGCACGCTCAACCGCGAATTCGGCAAACCCGTGCACGAGATCTTCCGCGAGATTGACTCCACTCCGCTGGGTTCCGCCTCGCTCGCGCAAGTGCACAAGGCCACGCTGCTCGATGGCACGCAGGTTGCAGTGAAGGTGCAGCGTCCCGGTGTGCGCGAAACAATGGCGCAAGACATCGACATCATGAAGTCCATCGTCAAACACATCAAGCGTTTTTCGCACAACACTCAGATCGTCGATCTCGACGGCATGGTGCGAGAGCTCTGGGATTCGTTCCGTGAAGAGACGGATTTCATGAACGAGGCCCAAAACCTGCTGGATTTCCGTGCATTCAGCGACAAATATGCGTATCTGAGTTGCCCGAAGCCTTACATGGATCTGTGCACACCGCATGTGGTGACGATGGATTACATCGAGGGCATCTCCATCGCGCACCCCGAGCAACTCACCGCCGCGGGCTACGACCTTTCCGAAATCGGCACGAAGCTCGTTGACAATTATGCCGCGCAAGTGCTGGATGCCGGTTTCTTCCATGCGGATCCGCATCCGGGCAACATCATCATCGCTGACGGCAAAATCATCTTCATCGACCTGGGTCTCATGGGGCGGATCTCCACGAAAGTGCGCAATCTGCTCAAAGACATGATTTTCGCCGTGGCGGCACGCGATTCCCATAAGCTCATGGACGGTCTGCTGCGTCTGACCGACGCGAAGCGCATGAGTCCTGCGCAAACGTCAAGCCTGCTGGAACAACTGGACCGCATCATCAGCGAATACGGCACAGTGGATCTTCAAGACCTTGATGTCGCTGAATTCATCAACTCACTCATCCGCCTATGCACTCGCTTCAACCTTGAAGTACCCGGCAACATCACCATGATCGCGCGCGGCTTGGTAACACTCGAAGGTGTGCTGGATGAATTCCTGCCCGACGCCAACATGATTGGAATCATCAAGGATCACATCGCCAACTCCGCATCCGCCAAGCAAACAATCAAGACCGAGGTCACGTCGCTCGGCACCGAAGGCTTGCATGCCCTGCACAGCACGCTTGCGCTGCTCAGCGAGGCAAACGAAGCGACGCACATGCTCACGCGCGGCGAGCTCAAGGCAAACATGGAGCTCGTGGGGTCGGAAGGCACAATCCGCCAGCTGTCGTCCATGGTCGACAGGCTCACGATGGCTCTTATTGTGGTGGGCCTGTACATCGGCTCGTCCATCGTGTATTACGCGGGCATCAAACCGTTGGTGTTTGGCATACCCATCATCGGCTTGATGGGGTATGTGGTGGCTTTCATACTGTCGGTGTGGATTGTCATTGACATTTTCGTGCAAAGCTACAAGCTCCGGAAGAGCAGCGACAACTAGCCGCACAGGCGCCGCAAGCCTTGATGCAGTGACCCTTATGCAGTGGCGATATGTGCGGTGCGAGCGACGAGGGAATCCTCATACATAGCCAGCAGCGCATCCGCCACGGTCGTCACATCGTAGGCCGGCAGCAGCGTATCGTGCTGCCAGCGATGCACGCGCTGCGCCCATTCATCATCCGTGCACGCCCGGGCAATCGCACGAGCAAGGTGCTCAGCGCGATCGGCGCCGGTCACATCCACCAGCACATCATCGTTATCCATCATCGTGGAGCGATACCCTGGGTTGTCACCGGCAAGCACCACGCCCGCACCCGAAGCGATCGCTTCAAGAAGCACAATCCCGAAGGATTCCGCGCCAGTCGCCGGGAACACCGCAACCTGCCCGCTCGCCAAGAAAGCGCTCTTCGCATCCTCGGCAATCTCACCCAAAAACTCAATCGGCACACCGATATGCGCCGCACGCTCACGGCACTGTTCGAGCAACGGGCCTTTGCCCGCCATCGCCACGCTCAAATCCGCCGGAAACACACCGCGCCGCACGCCCCAGTCAAGCGCGTCGAGCAGCACGCCCACGCCCTTGCGCTCCACGAAGCGCCCCAAAAACACCACATGATGCCGCCGCGGCATCGCGCCGCCCGCCCCGGCCTTCATGCGCGCCACGTCCACCGGATTAGGCACAACCCGCGTCTCCACGCCGGCCGTGCGCCGCGCATACTCGGCCGCCACACGGCTCACCGCCACGGAATGCTCCGCCGGGATCAGCCGCTCGGTGCGCGCATTGATCACGCGACCCAACACCATGCCACCCGCCATCGCAACGCCGGAGTCCACGGCAATGTGATACGTGGCAAAAATCTGCGTGAGAGGCGTGACGCGGCGCGCCTGCGCCAGCAGTCGCCCCGCCATGAACGGCGAATACGGCGCCTGCACGTGCAGCACGTCAAACCGCTCCCGCTGCAGCAGCTCGCGCATCGCGCGGCGCGACGCCGGCAGCGGAATGCGCATGCGGTTGGAATTGAACTTCACCTTCACATTGCGCGCCATCGAATGAATCTGCGCAAAAGCGAAAGCCGGGTCGCGCTGCGCCTCATGCGTCTCGCCCACCAAGTAATGCACTTCGTGCCCGCGGCGCGCGTATTCACGCCCCAGCATGGTGATGTGCTGCTGCACACCGTCGGGAGCGTCGAGGGTATCGTCAAAAACGAAGCCGATTTTCACAACAGCCCCCAGCACGCCACCAATCCGGGCGCCAGCATCATGAGCACAGTGGCGGGATACCACAGCCAGCGCGTCCACGAATGTGCGAAACCTTCGTCATCATTGTGGAAATGCAAAATCAGCACGCCAACCGCTGGCGCGAGCGCTTCGAGCGCGCCCACGGCAGCCGCCAGCATCATGCTGGTGTTTTCTTTGCCGCGCAATCCGTAAAAAATCAGCACGAACAGCAGGAACATCAACCCCAGGGGGAAAAGCTTGCCCAGCTGACCGATGTTGAGCAGCCACGTCCACATGACGGCGGCGAAAATGAGCAAGAACCGCAGCAACCACGCCGTGCCCGCCGAATACCACACGTATTGCTTGGGGCCTTCCTTCTCAGTGGGGGCCTGATGACGGCGAATCCATGCCAGACACATCAGTATGAGCTCGCTCAGAGCGAGAGCCCACACGGGATTCTGCGTATAGAGGTTCAGCCAGGGACGCGCGTCCACGGAACCATAGAGCGAGCCCACAATGCCGCTGGCCGAGGTGGAATACCGTTGATATTGCCACGTGGCAAGGTCCCACGGCACTTCGCACACGGCGGCCAACACCAGCAGCCGCACGAAATACACGCCTGGACGCGCCGTGTGTTCGAAACCGCGCACGAGCAGCCACGCATACATCGGCAGACTGGTGAGCAGCGCCGCCAGGCAGGCGACCACCGCGGACAGCGTGCCAAGGTCCGCGTCCGTGCTCTCTTGCGGGAGGCGGGCGGCGATGACGGACGTGCCGATCATGCCAATGAGGAACAGTATGCCGGCGAACAGCTTCATGCCGCGGTTCGACAGCCCTTTGCGACGCCGGCGTTTCTTGCGGTGCGTGCTGTTGATGCCAAGGTCAGCCTCGTAGCTGCTTTCTTGGCCGTCCAAGTTGCCGTAGCTGAAAAGCCCCATGGCGTCGTCCTTTCGTCCGTGCTGCGCGATGCTCTCGGCGAGTGCAGCGCTTCGTTCGTTTGTGTGTGCGCTTCAGGTTTGTGCAAGTCTCAGGCTGCGCGCGTTCTAGGGTTGCGCACTCCCAGGTTTACGCGCCTCAGGTTTGCGGGCGTTCTCAGGCTGCACGCGTTCTCAGGTTGCGCACCCAGGTTTGCATGCCTCAGGCGTTTTGGATGAAATCGAGCAGGGCGGCGTAATCCGCGCCTTCGAACTGCTTGACCGCGGCGGGAGCGTCGCCGAACCAATCACTGGTATGAAGGTAGGCGCCGTCCATGCCCACGCGGCGTGCGCCAGCGATGTCGGCATCGGGATCGTTGCCCACCATGAGCGTGTGCTCAGGGTCGGATCCCGTGGTCTGCAAGGCCAGACGGTAGAACTGCTCGGACGGTTTCTTCCATCCGGCTTGCGACGAAATGAAAACCGTGTCGAGGTGCGGGGCGATGCCGAATTTCTTGAGCTCGGGCAGCGTGTACAGCGCCTGCGCGTTGCTCAGCAGCACGGTGCGGCGACCGGATGCGCGCAATGCGTCCAGCAAATCCGTGGCTCCGTCGAACGGTTTGTTGTAGTCGGTGGAGGCGCTGCGGAACGTCCATGCTGCTTCCGCCACCATCTCGTCGGTGGGCTCGATGCCGCGCAAGGCAAACAGGTTGTGGTATGCCGGCGCGAGGTCGATTTCATGATCAGGCTTGCCGGCTTCGCGCAATTCCAACGATGCCTCCTCATCGGCGAATGCGCGGCGCAGCAGGTCGAGCGACTCCCAGACCGCGCCGTGGCTGGCGAGGCAGTCGCTCAGCGCCTGCCATGCGCTGTCGGAGCTTTCGTCGGTGTGGATGTCGAGAAGCGTGCCGTAGAGGTCGAAGAAAACGGTCGTGTATTTCATGCAATCGTCACCTTGATGCTGTTGAGGTTGTTTGCGCTGGGATCGTTTGCGCTGGAATCATTTGCGCTGCTGCTGTTTGCGCCGAGGTTATTGCCGCTGTCGTCACCTGCGGCAACGGAAAACCCTTCATCCGCCTCATCGACAAGTCCTGCGCGCGCCTGTGCCACCAGGTAATCATGCGCGGGCACCACGTAGCTGGCGGCGGAATGACGTCCTGCGCGCACACCGCAAGGACGGTCGGTGGGGTTGAATGCCACAAGATGGCTGCCCACTTGGAAGGCGACGACGCGCGGGTCGTCAGTGGGCACGGCGAAACGCACTCCATCGGCGAATGCCGGATCCTCGCCGCGCTGCGCAATAAGCGTGCGGTAAGTGTCGACGAGCCAGCTCATGCGCTCGGCGCGCTCCCAGAAGATCACATTGTCTTCGAACGGACCATTGTAGGAATTCGAATTGCCATGCTTCGTGCGACCGAATTCCTCACCGCTCAAGAAGAACGGCAGGCCTGCGGAAGTGAGCACCGCGGCCGCAGCGATACGGTTGGCGGCGATGATATCGTCCACGGCGCCCGTTTGCGCGTCGTAATCGGCTGCCGCGGGTTTGCCAGCGCGCATCGTGATGCACAGCTTGTCCCACAGCGTCAGGTCGTCGTGAGATGAGACATATTGGACCATCTGGCTGGCACGATGCTTGGGAAGTCGCGTGCTATGGCGCCACCCGTCGGAAGCATCGATCATGAACGGCGCGAATTTCTCGGCAGCGCCGTTCACATAGCCAGGCTGCAGCTTCTCGTGCACGTGGCCCTTGATGGTGTCGCGCGACGCATCGCAGAATGCACCCACATGCTCGTCAAGATGGTCGAGGTTGGCGTTCGTGGACAGCGGAAGCTCAGTGTGGTTGGCGGGAGTGTCCTTGGCGAACCACGGCTCGCCGTAGAGGATATAGTCCTTGCCATCGCCCAGCGCCTCAAGCTGCTGACGCACCTGCGTCATCGTGTCGACGTCAATCAATCCCATCAGGTCGAAACGGAAGCCGTCAATGTGGTATTCCTTCGCCCAATATGCCACGGAATCCGCGATGAACTTGCGCATCATCGGTTTTTCGGATGCCATGTCGCAGCCGCAGCCCGAACCGTTGGTGAACGCACCGTTGCTGTCGCGACGGCAGAAATAGCCAGGCACCGTGCGTTCGAACCAGTTGTCGGTCGTGTACATGTGGTTGTAGACCACATCCATGATCACTTTGATGCCGGCCTCATGCAGCGCCTGCACCATTTGCTTGCATTCGCGGATGCGCACCGCCCCGTCGAATGGATTGGTGGAATATGAACCCTCGGGCACGTTGTAGTTGACCGGATCGTAGCCCCAGTTGTAGCCGCGCTCGGCGCGCGGCGCAGCCTCGTCCACGGAACCGTAGTCATACATCGGCTCGATCTGCACGCAAGTGACGCCAAGGTTCTTGAGGTAATTGACGCATGTGGGCGTGACGCCCGCGCCGTCGAGCGTCGTGTCGGGATGGGTGAAGCCTAGGAACGTGCCACAGTGATCACGCGGCACGCCGCTGCGAGGATCGGCGGAAAAGTCCACGACGTGCGTTTCCCACACGACGAGCTTGTTGGCGGGCACCTGCGGGGTGCGATCGTTCTCCCAACCGTCAGGTTCAGTAGAGGCAAGGTCGATGACCATGCTGCGCTTGCCGTTCACACCGGCCGCCTTCGCCCACGGATCGGCACTCACCGTCACCGTGCCGTCATCGAACTGGAGCGCATAGTCGTAATACACACCATTGAGATTCTCTGGCACCTGCACGCGCCACACTCCGGTGTGTGCGAAATTGCGGTCTTTGGTCAGTTCATACGTGGCGAACGGCGCAAATGCACGTGATTCCAACGCCGCAGCGTCACCCACCGTCGCCGGATCGATCTGCGCAACCGTTGCGGTTGTAGCATCCGTCGCGAACGCATCGGGAACGAGGCTGTTGCGCCGGGCCTTCTGCTGCTGCTCGCGCATGACCTCCTCGTCGGAGCCCTTGCGATACAACCTCACCGTGACAGCAGCGGCAGTGGGCGCCCACAAGGAAAACACCGTGGAATCGCCGCGCAGCACCGCCCCCAAGTCATCGCCATGATATTCCGCCGTGATGCCCTGCGCCATTGCCACGGGATTGACAGCCATCGTGCACTCCTGTTGTTCGTTGTATTCGTATGTTTGTGTGTTCGTTATTTCGTTGTGTTGCTGCGCTGTGCGTAGTTCCCGCAGCAGCCATTGTCGCCGCGTGTCGCTATATGCAAGCGCCGTTATCCAGCCTTGCTCATTGTACTCATGGAAGCTCCAAAACCAACCGACCCGCGGGCGTTCTTCGCGCACAGGAATATGCAATGCATATGCGTACACATGCACAAGATATGTACGCGCATATGCACAAGATATGCAAAGGCCGCGGCGCCCATAAGCGTCGCGGCCTTGGTAATTCCTAGATCTGGAGCATCAGCCCTTGACGGAGCCGGACATGGACTCCTGATAGAAGCGCTGCATGACCATGAACAGGATGGCGATCGGGATGGAGACGACCACTGCGCCGGCGGCGAAGCGGGCGTACCACTGGGAGATGTACTCCTTCTGCAGCATCTGCCACAGACCCAGAGCCACGGTGTACTGATCCTGCGTGCGGCAGATTGCCTTTGCCATAACGAAGTCGAGCCACGGGGCCAGGAAGCCGGTGATTGCTTGGTACACGATCATCGGGCGGCAGATCGGCAGGATGATCTTGTAGAACACCTGCCAACGGGTGCAACCGTCGAGCATGGCAGCCTCGTCAAGCGAGTTCGGGATCGTATCCATGTAGCCCTTCATCATGTAGAAGCCTGCACCGGTGCCAGCGGAGTAGACCAGAATCAAGGCGACCACGGTCCAGTTGCCGCTGGTGAGGTTCATCGCCTTGAGGATGAAGTACACAGCGACAACGGCCATGATGCTCGGGAACATGCCGAGCACGAGCACGATGTTCATGAACGGCTTACGGAAACGGAAGCGCATGCGGCTCATGCAGTAAGCCACGAACAGCACGAACGCCACCGAGATTACGCACACGAAGCACGCGATGATGAACGTGCGCAGGAACATCGATCCGAAGTTCATGACATTCGTCTCGGTGAACAACTGCTTGTAGTTGTTGAACGTGTACTGCGTGGGGAAGAACGTCCTCTGGTAGGAGGATGAGTTCTGGTTGAAGGACTCAAGGAACACCCACACGATCGGCAGGAGCCAGATGATGCCCAGCACCGTGAGAAGGATGTAGGAGAGCACATCGCCGATGACTCGACGGTTGTGCTGGTTATGGATGCCCTTGCCAGCCTTGTCCGCGTATCCAGATTCAACCTGGGTGTTGCTCATCTGAAGCCCTCCTCGTTCTTATAGGAACCACTGCTGCGGTACGTGAGCAAAGCCACCACTGCAAGCACGATGAACGTGAAGATACCGATAACGGCACCGCTGTTGTAATCGCCCTTGTCGACGGTGAGCTTGTAGAGCCACGTAATGAGCAGATCGGTCTTGCCTGCGGAAGCGCCGACAGGTGTCGGATCGCCGCCAGAGAGCAGGTAGATGACGTTGAAGTTGTTGACGTTGCCGGTGAAGGTCGTGATCAGGTAAGGCGTGGTCACGAAGATCATGTACGGCATGGTGATGTTGCAGAACTGCTGCCACCAGTTTGCACCATCCAGCTCAGCGGCCTCGTAGAGGTCTGCGGGGATGTTCTGCAGAATACCGGTGACCTGCATGATCGTGAACGGAATACCAACCCACAGGTTGATGACGATGACCGTCACGCGAGCCCAGGTTGCGTTCGTGAAGAACGGAAGCGGACCGCTGATCCAGCCCCAGGACTGGAGCAGACGATTGACGGCACCGGTCGGCTGGAGCATGGTGTTCATGACCAGCAGCGACACGAACTGCGGCACTGCGATAGACATGGAGAACACACCACGCCAGAACATCTTGCCACGGGTCGTCTTGCGGTTGATGACCATGGCGAGGAACATTCCGAGGAAGTAGTTGAGGAACGTTGCGAAGAACGCCCAGATCAACGTCCACAGAAGCACCGAGAGGAACAGCTGACCATTGACCGTGCCGCCATCATTGGAGACGACTTCCTTGAAGTTGGCGAATCCAACCCAATCGAAGTGCGACGGATGGGCGCTGTCGTAGCTCGTGAATGCCATGGAGATCATGAAGAGCAACGGCAGAATCGTGAAGATGAGGATGCCGAGGGTCGGCAGGAACAGCATGCTCACGTAAGCACGGCCGTCCTTGAGGTCCATGACGTCATCCAGGAAGCTCGGTGCGTGACCGGTCGTTTCCTTCAGGTACTGCGCCTTGTATGCGGCGCGCATGTTGACCGTCCAGAACCACACGAATGCGGCGGTGATGAACAGTGCTGCAACGCCGTACAGCAGGATGGTGACAGAGTATTCCTCAGGAGCCGGGGCGAGCGGGATGCCGGAGGCACTGAATCGCTGCTCGGACTTCGTGCCCTGCAGGTGCGTGAACAGCTTGTCGAGTGCGAGAGCACCGGTGTTCACCATGTAGATGATGTAAAGGATTTCGATGGCAAGGAACAGAATGCCCTTGATGATTTGTTTGCGCGCCAGGTTGCTCAGGCCAAAGATGACACAAGACAACCGCGTGAAGACATCGCCCTTTTGGAAGGCGTGCTTCACAGTCCAAGGCGCGGGGGCGACATAATCAGCGCCGACCTTCTTGGTCTTGCGCTTCTTCGCCTCCACATGTTTGCTGGTCGTAGCCACGAGCTGACCAACCTTCCTTGTTAGAACAGTGGATTTCTCATTGGCAAGCCATCGGTGGTTTGCCAACAAATAAGGAGCTGTGCCGGTTGCAGAAACCGAACACAGCTCCTCACTATACAACCGTAGTTGTTTCAGTAGTTATTGAGTTATAGAAGCTCGAGCTTCAGCTGTAATCAGCGTCACTTGCTCTTGGCGTCTTCCATAGCCTTGTTGAGGCCGTCAACGAACTGCTGGGTCTGAGTCTCGGCATTGTCAGCGGTGACGTCACCGTTGTAGATGGCCTTGCCGAAGGTCTCGTTGGCATCCCAGAAGCCACCCATCTTAGCGAAGGTCGGCTGGAGGATGGAGGTGTTGGCAACGGTGTTCATCTGAGCAACAGCAGCCGGATCCTTGGCGACTTCCTCATCGGAGGACAGGGTGTTGTCGGAAGGAACGATCTGGCGCATCTCGTAGTGAGCCTTCTGAGCATCGGTGCCGCCGAGGAACACAGCCAGAGCCATGGCGACTGCGACGTTCTGGGACTTCGGGTTGTAAGCAACAGCCTTGGAGCCAGCGAAGGACTTCATCTGGGTGTCGGTGCCGTCGAGCTTGTAGGTAGGCAGCTGAGCAGCGGCGTAGTTGTCGCCGAGAGCGGTCTTGACATCAGCGGAATCCCAAGTGCCGGAGAAGATAGCGTTCACGGTCTTGTCAGCGAGGCCGTCCTTGCCGGAGCTGTTCTCATCGAGCACGAAGTTCGGGTTGCTCTTGAGGCTCACGAGGTACTTGGTCACATCCGTGCCCTTGTCGCCAACGGAGGCCAGCGGATCGGCATCTTCATTCGTGCCGTCATCGCCGAACAGCGTTGCGCCAGCGCCTGCATAGAATGCCCACATGTACCAGGAGTTGGTCAGCGGGAAGGAGACCTTGCCCTTCTCGAGCATGGTGTCGAGGGACTTGACGTCATCCGCGGAGAAGACGGAGGAATCGTAGTACATGAACCACGTGTTAGCGGTGAAAGGAACGCCGTAGACGGTGCCGTCCTGAGTGACGGACTCAATCATCGTGTCGGAGTTCTTCTCCTTGATCTGGTTCAGGTAGTCGCCCTGGAAGGAGCCAATGGCGCCAGCCTGGACGAGCGTGCCGAGCTGATCGTTTGCGAACATGTAAACATCAGCAGCAGCAGACGGATCCTGCTTCACGGTCGTGCCTGCGTCACCTTCGGAAACAACTGCGTTCTTCCAGGTGATCTTGCACTCCGGGTTTGCCTTCTCGAAAGCCTTCTCTTCGGTCGGCAGCCAGGAGCTGTCATCGGCCTGATCTTCCTGCGGGCCCCACACGGTCAGCGTGACGGCCTGGCCATCGGTGCAGATCTTCTCTTCCGTGGAGGAGGAGCTAGCAGCGCTTGAGGAATTGGTGTTGGAAGAACCACCGCAAGCGGCGGCACCGGCGACCATAACCAGAGAGGCTGCGAGGCCGATAATCTTCTTTCCGTTGATCATCTTTGATCCCTTCCTGTTCCCGCCTCGGTTGAGGCGGCTTGTAACCCTTGTGTGACTTGGGCTAAGGGGCACCCAAGCCATGACATGCACAACAATACCATGGTTTTTTCGTGTGACCGCATCGCTGCCACCCAGAATTCACATGTTCCTTACAGTTTTCTTCACAAATCCATTACACAAGATAAACCGTTGCACCGCTTGGAATACTTGGGCTTGAGCGCACCAAAAGTCACCCTTTTACCAATCAGGTTCGTCATTATCTGCAACACGACACGCGGAAAAATTACCCATTGGCGAACGTCCGTGTCGCGAACACCCTCCCCTTGCCCTACGCTTGAGCCATGGCTTTTAACAACGATGTCAACGCTTCCCCCACGTCCAGCACGCATTCGATGAACGCGGCAGACGGCTCTGCGTCGCCCGCGTCCGTGCACACCGCAAGCGACGCAGAATGGCTGCGCAACGCAGTGTTTTATGAAATCTATCCCCAGTCATTTGCCGATTCCAATGGCGACGGCATCGGTGACCTGCCGGGCATCACTGCCAAACTCGATTACATCACGTCGCTGGGCGCCACGGCACTGTGGATAAACCCCTGCTACGACTCGCCTTTCAAAGATGCGGGCTACGACGTGCGCGATTACAAGGAAGTCGCCGCACGCTACGGCACCAACCAAGACCTCGCCGATCTTTTCGCCGCCGCACACGAACGAGGCATCCACGTGCTTCTCGACCTCGTGCCCGGGCACACCAGCGAAGAGCACCCATGGTTCAAGGCGTCCTGCAAGGCCGAACACAACGAATACTCGGACAGATACATATGGACGAACTCCTGGGTCGAAGGCGCGCCCGGACTGCCGTTCATCGGCGGTGAAGCCCCGCGCAACGGCACTTATGTGCTGAACTTCTTCAAATGCCAGCCTGCGCTGAACTACGGCTTCGCCAAGCAGACGAAACCATGGATGGACTCCCCCGATTCCCCCGCCGCGCAGGGCACGCGCGACGCAATGGTGGACGTGATGCTCTACTGGCTAGGCCTTGGAGCCGACGGTTTCCGCTGCGACATGGCCGATTCCCTTGTCAAATACGACGCGGACGACCGCCCGTGCACCATCGCCGCATGGCGTGACATGCTCGGCCGCGTGCGCGAGCGCTTCCCGCATGCGGTGTTCGTTTCGGAATGGGGCAGGCCGCGTCTGTCACTGCAGGCGGGATTCGACATGGACTTCTATCTGGATTGGCGTTGGGACGGCAACCCCAACGGCTACAGCATGCTCGGCCGCGACACAGACTATCCACTGGGCGACGGTCCGGACGCCAGCTACTTCCGCGCCACAAGCACGACCGGCGCCGCGCGATTCGTGCGCGAATACCTGCCGCAGCTCGAAGACACCCGCGCCAACGGCTACTTCTGCTTCATCACGTGCAACCATGACACCTCCCGTCTGGCGCCACGACTGACGCCACGGGAAGAGCAGATTGCGTTCACGATGTATCTGACGATGCCCGGCGTGCCTTTCGTCTATTACGGCGACGAAATCGGCATGCGCTTCCGCGACCTGCCGAGCAAAGAAGGCGGATACACCCGCACCGGCAGTCGCACGCCGATGCAATGGGATGGCAGTGTGAACCTCGGCTTCTCCGACGCGGACCCCAGCCAGCTGTATCTGCCGGTTGACCCGTCATCGGACGCCCCCACCGTGGCCGCGCAAGACACCGATCCCGACTCTCAGCTCAATTACATGCGATTTCTCATCAACCTGCGCCACGAACTGCCCGAATTGCAGGCGGACGGAGGATTCGAGGTGCTTCACGCCTCGGATGATGACCGAGCATTCGTCTATCGCCGCGTTGCCGCCGACGCAACGGAGGACGGGACGCCGTTGCCCGCTGACGCAATTCCCGCCAGCGTCATTGTGGCGCTCAACCCCAGCACTGCCGCCGTGACTGTGCACCTCGATGCCGACCAACCACGCCCGCAGGGACTGGTGCTGCTGCATCGCGGCGACCACGCCACCTATGACCCCGAGACCCGCACGATAACGCTTCCGGCGCAATCCGCCACGGTCATGAGGTAACGCGCCTATGCGCGCATGGCATATGCGCGCAGCACGCATACACGCTGTGCTCATGCACACGCATACACACAGCACACATACGCACAAAAGGATAAAGGAAGGATTTAGATGCCACGCTTCACGCATTCGAGCGCCATGCGCACCATGCATCTGCACCTAGCGCCATTCGGACGCACCACCCGCAAGGCCGTGTCAGCGCTGGCGGCCGCCGCACTATGCTGCACAGGCGCCATCGCCAGCGCCCTCATCGCAGCGCCCACCGCAAACGCCGCGCCGAAGGACTACCACGCCAACACATCCGATTTCGCGCCAGACAGCGACGTCGTCATCATCGCATTCCAGCAGAACTGGAATTCCATCGCCAAGGAATGCACGGACGTGCTCGGGCCGGAGGGCGTGGGATACGTAGAGGTCTCGCCGCCGATGGAAGAGATTCCCGGCTCGCAATGGTGGACTTCATACCAGCCGGTCAGCTACAAGCTTGACTCCAAGGAAGGCACGGAAGCCGAATTCCAAAACATGATCGACACGTGCAAGGCCGCAGGCGTGGGCGTGGTGGCGGACGCCATCACCAACCACATGGCGGCAGCCCTGCAAGACGGTTCCAAGGACGGCACCGGCGTGGCGGGCAGCACTTACACCTCCGATGGCGACTTCCCCGCCGTGCCGTGGACGAAGAATGACTTCCACACCTGCACGAAAGGCGTGAGCAATTACAAGGACGCCACGAACGTGCAGGAATGCCAGCTCGACGGCCTGCAGGACCTCGACACTGGCAGCGACCATGTGCAGGATGTGCTCGCCGACTACCTCGCCAAGCTATATACCATGGGCGTCGTCGGTTTCCGCATGGATGCCATCAAGCACATCGCGTCGGCGGATGTGCTCGCCATCAAGCAGAAAATGGCGCAAAAGCTGGGCATTGGCATCGACGACATCTGGTGGATGCAGGAAGTCATCGATGACGACGGTCAGGCCGCTGAACTCGCGCCATCCAACTACTTCCAGACCGGCGACGTATCGGAATTTCAGTATTCATATGCCCTCAAATCCGCATTCGGCCTGAGCGTGACGGCGCTCAAGAAAATCGGCACGACCGCCAACCTCATTGACTCGAACAAGGCACAGGTGTTCGTCAGCAATTGGGATACCGAACGCGGCAGCCAAACCCTGAGCTACAAGGACGGCAAGAAATACATCCTCGCCAACGCCTTCATGCTCGCTTACGGCTACGGCACGCCGAACATCCAGTCCGGATACGTGTTTGCCAACAGGGACGACGGCGCGCCCGGCGCCACCGACACGTCCATCCCAGACACGCAATGCGGCACAGGTTCGCCATGGCTGTGCGTGGAAAGATGGACGCAGATCCGGGGCATGATTCGCTTCCACAACAACACCAATGACGGCACCATCGCCTCCAACTGGTGGGATGACGGCGCCAACACGATTTCGTTCAGCAAGAACGGCTTGGGATTCTTTGCGATGAACGCCAGCAGCAAGCCGGTCACCTATACGTTCAGCACAACGCTTCCCGCCGGGGAATACTGCAACCTCTACGGCCCCGGCGATTGCTCGAGCACCGTGAAGGTAGCAGAAGACGGCACCGCCAGCATCACAATCGATTCGATGGATGCGGTTGCGATTGACAACGTTGACACCCCGCAGACCTGGGGCACCGACAATGCAAGCACTGCCGCCACCGACCCCAGCGACCCGCCGCTTACAAGCAGCGGTGCCTTTGACGCTTCGGCCATCGACATGACGTTCGGCGGCGTGTATGGCGGCGATTCCCAGGATTCTGAGAAATCGTCCGATCAAGCGCAATCAGATTCCGAGACTCCGACCGATCCCAAAGATGAGGAAGGAACGTTTGCGAACTTCAGTGCCCACGCAGTTGCCTACGCCGTGATTTTCGCAATCGTCCTTGTTTTCTCGATTGTCATTCTGGTCAAGCCCAATAAGAAATCCGACAAGTGAGCAGATGACCAAACAGCCGAGTGGCCAAAACAGCCTCGCATCGGCTAGATTCCGCCTCGATTGGCAGCGCGCACCCCATAGCGTCCGTTCCAATCGAGGCAGTTTCATTTCGGGCGGGTTATACGCGCCCAAGGTCAAGCCGATACAATAGAACCCGTGGGTTAACAGACCACAGTGTCTTGCAACGCGGCAAGGCAATAGACGCCCCGCCGCAACGTGAAAACCGCAATGCTGCGATCGTGACCCATCCGGATCTCCCTACAGAGAAGGAATCACATGAAAACAAAGAAATGGACCGCTCGCATGACAGCAGTCGTCGCGAGCGCGGCCATGGCTTTGGGCGCTGTAACGCTTGTGCCACTGTCGGCTCAAGCGGATTCTTCCAGCACCAATGCCAATGGCGAGAGCACTGCGACGGCCAACGGCCTCAACAGTGACGTCCAGGTCATTGCATTCCAGCAGACCTGGAACACAATTGCCAAGGAGTGCACGGACACCTACGGCCCCGAAGGCGTGGGCTATGTTGAGGTGTCGCCTCCGCAGGAATCCATCCAAGGCTCGTCTTGGTGGACGTCCTACCAACCGGTGAGCTACAAGCTTGATTCCAAGCTGGGCACCGAAGAAGAATTCAAAAACATGGTCACCACCTGCAAGGCTGCGGGCGTGGGCATCATCGCCGATGTGGTCATGAACAACACCGCCGCTCCTGACGACACCAGGACCTATACCGGCACGAACGGCAGCTCCTACACGCCCGGCACCGGCTCGTTCCCCGGTTTCGCCACCAGCACGTATCCCGAAGGCATCACCGCCGACGATTTCCACACGTGCACCGACAAGATCAAGGACTACACGAACCAGACGGAAGTGCAGCAGTGCCGCCTGCTCGGCATGCTTGACTTCGATTCCGAATCCGACAAGGTGCGGGACATCGAAGCCGATTACATGGCCCGCATGTATAACTACGGCGTAGTCGGCTTCCGCATTGACGCCGCCAAGCACATCAACACCGACAGCCTGAACGCCATCAAGGCCAAGCTGGCGCAGAAGGTGGGCAAGAACGCCGCCGACATCTACTGGATCCAGGAGGTCATCGGCAATGGCTCTGAGGCGGCCGGCATCCAGCCGCCGCACTACACGCAGAACGGCACCGTGACCGAGTTCGGCTTCAAGAGCGAGATGAGCCAGGCCTTCAACGGCAACGTCACCTCCCTCAAGGACCTCGCCGACCGCCTGAGCGGAGACCTGTCGAGCAACGACGCAAACGTGTTCGTCACCAACTGGGACACCGAGCGCAGCTCCGGCACGATCACCTACAAGGATGGCGGCAAGTACCAGCTCGCCAACGCGTTCATGCTCGCCTACGGCTACGGCACGCCGCGCCTCATGTCGGGCTATAAGTTCGACAGCAATAAGACGTTCAAGGATGAGAACACGGCACCGGGCGCGCCTGGCGCCACCGCCACCTCCGTGCCGGACGTCGACATGAACACCGCGTGCTCCACGAACACGGGTGACTGGAACTGCGAGCAGCGCTGGACCTCCACGCGCGGTCTCATCGCATTCCACAACTACGTGGGAGACACCACGTCCGCCCCGGTTCAGGACTGGCAGTCCAGCGGCAACGACAGCATCGCGTTCTCGCGCGGCTCGAAGGGCTTCCTCGCCATCAACAATGGCACGACTGCCCTCGACGTGTCGTACAAGACCACGCTCCCTGACGGCGAGTACTGCAATGTGTACGCCGTGGAGGATTGCTCGCAGACCGTGACCGTCAAGGACGGCAAGGTCACGACGACGATTCCTGCCCGTTCCGCGATTGCGCTGTATGGCGGCGCCACGAAGGACAACCACCCGGCTGCGACCGAAACCACCGACCCCTCTGATCCTGAGAACAAGATCGAGGACGAAACGGTCAAGCCCACCGACACGACCCTCACGATCTACTACAAGAACACCAGCAACTACACCACCCCGAACATCTACTACGGCGTGGGCGATGACTGGTCCGCAGCCGCCAACAAGCCGATGACGTACGATTCAGCCACTGGCTATTGGAAGTACACGATTGACACGGGCGGCAAGAAGATCGACTACGTGTTCAACGATGGCGGTTCCAACTGGGATAACCCTGACGGCGGCGGCAATTATGAGGCTGCCGTGGGCATTGTGCAGCAGACGGTCGCAGACCACGCCAGCAGCGTGGGCGTGCCGGCGGACTACCGCGCGAAAGGCCAAACCCGACTGGTTGTGCACTACAAGCCGGCTAGCGGCGACATCGCACGCGCGCTGTGGGTGTGGGGTTCCAACTCCTCCACGAGCGCAAGCTTCGATGGCTCCCAAGTTGAATTCACCGGTACGGATTGCTGGGGCAAGGTCGCCGAATACACGGTTGACGGCACCTACACCGACCTTGGTGTGATCATCAAGGGTGAAGACAGCTGGGATAAGTACGGCAACAACGACCGCAATGTCACGGTTGGCGCCGACGGCACCGCCGAGATTTGGGTCGATGGCACCGGCTCTGACCCTGAGCAGACGCTGACGGAAGCACCCGCTGATTACGTGAGCTCCTGCACCGGCTACAACGTGAACGTCACCGTGCACTACTACCGCGAGGACGGCCTGTATTTCAATGCCGCCGACACCGACACGAAGACCCCGCAGTGGGATCTGTGGACGTGGTCGGGTTCCGGTTCCGCCAACTCTCAGCAAACCTTCACCAGCCATGATGACTGGGGCGAGGTGAGCACGTGGACGCTGAGCGGCTATAACTACTCCGCCGCTGACGATATCGGCTTGCTGCGTCGTTATGGCGCCGACACGTGGAAGTCCAAGGACCCGGATGGCGACAACCACTTCATCCCGTCCGACTCCATGGTGTTCGATGCCGCCACGAAGACCGGCAAGGCAGAGGTATGGCTCGTCGCCGGCGACCCCACGGTGTACACCGCCAAGCCGACGCTCTCCGTTTCCGCGAAGTCTGCGGAAATCGCCGATTATCAGAAGCTCATCGCCAAGCTGAGCTCCGCCGCCACCGGTGACGTCACCGCCACCGTGACCGACGCGAACGGCAATGCCGTGGAGACCACCTCCGTGACGACCGACGGCTCCACCGTCACCATCTCCACGAAGTCCGACCTCGATGTGCGCGGCAAGTACACGGTTGCTCTCACCGACGCCAACGGCAATCCGCTGGGCTCGGCAACCGCAATCGCTGGCGCCATTGTGCGCACCGACCGCTTCGATACCGAGAACGCCTATGACGGCGATGACCTGGGTGCTACGAACGCCAACAACAAGACGACGTTCAAGGTCTGGGCCCCGACCGCGCAGACGGTCTCGCTCGTCACCTACGCGAACGCAACGAGCGCCGATGCCGCCGTCGACAAGGTCACCCCGATGACCCTCGGCGACAAGGGCGTGTGGTCCGTCACCATCGACAACACCGCGGATGCGCTGGCTTACCAGTACCGCGTTGTGCTGCCTGACGGCACGACGAACGACACCGCCGACCCGTATGCCACCGCTGCGGTCGTCAACGGCGACCGTTCCGTGGTGCTCTCCGACGCAGCCATGAACGCCACGACGGTCAACGCCGTCAGCGGCGGCCGCGTCTCGCAGGGCAACGCAATCGTGGCAGAAACCCATATCCGCGACTTCACGAAGAGCGCCACCAGTGGCGTGTCCGAAGCGAACCGCGGCAAGTACCTGGGCATGATCGAATCCGGCACCACGAACGCAGCCGGCGAGTCCACTGGCCTTGACTACCTCAAGGGCCTGGGCATCACCGACGTGCAGCTGCAGCCATTCTTCGATTACGCATCCGTGGACGAGACGAAGGCGCTCGACGACTCCAACTACAACTGGGGTTACGATCCGGAGAATTACAACGTGCCGGAAGGCTCGTACTCCTCCGACGCCACCAACCCGTCCGCGCGAGTCGACGAAACCAAGGAAATGGTCAGCGGTCTGCATGACGCGGGCCTGGGCGTGATCATGGACGTGGTGTACAACCACGTTGCTGATGCATCCGCCAGCTCGTTCAACAAGACCGTGCCCGGCTACTACTTCCGCTACGATTCCAACGGTAACCTGACGAACAAGTCCGGCTGCGGCAATGACACCGCATCCGAGCGTGCGATGATGCGCAAGTACATCGTCAACTCCGTCACGTACTGGGCGAAGGAATACGGCGTGGATGGCTTCCGCTTCGATCTCATGGGTCTTGTTGACACCGAGACGATGAAGGAAGTGCGCGAGGCGCTTGACAAGATCGATCCGAACATCATCGTGCTCGGCGAAGGCTGGGACATGGCTGGCGATTCCGTCAGCTCCTCCACGACGATGACGACGCAGCCGAATGCTTACCAGGTTGACAACACCGATGGCACCGGCTCCACGATCTCGTTCTTCAACGACTCGATCCGCGACGGTCTTAAGGGATCCGTCTTCTCCGACACCGACACCGGCTATGTCTCCGGCAAGGCTGACCAAGAGAAGCTCATCGCCCACAACATGCTCGGCTGCGAGTATGACACGTCTGACGGCGCCACGACCTGCTGGAACGGCACCGCTCAGGATCGCTACGCCAACGCATCCCAGGTGGTGCAGTACGCCGAGATCCATGACAACATGACGCTGTACGACAAGCTGCGCACGTCCAATCCGGATGATTCGGACGCCACGACCGTGGCACGTGCCGAACTTGCCGACTCCGCTGTGTTCCTCAGCCAAGGCATTGCCGAAATCCAGCTGGGTCAGGAATTCCTGCGCAGCAAGGGCGGCAACGGTAACAGCTACAACGCCGGTGATTCCGTCAACGCCATTGATTGGAACCGCCAGACGACGTACGCCGATTCCGTGGCATACGTGCGCGGTCTCGCCATGCTGCGCCGTGCCGTGAAGGCCTTCCAGTACTCGAGCTACGCCGACATTCAGGCGCACTCCAAGGTGCTGCAAACCTCCAATGGCGTGGTTGCCTTCCAGATCAGCGACGACAGCGGCACCTACGTGGTGATTCTCAATGCCAATAGCACCGAGACGAAGGTCTCCGGGCTCAAGGCAGGCGAATACCGCACGATCCTCGCCAACGGCAAGGTGAATGCGGCATCCACTGAGGACTTCGAGAAGCTCGCGACGTTCGACATCGCGGCTGATCTGGCCGACTCTGCAGACACCACCACGAACCTGCTGGGTGCAAGTGTCACTGACTCCCCGCTTGCCACGCTGGCCAGCGATACCGAGCCCACTGGCTCCTACACCGCGGCCCCGCTCTCGGCCACCGTGCTCGTGACCGATCTCGTCTCGACCCCGGCTGAGCCCGAGCAGCCCACCAACAACAGCGATGCGACCGATACTGCTGACGCTTCCAACGGAACTGCGCCTGCCGCATCGGACAACAACGCTGCTGCCAAGTCTGATGCTGCTCATGAGTCCGGCAACCTCGCTGCCACCGGCACGAGTGTTGCAGCCCTCATCGCCGCAATGACCGCGATTCTCATCGCGGGTATCACGGTGAACCGCAAGTCCCGCACCATCAACGACGAGCGCGCTGCAAAGCACGCATCGCAGTGGTGAGTGACCTCGGCAAAGGCAGTTATGCCCCCATGCCCGCGGTAACGCGCTGAGCTGCTTCAGCTGAACGCCAGGGTTGCATCGTGCAGCCCTGGCGCCGCGCGGCATCGTGCACATCACTGCCACAGGCTGGTCATCCCCAGAAATACAGGGGACGACCAAAAACACAGGGTGGCAATCCCGAAGAAGAATTGCCACCCTGTGTTTATATTTTTATACCTTGATTACCGCCCGTTCATCCCGTTACTAGCCAATTACGCCCAAAGCCCAAATCTCCCGCGATGATTCCACTTGATACATTCTCGGGTAACCTTGTTCAATGAGCAAAGTCCGTATGCGGCAACCGCTTGCATGCGGCTACCGTTTGCGATTTGCAACATTATCCATTGCGGAAAGCCATCGACGGATTCTGAAATCCCAGCAGACGGCACCGCGCGACACAGCAGGAGAAGACAATGGTTAGTTCAGCATCCACGTCCGACACTGAATCGCGTGATTTCAGCTCATTCGCCCAGTTGGACACCAACACCCAACTTTTCATGAGCCTTCACCAGCTCGACACGCTTTCCACCGCAGGGCTTCGTCAACGTATCCCGTCTGAAATCGCTCGTCAGCTCGATGGTCTGCCGTCATCCGCCTGCAACGTGCGCATCATCGCTTATTTGGCGCGTCACGAGAACGAAGACGTGTACCAAAACGACGTGGAACGCCATTGCGGCATCACCCGCTCCACCGCGAGCCGCGTGCTCAACATGATGGAGCGCAAGGGCCTGGTGCGCCGCGTCATCCCGACGTTCGACGCCCGCAAGCGCCAGGTGATGCTCACCGACAAGTCCCGCAAGCTCGTGCGCCAGATCGAGGAAAGCGGCGCCGGCTACTTCTCCACGCTCGCCGAAGGCATCTCCGAAGATGACATGGAGATCACGCTGCGCACGATCCAGCGCCTGCTCGACCGCTCCGAGATCGAAGCCGAGCCCCTCGACTAAGCGACCTGGACAGAGCGCTCGGTCAGTTGCCCGCCATCTTGTTGCGCATGCAACGGATGGCGGGCACTTTGATGTGCAGCCGCGCGCCTGCCAATCCAGCAGCACACATTCATGACGGCCACAGGGGCCCCGAGGGCCCGCCAGCCGACCTGCCGCACGTCATGTTCGTGTGCAGCTCGCCGTCCGCACTCATCGCTGCACACGAACATGACCACCAGGGCGTCCCGGAGGGGCGACGCCCGTAGATCAGGCCGACACCATCATGTGCAGCCCCCTCCTCGGCGCCCCGGCTGCACACAGATGCGGCGCCCTCACACCAACCGTGGCCCCAAGTTGGGCACATCCCTCTCTGCCCAACTTGGCATAACGGCCAGCATTCCTGGCGAATCGAAGCGAAATGCTGGTCGGAATCCCAAGTTGGGCGAACCTTACTCTGCCCGGCTTGGGGATTCGTCACTTTTGGAGGTCGGAACGGTCTTGAGTACCAGCGGGCTGATCGGAACTGGTGCGGCGCTTGGCGTTGGGGTGCGCGCCGCTTGATTGGGCGACGCGCGGCTGGATGCCGCGTGGCTTGGCATCGCTCGGTTTGGCCCTGTTCGAATTGCTGCTGCTCCGCTTGGCACCGTTCCGATTGACACTGTTCGGCTTGGTATTGGTTGTTGGGTGGGAGCGGGCGGCGGCGAGACCGCGCAGAATCTGCGGATTGAGGCACAGCCAGATGACGAGCGCGATGAGTACCACGGCAATCACCGCAACCGCCACGACGCCGCCCCATGAACGAGAGCTACCCGTCGAATCCGCCTTTTGCAAGGCTTCCCGCCCGCCGGTCAAGTCCACAACGATGAGCCTGCCAGCAGCCGCAGCATCGGCAGAATCCGAACCGCTGCTCGAGCCGCCATCTGAGCTGCCGGAACTGCCAGAGCTGCTGCCAGAACTCGCCGACCCATCCGCGGCAAGCACATAGACCTTGCCATCGGCGGCGCCAGCGGTGCCCACCACCACGCTCTTCACATCCACGGAGCCGTCCGAGGCACCCGCGCCGTCGTATGCCACAGAGCCTACCGCCACGGAGCCGCCATCCGCCTTGGCGAGGCGCACTTCAATCTGTGCGCTGCCGCCCGTCGCCGACGCCGAGCCAGAATCCGAGCCCGAACCCGAGCCCGCTGCCGACCCAGTCGCCGCGCTCACGCTATACATCTCCCCGCCATCGCGCGACAGGTATCCATCCGGCTCATTGAGCGCCAGCCCACGCAGTTCGGAACCAGTCGCCGTGTCGAACAGATGGCTGCCCGCGGACGTGCGCACCACGAGGCGCGATCCGTCGCCGCTCAGCGCAAACCCCAGGATGCGCGCAGCGGAATCGACGGAAAACACCTGCACGTCCTGAGTGTCGACGTTCGCCTGGAGCACGCTGTGCAGCGAGGTGCTCGGCAGATACAGCTCGGTGCCGTCGCTGCTCAGCGCCGCGAGATAGCCGACCGAGAAGGTCGCGAGGCTCGTGGCGGCTCCGGTGGAGGTGTTCACGGCGAGCAGCGCGTCGGACTGGCTGTATTGCGCGTCAAGCAGCACCGTGCCGCCATCGCCGGATGCCGCGAGCCCGGTGATTGTGCTTGGCGTGCTGCTCAGGTCAGCGCTGTTGCTGCTAGTGCCGCTGCTTGAATCCGAACCGCTCGAATCCTTGCTGCCCGTCACCGTCACCGCCACATCCTGGTGCGTGCCGTCATCCACGTTCCACACTTGCAAACTCCAGCCGGTGTTCGTGCCCGAGGTGCTGGCATCGGAGGTGCTGGCATCCGAGGCGCCCGCGCCAGTGTTTGCGGCCCCGCCCTGTGCAAGGGCATAGAGTGTCTTGCCATCGCGCGCAACCGCGAAGTTCGTGGTGGTCAGGTCGAGGGTCGTCACGCTGCGGTCAGCGGTGGAAATCACCGCCACGCCGCCGCTCGTCGCCACGAAGAGGCGCGAGCCGTCCTGCGACATCGCGATGCCGGAGGCGACGCCCATGCTGTCGCCGGGCAGGCTGATCACGCTCTCCACCGAGAGGTCAGCGGTGCTCACCGCGCACACCGTGCTGGCGGATGACACGACGAACAACTGGCTGCCGTCTGGCGTGAGGCGCATCGTGTCGGGTTCCGCGCCCACGCACGCCGAATCGCCCAACTGCGCGGTGGTGTAGGTGGCAGCGACTTCCGCAGCGTCGGCGGGCGCCGTGTATGTGGCGCTTGCCGAGACGCTGGCGGAGTCCGAGGAATCCGAAGAATCAGATGATCCCAAGGAGCCCGATGATCCCGAGGAGTCCGAAGAAACCGAATTCAACAGATCGGAGGCGGATCCAGACGCTGCACCGGAACCTGAAGAATCACTGGATTGTGCGGAACCTGTGGACGACGAGACCGACGACGAAGCCGACGACGATACCGACGGATCAGCAAACGCCGGCGCAACTGCGCCGCCCGCCATCGTCCCCGTCAATGCGCCCGCCAATGCCAGCGAGATGATTGCCGCGGCGGCGCGACGCAGCGCATGGCGAGGGCGCGCGGCGCATCGCGAGTGTGCAATACTGCATGATTGCGCGGCGCCGTGGGGATGCTCGGCATCACAGGTCTGCGCAAAGTGATGGGACGGCGACAATGAACTGGAATGCGAGGGATGGCTCTTCGGATTCATCGGATGTGGCGTAAGCAACGGCGCTCCCTTGGTCGGCGGATTCTCAATCCATGATAAGCGCCACCACCCATCGCACCGTGCATTATGCAGCCCATCACGCCGCGCGTCACCTCATACACCATCCACCGCCCCGCGCCATTCCAGCCAACGCCCAGCATCCACCAGACAAGCGATCAACCACATCGCTGAATATCGGTACGCAATGGTACGCAATGGTACGCAATCGTGTAAAATCAATCATTAACAGCGTCCTGCCAACCGCCTCACACCAAGCTCAGGCCGTCTCAGATACCAGCCAACCGCGCATTTCTTTCACATGCACCCTGCACAAAGAACCCACAAGAAAGGAGAACAGCCCGTGCTTCGCCCCACTAGTTCCACCACTTCTCGCGCCGTCAACCCTTTCAAACCCACCGCAGGGAAAATGCCTCCTATCCTCATCGGCCGCCAATCCATCATCGATGACTTTCAGGAAGCGCTCGACAACGGCATCGGAGCGCCCGGTCGCATCATGCTCGTCACGGGGCAGCGAGGATTCGGTAAAACAGTCATGCTTACCCAGTTCCGGCGCATCGCGAGGGAACAAGGCTGGCTCACGATTGCAGAGACCGCCTCTGAGGGTCTCGTAGACCGCCTTGCACAATCGCTTGATCCGCAAACCGGATCCCATGTGTCTTCTGCGCAGCTCTCCCCCACGGTCTCGGCCGCTGGCGTTGGCGCCAGCCTCGGGCAGGTCACGATCAGCAAGGAATCCGCACCGCTCACGCTCCGCACGGCGATGCAGCATTGCCTATCCAGTAAGCGCACAAAGAAAGGCAAGGGCGTCGTCATCACCATCGACGAGATGCAGTCGGCGACCACAGCGGACATCGTGGCAATCGCCACCGCGGTGCAGCACACCATTGCCGCATCCGACGAACTGGACTGCCCCGAGGAAGACAAGCGTGGCATCGCAATCGTGTTCGCCGGCCTGCCATCCATGCTCAACGAACTCATCAACAACCGCACGACCACGTTCATGCGCCGCGCTCTGCAACGCGAGCTGCAGAACGTGCCAATCCCCGATGTGCGGGATGCCTATCTGCAAAGCGTGGTGCAGTCCGGAAAGGCGATCAGCGCTGAGCTTGCAACGCAAGCGGCGCGGGAATCCGATGGCTACCCCTACATGGTGCAACTGCTTGGTTATTACATGTGGCAGTCAGCGCAGCGACGCCGTTCCCAAACGATTGAGGAGGCGGACCTGCGCCAGGGATACGCCGATGCCATCACGGCATTTGACCAAGCGGTATGCGCACCGGCACTTGATGAGCTGGGCACGCCCGAGCGCGTTTTCCTGCAGGCCATGGCTCAAAGCATGGCCCGGAGCGCAACGCCAACGGAATCCGCCAACCCGAGTTCATCGGGGAAAGCTTCATCGGAAGCAGCGCACTCAGCAACCGCTGCGGATGCATGGCAACCTATCACCCAGCAAATTGCGAAGACCTCCGACATCGCTTCGTTCACGAGCCGCAGCCGCAGCTGGGTGAGCAAATACCGGGCGGTGTTGCTGCGTGACCATGTGATTGAATCCGCAGGGCATGGCTACGTGCGCTTTGCCATCCCTCACATGCGCGATTACCTGCTGGGAACAACGGCGGAGTGAACAGATACCATACCTGGAATCATCCCTAGGGAATCAGCACATTCCGCAATTCTGCCATGTCTGTGCCTTCAAGAGGCATCCCTGTTCCTCCCCAAGCAAGCATTGCCCTCCGCGCAGTCCGATCTGCAACATCGTCGGACCAGAAAGCCCCACTTGCGCTCCCCATAGCAGGCATCAGTTCTGCAAAGAACCAATCAAGGTTACCAATCCGCGATTCCAACTGATTAACCCGCCCAGACCTTCCCCAAGGCAATTTCCCGCTACGAGCCATGTACACAATGGAAGGAATCAGAGGGATAGAGGCCTCCATTTTTCTGCAGCCGCATTCCGTGCTCAGTTCATTGGCTATGTACCACAAAGGCCACGTAAACGGATTCCGACCCCCAGTCGCCCGCTTTTCATGCGAAAGTGCAGAAACACGCGCTAAGCGGATACAGGATTCCTGCCTATCAGTTTCTGCACGTCGCGCTGCCGCTCGCAACTCTTTCAACATGCCCACCGCAAGCTCATCCGTCGCATTCGCGCTGTTTCCGGATACGACATACTCGCCAACAATACGCAAAGCGACTTCGATGGCTCCTTCATATAGCAACGAATCCGGCAATGTTCTGTAAAACTCAGAGTAATACCGCTTCCGCGGCCTGAGGGAACGCCCAATGATAAGATGCCGACGCCTGCTCGGCCCCTCCACCAGAGCCACACTGCTTGCTTCAGATCCAGTGCCAATCGTGGTAGGGACGGCCTCAATTCTCTTCGTCTTTCCATGAGCAGTCCCATCCCCCCGAAGCACCATCAGGCCGCTCCGCCCTACTTCCAAACCGCGTTTCACGCTACTCCAGTTGGGGAGTGCCGCCAGTTTGACAGCATCCAAGATGGCTCCTCCGCCCACTGCGAAAAGATTGTCATATTCTTCAATCTGCGCATGCAGAGTTGTAACCGTCTGCACCGTACATGTCGGAGGCAGAGGAATCAAAACAGTACCGGCAGGCATCATTGCAAGGTAGCTGCTCAGGGCTTGAGTGCCGCCCAAATTTTGGTCGAACACCACAACCGGCGCATTCCTTACTTCCATGGGCGGCTCCTCTCCAGCTGCTCAAATGTCTCAGAAAGAGCCTGGCCGATCTGGCACATTTCTGCGTCGGTCGTCACAATCTGCGGAATGATTTGGATACCGTGTATTGACGGCTGCACAACCACGCCGTGTTCACGGAAGGAATCCACGATGTGCCAGATGGGATCGCCGGATGCGTCTTGCGCCGCCGCCTTCCACCAAGCATCATCACCCCAACCAAGGAAATGGAACAATCCTCGCCCTCGGTGGGCAAGATGGAATTGCTTCTCCAGGTTCGCGCAGGTCGCCGCGATGCCTTCCGACACATGTTGCACATGCCACTCAATCTCGTATTGACTCATGAAATCGAAGACTCCAATAGTCGCCGCCGCCGAAAGCGGACTTCCAGCCTGGGTTTCGCCATGCATAAACGGGCAATCGTGCTCAAGAAAGACCGACCAAGATTCTTCACTAACCAGGAGCATAGAAGAGGCCGCTGCGCCATTTGTCAAAGCCTTCGAGAAACCGATCAAATCAGGCATGCGAGGCCATTGCATACTCGCCGCGAAGGTTCCTAGCTTGTAGAAGCCTGTCGCCACTTCATCCGCCATCAGCAGAAAGTCATACTCGTCTCGCAGCTGGGCAATCTTCCTCAGGACGGCCTGCGTCGGTTCGAAAACCCCAGACCCCAGCATCGGCTCCAGCATCACCAATGCCACCTGATTCCCGAAGCGCTCAAAGAAGTGTTCCCACTCTTCTGGGTCATCAAGGCTCAGGTGACGCACGAATCTGATATCGACTGAAAAGGCCGCTTGTCCCAGCCGTTCGCCGGACAACGCCATCGACGACAACGTCATGCCATGATAGCTGCCCCTAAATGTGACGACGATCCTCTTCTCAGCTTTACCTTGGAGAACCGCACGTTGCCGAGCGAACTTCACCGCAGCATCGTTGAGGGCAGATCCCGAGGTCCCGAAGATTACCGCCTGATACGAGTCACCGACAGCCTCCACAAGCAGCTGGGCTGCGCGATCGGCATAATCATTAGAGTAGCGAAACAACGTTCCGTAGTGCAATGAACGGAGCGGCTGCTCCATATGCTCGGCCACCGTGGTATTCCCATATCCAAAAGGCACATTCCACAGTCCAGACGTCGCGCACAACGCGACGCGACCATCCGAGAATTTCAGTTGTATTCCATCGGCATCGACAATACGCCGTCCAGGGCTTGACATCATGCCTGGCGCCGTAAAGGATTCGACGACCTGCACCACCACGACAATCCCCTCTTTCTATTTCCGAACGGAAAAATACATCATCGTGCGACCTCCAGCCATCCTTCGCGGCGTAGTTCTTGTGGCTACCCTCGCACCGTCGAATCCCGCGAGACCAAGCTCATATTGCAAATCCGACGCATCGATTTGACGAACCCAAGACAGGTAGAGATCCGCCGAGGAGTCTTCCATTGACGTCACCCAATATCCGTTCACAGCGCCTTGCTCATCTTGATATCGGGAGGGGCAGCTGAAGAAAATCGCCGACAGACGCCCTCCCGCGACATTCATCTCACAGGGAAGGAAAATGTTCCGGGGTTGCGACACATATTCATGACTGAACCAAAACAGCCCTCCTGCATGCAAGACCCTGTGCAATTGCGAGAAAAGAGCAATGCGCTGTTCGCGACCGAATAGACGCAAACTACCCGCCGCTATAGTCGCGATATCCAACGAATCCGTGGGTTGGCGAGAAAGCCACGCAATTGCATCGGATCGGACAGATGTCACGTTCGGCAATGCACGCTGATCTAATATCGCGAGCAGATCGTCGGAGATATCAACAGCTATGACCTCTTCAATCCCCAGAACAGACAGCTCGGCGGTGATCCTACCGGAACCTGCGCATAGGTCCACGGCTCGCAAGCGATCGTCATGGTCCCGAATCTCAGGGATGCACGCCGAGAGAACGCTGTCAAGTTCCGCATTGTCATGCTCGCTCGCCGCGTGATATAGCCTAGCGCCGTCACCAGAGTACATATCGTGAAGCCGAGCATGCGAGACGATAGCACAGACCGCTTCACGTAATACTTCCGTTTGCCAAGCGTACTGTTCACACATGGATTCCCATCCTCCCCAGCAGCTGGTTACGCTCCTGCTCAATCTGCGAAACGCCTAAATCGAATTCATCAGCGATGGCATTCATACCAGGCACGCCCCTGCGAGCAGCTTTCAGCACTCGGAATGCATCCGCTGAAATGCGATACACATGTCCCGATCGGACGTTTATGGCAGTCCCATTCCGGTTCGTTTCATCAAAGGCAAGCAACAATTCCGAATCCACCGTATCGTCCGGTTGGCACGAGAACACAATCTGACTGTCGGAGGCCGATGCTTGAACTATGAAAACCGCAGCAAGAAAAGTTTTCACACACAGGTCATCTGACCTATGAGCAATCGCCGAAGGCCCCGTTCCAGGAATGTTCGATTTCTGATTATCATGGACGAAGAACCTCTTCATTCCAATGTTCCGCGGACAATCGAACGCCGATCCCACCTCCATGATGATGCCTGGGACCGTCACGTATTCAGGAAGGCAACCGGTCCGCGAAAAACGCCGGCAATCTTCGTTAAATAGTGTGCAATCCCCCTCGCTCTCGACCACCACATAGGTTGGCCCGCTTATCTGCAGATATGGCAGCACGCTATAAGAGACCGTTTCGACAATCATCGATCCATCGACAATCGCCTGATCGCCTTCGTGTCCTATTCCCCCATCAATCGCCAGGTAGTCTCCTTTCCAGCCATCTGGTCTATTGGGTGCGACCAATAACGCTCTGGACTCATCCGAGAAGCCATACTCGCTGCCGGCTGGTTTTTCACCATTCAATTCATCGGTGACAATGAGGCACTCGTACCGGTTGGTTCCATCCGTCGGTATTCCATATAGCAACTGCAACAATGACGTCAGTCTGACACGGCTATCTACAAGTTCATCATGCTTCATTGCCTATCCTCTTTCCCATCGTCTTTCCGACGCTTGCCAGCAATGCGAGCAGCCATGACGCCGACCTGTATCGCCATGAGCAGACAAATCAGCGCCATATACCCCCAGTTACCAACCGGGATAACAACAATGAGCGCAACCAGCAGCACGCAGACATTGATCAGAGCCAATACAACGTCCGAGGTGCCCTCAGCTCTTGTTACTTTCTTATTCATCAACAGCGATTCCATCCCCGCGAATTTAACATTGCCATTCCGGCAAATGTCGCATCGCAATATGTTCTTATTAAGAAAGGCATCAGCCCGGATGCAGCAACCTGCATGCACCCGAGCCGATATCCTGTCTGATTGCCTAGTGCATGATCAAACAATGCATCAGGTCAGGGCAAGACCGATGCCTGCGGCAATCAGGCCCATGCCGATGCCTGCGCCAACGCCAGCAGCCCACTCACCGAAGCCAGGCGTTTCCAGCGATTCAAGCTGTTCCACAGTCAGTTCCATAATCTCCTCCTTTCGTCACTCGTTATCCAACGCAATCATGGATGTCCTATCTATCACGTAGCAGCAATCCCAATACCGACCAACGCGACACCAGTACCAACGCCCGCGAAGAAATGACCCCAATTCCATGGAGCTTCCAAATCCTCGAGAGCTTCGACGCTCAAATCCATAGTCCGCATTTTCGCCTCCTTTCTCTATTCGAAGCAATGGTTCTTTATCCCACGGAGCGCTCTCGCGGGAAGTTACTAATGCTGGAAAGTCATGGCCAACGCCTTGAATGGCCTTAATACCAACTGCCGGTAGAGCCATTCAGCCAGTGAAGATTGGCCATCGTCCCACACCACTCGACCGAATGCGGGGACCGTCGCTCCTTCAGCGGCGTCAACAGCGGCATCCTGCGCACGCACTTCGATGTCCGTCATTTGCGGCCACGCGATTGCCGGCGAATATATACCTGCTGGCACCAAAGCCGCATGGGTAGATCCCTCAACTCGAGCTGTGCCGACAATGCGCGTCCCCATAAGACCTTGCTGCTGGATGATGAGAGTCTCGCCGATGGGGAGTTCCTCCCCATATGGAGACAGCAATGTCAATGTGCCATTGCTTTCGGAAGCATACGAGGTCGCACTCGTCACATGAACAGGAAACAGCAACGTAACTAGAAAGACTACGACACTGCACACAATCGCTCTCGTAGAAAGGCGACCCCGCACACGGTCTGTCGAATTGGCACTACTCCTAATGATCTGGACCCATCCATGAATAACCATTGCGAGCATCAACCAAAGCAGCAGAGCATTCGCGATTGCTCCGATTCCGGACGACCCCAACGTTGCATCGCATACAGCGAACAACGAATATACGAATACTAGCGGAGTAAGCGAGCACAACACTCCATACGCCGCCGTCCGTGTGGCGTTCCGAAAGGCTTCCGCCAGGTTGCCGCTGAGCAAGTCGCTTACCACGATTTTCCACTGTCTCATCGCGTTGCTGCGCAAAAATGGCTGCTCTCGCCAAGCCATCAGAGCAATGTACCCATCGAATTTCACAGTCGGAATCGCATTGATCACGGCGCCCACATACAAACTTGCGACAAGCGATGCCATGAAAGAAGGCGCCCCTGGAAGATACCGGAGCAAAGAGCATACGCCTGCAAGCATGAACGTGCTGATTATCCCTGCAGCCGCGACAGCCATACGTTTCTTGGAGCTCAACCTCCATCCATCGGACACATCACAAAAGCACGCGGGCGCGAGATATAGCAGCATCACTCCTATTCGAGACACCTGCCCGCCGAAGGAATTCAGCACGGCCCCGTGAGCATACTCATGCAATGAAATGACGAACACCATCATCAACAGCATCTCGAAATAACTGCTGATGCTTTGTGGCGCGGCCAAGTCCTGGACGAAAGAAGCCCCATCCGCGGCAATCCCAATAAGCCCTGCGAACGCAATCGCCAATGCAGCTGCGGCAGCTATCATCCATTTACGAAAGTCGAAATTCGCAAAAGGGGCAAATATCCTTGACGGATTCTTCAATATCGTCACCTGGATAGAGAACAGGGAGTTGACGCGCAATCGGCCCCATTCATGCCTACGCTTATTCGACGCACAAATGGGTGCGGCATTATCATCTCGAAGGACCTGGCATCCAGAAAGCATCGTGACGACATTCCGCACATTGTCCTCACCGAACCGGCCGCCCGCTGCGCTGATATCAGGAACTCGCTGCAAATAAACCAAGATGGAGGCCACATCCGGAGAAACGCCGAAACGCTCACCTGCTGGATTTTCAACCACCCATCGTTCACCTTCGTCTAGCGGCTGAAGCAGCCGCACGCCTGGCAGCACCACCGCAGACATCACGCACGTCCTTCCGCAAGTGGACGACGCTTGACGCCAAAATTGAGCACCAAGATTCCGTCCATGCGTCTCGACGTGGCCCAAGCCAACAAAGAAAGCACTGCCACCCATGCGATGGCCAAGCCCGCGCCTTGCCACATACTGAAACGCTCGGCCAACGAAGTATCGTCCACTATCGCGGATTCAGCTCCGCCGAACAACCAACGACCAACGCGGGGGAAGGACGAAATCACCTGCGCCTCAACAAGCGTCTGGTAAACGAATTGAACCACGATTGCAATGGCTGTGTTGCGGAGCAGCAATCCTAGGGCGACTCCCCAGAGAGCGGACACAAGATACATGAACACGTATGTTGCAATCCACTTCCCCATCGACTGCGGCGATGCATACGTCATTGCCCCGGCCTTCATGAGCGCCGACGAAGCACCATGCACAGCAGCAAGATTGCAAATCGCCGTGGGCACAGCGAGCACCGCCGCCACGATCATCTTGACGCAGGCGACAAACCAGAATCCGCTATGCCGCAGAGTCAGAAACCGAAAGTAACCGCTCTGGACATCTTGAGTCACCACGAGAATCCCCAGGACCGAGGAAAACAGCGCACCTCCGAAGGCCATCGTCGAAATTAACTCGGACAGTTCGGCCTGTTCCTCCGCTGATTTCCCTGAATTCATTGCCGGCTGGACACATCCGTAAACAGATAGCACCGACAGCAGCATCGCGACAATAATCACACACCACACAAGAGGCGAGCAAATCCATCTTTTCAATTCACTTCTCAGCATCGCGCCGTCCGCCTTCCGCCGTCGACATCGTCTGATAACTCCGCTCTGCACTGCCAGGAACTCCCGGCTGAAAAGTCTCGAGCATTGCAACACTTCCGTCATGAACCCCAATCAGGGAATCAGCCACTGAATCGAGCTCAGACATTGAATGAGAAGAAACCAATATGAGACAGCCCCGTTGCCTGCACTCACCGACGAAACAACGCAACTGCGCGACTGATTCGACATCAAGCCCGTTGGTCGGCTCGTCAAGAAGCATGATCGGAGGCTCTTTCATCGCCGCGACCACCAATTCGAACTTCTTCCTCATACCCGTGGAGAGCTTGCCAATCCTCTTATGTTCAAATGAATCCACGCCGAACCGGCGCTTCAAACGTGCAAGTGTGTCCCTCTGCGCCCCGAGAGCAGAACAAACGTCCGACAACGCGGAACGAACAGACAGCGCGGAGGAGAATCCATAAGAAGGAAGCGACACTCCGAAGATGCCACTGCGGTCAGTCATCTCCGCCACTGGTACACCGTTAACGGCGACGGACCCCGAGCGAGGACTCAAATCTCCTACAAGCAGCGAAAATAGCGTGGTCTTCCCCACGCCGTTTGGGCCAACAACGCCAACGACGTTCCCGCCCCGCAAGCTTAGGCTCACGTCGGTCAGGATATCGTTCCCGTGATATGAGAACGAAACATCTTTGGCTACCAGCCGCGTTGTGGGTATCATGCCTGTCTCGCTTCCATCAATCGAAGGATTCATGAAGTTCCAACAACTGTTATGGAAGCAGAACCAATCGTTCTAGATACCCCGAAACGATAATTCATGCACGCTTGTGCATGAATCGCCAAGGATCGGTGCACGAATGTGCATTTAACTTTCATGTCGTCTTAGCCAAATCGCAACCGCGTGGCTAAGGGAATGTGCATGCAAACGCAAACGGATATTGCGTGTATGCGACCTCACTGTCGACACATCGATGAACTGTGCCCGAGCAATCTCCTCGTTGGAATATCCATCCGCAATCTCTCTGATGATTTCAGTCTGGAGCGGCGTCAATTCCTCTGCCGGCGGTTCGCTCTTCGTTTCTTGGCTCATCAAACTCTCATAACTTGCACCAAGAGAGAGAAAATGAACATCATGAACAGGACTATAGGTCCCGCCTGCAGCAACCTTCAACAGACCTTCGCGCATCTGCGGCAAATCCCCCTTCACGACGATTCCCTGAGCACCAGAACGAGCGAGCAAGGCAGCATATTTCTTAGGGCTGTATGAGCTGATTGCAAGCATTGGCATTTCTCGTACTTGACTTCGAATCCGCTGGCAGACATCCATCGCTGTTCCATCGTCGAGTTCCACATCAAGAAGCAATACGTCCGGTCGCCACGAATCATCGATGCAACGCTGCACCGCCTCCTGCGCGCTGTTCGTCGACCAGCAGACTCTGAGTGTCGGACAGAGTCTGGGGATAAGCGACACAATCTTTTCCAACGCGAACGAATCGTTGTCCAACACGGCTACAGTCGACTGAATCATTGCCCCTCCTGTCCATAAGATGTCCAAGACCCCTTTATGCTGTTCTCTAGGCAAAGAATAGCGCTATATTCCCAGCGTTTCTGTAACCCGTCCGACTTATCTCACTATTCCAAGGGTAATCATGAACCGATGGATAATGACAGCCCGCAGCGAAGCGGCGGACCTCCGCAATCGCTTCCTTCAATCAAAGAGCATCCGCATTACCACCTTGGCATGCTGGA
The DNA here is from genome assembly GCF_002797875.1 of Pseudoscardovia suis. Classification (GTDB taxonomy): domain Bacteria; phylum Actinomycetota; class Actinomycetes; order Actinomycetales; family Bifidobacteriaceae; genus Pseudoscardovia; species Pseudoscardovia suis. The sequence goes on from NZ_PGFC01000005.1 coordinate 54,493, forward strand.
TCTCCATCGGCTTGCAGATTGCGGTCTTCCCGCCTGCGACATCGCCCACGTGGTCATTGATCGTTTCCTGGCTACTGATTGTACTGGATTCGATACTTACACTGCTCATTCCTCTGTGGCCAACGCACATCTGTGCCATCTTGCTCGCCCTCCATTCTGTCCTGTCCCTACTACCTGCACAACTCACCTGGGCCTCCCTTCTGGAATTCCCCGCTCTCGCTTTTCTCTCATATCGCTGCGCGTTTCCATGCGCTTTCGGTATCGTGATGTGGCTTAGCATTGTCCAGGTTCTGAGCAATCTTCTTGGATCCATGCCGGATGGTTTGTTGTGGGGAGCGGTATCGTTTTTCCCGTTGGGCTTCATCGCGTTCATGAGCGCCTCGCTCCGTCAGTCCAGGCAATCCATCATGCAGAAGGATCAGCTCATGGCGCAAGAGCGCGCGATAGAGCGCCAAAGACAATTGGAACATAACCGACGTCTTGCCACTGCAATTCACGACTCCATTACTAAAGAATTGTCGACGATTCTCCTCATCACCGGAGCATGGGAGTTCGAGGAAAGCGTTGATGCAGACCGAATCCATAAGGACATGAAAAGCATCCACCGCGAGACAAAGCGTGCACTGAACCAAATGCATCGTGTTATCGACCTGATTGACGACAATCAGGGGAAAGCCACCCGCGGAACGACTCCAAGTGACACACTTATCGATTTAGAAAAGTTCCTAGAAAGCGAGACGGATTCCGCCTCCGCGATTGGTTTTGAGGGCACTGTTCACTTATCTGGAAAGCCCCAAAACCCCATCGATGATTTACACCTGATGCTTGTCGAAGGATTCCTCAAAGAAATATTCGCTAATATCCTCCGCCACGCAGAGCCAGGACGAGATTCATATTCCATGGACATCTCAATCGTCCAAAATTCAATACATATCACTCAGACAAATCGAACAGGGTCTGGAATAACGGCTTCTTCCGAATTCAATCGACTGCGACATGGACGGGGCCTTCAATCACATCGTCAGGCAATCATCACCGCAGGCGGCACCGTGCAGTATCGCTTGCATGGTGGGCAATGGCATCTGCAAGCACGAATTCCTTGCAATGACGCGGCAAACCAAACGAACCTAGCGATGCCAGACTCCGAAAAACCACTGCCACCAGTTGGGGACATATCGAATATGGATTCGTGAATCATTGCGGTTATTAAGCATTGCGACCTCCTTTGAATCGATAATCCACAGATTATCCAAAATCGGTTGCATTGTCTCGATTTCGCCTCGACTCTGCACAAATGTGCACGGGGAGCTACATCGCACCCGCGCCTGTGGCATGAATGAGGGGCATCCCAGAAGTTTCCCGGGGTGTCCCCTCATCCATGCATTGGCGCAGTAAATGCGCCACTCATTGACTTGACACATAGCGCCATGTAACCGAGCTACGGACACATGCGGCTACCGCATCGCGCACCGCCAGCTGCGCGGCACCACCACGCCGCCGCCACAGCTGCTGCCGCGCTACTTCCTGCCGAAGGTCAGGGCACGCACGATGGACACGATGCCCATCACGATGAGCGCAATCGCCACGAACATGAACAGGAACACGGTGGACTGCGCCGGCGCGGCAAGCACCACGATGCCGGCGAGAATCGAGACGAGGCCATAGACCACGGACGCGACCGGCGTGAGCGTGAAGCTGGACTGGAACAGCGACGCAATGCCGTCCACAATCCACAGCATGCCCAGCACGATGGTCACGAACACCGCCAGCGACGCACCCGCCGCCTGCGGCGCCTTGAAGATCGCGATGCCGCCCAGCACGAACAGCACGCTGCACACAATGCCCAGCGTGCGCCAGCCCGGCGGCAGAATCGGTGTCTCGATGGCGCCGACCAGGTAGATGATGGCGGCGATGATGAGCCCCACGCCCAGCAGCACGGTGACCGCCGTGAGCGTCTTGTGCGGCCAGAACAGCATCACGACGCCCAGCACGAGCTCCACGATGCCCATGACGACGCCACCGCGGCGCACCAGCTTGGCAACGCTTTCGAACAGGTCGTCATCGTCCTCGATGTGGTAGATAACGTCAGGATTGATAGGCTTCTTGTCTGACATGTCTCCTCCTCACACAACGTGTGACGCGCACAGCCCGCGCCGTGCGCCATGCATGGCGAAACGACTTCGTTCGCCTTCACCACCATCTTATGACGGGAAGCCCGGTTGCGCGGGTAGCAAAACCGCCGTGGCGGGTCGTGTTTGACCATGCCACGGCGGGATTATCGAGGATTGGCAAGGGGCGCCGATCAGTGGGAAGCGCTCATCGCGGGCGGGACGCCGCCACCTTCGCCGCGCGCGCCGCCAGGTCGTCTAGCCGACTGAGCTCCCGCGTGGCCTCGGCGGACGGCCGCGGGTCGAACGCGCCATAGCGGTTCTGCGCGGCTATGCGGATCAAATAGTCCGCCACGCGCGGGTTTTTGGGCAGCACCGAGCCGTGCAGGTAGGTGCCGATCACCGCGTTGCGGCGCGCGCCCTCGGTGTGGTCCGTGCCGTTGTTGCCGGTGCCGTCCTCATCCACCACACCCCACGGGCGCGTGCCGTCGCCGTGCAGGAACGTCTGCCCGGAGTGGTTCTCGTAGCCCACCACGTCGCCGAACTCGTCGGTGTGGTCCACGAGGTTGCCGATCATGCGGTGCGGCTGCCCCACGGTGGTGACGTTGAGCACGCCGATGCCCGGCAGGCGCGTGCCCTCGGCGGTCTGGAAGTAGTTGCCGAACAGCTGGTACATGCCGCAGATGAGCAGCATCGGGCACCCCGCGTCCGCGAGCGCGTGCAGGTCGTCGGAGCGGCGGAACAGGTCGTCGGTGATGGTGCCCTGGCCCTGGTCCTGCCCGCCGCCGCCCAGGATCATGTCGACGCGCTCGGGCCAGGCATCGCCCTGGTTGTAATGGTGGATGACCGGCGCGTAGCCATACAGCTCGGCGCGACGGCGCACGGTGAGCACGTTGCCGGAGTCGCCGTAGATGTTCATGTCGCGCGGGTAGAGCGACACGATGTCAAGCACGCGAGGCTCGGCGGCGGTTGCCGCGGGCTTGGTGATGGCCTCAGCCGTAGGCCCGGCGACGCGTTCCGTCTGGTTCCGTGCGATTTCGCTGTCTGCAATGCTGCTCATAGTCCGGCGTCCTCCACATGCGTGAACGTCGCCACGCGCTTGCGCACGGCGAGCATGGCGGTGTAGGTGCAATAGATGTGCTTGGGTTGCGTGGGGTTGCCGGCGAGGAAGCGGGCGACCGCGCGGTCGATGTCTTCGTCGATGGAGCGCGCCTCCACGCCGTCGTAGGCGAGGCGCAGCGCCATGTCGGTGGCGCGCACGCCGGAGACCATGTCGACGCCGGTGCCGCGCAGGCTTGTGAAGTCCACGTCCCACAGCCAGCTCATGTCGCGACCGTCCGCATATTGATCGTTGATCACGATCATCGTCCCATGCCCTTCGGCGGGGAACGACGTGAGCGCAAGCCGGAAGCCCATCGGGTTCTTGACGAGGATGAGTTCGACCGGCACGCCGTTCACCTCGATGGTCTCGCCACGGCCGAACGCCGGGGTGACGGCGGAAATTGCCTCGATCAGCCGGCGGTCGGCGGCATCGTCGGGCTGATTGGCTGCGGATTGTTTGGTGGCGGATTGTTTGGCTGCAGGCTGCGTGCTGGCGGGCTGCTTGACGGCATCCTGATCAGCCACACGATTATCAGCGGCACGATTATCAATCGTCCGGATTGTCGCAGACCGACCTGCCATGCCTCGCGCCAGCCGCTTCTCCTCCACGTCGTCCATCACAGCGCGCGCCACCGCCATCGCGGCGGCAGCGTTGAACAGGTTGTAGACGCCTTCGAGCTTGAGCGTGGCATCATACTGCTCGCCATCCATGCGGAACGTGGCGGAATTGCCATCCACCGCCATCAGCGTCACATCGGCGGGCAGCTGCTCCGCAGCGGAATCCGCGGTGGCCCTGGCACTGTTCGCCCCGGCCGTGCCAGCTCCGACCGTGCCGGCCCCAGCCTCGGCACCGCCCGCGGCCTCGGCGCCAGCCGCAGCCTCGGCGCCAGCCGCAGCCTCGGCGCCAGCCGCAGCCTCGGCGCCAGCCGCAGCCTCCGCCGCACCATCTTCCTTATCTCCCCGATTCTCCCGATTCTCCCCATCGCTCGCAAGCTCGCAATGCATCGAATCATCGGTGGGGAAGAACCTCCGCAGCGACTCATCCAGGCCGAAGTAGCGCACGGCAGTGCCACGCGGCGCCAGGCCTGCGAGCGCCGCAATGCGCGGATCCTCGCGGTTGAGCACGAGCGTGCCGGTCGTGGCGGCGGCAGCCTTGCCCAGCAGCCGCGCGGTGTTGTCAATCTCACCGAAGCGGTCAAGTTGGTCGCGCATCACGTTGAGCAGCAGCGTGTAGCGTGGCTTCACGCGGCGCACGAAGTGCACGGCATACGCTTCGTCGAGCTCGAGCACGGCGATGTCGGCGTCAAGCCGCCCGCCCATGCTCACCTTGTCGAGCAGCGCGGACACCACGCCGCGGGTGAAGTTCGAGCCGGTGGGGTTGGTAAACACGTGCAATCCCAGCGATTCGAGCACCGAAGCGACGATGCGGGTGGTGGTGGTCTTGCCATTCGTGCCCGAGACGAGCACCACGCCGTAGGGCAGCTGCGCGAGCGTGCGCGCCATGAAGCCCGGGTCGAGGCGCTCCACCACCTTGCCGGGGAACGCGGTGCCGCCGCCGTGGAGCCGCGCCGCCGCGCGCACTGCCTTGCCCAGCGCCGGTGTGAGCGCCTTGGGGATGAGTGCATGTGCCGCCATGTGCCGTCCTTCCTGTCGTAAAGCCTCGGCTGCAGATCACAGCCCCTGCTGGTAGTCCTGAGGCAGGTCGCGGAAGCGGGACATCGCGCCTTCGAACGCCAGCGTGAACGTGGCGGTCGGGCCGTTGCGGTGCTTTGCCATGATGATGTCCGCCTCGCCGGGCCTGTCATCCTTGTTATACACGTCGGGGCGGTTCACGAGGAACACGACGTCGGCGTCTTGCTCGATCGAGCCGGATTCACGCAAGTCGCTCAGCATAGGCGTGCGGTCGGCGCGCGCCTCCACGCCTCGGTTGAGCTGCGAAAGCGCAACGACGGGGATCTCGAGCTCCTTGGCGAGCAGCTTGAGCGCTCGGGAGAACGTGGCGACCTCCTGCTGGCGGGATTCCACGGCGCTGTCGGAGCTCATGAGCTGCAGATAATCCACCACCACGAGCTTGAGGTCGTTCGTCTGCTTCAGGCGGCGGCATTTCGCGCGGATCTCCATGAGGCTCATGTTCGGCGAATCGTCAAGGAACAGCGGCTTGTCCGCCAATTGCGATGCGCACGCATTGAGCTGCTGCCAGTGCTGCTGGGTGAGCTGGCGCGGGTCGCGCAGCATGCCGAGCGGAATGTTGGATTCCGCGGCGAGGATGCGCTGGGAGAGCTCGAGTTTGCTCATTTCCAACGAGAAGATGACGGTGGTGAGCCCGTGGTGCAGCGCGGCGGAACGGGCGAAATCCACGGCGAGCGTGGACTTGCCCATTGCCGGTCGGCCGGCGACGATGATCATCTGGCCGGGCTGCAGGCCCTGCGTCACGTCGTCGATGTCGCGGAAGCCGGTGGGCACGCCGCGGTTGATCGTGCCATCCTGAATGTTCTGGATCGTATCGAGCGTGTCGTTCACCACGCTGCCGATCGGCATGTAGTCCTGCCGCACATGGCCCATGCCCACTTGGTACATCTGGGCCTGCGCGAGGTTCACGATGTCTTCGGCGTTGCGGCCGCCCGCGTCGTAGCCGAGCTGGGCGATCTGTGTGCCCGCCATGATGACGCGGCGCAGCACCGCCTGCTGGTGGATGATCTCAGCGTAGTTGACCGCGTTGGCGGCGGTGGGCACCGTGTCGGCAAGCTGGGCAAGGTAATCCGAGCCGCCGATCTTCTCCAATTGCCCGCGCTTGTGCAGCTCGTTCGCCACCACGATGGTGTCGACCGGCTCCGAGTTGGAGAACAGCGTGATGATGGCCTCGTAGACGATCTGGTTGCGCGGCTGGTAGAAGTCCTGCGGGTCCAGGATCTCGCTGATTTCGCCGATGGCGTCCTTGCTCAGCAGCATGCCGCCCAGGGCGGCGGCCTCCGCCTGGTCGTCGTGCGGCGGCACCCGGTCGAACAGCGCGGCGTTCTGGTCGCCGCCCTGTGCGCCGTTCGCCGACCGCGAGTAGTTCGAATTGCTGCGCGAACCGCCCCGCGGGCCATTGGCGGGGGTCATGGGGCCGGGTTCATCCATCGGTGGGAAATCTTGGGAACTCATACCCCCGATTCTAACGGCGGCGTCATCCGCCACGCGCCGTTCCGCGCCCAGCTGACCATCTCCGCCCACCCTTCCCAACCCGATCCAAGAGGCGCCGAAGACGGAGGTTAAACCGCCGGAAAATGGGGTCCAAACTGCCGCAACCGGCGCCCCAACAATCCGGCGCCGATTGCGGACGATAGACCGGCCAAAATCCGCCCTCTAACGTCCGCCTTCGGCGCCCCAATAATCCGGGCGCCGAAGACGGAACGTAGGCGGGAGCCCCAACGGGAATCCCCAAGGTCCGCAGCTACGGAATCAGAGAGATTCCTTCGACGGACCTTGGTCCGTATCCACTTGGCGAGATTCAGATTCCGAGGGCGCAACCGCGCCGCCTGGAGCAGCTGCCGGCTCGGCCACCGCCGCGTCGGACACTGCCCTGCCTGCCACCCCGTCAGCAGGCACAGTCACCTCGCCACCGGCTGCTACGCCAGCCTTGGCCTTGCGGCGCTTTGCCGCAATCACTGCCACCACCACGGCCAGCGCAACAACCGCGATCGCCGCAACGCCGGCAATCACGCCGCGCCGCCGCGCCGCATCCTGACGCGGATCCGTCACCGCAGTAGCTGCATCCCCGCCGCCATCCGACGCCGCCCCTTGTTCGCTCTGCAAAGCGGCCTGCAACCCCGCGGCATCCAGCACCGGAATCTTCAACAGACCCGGGAAACCCGTATGGCCTTCATTCATGAAGGGCGACATGGTGTAATACAACGCATAGCACCATTTGCCGTCGACCGATGTCTCGGCCCACGAGAAATACGCGGCGAACTGCTGCTCAACGTACTGGCCATCCTGGCTCCGCCATGCGGATGCATCGATATCCTGGCTCACAGTCTCGCCAGTTGCCGTGTCGACCGTCGTCGCGTTCATCGTGGTTCCTTGATATTTGCCAGCCGAATTCATCGAGGAGTTCGCTTCTCGAACGTTGATTCCGCCAAAGCCATACACCAGATTCCCGTCACCAGAGAACCCCCAACGGCTATCATCGCCCGGCGAGATCGTCGTGAGCGTTTTCCAATCGCTTGTCGACACCACACCCCAGCCGTCTTTCTCCTGCACTAGGCACTTCGAGAAATCAGGAGACATCAGAATCGGCGCAGTACCGACTGTGGCGAACGTCGTATTGGACGCATTCGCCTCGTAGGTCATTACCTTCTTCGCGGTGCGCGCATTCGTATCGATTGCCCACACATTCCCCGTATAAGACCCGGATGTTGAACCCACAAAAGCGGAACGCGAATCCTCACTGTCCGAATCCGAGGAATCGGATGATGCCGAGCGAGATGATGTCGCCGCGTCGCTCTTCCCGCTGGTGGGCGAATCCTCCAACACCAGAACCGGCATATGCTCCACAATCGGATAGGTATGCAAGAAGCCCGTTCGAGTCAATGACTGAGATTTGTTGGTCTTCACACCCAGCCGCGTCATTGCTCCGGTCTGCGTGTCAATGGCTACGACATCTGCGACACCGATGCCCTCAGCAGAACTTGCATCGCCGGACGGAACGGTGGCATACAGCGTCTTTTCATCGGGCGAGATGCATTGGACCTTGACTGCGACCGGCTCCCCTACCGGTTTTCGCGACACCAGGCTTCCATCGGCGATATTCCATACATCGATGTAGTACTGGGAGGTGTACGAGTCATCACCGATTTTGATTCGATCTACAGAAGTGATGGTGCTGCCTTGTGACGTGATGACATAGTCGCCGTTCGCCTCGATAATTCGCGAGCTCAAATCAGACGTATTCACCACGAGCAGGCTGCTGCCAATACGAGCGACGGCGTGGCTGCCATCGGGGGTAATCGACGCCTGATCCTGATAGGGGGAACCATCGAATGCCGCCTCCGACTGGGCGGTTTGTTCCAAGCTCAAATCATCCGCATTGATTTTACAGATCATCCCATCGTTGGCGAAAACATAAATGGTGCCGCCGTCCGGCGACAAGACTGCGGACATCGCCTGCATCGAGCTAAAGCACGGTGCATTAATCGTCACTCCCAGCTTGCGGGCTGACGCGTCATTATTCGTCTCATCGGCAAATGCCGGGCGGGTACCAGCAAAAGTACCCGCCAGACACATCGTCACACACAGACAGGCTGCAAGCATGGCGGCGAGCGACGCCTTTAGAGACCGCCCTGCGTTGCGCAGCAATCCCTCATGTTTCGCCCAGCCAAAACCACGCTTGCATCCCATAGCTTTTCCCCTCACTTACTCTGATATATCGGCTTCAGCCTATCACTCCGGAACCAAACACACGTCACCCCGCTGCGCTGCCGCCTCCATCAGACCGCCTAACGTCCGCAAGCGGCGCCGGATTCAGGAGGCGCCGATGGCGGAGGATAAACCGGCGAAAAATGGGGCCCTAGCGTCCGCAATCGGCGCGCCAATAATCCGGCGCCGAAAACGGACGTTACCGACCACAAAACCGAAGTCCCAACGTCCGCAATCGGCGCCCCAATAATCCGGCGCCGAAGACGGAGGACAGACAGGCGAAAATCAAGGTCCTAACATCCACAACCGGTGCACCACGAACAGCGCGCCGATTGCGGGCGCTAGGTCAATCCCCTACGAGATTCAAAACGTCCTCTCTTGTGAATCCCCTGTTACCGAATCAGCCGCCGGCGCATCCATAGGTTCGGAGGCCGATCCATCCGCCACGCCATCTGTCGCAGCCGCCGCACTGCCTTCGCTTGCCGTCGCGCCAGCCGTGCCAGTCGGTTCAGACCTATCAGCCGCCACGACCGCCGCCTTGGCCTTGCGGCGCTTCGCCGCGACCACTGCCACCACCACGGCCAGCGCAACAACCACAATCGCCGCAACGCCGGCAATCACGCCGCGCCGCCGCGCCGCATCCTGACGCGGATCCGTCACCGCAGTAGCTGCATCCCCGCCGCCATCCGCCGCCGACTCGTGTTCGCTCTGCAACGCGGCCTGCAGCCCCGCGGCATCCAGCACCGGAATCTTCAGCAGGCCGGAGGCACCGGTCTGCCCGTCATTTGCAGGAATCCTGGAAAAATACATCGCGTAGCACCATGTGCCGTCCGCGGACAGATGAGCCCACATGACCTGTGGGGAGAAATCGCCCTCGACGTAATGCCGGTTATCTTCCCAAGCCGACGCATCCACGGATTGGGACACCGATTCGCCGGTGGCCGTGTCCGTCGTGGTCATGGTCATTGTGGTCCCCTGATTTTTCGCGTCGTCCGTCGAATCATTGGCCTGCACATTTTGCGATGAAATGGCAGAGGCTGAATACGCCAGCTTCCCATCATCCGACAAATCGACGAATATCGGATCCTTGCCCGGCACCGAGCCCGTCGTCTTCCAGTCCGACGTGGAGACGAACTTGCGGCCGTCCTTCTCCGCCAGCAGGCACAGAGAGGAGTCCGCCGACATCACCACCATGTCGCCAGGATTTGCAGCATCGGTCTCATAACTGCGCACTTTCTGCACGGTTCGCGCGTTCGTGTCGATCGCCCACACATCGCCCATCGCAGTGGCGTCCTGCGTCGCGCTCGTTGAAGGCGACTGGGAAGAGCCACCGTCAGGGGAATCGGACGAATTGCTCGATTCCCTTGACACGGGTTCGGCATGCGAGGCTCCGGAAATGTCTGTGGACAACCCACTCGCGGCGTTCTTCGCCACGTTCGCGGTAGCCGCGGCATTGGTCACCGCTGCCGAATCCGTTGCGCCATCGGTCGCAGAGCCAGTCGCGGAACCAGTCGCAGCAGCACCAGACTGCTCATCCGACGGTCTTGATTCCACCACATAGGTGGGCAGATGTCTCACGCTCGCGGCATAGACCAACGCACCTTGCACTATCCCCGGGTCTCCCCCGGCTTCCGTAATGTTCATGTCCGTCGCAGCGCCTGTTGCCGCATCAATCGCATAAACATGTCGCTGCGATGACGTCTCGCCATCGACATATGCGTAAATCGTCTTCTCATCGGGAGAAATGCATTGCACCCAGGGGAAACCGGGGAGTCCGGTCACGGGGGTTCTCGACACCTGGCTTCCATCGGACGTGTTCCACACATCGATGCTCACCGTGCCTCCGTGCGCTTGCGGATCGGTCTTGCCGTCAATTGTCATGAGCGTCCTGCCCTCATTTGTGAAGACATACCGTCCCGATGCATCGATGATGCGTGAACTCAAATCAGAGGTATTCACAAGCAGGATGCTGTAGCCGATACGCACAGCGACATACTCCCCATCCGGTGAGACGGCTGATTGTTCGAGGTTGTACCAACTCGATGCCGGCACCTGCGCCTGGGCGGTCTGTTCCACAGTCAAATCATCAGCATTGACCTTGCAAATCATCCCATCCGTCGCGAACAGATAGATGGTGTCGCCATCCGGCGACATGGCCGCCGACAATGCATTGTCGTTGTTAAAGCAAGGTGCATCGAGCAGCACTCCCAGCTTCCGGTCCGATGTCGCGTTCACCCCTTCGGCGAATGCCGGGCGGGTGCCAGCAAAGGCGCCCGCCAGGCACATCGTCACACACAGGCAGGCGGCAAGCATGGCTGCGAGCGATGTTCCCAGAAACCGCCCCACATTGCGGAGCGATCCCTCATGTTCCGCCCAGCCAAAACCATGCTTGCATCCCATAGCTTTTCCCTTCACAATGACCTCGTTGATACTCCCAAGCTACCAGCGTTCGGCTACATCAGCAACCGCACCTCAGGGGTGCCTCCGTAGCGGAGACGACGCCACGCGTGAAATTCGACCCTGTGGGATTCGTGAACACACGCAATCCCAAGCTTTCCAGCACGGAGGCGATGATGCGCGTCGTGGTGGTCTTGCCGTTCGTCCCCGAGACGAGCACCACGCCGTACGGCAGTTGCCCCAGCGTGCGCGCCATAAAGCCTGGGTCGAGCTTCTCGACCACCTTGCCGGGGAATGCGGTGCCACCGCCACGGAGGCGCGCTGCGGCGCGCACAGCCTTGCCCACCGCTGGCGTCAGAACCGTAGGGATGAGTGCATGAGACACCATGTGCCGTCCTTCCTCTGTGTTGCCTCTGTGTTGCCCCTGTGTTGCCTCTGTATCGCCGCGTCACAGGCCTTGCTGGTAATCCTGGGGCAGGTCACGGAACCGCGACATCGCACCCTCGAACGCCAACGTGAACGTGGCGGTCGGACCGTTACGATGCTTTGCCATGATGATATCCGCTTCGCCGGGTCTGTCATCCTTGTTATACACATCGGGGCGGTTCACGAGGAACACGACGTCAGCATCCTGCTCGATCGAGCCGGATTCGCGCAAATCGCTCAGCATAGGCGTGCGATCGGCACGCGCCTCGACACCACGGTTGAGCTGCGACAACGCCACCACCGGGACCTCCAGCTCCTTGGCGAGCAGCTTCAGCGCGCGGGAGAACGTCGCGACCTCCTGCTGGCGGGACTCGACCGCATGATCGGAACTCATGAGCTGCAGGTAATCGACAACCACAAGCTTCAAGTCATCCGTCTGCTTCAAGCGACGGCATTTCGCGCGGATCTCCATGAGGCTCATATTGGGTGAATCATCAAGGAACAACGGCTTGTCTGCAATGTTAGACGCACACACGTTCAGCTGCTGCCAATGCTGCTGCGTCAACTGGCGCGGGTCGCGCAGCAACCCGAGCGGAACGCTGGATTCCGCGGCGATGATACGCTGCGAAAGCTCCAGCTTGCTCATTTCCAGCGAGAACACGATGGTGGCGAGCCCGTGGTGCAAGGCCGCCGACCGCGCGAAATCAACGGCGAGCGTGGACTTACCCATTGCCGGGCGGCCTGCGACAATGATCATCTGCCCTGGTTGCAAACCTTGCGTCACATCATCAATGTCGCGGAAACCCGTAGGCACGCCGCGGTTGATCGTTCCGTCCTGGATGTTTTGGATGGTGTTGAGCGTCTCCTCCACCACGCTGCCGATTGGCATGTAATCCTGCCGCACACGGCCAACGCCCACTTCATACATCTGAGCCTGCGCGAGGTTCACGATGTCTTCAGCGCTGCGGCCGCCTGCGTCGTAACCCAGCTGAGCAATCTGCGTGCCCGCCATGATGACACGGCGCAGCACCGCCTTCTGGTGCACAATCTCGGCATAGCTGACAGCATTGGCGGCAGTAGGCACCGCATCGGCGAGGTGAGCGAGGTAATCCGAACCACCCACCTTCTCCAACTGCCCACGCTTGTGCAGCTCCTCGGCGACGACGATGGGATCCACTGGCTCCGAATTGGAAAACAGCGTGATGATCGCCTGATAAATCATCTGATTGCGCGGCTGATAAAAGTCCTGCGGTTCCAGAATCTGACTGATTTCACCGATGGCATCCTTGCTCAGCAGCATACCTCCAAGCGCCGCCACCTCAGCATTGTCGTCATGCGGGGGCACCCGGTCGAACAGCGTAGCATCCGGGCGGTCGTCCCGCGCGCCGTTCGCGGAACGCGAGTACCTCCGGGAATTGCCATGCGGCGTGCCGTCTGAGACATCCGGTCGCATAGGCAGACTGCCGGATTCATCCATCGGCGGGAAATCTTGGGAACTCATACCCCCGATTCTAACCGTCACCCCCTGATTCACAGCCGACACCGGGGATTCGCCCCGCCGTTCCTTGGATTCGCCGAAGACGGAGGATAAACCGCACCAGAACCCACCCCAAACCTCCATCATCGGCGACTCTCTCAACCACTCGCCGAAGACGGAGGATAGACCCACCCAAAACACACCCCAAACCTCCATCTTCGGCGAACCAACCAATCAGTCGCCGAAGACGGAAGGCATGCAAGCAATCTGCGGCAATCTGCGTCACCTCATCGGCGAGTCGCCGCATTAGCCTTGCGGCGCTTATGCACAATCACCATTGTCGCCACAACACCCACAGCTACCGCCACCGCCACAATGCCAACGACCCAGCCACGACGCCATGCAACATCCCGACGTGAATTCGCCACCGCGGCGGCGTCCCCGCTGTCTTTCGCAGATGCCTGTTCGCCATTCCGCGCATCCTTGAAATCCGCCTCATCCAGTACCGGAATTTTTAAAAGACCTGAAGTACCAGTATCCCCCTGGTTCAACACCGCCGTCATGGTGTAGTACATCGCATAGCACCATTTGCCATCGGCTGATATCTGAGCCCAGCTGAAGTAAGCGGCATACTTCTGCTCGATGTATGGAATGCCTCGGCTTCCCCATGCGGACGCATCAATATTCTGAGCCACCGTTTCGCCTGTCGACACATCGGCTGTCGTCACGCCCATCGTGGTTCCTTGGTATTTCCCAATGGAATCCGCGGCGTTAGCGGAATGCGTCTCCTGGACGTTGATTCCATCGAAACCGTATACCAGATTCCCGCCACGAGAAAATCCCCAACGGCTGTAATCCCCCGGCGGAATTGTCATAAGGACCTTCCAATCATCCATCGACACAACATCCCACCCGTCTTTCTCCTGCACCATGCACTTCGAGAAATCAGGGGAAATCACAACCGGAGCAATGCCATGCGCTGTGTCCGCCGCATTGGATTCAACGACCTCATAAGTCATCACCTTTTTCGCAGTGCGCATATTCGTGTCGATCGCCCACACATCCCCAGAGAATGGGTCGAATGACGGTTTATCAGATAACGACTCTGAATCGGTTGCCGCCGTCTGAGACGCTCCTTGGCTCGCTGTCGCGGTATCGTTATGCTCGCCGTTTGGCAGCGCTTCCAGCACCAACGTTGGCAGGTGCTGCACAGTCGGAAAAGTGTGCAAGAAGCCCGACACGGTGTTCCACTGCAACTGCTCAGTCTCCACACCCATCCGTGTTATCGCACCGGTCGCCGTGTCTATGGCAACAACCTCGGCAGCAGAAGTGTCACCAGCAGCGTTCGAATCGCTGACCGAGCCGGTTGCATAGAGGGTCTTCTCGTCGGGCGAGATGCACTGCACCTTGAGATTCGCTACCAGATTCCCCACAGGCTTACGCGATGCCAGACTCCCATCGGCGATGTTCCACACATCCAGATACTGCTGGCGTCCTGAACCGCTGGATTCTTCATCAGTGTCTACAGAAGTAATGGTGGCGCCGTGCGACGTGATGACGTAATCGCCGTTTGCATGTATGACTCGCGAACTCAAATCCGACGTATCAACAACAAGGAGGCTGCTGCCAATACGTGCCACAGCGCGGCTGCCGTCAGGAGTGACTGAGGCTTGCTCTTCATCAGCGCTCTCATATGTCGCTTCCGACTGGGCAGTTTGCACCACGCTCATATCCGATGCGTTGATTTTGCAAATCATTCCGTCGTTGTCGAAAACGTAAATGGTGCTGCCATCCGCAGACATGACCGCAGATGACGCGCGCCCAGAGCTAAAGCACGGCGCGTCTTGCTGCACCGCAAGTTTGCGATCGGCGGTCATGGGAACGGACATCTCATCAGCATGAGCAGGACGGGCGCCGCCAACACAAGCAACGCTCGCCAAGCACAAGCCCAAAGCAAGCACGGTAGCGAGCGCCGCACGTGGCAAAGAGCCCCTGCCGCACGCAAGGGCATGGGCTCTTTGTCGCAGCGCGCCCCGCAGCAGACTCACACGCCTCAAGCCAGGACCATGCTTGCCTTCCACGATTCTCCTTTCACAGCCACCTTACTGATACTGGTATCCCAGTCTACTCGCGTGCAGTTAAATCAATAACCGTACATCAGGCGTACCGCCGTACTGGAAACCCATATCAATGAATGGGTTTTCGATGCCATGCCCGCTGTTGTCTCTTGCATGGCTCCACTGATCCGAGGTATTCATGCGGCAGTATTCGAAGCGCAAGTAATTTGGATGCGTGGCACCCGTTGCATTGATATCGTCACGGAAGTGCCATGACATGAATGTGCATTTATGGGATAGGTCACGAACAGGAATGTTCTTTTGTAACATTCATCACATTCCACACGCGACACGCGCGGGAGTCCACAGTGGACAAAATTTAAAGTTATCCACATTTCCACCCACATGGTGTGGAAAACTGATGTTTTTTATCCACATCATGTGGAAAACCGGGTGGATAACTTGTGGACGTACGGGGATAACTCAATTGTGGAATTACATCATGAAAAAACGTGCTAGTCGCGTATCATCCTGAATTACACAGCCGGATCCGCCCGTTCAAACTGTTTACCCGCCGTTCATAAAGCACAAGAACATTGCAAATAAGCACAGTTTTTAACAGATTGCGCTAACATACGTCCATTTTTCAACAGTTGCGCACAAATGATGAAAACTCACGGCGATTCGCTTCAATCCGACAAACAACCGAACGAATCCATAAGTGCATTCACACACAATCCGACAACTTATCCACACTTAGAACAACCATCAATGCACATCAACGCACACCGACACGCACAAACACATCCGCCGACGCAACCAACCAATGACCGCCCCTACCTGCAGGTCATCCGCGCACGCAGCAACTCGGTACCGCCGGCGGCAATAGCTCATCCGCTCACACTGCGCGCCGCCCGAGCAACCGCGCAGAGAAAAAGACCATCATGGCGTTATAACGGCGCCACGACAGCACCACACACCGAGGAAATCAGTCCTGCAGCTCACGCCCCGAAGCATCCTGGTGCCACTTGCTTCCCGTGGACGAGCTCAGGATGAGAATGCCTTCGATGAACCCCCAAATGCTTGCCACTCCGAAAGTCACGATCGACAACACCAGCTGCAGCACTGCTTTGCCCGTATTGCCCAGATAAAAATTGTGAGCCCCCAGACCGGGAAGCAGAATGCCAAGCACTCCGGCGGCAACCTTTGACTTGTCGGAAAGCGGCGTTGCGCTCACCGGCGCTTGGTAATACCCCTGTTGGTAATACCCCTGGGAGAAATAACCATAGCCGGATTGCGCATCGGCATACGGTTGCTGAGCGTAGGTTTGCTGGGAATAGCTGGTATCGGCATAGCCAGATTGCCCGTATCCGTTCGAATACCCCTGCTGGCCGCTGCCGCTCTGCGAATATCCAGTTTGCGAAGAATCGGACGAGGCGTAGGTCTGCCCGTACTGTTGGGAATACCCGGACGACGTGTAAGGCGTCTGCTGGTATCCGGCCTGCTGAGCCTGCCAATCAGATACCTGCCCATAATTCGGCTGCGAATTGCCCGACACTGCGTCCTCGGGAACGCTGGAACCTGAATCAGTCATGATCTCTCTCCTTCAGTATGTTTTCAGTGCGGCCCCAGACCGCCATACCGCCATCATCGATGCGCCATCTCCGCACCTTATGCCTCGGGCACATGGCGAGCACCAACATCATTGTATCGAACAACAATCGCTGACACCACTGGGCATGAGCACCATTCCGCGCCACCTCGTTCCGCGCCCTACGGGTCCGCTCCCCTCGGGTTTCGCGCACTACCGGCAGCGGGCGCGAGCGGCGTTATACATGGCGCCCACGAGCGCAGCGCGCCATTCGCTCCACCCTTGACGTTTCGAGATGAGTTCGCCGCTGGTTGCGCCCAATGACGAGGAATCCGCTCGCGTCAGGTCAAACAGCATGTCAAGCATCAGCGGATCGCGCCCCACTGCCTCAGCAAGCTCGCTCACCGCCGCCTCATCATCGGGGCTGCGCTTCATCGCATAGCGCGACAGCGTCAGGTGTTCCCGAATCAACACAAGCGCCATCCGCCGCACGTTTTCCGCATAACCCCAGCGTTCCAACACAGCGGCGGCATGGCGCTCGCCCTCCGCAGCGTGGTCGGTCACGCCCGGCCGCTTGCCGATGTCGTGCAATATTGCCGCTAACAGAAGCGCAGACCGATGCTCCTCGTCATACTCCTGCCCCTGCGGCGACGCAGCAGGTATACGAGAAGTCGTCTCCACCATGTGCCTGTCTATGGTGTAACGATGTATCGCAGACGCACTCGGACGGTTGCGCACACCGAGCCACTCGGGCATCCATGCGCCAGGTATTCCCACGTAATCCAAGCTCTCCCACAGATCCGGCAGCCGCTCGCCGCTTCCCAGCAGTCGCAAGAAAAGCCCGCGCGCCTCGTCATCCCAGTCCCGAGCGCTCACCGGACATTGCCGCAGCTGGAGCAGCGTGGAAGGACCGATCTGCAGACCGTTTTCGGCTGCGGCAACAGCCACGCGCAGTTCCAAATTACGGGATTCCGCAGGCTTCACGCCCGGGGCGAGCACCACCTCGCCTTCGAGCTCGGCGGCGTCAGGCAGCAGTATGGTGAACTTCGGCTTGGAACGCTTACCTTGGAAGAACGCAAATCGCTTGTGCGAATGCGTGACGGTGTGCTTAGCGTGCGACATGGTGGAATCAAGCGCGAACGCGATATGCCGCCCGAAATGCGCCAGCCTGGTCTGCAGCATTTCAATGCTTTGCGCCTCGCGGGCATCCGGCTCGAGCGTTGGATCGGCCAGTCCCATCATCGCTGCCACGCGCGGTTGAAAATCGCCCAGCAGCAAGTCGGTGTCGTGGTGCGATACCAGCTGAATGCAATCACGCACATCGAGTAGGTTTTCGACGCATTCACGGTATTCATCCTCATGCGGACGATCAGCGAGCCACGACGCCACAAGACCGGAAACAAGCACGGAATCGCGCAAACCTCCGCGCGCCTGCTTCACATCAGGCTGGTTGAGATACGCCAGATTGCTGAAGCGCTCGGCACGTTCATCCGCTGATTGCTCCAGCTCTGAAAGCCTCTTCGTCGCGGCCTTGCGCCAACGCTGCAATATGGATTCCGCGGTCTCCTGCACCACCTGCACGTCGCCCGCCACCGGCAGCACATCCAGCCAGCCCATCGCGGCCGGAAGATCGGAATCAGTCACGGCCTCGCATTGCTGACGCGTGCGCACCGAGTGGTCAAGGTCGAGGCCGGAATCCCATAGCGGATACCACAAATGGTTGGCGATTGTAGTCACCGTCGACTCGTCGACTTCATGCGGATCATACATGACAACGAGATCCAAGTCTGAGCAAGGCCCCAGTTGATGGCGGGCCAGTGACCCCACGGCGGCAAGCCCGATGCCATGCGGCTGCTCCCAGTTTTCGCCATGCTCGGCAGCGGTGGCGGCGGTTTGCTCGATCGCCTCATTCCACAGGCGGCGCAGTGCGGTGAACACCAGTTGCGAGCGCTGCTCTCGCTTGGTGGGCCCCTCGCGATACACGCCGTCGGCATCCAAGCCGCTCATCGCCAGCAGCGAATCCTTCAGTCCATCCACCGCGCTTGCCATCGTGCCTCGCTCTCCACGGGCGCCGCCCGCTTTCTCGTTCTTCGATTCATTATCGCAACCGTTATCGAACCATTGCGTTACGTCCCACCACGAATCTCGTACCACGCGCAGCGCCGCAGCCGGAGGGGCAATGTGACAGCCGGCACCCCATGCCGGCACCCCATGCCGACCACAATGTGTCAGCCACCACTCACACAAAGTGACCCGCGACTGGGATCCCCCGTGCTATGTGCCAGCCACCACTCACACATAACCGCCATAACAACGCCAGCCTCGCAAGGAACCCCAGTAAACAAGCCGATCCCAAATCCATCCACCCCACCAACACCCCCAATGTGACAGCCACCACGCGCACATAACGCCCACCGACACCCCGCGCCAAGAACACAACCCAGCAAAAAAGCCACGCTCCCACCACGCAACACAACCAACGCCGGCTATGTGCCAGCCACGGCTCGCACATAGCCGGCACAAGGAACCCACCGCACAAGGAACCCAACAAACAAGCCAATCCCAAAACCATCCACCCACCAACACCTACAATGTGCCAGCCGCCACTCACACATAACGCCCGCCAGCACCCCGCGCCAAGAACACAACCCAGCAAAAAACCACGCTCCCACCACGCAACACAACCAACGCCCACTATGTGCCAGCCACGGCTCGCACATAACCATCCCTCCGGAACTACCACGACCGCAGAACCCAGCAAACAAGCCGCTCCCCGCACCACCCGCACCCAGCAAGCCAACCTCAGGCACCAATGTGCCAGCGACCGCTCACACATAACCGCCGCAACAACGCCAGCCTCGCAAGGAACCCCAGCAAACAAGCCAATCCTGCGCACCCCCACGCCAACGCACACCCCAATGTGCCAGCCGTCGCTCACACATAAAAAGGCTCCCGTGTTGCGCTCACGGGAGCCTTCGAAAATCGACGTCGGACGAAAGAAACGGCGTCGAGGCGACGGACGACAGCGTGAACGAAGGAGGAAATCAACGCCACGCCCGCCACGTCTAGTAATTGGCGGTCACGCCAGGTTTTCAGCACATCAGCCCGGACGTATCGCCGCAACCGGAGGTGCCTGCTTTTCAAGAGGCTGGCAGCTTCGCCGCCCGCTGGCTGGCAGCTGCCCGCCAGCAGACCTTGTCAGTCCGCAGAGCCCCGACCGCAGATTGCCAGCCCGGCCGGCGGCGCCAGCCGTCGCCGGTCTGCGCGCACCAGACAGCCGGCCGCCGGTCAGCCGCGCAACGCCCGCACGCTCGCCAAACCGACCCGGCCCCGCCAGAACCCCGTCAGATGGCGGCGGAACCGGTTTCCCCGGTGCGCACGCGGGTGACGGAGTCGAGCGGCGCAACCCACACCTTGCCGTCGCCGATGGTGCCCGTCTGGGCTGCCTTGACGATGACGTCGACGAGAGTGACCGCATCCGCGTCATCGGCAAGCACCTCGACGCGAATCTTGGGGATAAGGTCAACGGTGTATTCAGCGCCGCGGTACACCTCGGTGTGACCGTGCTGACGGCCGTAGCCGTTCGCTTCGGAAACCGTGATGCCGTGCACGCCAACGGCGGCAAGGGCTGCCTTCACATCGTCAAGTTTGATGGGCTGAATGATTGCGGTAATCAGCTTCATCTCACTTCACCTCCTTGAGGATCGCAGTGGACATTCCAGCGAAATCGTAAGCACGTTCGCCCTGATCTGCCATATCAATGCCCATAACTTCGTCACGTTCGGAGACACGCCAGCCGACGGTCTTCTGGAGAGCGAAAGCGATGATGCCGGTGATGACCGCGCTGTAGATGATGGCGCACAGAGCAACCACAATCTGCACAGCGAGCTGACGCCAATCGCCGCCTTCGAACAGGCCGGTGCCAGCAGCGAAGAAGCCGATGAGCACGGTGCCGATGAAGCCGCCGACGCCATGCACACCCACCACGTCGAGCGAGTCATCGTAGCCGAGGCGGAACTTGAGCGAGCAGGCGCAGCAGGTGGCGCAGCCAGCGATGGCGCCCATGATCATTGCGGCGAGAGGAGAAACCACGTCAGCGGCAGGCGTGATGCACACAAGGCCTGCAACCATGCCGGACGCTGCGCCGATGGCGGTGAAGTGACCGGTGCGCACGCGTTCAGTGAACAGCCAGCCCAGCGTTGCGGCGGACGTCGCGGCGGTGGTGGACACCCAAGCATAGCCAGCGGTGCCGTTGGCGGCGAATGCGGAGCCGGCGTTGAAGCCGAACCAGCCGAACCACAGCAGGAACGCACCGAGCATGACGAACGGCACATTGTGAGGCTTGATCGGCTCCTTGCCGAAGCCCTTGCGCTTGCCGATGATGAGCACGACGATGAGGGCTGCGGTTGCGGCGTTGATGTGCACGACGGTGCCGCCTGCGAAATCATGAGCAGCCGTGCCGATCCACTGAGAAATCGCACCGGTCGGAGAGAGCAGACCGCCGCCCCAGACCATGTGGGCCATCGGAGCATAATCAAATGTGATCCACAGCGCCACGAACAGCATCCACGTGCTGAATCTCACACGCTCGGCGATTGCGCCGGTGATGAGAGCCACGGTGATCATGGCGAAGGTGACCTGGAAGGCGACATCGATGATGTGCGGGTATGTGGTGGCATTCGTATCAATTGACGTGTAGATGCCATTGTCCGTCGTGATCACATCATGAAGCAGGAAGCCCGTTCCCGGATCACCGAAGATTCCGCCGATATCGTTGCCGGCGTAAGCAATGGACCAACCCCAGAACGTCCACACGACGCCGGTCACTGCCAGCGCAGCCGTGGACAGCATGAGCATGTTCAGCACTGCCTTGGCGCGAACCATGCCCCCATAGAAAAACGCCACACCAGGCGTCATCAAAAACACAAGGCTGGCGGATACCAGCATCCATGCGGCATTCCCAGAATCCATAAGAGCTCCTTCCTCTCATGCCTTACCCGGCGGCGGTACGCAAAACATGCGCCATCGCGCATTCGCCGCCAGTCATACAAAACAAGTTCATCTTGCTTGGGAACCGTTTCTTGGAAAGTTTCGTTATGTAACGCGCGGGTTACGGTTGTTGCGAAAATGAAACACGCGTCGGGTGGAAGGAGCGGGAGGGACGAGGAGGGATGAGGAAGGATAAGAAAAGAGAAGGAAGAGGAAGGAAGAGAAGGAAGAAAGAGAAAAGAGAAGGAGAAAAGAGGAGAGGAGAAAAGAGAGGGAAGGGAGAGAAAAAGGGAGAGAAAAGAGAAGGGGGATAGAAAACGGTGAAGAAAGACGAGGTGGGAGAGAAAGGACAGGGTGAAACGAGGTAGGTGAGAAAGGATGAAGGTAGATGAAAGTAGATGAAGAAAGGCAAGGCGGAACGAGGAGGACGAGCGGATACGCAAACGGCGGCTCCACGCAATTCGCATGGAGCCGCCGTTTCAGATGTATCGCGCTTAGGCGCATCGCGCTCAGATGCATCGCACTCACCGAGCACTCACCGAGCACTGGCCTCAAGCAGGCCAAGAGCACTTAAAAGCGCAGGAAAAGAGCACCGCGAGCGCAAACGCCAGCAGAGCGCTAGTCGCCGAGGATGCCGTCCACAAACCCTGCAGGGTCAAACGGCGCCAGGTCATCCGGCCCTTCGCCCAAACCGACGAGCTTGACCGGCACGCCCAGTTCCTTCTGCACGCAAATCACGATGCCTCCCTTGGCGGAACCATCGAGCTTTGTGAGTGCCACGCCGGTCACACCGATTGCCTCGGAGAACACGCGCGCCTGCACCATGCCATTCTGTCCAGTGGTTGCGTCAAGCACGAGCAGCACTTCGTCGACCGGCAGTTTCTTCTCGACCACGCGACGGATCTTGCCAAGCTCATCCATCAGGTTCGCCTTGTTTTGCAAGCGTCCCGCGGTATCGATGATGAGCACGTCGGCCTGGGAATCCACTGCTTTCTGTGCCGCGTCGAACGCCACGGATGCCGGATCGGCGCCATCATGGTCGGCGCGCACCACCGGCACACCCACATGGCTGCCCCACGTTTCCAGCTGGTCGGCAGCCGCCGCGCGGAACGTATCGGCGGCGCCCAACACCACGGACTTGCCTTCCGCCACGAAAAGACGCGCCAGCTTGCCAGCGGTTGTCGTCTTGCCCGTGCCGTTGACTCCCACCATGATGATGACGGAGGGCTTATGCGCATCCGCGCGCTCGGCGGCCAAGCTGCGATCGGTGTCTTCGCCAACCTGCTCGAGCAACATACGGCGCAGCGTGGCACGCACTTCGGACGCGTCCTTGTTGGAATGCACGCGGGCGTCGGCACGCAGATCATCAACAATCTGCGCTGACGTTTCGGCACCCACATCCGCCAGAATCAGCGTGTCTTCGATGTCTTCCCAATCGGCTTCCGACAGGTTGTCTTTCGTCAGGATGTTGAACAGCGCCTTGCCGAACGGATTCGCGCTCTTGGACAGCCGCGAGCGCAGACGAGTGAGTCGTGATTCCTTGCCTTCCGGGCTTTCTGCTGGCTTAACGGCGGCGGTTGCCGCAGGTTCCTGAGATTCCGGAGATTCCGCGGATTCCGGAGATTCCGCGGATTCGGCAGCCTTGGCTGGTTCCTCAGCCGAGGTCTCAGCTGAGGAACCGATGGCAGGTTCAGCGGACTCAGCGGAACCAGCCGCGGCAGCGTCTTGTGAAGCGATCTGTTGCGCGCCACTGGGCTGCGGTGCCGGAGATTCCTTGGACTGCGACTTCTCAGCGCGCGGTTTTTCGGACTGTACCTTTTCGGACTGCGATTCCTCAGACTGCGACTTTTGGGCGCGTGACTTCTTGGAATTCCAGACGACCAGGCAGACGACCGCCGCAATTACAACGACCGCCGCCACGATAATCCATATCAAAGCCTGCGATGGCATATCTATCCCTCCCTAAATGTTGAGCAGTATTGGCCCAACCGTGAATTGGACCAACTGCGAATTTTGACCGGCCACGGCGCCGGCAAGTGCGACGCCCGACACTGTGCAGCGTCATCGACACCGTGCAGCATTCGACACTGTGCAGCATTCGATATTGTGCAGCATTCGATACCGTGCAGTGTCATCCGTCAGCGAACCGCAGCATTCAGCCGCAGACGGCATATCGGCGCTATCACTGAGATTGCCGACCGCGAGCCTCCCGCGCCTTCTGCTTGGTGCCATTGCGGAAGTTGTGCACTTCCACCACCGACGAGGTCTGCCCCAGAAACACAGGGTTATTTTGATCTGAATCGGATTCGTTGGACTCACCCATCGCCGTGGGCGCAAATGAAATGTTGGCTCCGGCGACGCGCGGAGCACGGGAAGGATTCGACGCCGGGTCGCTGCTTTTGCGCGGCGCGTCTTCCTTCAGCGACTGCATATGAGCCGCAACGAGCACAATAACGGCGATGAGGACGAGCCCCACCCCCCACAATGTAAGAACCAAGGCCATACCCTCTAGTTTGCCCGATACTGTGGAAAACCGCTCGAATCCAATCCAATTTCATACTATTTTCGCGCAATCTTCACATTCCACCCGCCCCGCCCCTCGCCAGGTTTCACGTGAAACAATCAATGCTTTTCAATGTTTCACGTGAAACACAGCATTTCGCCTCGTCCACCATCCACCTCCGAATCCGATAACCCCTCGAATCAAAGCAATCGCAATCGCCACCGACCATCAGACCTGCTCCCCCAGATACCCCACTACGCCCCAGATGAGCCACTACACTAAAGGTTTATGGGCACTTCCAGAATGTCTGCATATGAACGTCGTGAGCAGCTGATCCGCGTGGGACGGCACCTTTTCGCGGAGCAAAGCATCGATACGCTGAGCGTGGAGGAAATCGCGAGCGCTGCGAAGGTCAGCAAGCCGATCATCTACGAACATTTCGGCGGCAAGGAAGGCCTGTACGCCGTTGTGGTGGACCGCGAGCTGCAGACGCTGTCGGAATCCCTCAATGATTTCTTCACCCACCACCCCACAAGTGAGCGCCAGACGATGGAGCGCGGCGTGCTCACATTCCTCACGTACGTGGAAGAGCACAACGAGGGCTTTCATGTGCTGTTGCGCGATTCGCCCAGCACCGACCCCACTGGATCTCTCAACACGTTGCTGATGACGGTGAGCGTGCAGGTGGAGAAGATGCTTGACGAAAGCTTCAAACGCGCCAAGCTACCCACGAAGGGCGCGCCGTACTACGCGAACATGATTGTGGGACTTACGGTGTTCAGCGCCCAGCTGTGGGCAGACAATCCTCATATAAGCAAGGAGGAGCTCGCCGCCTATATCGTGAACATGGCATGGTACGGCATGCGAGGCATCGATGCGAAGCCGCAGTTGTATTTCGAAGGCAAGGAGGCTGAGGCGCGGCGCGCGAAGGAACAGAAGGAGGAGCAGAAGCAACAGGCCCGCGAGCACAAGCGCGCGCTCAAGGAAGCGAAGCAAGAGGCCCGGCAGGCGGCGAAGCGTCACAGCAACCACGGCGATGATGCGCTGGAGGCATCGCCGAATGCTGCGGCTGATGCGGAC
Organism: Pseudoscardovia suis; assembly: GCF_002797875.1. Taxonomy (GTDB): domain Bacteria; phylum Actinomycetota; class Actinomycetes; order Actinomycetales; family Bifidobacteriaceae; genus Pseudoscardovia; species Pseudoscardovia suis. Next base: position 79,619 of record NZ_PGFC01000005.1, read on the forward strand.
GGTTCCGCAGACCTCGACACTGCTGCCCCAAACCCCGCTGATTCCAACACTTCCGTTGACCCCGGGATTGACATTGATCCAGAAGTGGAAGAGGCATTCCACGATCTGGACACCGACGACGAGAACCACAACTGACCAGGGATCACAGCTGACAAGGATTCCAGCGCCGGCACGAGTTCTCGCATCATCACGGGGATCCTGACGCCGCGCGATCATGCATCCACAGCGCAAACGCCACCGCGACCCGATTCGCCCCGATTTCATCGCGCCTGTCTTACCGTGCCCATCTTGTTGTCGCAGGCCGCTGTCAGCACAGGTCGCTGTTTTCAAACCGCCGTTTTACAGACCGCCGTCAGCGCAGGCCGCTGTCAGCGCCGATCCCCACGAGCCATTCGCGCAAATCATCGACCTCATCTATGCAAATGGAATGGTCAAGCCCCGGATATTCGCACATCTTCAGATATGTGTGTTCCTCAAGCCACGCGGCGAACGCCTTGGCTTCGTAGCGCGGGATGCACGTGTCGGCAAGCCCCACGCCATAAAACACACTGGTGTCAAGCTGCGCCAGCTCCTCATCACCCGGCGCTGTGCCCGGCACTACACCGGGGGCGAGAAAGCCCGACAGCGTCACCGCCGCCGCATAGCGCTGGGGATCCACGCGCAGCAGATGCACCGCCAGCAATCCGCCTTGCGAGAAGCCGAGCGGAATCACCTTGCGGTCAGCGGGCACATTGGCAGCGACCCACTGATCTATGGCACTCGCCGCAGCAAATGCATCACGGTCCAAGTCCTCACCAGCTGGCACACAATCGTGGAACCATGTGCCAGCGGCCGGATATCCCGGTAAATGCAATGGCGCTTGCAACGCCACATAATCCGAGAACGGCGATACATAGCCGGCGAAGAACTCGCGCATGTCCGCAGCGCTCGACCCCCAGCCGTGCAGCAGTAGGAACAGCGGTCTTTTTTCATTGCGTTTGCCGCCGTCCTGCGACCATTCAGCGTGCGTCACCTCGAGTGGATCGCCAAAACGACCGGGTATCACATCGGATTCGCGGCCAATCAATCCCGCCGCGCCGTTCATTCTCGTCGCGCTGTCGTGGCTGCCCGGGAGACCGCTGCCATCCCCCACGTTGTGGGATTCACTGGGTTCACTGGAATTATTCACGGCATCGTCCGCTTCATCACCTTGAGCATCACGCATGCCCCCCATTATGACGCACAAAGTTACGAATCACACGGATCACGAGCGCACAGCGGAACCGCACACTGCTCACTCATGCAAATACAATGGGTGGCGATGCATCACACCGCGCAGCCACGAAGCCGCTGAGCCGCGTAACCGCACAGCCGCTCAGCCGCTGCGCACCGGCAACGCCTTACGGGATGCACAAGGAAGGAGGCACCATGCCTCATGCGCTGACCTCGCTCACGATAATCCTGCTCGTCGCCACCGTCGCACCTCTTATTTCGAAGCTGATTCCCGGCAACATCATGCCGGAGGTCGTGCTGCTTCTGTTGGGCGGCGCACTGCTCGGGCAGCATGGCGCCGGCCTCATCCTCAACCTCGATTCCGTCGAGATGCTTTCTCAGCTGGGCCTCGCCTTCCTGTTTCTGCTTGCCGGCTATGAAATCAACCCCAAGACGCTCAGCGGCCACGTCGGGCGCTCCGGCATGCTCACATGGATTGTCACATTCGCAATAGCATGCGCGCTTGTGCTGTTTGCCCCAGGATTCGCGAGCCATAACCTCAATTCCATGCCCGTCGCCATCGCCATGTGCACGACGGCCCTTGGCACGCTCATCCCCATCCTCGCCGACCGCGACCTCACCGGCACCACAGTGGGTGACGCGATCCTGGCGTATGGCACGTGGGGCGAGCTGCTGCCAATCATTGCGATGGCGCTGCTGCTATCCACGCGCGCAAAATGGCAGACCGCGTTGGTGCTGGGCGGTTTTGCGCTGCTGTGCATCGTGCTCGCTGTCATTCCTAAGCAGGCGCGTAAAGCTGGTTCCGCGTTGTTCCGTTTCATGGAAGGCAAAGCGGCTGGCAATTCCCAGCTGCTGGTGCGCGCCACCGCGCTGCTGCTTGTGGCGCTTGTGGCTGCCACCGCCGTGTTTGATCTGGATGCCGTGCTCGGCGCATTCGCCGCGGGCTTCGTGCTGCGCTACATCATTCCAGAAGGCAACGAAGCGCTGGAATACAAGTTGCACGCCATCGGATACGGTTTCTTCATTCCGATTTTCTTCGTCGTCTCCGGCACGAAAATCGACCTGCGGGCGGTGGCGGCAGCTCCCGGGCTGCTCATCGGATTCATTGTGATGCTGCTGTTGGTACGCGCTGTGCCGGTGTTTTGTGCCCTCACAATCGACCCGCAGACCCGTTCCATCTCCACGCATCATCGCATCACCGTCGCGCTGTATTGCGCCACCGCGCTACCGCTCATCGTGGCTGTTACCGATGTCGCGGTCAATTCAGGACAGATGGTGCAAAACACTGCGTCCGTGCTGGTGGCGGCTGGCGCAGTGACGGTGTTCCTGATGCCGCTTTTGGGATCGCTCACCTACCGCGTGGCTGACACCCATCCGTTCAAGGCGTTGCGGAAGATTTCCCATGATCCGCGCGATTTCGAACGAATCGTGCGCGAGCATCGTGATTTCTCCCGTCTGCTCGCCCACGAGGAAATGGTGGAACGCCAGGCTGCGCAATCCGGACCCGAAGGCGCTGCAGTGCCGTTCGGCCCGCAGGTTTTCGCTGCTGCCGAGCAAGAAGATGCCGCTTCCGCCCGCTCCGTTGTCGATGTGGAGGATTTTGCCACTGCGGCAACCGCAGACAACGCCGCTCCCACCGCTGCCGTCGCTTCCGCCACCACTGCTACCGCCACCACTGCTACCGCCACCACTTCCACCGACACCACAGCTGATGCCGGCACCGCCACCGATACCGCACGCACAGCAGCCGGCAACGCCACAGACACCACGGATGAGGCTGCTGCCGAAGAAATCCCCGTACCTTCGCCGCACCGCACGCACATCATCATCCACACGGTCAATGCCGGCAAATGGCGCGCCTGGGATGAAGCGCTGCGCCAAGCTGCCGCAACCGAAGCCGCGCACGCCAACGCCGAGGCGGCATACGCACGCAGCGACGAATCGCACGCCACCGAGCACCGGATGCTTGAGCAACGACACCGCATGACCGAACGCCGTCTCGAGCTCGCCCGCAGGGTCATCGCTGAACGCAACAAGCGTCTGCGCGAACTGGGCATCGACCCATCCGTCACCACGAAGAACGCGCGAAGCGACCAATTCTTCCCACCCGCTGTAGACTGACAACAGTACGTACACGCTTAGCGCACGCCCAGTGCACGCTCAGAGGGGAGCAAAACCATGCTGCTCAGCGATCGCGATATATTCGCCGCTCAAGAAAACGGTGATTTTTCGCTTGACCCGTGGACCCCGAAGATGGTTCAGCCGGCATCAATTGATGTGCGTCTCGACCGATTCTTCCGCATTTTCAACAACCGCAAATACACCTACGTCGATCCTTCCGAAGATCAGGAGGATCTCACCGAGATGTTCGAAGTGCCCAAGGGCGATCCGTGGATTCTGCATCCCGGGGAATTCGTGCTTGGTAGCACCTGGGAATACGTCAAGCTGGGCACCACGCTGGCAGCACGCCTCGAAGGCAAGAGCTCGCTGGGACGCTTGGGAATCCTGACGCATTCCACCGCCGGCTTCATCGACCCCGGTTTCGAGGGGCATATCACGCTGGAGCTGTCGAACATCTCACCGCTGCCGGTCAAACTGTGGCCTGGCATGAAAATCGGCCAGATTTGCTTCTTCAAGCTCTCGAGCGAAGCGCAGAACCCATACGGTTCAAAGGCGGCAGGCTCGCATTACCAAGGGCAGCGTGGACCGACGCCTTCGCGCAGCTACATCAACTTCTATCAGGCGGATGTCTCGGACTGATAACTGACCGTCGCGGGAATTCCTGAAGCGATTCCCGCGACGGCCCTGATTGTGACGGCAGCGATTGCAACGGCCCGCAATCACGACGGACCTCAATCGCAACGGCTCCGATACCCCCAATTGATTCGGCCGCGGTACGCACTGATTCGACTCAGTGCAGACCGCGGCCGATGCGTTTCCTGCCTATTTCAGGCGGTTCTCACTTGCCTTTGGCGGCAGCCACGGCGCGCAACACGAGCTTGTACAGCTCACTCGCCACCAGCACGCACGCCGCAAGCCCCAGGCACTCCAGCCACTGACGGCCAGTGAGAGGCGTGGTCCCGAACGCTGTGTTGAGCGCCGGCACATTCACCACAACCGCCTGCAATGCCGTGGACAATGCGATTGCCGCCCACAGCCAGCCATTGCTGAACAATCCCTTGAACGCCGAGGCAGTTGCCGACCGCGAGGCAAGCGCATTGAACAGCTGCGCGAACACAAGAATCGTGAAGCCCATCGTGCGGGCGAGCACAATCTGCTCGTCATGCGATCCGCCCAAGTCATGCCTGTCGGAGAACAATCCACCGGGCAGCGCCATGTCCATGCCGATGAGCGTCACAGCAGCCATCGCCACGCCGATGAACACAATGTCCGCCCACATGGCGCCGTTAATCACACGGTCGGTGATGTGACGCGGCTTGCGGGCCATGACATCGTCCACTTCGCCATCCACGCCCATCGCGAGCGCCGGGGCGGCATCAGTGAGCAGGTTAATCCACAGAAGCTGGACCGCAAGCAGCGGCACGGTCACGCCTGTGCTACCGGGATCGGAAAATCCCAGAACGCCGGTGAGCAGCACTCCGAAGAACACGGTGAGCACTTCGCCCACGTTCGAGCTCAGCAGATAGCGCAGGAACTTGCGGATGTTGTCGAATATCACGCGTCCTTCGCGCACGGCGGCGACAATCGTCGAGAAATTGTCATCTGCCAAAATCATGGCCGCGGATTCCTTGGTAACCTCGGTGCCGGTGATGCCCATGGCGACACCGATGTCCGCCGCCTTGACTGCAGGCGCGTCATTCACGCCGTCGCCGGTCATGGCGACGATGTTGCCTTGACGCTGGAGTGAATTCACGATGCGCAGCTTGTGCTCAGGTGCCACACGCGCGTATACCGACACGTCGCGAGTGGTTGCATCAAATTCAGCGTCATCCATTGCATCGAGTTCATCGCCGGTCACAGCGCGACGATGGTCGGCGTCCACAATCCCCAGGTCGCTGGCGATGCGGGCAGCGGTGAGCGGATGATCGCCGGTGATCATGACCGTGCGCACACTGGCGCGATGCGCCTGCGCCACGGAATCGCGCACTTCTGTGCGCGGCGGGTCGATGATGCCGACCATGCCGGCCCAGATGAAATCACGCTCGATGACGTCGCTTTGGTCAGCCACATCCTGCACCTGCCCCGCGGCATCGAGAGCGATGCCCGGCACCTGTGCGAGCGACGTGACCTCCAGCGGCCTGTATGCCATGCCCAGCGTGCGGTATGCGTCAGACGACAGCCGCGTGATCTTGGATGCGATGCGCTCACGGTCGGCGTCTTCGATGGGGCGAATCTGCCCTCCGTCGTAGATACGCGTGCACTGTTCCAGCAACACGTCGGGGGCGCCTTTCGCCACTGCTGTGAGCTTGCCCGATGCCGACTTGTCGGCGAGCACCACCGTCTGCTTCTTGCGCTCGGATGTGAACGGTATCTCGGCCACGCGCTCAAAGCCCTGCCATGCGCGCAGTGCGTTCATTTTGCGCGCCGCGACGATGACCGACACTTCGGTGGGGTCGCCGATGCACTCCCACGTCGAGGTGCCATCGGTGCCGCGATGCTCACGTAGCTCACCATTGTTGGCCATGGCGCCAACGCCAAGAGTGAGCATTGTTTCGCTCTCGACCGGGGTGCCGTGGCGCACTTCCGAGCCATCCGGCCCCCATGCCTGGCCGGTCGGCGCATAACCCGTGCCTGTGAGATTCACATGACCGGTGGATGTGACAACGGTTTCAACAGTCATCTCGTTGCGGGTCAGCGTGCCGGTTTTGTCAGAGCAAATAACGGATGCCGACCCCAGTGTTTCAACGGAGCTGAGGCGTTTGACGATGGCATTGTGCTTGGCCATGCGCTGCACGCCGAGAGCAAGCACAACGGTGAGGATGGCTGCAAGCCCTTCGGGGACGGCGGCGACGGCAAGAGACACGGCGAGAAGCAGGGAGTCGATGGCATCCTGAGCGGTTGTGAAACCTTCGGTGATGGCAAGCGTGGCGATGACAACGACGGCGATGATGCACACCGCGACGCCCAGCATCTTTGAAACACCGTCCATCTCTTTTTCAAGCGGCGTTTTCTCTTGCTTCGTGTCGTCGAGCATGTCGGCGATCTTGCCCATTTGCGTGGCCATGCCGGTGCTGGTGACGATGGCGCGTCCGGTGCCTTGCGTCACCGACGTGCCGTTGAACACCATGTTCGTGCGGTCGCCAAGGGATTTGACGCCGTCAAGCGCCACCGTCTGCTTAGCAACCGGCACCGATTCACCCGTCAACGACGCTTCGCCCAGTCGTAGGCTCGCGGCTGCGGTCAGGCGGGCATCGGCGGCTATTGTGTCGCCTTCGCCGATGACGAGCACATCGCCAGGCACCACGTTCTCCGTCGCCACTTCAACGACTTTGCCGTCGCGTAACACCATCGAATGTGGCGCTGTCAGCTTCGACAATTCCGCCACCGCGGCCTGCGCTTTGTTTTCTTGCACATACCCCAGGATGGCGTTGAGCAGCAAAATCACGACGATGACGATGCAATCGAAGGGTGCGGCCTCCGCTTCGGCAGGATTCGTGGCTCTTTCCACGAACCATGCGACGAGCGAAATGGCGGTCGCCGCAAGAAGCAGGTAGACCAGCGGGTCTTTGAATTGCAGAAGGAATTTCTTCCACTTGGGGACCGGCGGCTTGGACTTGAGCCTGTTGGGGCCGAATTCTTCAAGCCTGCGCGCTGCTTCGGCGCTTGACAGGCCAGTATCAGGATTGACATTCAACGCCTTGGCGACGTCATCGATGCCTGTGACAGACGGATCAACATCAAGGGGACCATTCCCCGGATGCTTCGCGTCGTCGGCTGCATGGTCTTTCATGCGGGAATTTGTGCCAGATAGGGTGTCAACATCAGTCATGACAACTCCTTGGGTTCGCCGCGGAGTAGTCAACGCTGCTGCATATGCACAGCGCTGCGCGGATATCAACGTGTTCTTTCCGTGTTTATCGTAGCAAAACGATGTGGGGATTTGAAGAATACCACGCCGAAGACGCACCAGGGAAGGCCCTCAGATCGCACGATACATTGCCCAACGCGCCTTCCCTCCCCCGTCTTGCACGGCCATCTTGCCCCGCTTTGCCCCGTCTTGCCCGGCCATTTTGTCATGCCTCGCCGCGCCGATGCCGGTGACGGCGCACTATGTAAAATGGTGCGCATGGCACAGAAAAAAGGACCAACCAAAGGATCCGGCGGCAAGCACCGCAATGCACTTCGCGGCAAGGGCCCGACGCCCAAGGCCGAGGACCGCGTATATCACAAGGCGCACCGCGCCAAAATTGCAGCAGACAAGCGCCGCGCCGCAGACCCACGGCTGGCTGCGAAGCGCCGCGCCGCACGATTCTCCAGCAATGACACCAGCGACTTGGTGATCGGCCGCAACGCGGTGCTCGAAGCGCTGCGCGTAGGCGTACCGTCAAAGGAACTCTACATCGCCACGCGCATCGAACACGACGATCGCACGCGCGAGATCATCAAGCTGGCAGGCGCGCAATCCCTGCACCTGCTCGAAGCGGACCGTCTGGAGATGGACCGCATCGCCCACTCGTCGAACCACCAGGGCATCGTGCTGCGCACGCTGCCGTTCGAATATTCGTCTCTGCAGCAGCTCGCCGATCGCGCCGAAGCCAAAGCAAAGGCCCTGGAAAACGCCTCGACGCAGGCACGCAACCTCGCCAAGCCGCTGTTCATCGCGCTTGATGGCGTGACAGACCCGCAGAATCTGGGCGCAGTGATTCGTTCCGCCGCCGCTTTCGGCGCCAATGGCGTGATTTTGCCCGAACGTCGCAGCGCTTCCGTGAACGCCGCTGCATGGAAGGTGTCCGCAGGCGCTGCCGCGCACATGCCGGTCGCCAAGGTCGTGAACCTCACGAAGGCCATCGAGAGCCTGCGCGAGCGCGGCTACTATGCTGTCGGACTCGATGGCGGCGGCACCGCAGAAGTGGGCCGCACTGGCTTCGAAACCGATCCGCTCATCGTGGTGCTCGGCTCCGAAGGCAAGGGAATCAGCCGTCTGGTGCGCGAATCCTGCGATGTGATCGCCGGCATTCCGATGAGCTCGATGGTTGAGTCGCTCAACGCCTCCGTGGCGGCCGGCATTGCCTTGAGCAGCGTGTACTCCGCGCGCATCCATTCCGCCGAGTAAGGCAACGCGAGTAGGGGCCAGCGCAAGCAGCAGTCATAGAAGGCCAAGCATGACCTCAGACATACAACCTCAGACATGTAAGAGGGGCGCAACCGACGTGCGAATCGCTACTGGTTGCGCCCTTCTTTTTATGGACATTGTTGCAGGAACGTTCACAGAACTCTGCACCGCAAAGCCGCAAAGCGCACCCCGTTCCATTCGCGGCGGCGTGGGGCGCGCGGCTTCAGCTCAGTCCTGCTTGCCGCTCACGTCCTGGGACCAGACGCTAGCATCCTGATCATCCTCATCGGAATCGTCATCGGGCTGCGCAGCATTGGCAACACCAACCACCACGCGACCCTTGCCGTTGGTACAGTCGCCGTCAACGCCACCGGTGATGGATGAATTATCGCCGTATGTCGCGGTGTCATCCACCACACCGGCGTCGGCATCCATGTTGATGGCGCGCATCACCTGCGTATCAATGCGGTAATCCTTGAGATACTGGTCGATGTAGCTTTGCGTAGCGGTCGCCATCGGCACATCGTGCCCCATCTTCTCACCCAAATACCACCGGTGCGTGAGGACTTCGTGGAAGAACTGAGCCGGTTCGATTTGCGAACGGTACTCCGGGGGAATCATGCGCACGGTTGGCTCGAACACTTCGCGCATCCAATCCGTCGCCACGATTTCGGCATCCTCGTTCTGCCTCCACGTGCTCATGCGATACGCCTCGATATCGTTGAGCAAACGCCGAGCCTGGTTCTCTTGCACATCGAGGCCGGTGAGTCGCAGCAGCTTGCGCGATGCGTAGCCGGCGTCCACAACGCGCGGATGCACGTTCACGCGGCTGCCGTCCTCCGTGGTGGTCATCTCAAGCTCATCCACGTCAAAGCCCAGCTCATTGAGCTTGTTGACGCGCTTCTCGATCTTCCACATCTCATCGGGCTTGAACGTCTCGACATCCGTGAGCGCGCTCCACAGCGAATGGTAGCGGTTCACCAGGCGGTTGCCGACCTCCACTTCATCCACGCCGGAAGGCAGCAGGTTGCCGGAGTTCAAATCCATCAGTTCACCGATGATGTTCGTACGAGCCAGATCGATGTCATATTCACGCTGGCCATCCGTGAGCTTGGGATACAGCTCGCCGGTTTCGGCATCGACGAGGAATGCCGCGAATTCATCGGCATCGCGCAGGAACAGAACGTTCGACAGCGACACGTCGCCCCAATAGAAGCCAATCAGGTGCAATCGCACCAGCAACACGGCAAGGGCGTCGATGAGGCGCTGTGCGGTGTCATCGCGCAGATTGCGGGCGAACAGAGCACGGTACGGCAGCGAAAACTTCAAGTGCTCGGTGACGAGCATGGCTTCGAGTTCCTCGCCGTTCTTGCTGTGTCGTCCGGTAACGACGGCTATCGGCTTGACCGCCGGCACATCGATTTTCTCAAGCTGGCGCAGCGTCTCGTATTCCCTCTCCGCAATGGGGCGTGTGATCTCCTTCATTGCGTAGATATGCGATCCCACACGCACGAAACGCACAACGTGGCGGGAGATGCCTCGCGGCAGGTTGACGAGCAGGTCATCCGGCCATTCGGCAAGCGGAAGGTCCCACGGCAGCGTGAACATTTTGGGGTCGGAACTAGCCGAAGTAATAGTCAAAGACTTGGGTTCGGAATCGTTCGTCTCCGCATCTTCGCTGTTTGAGGCTTTAACGGAGGTTGCATTGACGATTCGCGGATCGATCGGTGTCATATCCATGTCTTTACGATAAATCATTCCTTGGTCGGCACGCGCGTATGAGGGTCGCGGCGCGTTGCGTGCCGTCATGACGGCATGGCGGCTGCGTTCATGCACTGGCAATGCAGCGGCACAGAGACCCAAGGTTGCGTGCGAAACTACAGCGGATACAAAACCGGGCCGGCCGCAAAACGACCGACCCGGCACACTAGCGGAATCCCGCTAACGAAGGCCTACTAGTTGAGGCGACGCTCGGTGGACGGAGCGAAGAGGTGCATCTTCGCCGGGTCGACCTGCACGCGCACCACATCGCCAGGCATAGGCAGCTGGCGCGGGTTGACGCGGATGGTCGTCATCTTGTTCTGGTCAGACATCATCGTCGTGGACTCAGCAGCGGAGCCGTCGGTGATGATGTTGCCATACACGTAGCCGTCGGAGCCCAGATCCTCAACGTTCAGGACCTTGAGCTGGAAGGCCTCAGCCACTTCCGGGCCGACGAGGCGAGCATCCTCGGGGCGGAAGCCCAGGATGATCTTGCCGCCGTCCTCAGCGGTGAGCTTGTCGACAGCCTGCGGGGGCAGCGTGATTGCGTCGTCGCCGACCATTGCCATGCCATTGACGACCGGGTGCGTGCTGATATTCATCGACGGGGAGCCGATGAAGCCAGCGACGAACACGTTCTCCGGGCGATCGTACAGCTCGGTCGGAGCGCCGACCTGCTGGAGCACGCCGAGCTTGATGACGGCGATGCGGTCGCCCATCGTCAGAGCCTCGGTCTGATCGTGCGTGACGTACAGGGTCGTGACCTGGAGCTTGCGCTGGAGGGCTGCGATCTGCGTACGGGTCTGCACACGGAGCTTTGCGTCGAGGTTCGACAGCGGCTCATCCATGAGGAAGACCTTCGGGTTACGCACGATTGCGCGGCCCATGGCGACACGCTGACGCTGACCACCGGACAGAGCCTTCGGCTTGCGCTCGAGGAACTCGGTGAGGTCGAGGATCTTGGCGGCTTCTTCAACGCGCTTGTTGATGGTGGCCTTGTCGACGCCGGCGATCTTCAGGGCGAAGCCCATGTTGTCGCGAACGGTCATGTGCGGGTACAGAGCGTAGTTCTGGAACACCATTGCGATGTCGCGGTCCTTGGCCTGCACGTTGGTGACGTCTTTGTCGTCGATGTAGATGTGACCCTTGTTGACTTCTTCCAGGCCGGCGAGCATGCGCAGCGTCGTGGACTTGCCGCAGCCAGAAGGACCAACGAGAACGAGGAATTCACCGGGTTCGATGGTGAGGTTCAAGTCGTCGACAGACGGCTTGTCATTGCCCGGGTAGATGCGGGTGACGTGATCAAATACGACCCTGGATGCCATTATGTTTCCTTTCATCGGCAGGTACGTGCCGAACGATCCGAGTGGAAGGTTGCTGTTTTGTTTATCCGGTACTTTGTTCCAGCAGTGGAACTCTGTTCCGGAGGTTCCGTGAGATGTACTCTCCGTTGAGCCTGAAGTCAGTATACACACACCCTCATCCTTCGGCGGGTCGCATGAGTGAACACCTCAGGAACTTTCGCAGTATCTTCACAATTCGCCGCATCTTGCCGAACAATCATTCGCGAAAACCACAGGAAAAACACGACATGCGCCGCGGAATCGAAAAACGCAACAATAATGGAGTCACAACACCAATTCGCAACACAGGAATCAGGAACGCCGCCGGCAGGAATGCCGACAGCGACGACGGTGTCTGCACCGCACGACATCGGCCCCGCACACGGCGAACCTGAGCAGTGAAAGAGAACGGAGCAATGCCAGAGATTTCCGCACTAAATCTGCAGCCCGGCCAGATTGTGGGCGGCTATTTGCTCATTGCCCCCTTAGGCAGCGGAGCCATGGGGTCGGTGTGGCGCGTGCAAGATGGCGGCGGCAATGAATTCGCCATGAAAATCCTGCGCGACTCCCTTATGGATGCCAACAGCCCCGAGGCGGAGCGCGAGCAACAGCTCGCCCGCGAGCGCCTGCGCCGCGAAGGCACGGCATTGCGCCGTGTCGACCACCCCGGCGTGTGCCACATAGTGGACATGGAGCTGGACGACTCTTTGGCGTTCATCGTGACCGAACTCATCCCAGGCTCCAACCTGTTCGACGATGTGGAGCGCAACGGCCGCTACGAGCCGGTGGACCTCATGCATCTCGCCAAGCGCCTCATCGACGCGGTGGATGCGGTGCATGCGGCGGGAATCATCCACCGCGATATCAAGCCGACGAACGTCATGATTTCGGATTCCGGTCCGGTGCTGGTGGATTTCGGCATCGCGATGGGCGAAGGCGAAACGCATGTAACGCGCACTGGTCTGGTCATGGGCACGCCCGGATTCATCGCCCCGGAAATCATCGATGGCGCCGAGGCGGATGAAGCCACCGATTGGTGGAGTCTCGCCGCCGTGCTGGGCTTTGCAGGCACCGGTCAGGCCGTGTTCGGCACCAAGCCGTTGATGACTGTGCTGGAACGCGAAGCGTCCGGCCACGCCAACCTTGCCGGCCTGCTGCCCCGCACCCAAGAGGCAATGCGCTCCGCGCTGGATCCCGATCGCATGCGTCGGTGCAGCGCCCAAGAGCTGCTCCAGGCGATCACCGCAGACGCGTTGCAATCGCAGGCGCATGTGGCGTCATCCACACAGCTTCCCGCCTTCCCTGCCAAGCACCCGAAATCCAAGGGCCCCTCATCCCATTCCGCCGCGCCCGGCACCCCCGTTTCACAGGCTTCAGATGCCGCTTCCCGCACGGCTTCCTCGCTTCCTGTAAGCGACGACCCCTCCGAGGCGTCGCATACGGAGGCGATGCCCCCTTTTGGCATAAGCTCTTCCGCCGTTAGTGGGGCGCGCGCGGCGTGGCGCGACGCCGCCGGCACCCTCGAACTGCCGACCGGCGACGCTGCGAAAGCCGCTTTGGAACGCGATGCCGAGCAAGCGGAGCAAATCGAAAGCCTGCTCAACGGCGATTTCGAAAATTACGATTATTCCGCTGATTATCCCGACAATTCCCCCGACGAAGGAACCCCAGCCAGCGCAGCTGATCGCTCCGGCAACCCAAACAACGGCGACGCGGGTGCGTACGCCGACGGCAGCCCCACGGCTGTAGGCTTCGCTACCCCCCGAGGAACAACAGCAGCTTCGCGCCGCTCATCCCCCACCGCCGCCACGGTTCCCTTGCCACCGCAGCAGACGGACGCCATGCATGACGGTATCGCGGCGACAGCTGAATCCGATTCTGCCGCTGGCAGGCTCACGCCCCTCGTCATAGGCGGAATCGGAGCGACCTCTGCAGCGGCAGCCGCATCTAAAGGCTCGACCGCGCGCATCGCCGCATCAGATGGGGCGGACGTGCCAGGCATCGCAGGCGTCCCCATGCCGCCAATCGGTCCCACGTCTGGCATGCCGGCACCACCGCGACACACGCCGGACATGCCGAACGCTGAACTCACGCAATCCGACGGAGAGAACGCCACCGAGCCGCAGGAGCAAGGATCCCAAGAATCCTCACAAATCCCCGCGACCGCAGAGGCCCCAGACACCGCCGGGCAGCCTTCCGAGTCCCAGGAAGCGCAAACCCCCTTCGATTCGGCGCATTACATCAGCACATGGTCCACCTGCTATTCACAGCACGCCACCATAGCCGCGGTCCTCATGGGCATCACGCTTGTGTTGCTGGCGGCTTCGTTCCCTGGCATCGTCGCGCTGGCGGGGCCGCTCTTGTTCATCGTCGCCCTCGCCATGGGTTTCGGATTGCGCGCAGCGTTCCAGCGCGAAGCCCGGCACGAGGGCAAGCGCATGCCCTCCGACACCGCATGGTCGGTTTTGGGCGCGCCATGGCATCTGGCGCAGGCGGTGGCGACGGGATTGATCGGCTGTCTGGCGTTTGAAATCGTGTATTTCGCCATTATCGCCGTGTGCACCATCGTGTCCGGCCCCGTGCCGGCATCCACCGGCGGCGACGTCGGCATCTCCCTCGCCGACCTGTTTTCAGGTGCGCTGCCGGATTCCGCCATACTGCCCGTGCCGTTGGGCGAATCCAACACCACGGATGGACTGGAGCTCATGGCAGCGGCAGCCGCAGGATGGTCAGCCGCACTTGGCAGCATGCGACTGGTCCGGTTCCTGCGCAACTTTGCGCCGATTCTCTCCATTGGACTGGGCTGGCCATGCGTGGGACGGCAATTCAACGCCTCCTCGCCGCGTCGCGCCGATTCATCCCAATCCTCTGAATCGTCTAAACTTGGATCCCCCAACGCCCCTGCCAACCCCGACAGCGACAGCAATGCCCACCGTGCGCAATCCGGCAGCGCCAACCGGGGGCCTTGCACAGTGAATCCCCACGACCGGTCCCGCATCGCCCTCATCGCGTGGGCCGCGTTCACCGCCTTGCTTGCCATTGCCACCGCCGCGGGCATTCCCATTGAATGGGCACCTTTTGTCATCGCAATCTGAATCATCGCAATCTGAACTATAGTGAATTTCGTCATGCCGGTGCCATCCCACGGCACCGCATAAGCGGCAGTCCGGGCACCGTGCACCCTTCTCGTGCATTCGCTTCACACAATGGCGCCGCGCATTTCGACCCGTATTGACAAGCTTTGGCAACACAGGCAAACCGAAGGACAGTGATATGACGACCAAGGGTTCCTCCAATTCGAAGCAGAATCCACAGCAGAACCAGCAGACGGCAGGCACAGATTCTGATACAGCTTCGCAGCGCCCCACGTCCGCACAGCGCAAGGCTTCCGCAGCATCCCGCTCCACGAAATCTGCAAAATCCACAAAAACCGCCAAAGAACTGCGCGCCGAACGCCGGGCACGCGAAGCCAAGCTGGCAAAGCTGCGCGCCGAGCAAGAGGCGCGCGACCGCAAGCGCCAGACGATCATTGGCATCATCGTGGCTGCCGTGCTGGTCATCGCCGTCGTGGCAGTGATCGTCGTCGCCGAACATCACAGCAGCAAGAATGACGCTGCGCAGGCTTCCGCCTCCGAATCCGCCGCGTACGAAGCCCTGCAGAATGTGAAAGACAAGCCTTCGCACGCCACTGCGGAAGGCGGCTTCATCATCACCAAGAACTACGACTATACGAAGATCGACGGCGCCCCCACCATCGAGGATTACTTCGACGCCATGTGCCCGGGATGCGGCACGTTGCATCGCAAGATGGATTCCGAACTCAAGTCCATGATGGAGGCCGGCCAGATCAATTGGGAGCTGCATCCGAACGGCTTCCTTGATCAGCTTTCGACCGATAAGTACTCCACTCGCGCCGCGGCTGCCATCGCCTATGTGGCTGAAAACGACCCCGAGCATGTGATTGACTTCGTGATGGGACTGTACGACGAGAACTTCCAGCCGAGCGAAGGCGAGAATTACCAGTCGGTCTCCGACGCAGCCATCCAGAAAGTGGCCAAGGACGCCGGTGTTGCCGATGACGTGGCATCCCAATGCACGAACGGCGAATACATCGAGTGGATCGAGGCGTTGCGCACCTACACGCCGCAGCGTGAGATCACCCACAACGTCTCTGGTTCCAGCAAGGGCAGCATGACCACCCCGACGATCATCATCAACGGTTATTTCTGGAATCTCGCCGAGCTGACGAGCAGCGATTATAACACGCTGATTCTCAAGGCCATTGGCCTCGACAGCAACGCCGTGGGCACGAGCACGATGCCGTCCATCGGCTCCACCGGTGTGCCGCTCATTGGATGCGATTACCTGTCAAGCAGCTCCGATGACTCCTCCGCTTCCGCTTCATCAAGCGCCGATTCCTCCAGTTCCGCATCGTCCGGCTCTACGGATTCGGCATCTGCCACATCCAGCAGCAAGTGACGGCGGCGTAGCAGAACACCCGCAACAAAACACAGCCAACCACCAGCCGCGCACCCGCGGATGCCGAACGTTCGAGACTCGGCTTTCCTGTGGGTGCGGTATGCTGGTTGGGTTGGCATCAACGCCTCCTTAGCTCAGTTGGCCAGAGCGGCCGCCTTGTAAGCGGCAGGTCGTCAGTTCGAACCTGACAGGAGGCTCTTTTTTGATTTATTGCATTATTCCCGGCGTTATATTCACTGCGTCATGCTCCCTGAGCCATATTCCTGTGCTATATTCCCGCGCCATCTCAGACTTGTCCCGCATGAATTAGTTTCCTCGGTCAACTATTAGACACGCCGAACGCAATAAAAAGGCGTTTAAGGGGGGGGGGGACGTACCATTTATAGCGGTTGAGTTGTTGGGTTCAACCAACGCTTGGGTGCCACGATTGATGAATCATGAACTCAGGCACAAACATTAGATTTACCCTCGAGTAAGCACCGGCTCAGATTACACCCCAACACACTGATGCCGGTTGGCAAACGGATCCACCCCCAATATTTCCGTTTGCCTGGGGCCGGGCACATCCCCTTCTTCGTCCGGCCCCTTTTTTCTTTTCCCCTTCGCTTTCCTTCCTAATGTGCCGTTGTAAGCATGTGGGTTATTGTTAACCCGTGCTTACATGCCCCGGTTGCCCGGGACAGCTCCAAGTCTCACGGCGTTCGCACGCCCGCTTGGTTCACGTTTCACAGGGGTCTGCGTAGCCTCGGACGAGCCGGGTCGTCTTGCGTCCCCTCCACGCGCGTTTAGGGTCTCCGGGGCACTCCCAGCGACCATGATATTGATGGCCGCGTTCAGGTCGCGGTCCATGGTCAGGCCGCACTTGTCGCAATGGTAGACGCGTTCGCTCAGGGGCAGTTTGGCTTTCACCGTCCCGCAGCGGTGGCATGTCTTGCTGCTTGGATGCCACCGGTCGATGACATGCAGTCTCGCGCCGGTGCGTGCGGTCTTGTATTCGAGTTGGCGGCGGAACTCGGCGAAACCCGCGTCGAGCACGTGCTTGGCAAGCCTGTGATTATGCGTCATGCCTTGCACATTGAGGTCCTCGATGCTGATGGACGGATAGGTGGCCGCAAGCCATGCGGTGAGCTTGCCGACACGGTCGGCGCGTTGCGCGGCGATACGCGCGTGGATGCGTCGCACGCGGTCCAATGCTTTGCGCCGCCGGTTCGACCCGCGCCCGTGGTTCGCGTCCCTGTCGCGGCGGCTCAATGTCTGTTGCGCGCGACGGAGCTTGCGTTGGCTGCGCGCGTAGGCGTGCGGGTTGGGGAACACGGTGCCGTCCGACAGGGTGGCGAGGGTCTTGACGCCCAGGTCCACGCCCACCGGATAGTCGCGGCGGCGCGCCTTCGCCGTGGGATGGGTGCCGGGCTGTCGTTCGACGGTGAGCGCCGCGTGCCATGCGCCGGCCCGGCGGCTGACCGTCATGCGCACGATGCGCCTGCCGCGTACGAGCCTTGCGGCGTTCTCCATGCAGTGGACGCGCCCGATGCGCGGCAGGCGCAGGGCTTTCGGGTCGCCGTCGACGAGCCCGAAACTCCCGGTCGTGTACGCGAACCGGGGGACGCTCGTTCGTTTCGACTTGTATCGCGGCCAGCCCACCCGGCGCCCACGACGCCGGCCCTTGCGGCTGTCCGACCAGTTCTTCAACGCTTGGGAGAGCCACTCGAACGCGCTGTTGTACGCCTCCTTGCTGTTCTGACGCCACCATGGGGCGATCCCGTCCTTCCACTCGTTCCACCAGCGGCGCATCGCGTACATCGTCCAGTCCGGGCGTTCCCCGAGGGACAGCTGCCGGCGGACGTGGGAGAGCATGAGGTTGTAGGCGAATCGGGCGGCCCCCGCATGGCTTGCGAGCATCCTCTCCTGCCGGGGCGTGGGGTCGAGCCTGACCTTGACGGCCTCATACGCCGTCATCGCGCATCGCCTCCAACGCTTTTTCCGCGCGATGCCTGGCCGAGCGGCGCCCGTACAGGCGGGCGCAGAACGAGGCCAGCGCCTCGGTCATGTCGCGCATGAGGTCGTCGTCGAGTTCGGTGTCGTCCACCACGATGATCCGGCGTCCCTGCGCTTCCAACGCGCTTTCGATAAGGCCCGCGTCCATGCGGGCGAGCCTGTCCCTGTGTTCGACGATGAGCGTGGTGACGGTCGGATCCTTGAGCAGGCGGTTGAGCTTGCGCCGCCTGTCGTTCATGCCGGAACCGATTTCCGTGACCACTTGCGCGTCTTTGACGCCAAGGTTGATGGCGAACGCCTTGAGCCGGTCCGCCTGCCGTTGCAGGTCGGCTTTCTGGTCGCTGGAACTGACCCGCGCGTAGCATACGGTGCGCCCCACGGCCGTGGGCGTGAGGGTGGCCTCATACTTGGGGTCGTGGATGAGCCACATGCCCGTGGGCGTATGCTCCACCGGAACGGGCATCCTGCCCTCCCGGCACCACTTCCACACGGTATACGGGCTGAGATGTTCCCGTTCCGCCCATTCACGAACCTGCATGCCAACAATGATAACATACGATAAGCAAGAATATACCACTCATACGCCAACAGATGAACACCCCCATTCGTTCCGCCAACCGCGCAGGTGTGAAAGTTATGCACAAATTTTTTGTTGCACAGGCAATCAGCGCCGAACCTCACGTTTGCGCCCCTACAATATGGATAAGCGCCCCAAAAACCAGTCGCATCAACCAGCCACATCGGCCAATGACTGCAGCACAGGAGGTCATATGCAACCATCGATTCGCGCGAGGCGAACGAGTATCATCCGCGCAGTGCTTTCCGCGTGCATCGTATGCGCAATGGCCGTCGCCAGCTTTTTTGTTGCGACACAAAAAACGGTGGCACTCACCATCAATGGAGAAACGAAAACTGTGAAAACCTACGCGATGAGCGTCGACAGACTCCTCGAACAGCAAGGGCTCACGGTCAGCACACATGACATCGTGACTTCCACTCACAACGGTGCCATCGAAAACGGCGATTCTGTGACCTATTGCCAGGCGTTCGAGGCAACGCTCTCGATAAACGGCGCATCGGTGCCATTCTGGAGCTGTGCATCCAGCGCACAGGAATTGCTCAACTTCTTCAGCGAAAGCGAACGCGAAGCGATGTCCATCAAAATCGACATCGCCAACGCCTACAACCAGCTCACCGGAGGCTTCACCATCTCGGGAGGCGGCCCTGTTACCGTGATCGCCGATGGCAAGAGCACCACAGTCGATGGTGGGAATCGCACCGCTGCGTCACTGCTGGACGCGTGCGGAATCATTCTGGGAGCCAATGACCGCGTGAGCGTGGAGCAGGATGGCGACACGACCATTTTGCGCGTGCAGCGCGTCACCTATGGCACGCGCACGCAGGATGTGACCACGCCGTATTCCACTCAATACATAACCGATGCGTCGCTGGCTCCCGGCGAGCAGAAGGTCGAGCGCGCCGGCACGGATGGCATCGTGACGCAAACGTTGCAAGTGACATATGTGGATGGTGTGGAAGAGAGCTCATCCGTGACCAGCGAAACAACGAAACAGCTGGAGGTGGACGAAGTGATTGGCGTGGGCCCGGCGCAAACGCAGCCCGAGGCTCCATCCTCCGACTCCTCCGGTTCCAGCAGTTCCAGCAGCTCTAGCAGCTCTAGCAGCTCTGACAGCTCGAGCAGCTCTGACAGCTCCAATTCCAGCAGCGCCGGCAATTCCAGCAGTTCCGACGCCGCCACCAATGGTTCCAGCGCTTCGAGTTCCGCGAGCGCATCCGCCTCCGCCTCGCCATCGCCATCCGATTCCGCTTCGCAATCCCCCAGCCCGAGCGCCTCGGAGTCGGATACGCCCACGCCCGCAGAGTCCTCCACGCCCGCACAGACTCCCACTGAGACCCCCACGCCTACGCAAACCCCCACCGAAACGCCCACCCAGACGCCCACCGCAACGCAGACCCCAACCCAAACTCCCACCCAAACTCCTTCGGATTCGAATAACACGGATTCCACCAACAGCTCGAACACATCCGATTCAGGAACGGTGTGGCACGCCACTGTTGCGGAGGCCAAGGCCTACGCCAAGGCCGCGATGGCCGCGTACGGCTGGACAAGCGACGAGGAATGGACAGCTCTCGAACAGCTGTGGACCCGCGAATCCAACTGGCTGTGGTACGCCGACAACCCCAGCAGCGACGCCTACGGCATACCCCAGGCGCTTCCCGGCAATAAAATGGGCACCGGCTGGCATGACAATGCTGCCGTGCAGATTGCATGGGGACTGTATTACATTCGTCAGACGTATGGAGACCCCGTGAACGCATGGGAAACCTGGCAAAAGAGAGGAGGGTACTGATCGCTGCCCCACGCGGCGCACGACCAGCCGCCATGGAGTGCATCGCTTCACACCCCGCAAGCCAGTTACCGGCAATCACCATCAGATGATGACGACATGAAGAAGGCCAACCGACAGTGACATCCGACAACACCGACTCGAATACGGATCCGCAGACCGAACGGACTGTGCGGACCGAGCGTACCGAGCAGAACTGGCAGAACGAGCAGAGCTCCTCCGCTGCACATCTGCTGGGCGCCGCTGACATCCGCCGCATCGCCGCGGATGCGGGCATCACACCCACCAAGAAATTTGGGCAGAATTTTGTCATCGATCCCGGCACCGTGCGCCGCATTGTGCACGAAAGCGGCATCGATGCGCACAGCACGGTGATGGAGGTCGGCCCGGGCCTGGGTTCGCTCACATTAGGACTGCTGGAAACCGGCGCACGGGTGATCGCAGTGGAAATCGACCCGCCCCTTGCGCAGCGACTGCCCCACACCGTGGAGCAATTCCAGCCGCAGAACGCTCCACATCTGACCGTCATCACGCATGACGCGCTCACCATCGACCCGTCCGACCCCACGTTCACCGAGACAACCGGCCTTACTGCGGACTCGCATTTCGCACTCGTCGCCAACCTCCCCTACAACGTCGCCACACCGATTGTGCTCACGCTGTTGCAGCGCTTCACCGGCTTGGATTCATTCCTCGTGATGGTGCAAAAGGAAGTGGCCGACAGGCTGTCCGCCACGCCAGGCAGCAAGATCTACGGCGCACCGTCGGTGAAGCTCGCCTGGTATGGCACCACGCGCAAAGCCGGAATCGTGGGGCGCAATGTGTTTTGGCCCGCGCCGCACGTCGATTCCGCGCTCGTGGGCTTCACGCGCGTCAGCACGCCTGAACGCCGCGACGAGGCGCTGCGCGCACGCGTTTTTTCACTGATTGATATGGCTTTCGGTCAGCGCCGCAAAACGCTGCACGCTGCGCTGCGCAAGACGGTTCCGGATGAGGCGTTCGCCGCCGCAGGCATCGATGAGAAGCGCCGTGGGGAGACGCTGACAATCGACGATTTCATCGCCCTTGCACGCGCCTGCGAAACCATCGATGATGACACCGCCTCCGCGATGGCAGCCTCCGCGCAAGCCCTACCTGCCACATCCCCGTCCGCCGCATCCCCGTCCGCAACATCCCCGTCCACAACCCAGGAGAACCTATGAGTGAATTCGAATTCGAATACCGATGCCCTGCCAAAATTAACCTTGAGCTACGGGTCAAAAAGACACGGCACCCGGAATGGGGAAACCGCCACGAAATCGACACAATATACTGCGGCGTGGAGCTGTGTGATTTCGTAGAGACTCATCCCCGCGACGAAGGCACCGGCCTCGTGCTCGCGTTGACGCCATACTACGGAAAAACCCTGTTTCCAACCCCCGGAAGCCCGGAATTCGAATCGAATCTCGTGATTCGCGCGGCACGGGCGCTAGCAGAGGCATGCCACGTCTCCCCTGACGCCAGGATTGATCTGACGAAAAGAATCCCTGTCGCCGCGGGGCTCGGCGGCGGCTCATCGGACGCCGCAGGAACACTGATTGCCCTGACTCACTCATGGGGCGAGGCAGGGAAGTTCGATGCCCCTGGGGCCATCTCACCCAGCTGGGACATGCTCATGTCCGTTGCCGCAAAGCTAGGCGCCGACATCCCGTTCTTCCTCGGCAGCATCGATGAATCCGGTCTCGCACACGGCACCGGCTACGGCGAGAAGGTTGAGTACTATTACCCGGCCAGGCCCACGTTGCCGCGCCCGGCCGATCCGGAATGGGAGAAATGGGCTCCGAAGGCGGTGGCACTGGCGATATACGACGATGGCCTGAGCACAGCCGACGTGTACCGTCGTTTCGACGAAATCGGTGCAAACCCGGGCGACCGCAACGATCTGCAACGTGCTGCGCTCGACCTGCACCCCCGCTCCGCCGACGCCATCACCTATTCCGCCCCGGAATACAGCGGAGTCGAAGGTGCCGAGGTCTTCATCTCTGGCTCCGGTCCCACAGTGGTGGCATTGTGCTCTGATAAGTACGACGCCGAGCAAATGGCCAGAAACTGGATGGAACGCCACATGGCCGACCGCACCGAGGCCGTCTTGGCGACAACCAGGATGTGGCCATTCCCAACCAAGAACCCAAATTTCGAAAAGAACTACTGACCGCAATCCACGGCTGCGGCATGGCGTCCTCGTCAGGTTTTCTCGTTAGACTGAACGCGAACGCAATCGACAGAAGGTATTACATGGCTGGACGCATACCCACGAACGAACGCGAAGCCCGCAAGCTTTATGTGCATGACCGGCATCGCATGGTCGTCACCGTCATCATCGCGGTGATGGTGCTGGCGCTGGTGATTTGCATTCCCACCGCGGCGGGTCTTTTCGATACCAAGGCGGAGGAAAACGCCCAGCCCAACTATGGCGTAACCGCTCCCTGCGTCGCCACGGGCACGACCGCCGTGGACGCCAGCAAAATCACGGTGCGCGTGCTCAACGCCACCGACAAGTCCGGTTTGGCAACGGCCGTAGCCAACGAACTCCAATCACGGGGTTTCGGCATCCAAGGCGTAGATAATTACTCCGGCGGTACTCTGGAACGCACTGAAATCCGCTTCGGCAAGAACGCAATCGCCGAAGCCTACACGCTCGCTGGCAATGTCAGTGACGCCATCATGCGCATGGATTCACGCGACGACTCCCTCGTGGACCTTCTTATCGGCAGCAGCTTCTATGACCTTCTTGACGAAGACCAAGTGACGACGCTGCCTGGCAGCACGCTGCAAAGCATCACCGGTTGCGTGGCGGCGGATGCCATCACCGATGTGCCCGAGGCTTTGCCGCATGATTCCGTGAATGCCACGACCACTGGCACGGGCGGCGATTCCACCACCGCACCGGAAGGCGATTCCAGCGATTCCAGCAGCACAGATAGTTCTTCGGCGGATTCCAGCAGCAACTAGCGGCACGTATCCGTCGAACACAACGCCGGTGCAGCATCGTTCCCCAATGCTGCACCGGCGTTGCTATATCCAGCTATATCCAGCGTGCGGTGCGTGCGGCACGCATTGCACATGCGGCAAGTGCCGCGCGACGTCGTGCCACCAGCCGCAAGCGCTTACTCGTCGTCGCGCTCGGCATCCGGCAATGGATCGCCACCATTCCACCAGCGCTGCAACTCTTCGGTTGCGGTCTGCTCGTCAACGGGCCCATTATCCAAGCGGTAGTTGAGCATGTGCTTGTAAGCGCGACCCACCATCGGCCCGGGCTGCAGACCGAGGATCTGCATAATCTGCCCGCCATTCAGGTCCGGACGGATCGCGTCAAAATCCTCTTTCTGCTTAAGTTCGCACACACGCTGCTCCAGGTCATCCATCGCAGCGGAAAACATGTGTTCCTTGTGTTTGTTGGCGGTCGTGGCATCCGCGCGCGTCAGACGGTTGAGCCGTTCATACAGGTGGCCGGTGTCCTTTACGTAGCGACGCACCGCCGCATCCGTCCACCGCTCGTCCAGATAGCCGTGGAACCGCAGGTGCATGGCGACCAAATCGCTCACATCCTCCACGATGTGGTGGTCGAATTTCAGGGCCTTCAGCCTCTTGCGCGTCATGCGAGCGCCCACGAGGTCGTGCTGGTAGAAGCTCACCTTGCCGCCATTTTCAAAGCGCCGGGTGCGCGGCTTGCCCACATCATGCATGATTGCCGCCAGACGCAGTTCGAGATCCGGCGCAGGCACCGGGCCTTCGGCGTCTGTTTCCAAGGCGATTGCACGGTCAAGCACCATCATCGTGTGTTCGAAGATGTCTTTGTGACGATGATTTTCGTCAATCTGCAATTGCAGCGCAGGCAATTCCGGCAGCACAATATCCGCCAGGCCGGAATCCACCAGCGCCTCAAGGCCTTCCCGAGGGTTCGCCGAAAGCAGCAGTTTCGTCAATTCATCCCGCACGCGTTCGGCAGACACGATGCTGATGCGTCCAGCCATCTGCTCGATAGCCTCGGCGGTGTCGGGGGCGATGTGGAATCCCAACTGCGCCACGAACCGCACAGCGCGCATCATGCGCAGGGGATCGTCATCAAACGACTGTTGGGGAGACACAGGCGTGCGCAGCACTTTCTTGGCTATGTCGCCCGCGCCGCCAAACGGATCGACGAATTCCAGATCCGGCACCCTCAACGCCATGGCATTGACAGTGAAATCGCGGCGCGACAGGTCGCCCTCCAGGCTGTCCCCGTAATTCACCTCGGGCTTGCGGGAATCAGGATTGTAGGTGTCAGACCGGTATGTGGTGACTTCCACGCTCACGTCACGTCCGTCGGGAAGATGCTTGACAGCTCCCAGCGTGCCGAATTTGCGGCCCATGTCCCAGAAACCGTCTCCGAAACGCCGAAGGATCGGTTCAAATTCCTCCGGACGCGCCGATGTGCAGAAATCCAAGTCGTGCGAGCGCCGGTGCAACAGCAAATCACGCACCGGCCCGCCTACTAAAGACAGCTCATAGCCGTGTTGTGCGAACATGCGTCCCAGTTCAATCGCCACGGGGGAAACTTCGAAATCCACTGCCATTCATCCTTCCGATATTTGCTCCTCATAGCTTACCGTTACCCCACCTGCTCGAGTTCTGGATAAAGTAGGAAGTATGACAACGCCGGGAGATGTAGCGAGAATGCTTCGCCATGCCAACTCATGGCCGAGGTATGCCTCGACTCAGGCCTCCTCATCGCAGGACGATGAGGAGGAGGCCCGACCGCGCCCTTTGTACAGTTCGCAGTCTCCGCAGCCCGCCGCGCCATCCGCGCGTGTCGTTTCTGCCGCCTCCGCGTCTGCGTCCGCGTCAGCCTCCGCAGGGCAGCAATCCAGCGCTTCTGCCACCGATTCCGGCGTTCCTGCGAAGCTTCCCAAGCCCGCTTCCCCCACACCGGGAGCCGCAACCGGCAAAAAGCCTCGGCAGCGCGCCCATCGCGCGCCTCATCACATCACCCCTGCCGTCATGGCAGGCGCAAGGCGAAGCACGGTCCATGTGACGTTTGCGACCTTGGGCGTGCACAACGAACTGCCTGTGGTGCGGGAATATTCCGCCGGCGGCCTTATCTTCGACTCTCATGGGCGTGTCGCCGTCATCGCCCGCCATTCCCGTTCCGGACACTTGGAATGGTGTCTGCCGAAGGGGCATATAGAAAAGGGCGAAACGCCCGAGCAGACGGCAGTGCGTGAAGTGCATGAAGAAACCGGGATTTCCGGCGAAGTGATCGAATCCATCGCCACTATCGACTACTGGTTCACCGGCACCACGCAACGCATCCACAAGCTTGTGCATCATTTTGCACTGCGCATGACCGGCGGCGAGCTCACTGTGGCAGGCGACCCCGATCATGAGGCCGAAGACGTGAAATGGGTGGCTTTCGACGAATTGGACTCGGTCCTCAGCTACCCTAACGAAAGACGCATCGCCTCTATGTACGCCAGAAAGCGAAAATTTCGACAATGAAGCGCAAGCTCCTTCCGTTTACGGCTGTGATTAGCTGCCTTGCCCTCGTGATGTTCATCGCAACGCTCGGCACGCTCACCGTCCTGCCACCTTCTGTGGGTGCGCAGGACGGTATTGCATATGCCGACGAACCTTCAGCAGACCACAGCGTCAGCATGTCGATTTCCTCACAGACGCCCATCATCGGCTCCGCGGGATCATCCACGTATTCCCTCACCGTCAGCATCACCAACAACTCCCAGTCCGCTATCACCACGGGCACGCTGCGCGTGAGCACGAATCCCGACATGACGTTCTCCACCACGTCCGACATGCAGCAATGGGCGGAAGGTTCCTTGGACATCTGGGCGTCCGGCGTCATCGACCGGCAGGAAGTCTCTTCGATACCGCCTGGGAGCAGCGTATCGGTGTCTGCCAGCGGCAGCATTGATGATTTCCCACTCAACGAAATCTCCAGTTTCGGAGCCCGCCCCATTCTTGTGCGTTACACAACCGACGATGGCGCGGTGCAGGTGGACGAGCACACGTTCGTGACTTTCGACAACGGCAGCAGTTCCACTGATTCCCGCACCAATACGCATGTGACGATCGCCGCCCCGGTCGTGGCGAAATCATGGACCACCGACACCAGCAAGCTCAATGACGTGCTGATGCAAAAAGAGCCCAACAACGCCAGCAGCGGTTCCGCAGCCGCAACACAGCCATCGCAGACAACACAGCCATCGCAGACAGGTGGCATCAACCGGATGGTCGCGTCGGTTATTTCCGCCAATCTCGCCACAGGCGCTCAGGCAGCGGTGGAAGCGGCGCCATCCCACAGCTTCCTCTCGCTTGTCGCCGACCC
The DNA here is from genome assembly GCF_002797875.1 of Pseudoscardovia suis. Taxonomy (GTDB): domain Bacteria; phylum Actinomycetota; class Actinomycetes; order Actinomycetales; family Bifidobacteriaceae; genus Pseudoscardovia; species Pseudoscardovia suis. Next base: position 106,373 of record NZ_PGFC01000005.1, read on the forward strand.
CTATTGCCTCAGTGCCCTCGCAGGATCGGCAGTTGCCACTTCCCTGCTGCCGCCAGCAGACGCCGACTTCACTGTGTATGCACAAAGCGACGCGGATTGGGGTGCGGCAGGCATCACGACCAATAGTCTCTCCGAGGCGCAAGCCTCCTCCATCGCAACGGCATCTTCTTCAGCAACCTCCCCCCAAGCCGCGTCACGAACCTCACGTTTCGTGGCATGGCAGGGCAAAGGCAATTGGACGGCCGCCGCCCTCACCGCAGCGCAGCAAGCGGGTTACACCACCGTCGTGTCGTTGCACGGCAATACAGGCACTGCCACCAGCACATACCACGCCGTCACTCACACCATCACCGACCAGGGTTCCGTAGGCATACTCAATGCCGAATCCACGCTCTCCTCTCTGACAAGCGGCAATGCCAGTTCCAGTGCAGCCACGGCGGAAAACAGCACAGCAGGACGCATCAGCCGCATCATTGCGCAAACATCGCTGGGGAGCGTCACACAGGTCAGTGACTCCAATTCTGAGGCGTATTCCCGGCTTTTCATCGCCATTGACCCGTCAAGCAACTGCTCGGACCTGGACACTGTGCTGAGCTCACTCGAATCAGCCCACTGGGTGTCTTGGGATTCCTTCGACACGCTCATCAATGCGGCGCAAAACGCGCAGAATGACGCCATTGTGCCTGCGGATTCCGGCATCAGCCCCGAAACCAGCGATAGCACCCTCGCCGCAGCGCAATCCCTTGCCTCTTCACACACCGAGCTGACGCGCTTCTTCACATCGGTGCTGGCTGCATCCGATGAATCGGATTCATCCGGTTCCGCCGCGTCATCGTCCGCATCGTCCGCCGCATCATCGACCGCATCAGCGTCCGCCTCGGCTTCAGCAACGGCATCCACGTCTGCATCGGCATCAGCCTCGTCGCCGGCAGCGGAATCCAGTTCGCCATCGGCGACCGACGATGCCACTGGGGCGGATTCGGCTTCTGGAAATTCGGCTTCCGAAGATTCCTCTAACAGCGCGAACGCCACCGATTCCACGACTTCCACAGGTTCCGCCGCCTCCGCAAACTCCGCGGCCTCCGCGACCTCCACAGGTTCCGCCGCCTCCACAAATTCCGCAGCATCCGCCGCCCCATCACCGTCCTCCACCGCCACGGAATCCGGCCGTCGCGGCAATCTGGACTCCACCCTATGGCAGGCGCAGTTGGAAGCCCTGCACACTGCATACGCGGTGCGCACGCTCGACGCAGCGTTGAATGATAACGGCGGCACAGTCAATGACGCCATGGGGCTTGCCGACAACGTGCTGAAACTGGTGCATCTGCAACAGCCCAACTCGGTTGTGATGATGAGCTCCACCGCAAGCCTGCCGGTGACGATTACCAACAACGCGCCGTTCGACGTGCAGGTTTCCGTCAGCGCCCGTTCCGGCGCGGCCAGCCTCGCGGCGTCTGGCACGGATTCCGTCACGATCCCTGCCCACAGCGAGCAACAGGTCACCCTCACACTGCAGGCATATTCCAGCGGCTCCACTTATGTGGATTTGCAACTGCAGGATTGCCATGGCGATGCCGTTGGCGGCAGCATCATCGTCAACGTGTCCAATTCACTGCGTCTCAACGACGCCTTGGGCAATGCAATCATCGCCATCGCTGCGATCCTTGCCGTCGGAGGCTTGTGGCGGCAGTTCCATCGCAAGCCCCTTCAATCCGAAGAGGCCGTCAGCAGCCCAGCCACCACAAGCGGCGGCACCAGCGGCAGCGGTGGCAGCAACGGCGACGGCAGCAACAATACCGGTGGCAACGCTGACAGCAACAGCAACGAGACACACGACGCGGAGAAAGGTGCAGACGCATGAGCGCATCAGTTGGGCGCAATTCCGCCATCATGGCGATGGGTACGCTTGCCTCGCGCCTCACAGGGCAGGTACGCACCATTCTGCTCGCTGCCGCCGTCGGTACCACCGGCATTGCGGCAAATGCATACCAGACCGGTTCCACGATTCCCCAAGTGCTGTTCACCATCCTTTCCGGCGGCGTGTTCAACGCCGTGCTCGTGCCGCAAATCGTGCGCAGCCTCAAGCAAAAGGACGCCGAAGATCAGCTCAACAAGCTCATTACGCTCTCTGTGGTGATACTTGTGGCGGTGACCGGCATCATGATGGCGTGCTCCACGCTGTTCACCAACCTTTATCTGGATTCCAGTTGGAATGCCGCTCAACGTTCGCTCGCCAATTCGTTCACGCTCTGGTGCATGCCGCAAATCTTCTTCTACGGCCTGTATACGGTGCTTGGCCAGGTGCTTGCGGCGAAGAACCAATTCGGCGCCTATGCATGGAGTTCCACCGGCGCCAACGTTATCAGCTGCATCGGTTTCATCGTTTTCATCGCCTTGTATGGCAACGCTTCGCACCAGTCCCTTGATTTCTGGACGGCGGATAAAACCGCCCTCCTGGCGGGGTCGTGGACGCTCGGCGTGGCTTTCCAAGCCCTCGTGCTGTTCATACCGCTGCTCAAATCCGGATACCATTGGCATCCTCGCCTCGGACTTCACGGCATCGGTCTGCGTTCCATGAGCTCGGTGGCCATCTGGAGCTTGGGAATCGTGCTCGTCAACCAACTGGTCGGCATCGTCACGTCGCGTGTGACGAACGGCGCACCGCTGCAAGGCGGCGACCCCTACGGAATCGCGGGCAACAGCACGTACCAGAATGCGTTCACGCTGTTCATCCTGCCTTACTCGCTGTTCGCCGTCTCCATCGCCACAGCAATGTTCCCCCGCATGTCGGAATACATTGCGGACGGCGACTATGCCAGCGCCCGCGACGAACTGTCATCCACCCTGTGCAACCTCACCCTCATCATCGCATTCTTCACGGTTGCCTATCTGGTGGAGCCTGTGCAAATCACCACCGCCCTGCTGCCTTCCGTGCAGCCCAACGAGGTGAACCTCATGCGCGTGCCGCTCATGGTGATGTGCGTGGCGAACGTGCCGACAAGCGCAGTCCTCGTGCTGGAACGCACGTTCTATGCGTTCAAGGACGGACGCACGCCGTTCTGGTACACATTGGCGCAAAACGCAGTGCAGGTCGTTATTGTTTTGAGCGGCATCCACCTGTTCCCGCCTCGCGATTGGGTGACGGTGGTGTGCTGCGGGGTCGCCCTAGGCAACATTGTGATGATGCCCATCATCTACTACTTGGTGCATCGTCACTTCTCGCAGGGCCTTGACGACCGACGCATTGCCCGCACCGCAGCCCATACCCTCACTGCCATGTTGATTGCAACGGTCGTGGGCCTCGTAATCAACAAACTGTTCGCCCTCGTGGGCTGGAACGTGCTCGGCATCGAATCCATGGGCACGCGCTGGGGTGTGGCGATTGTGCAAGCTCTCGTCATCACGGCAGCGGCTGGCGGCACGTATTTCGGCACGCTCTCCGCCCTGCACACCCCGGAGGTTGCCGTCGTGCGCGGCATGGTGCAGCGCATGCTGGCCAAAGTGCTTCGCCGTCCGATGAACGATGTCGCGAACGAAGGCATGACGAATCAAGACGAGCAGAATTCATCCGCGGCCGATTTGGATTCCTCGGATGTGCATTCTCTGGATTCGCAATCCCCGGATTCGCACGACGCTCGGGCGGATGATGGAAGCAGCCAGGATGCGCATTCACATAATCCGCGTCCCCGCACCACTTCACGCACTGCTCCGCGATCTGCACGCTCCTCTGCCGCTGGTGCAGCCGCCATGGCTTCTGCGCCTCGGCAGCGCCGGCCTCGCGTTGTCTCTTCTGCCGCCCCCTCGCCTTTCGTGCCCGACGACACTGCTGCTGGCCTTGACATCATTCTGGATTTGCCAGAATCCGACGACCAGCATTCCTCCTCGGCGCCTGCGCAATTCAAGCCCCGCAAACGCAAGCAGCGTCATCCTGCGGACCGTCATCCCCTGGACCCCATGGAATTGCAGCAATCACAGCAGAAGGAATCTCGCGCTCGTCTGGATGCGCAAGACCAATCGGTCCAACAGGGGAACCAGACGCCGCAGGCGACGCATTCCCTGCGTCCCGCGCGTCCGGTGAGTCGTCCAGACGCCGATGAATTCGGCAGGACTCCCATTTGGGCGACGAGGGAATCCATTGTGCCGGACAATGCAGCGGCGGGCAATGCAGCAGATGACAATGGCGCGGTCACCAGCGTCGCGACCAACAGCACCGTGACTGCTGGCAAGGCAGCGTCCAGCAACGCCGCGGTTAACGGCGCTCCAGCGGGCATTGCAAGGTCCGTCATGCCGCACAAACCCCAAACGCCCACGGTACCGCCCATGCCTGCGATACCCGCTGCGCCCACTGAGTCTGCTGCGCCTGCACCAGCACCCATGTCCGCCTCCACGCACGAGCCCACGCCTGCGCCGCACAACGCGTCATACTTCCCACGAGCAGCCGGTCCCGCCGACACGGAATCCGTGGAACTGCATAAAATCCTGACGCGGGCGCCGCAAGCCACGAATAATTCCAAGCTCACCGTGCCGCGCCTCGATGTGCCGCATGCGCAGACGCCCAAACCCTTGCCGTATCAATTCGATGATGTTGCGCGCCATGCCTCCACCGATGTGCATCTCAAGAATTCTTCTACCCAAGATTCCGGTGACCCGCATAATGAGCACTCCGGCGATCCGCGCAATGAATCCGCTTCATGACGCCTCCAGTCCCGCTGCCCGTCAGTCCCGCCACACGTCAGTCCCGCTGCCCTTCGGCCCTGCCACACGTTAAAATATCGCAAAGGTTTTCTCCAAACGCTTGGTTTGGAAAGTCCAGCGACTAGTTTCTGGTTTACTGGCTTTTTATAGTATTCTATAGTATTGTGGAAGCGTGAAGTTGTCGGAGTATGCGGCCAGGCATGGCATTCAATACCGTGCCGCGTGGAATAGGTTCAAGGCCGGGAAGATACCTGGCGCTTGGCAGGACGAGTCGGGCACCATCATCGTGCCCGACGAGATCCATGCGAAGCTCAATGATGCCGCCGTCTACGCCCGCGTCTCCGACCCGTCGGAACGCGAGGACCAGCTGCCCGCCCAGCGCAAACGCATGGAGGACTGGGCCGTCGCCAACGGCTACAGGGTCGTGGCCTCGGTGGCCGAGGTGGGTTCCGGGTTGGACGACGGTAGGCGCAAGCTCACCGCATTGCTCAAGCGCGACGACTGGGGCACGCTGGTGGTGGAGCGCAAGGACCGTCTCACCCGGTTCGGGTTCGAGTGGTTCCGCCTGTTCGTCGAACGCGAGGGGCGGCGGATAGTCGTGGCGGACGAAGCCTCCGGCGACCGCGCCGACCTGATCCGGGACTTCGTGTCGGTAATCCACTCGTTCAGCGCGCGCCTGTATGGCCGGCGTGGGTCCAAGCGCGCACGCGCCATGGCCGCGATGGTGGAGGGCGACGATGCCGACGAGTAGATGCCGTCGCGGGATGAAGACCGGCGTGGCGCATAAGTCCTATGGAGTGGCCTTGCCTATGAATCAAGGCAAACTTAAGAAACTGCTCCGGTTGCTTCCGGTGTGGCGCTGGGGACTGGCTTATTCCCTGGACCGGTGGATCCGCGAACTGTTCGAGGACGGATGCCTGTCCACTTGGCAGAATGCGAAATCCTTCCCCTCCTGCCTGTCGCAAAGGCAATGGGATTCCGTGTCGCGGCAGGCGAAGGCCGCGTTGGACTCATGGCTGACGAACCGTCAGAACGATTTCCGCGGCATCGTCGCCTCGTCCACGCTGGATGACGCGCTCAAGCACGAGCTGCATTCCATCAACCTGCGGTACGCATGGTATGAGCATGTGGATGACGAGGCTCATCACATGGCGCGTCGGCTGATGAAGCATTTGCGCAAACGGCACCGGATGCCCGACCTGTCGAAATGCCGCGTCATGGACATGGACGGGAAGATAGCCCGTGTGGAGGATGCGAGGAACACCAAATGCGAACGGTGGGCGGTCGTGTCCACCTTGGAGTCCGGCAAGCCGATACGTGTGCCGATAGTCGCGGACCGCAAGCTGGACGGGAACCTGTTCGCCAACGACGAGACGCTGTCCAACCACCTGACCATCCGCTTCGACCCGGAAGGCAACCCCAGCGGCAGGCTGATAACCACCCTGCCAAAGGCGAAAGCGCGCACGCAAGGCGAGACGTTGGGCTTGGACTGGGGCATGGATTGCATGTTCGCCCTGTCCGACGGACGATTGCTGGGCACGCGGATGTCCGACTGGCTGAAACAACGCGACGCGGAACTCACCGAACTGACCCGGGCGTTGCAGAAAAGCGGCATCAAGCCGTCCAGGTCGAGAAGATACCGCAACCTGCAACGGCGCATACGGGCCCACTACCGCAACGAGATAGGCCGGTTGTTCAACAAGCTGGGCCGTGAACGGGTCAAGGAAATCGTCGTGGAACGACTGGATTTCCGCAGCCAGGGCCTCAGCCACCGGATGAACCGGCTGCTCACCCGGACCGGCAGGGCGGCGGTCTCCGCGAAGCTGAAACGCCTTCAGGAGCTCGATGGCATCGCCGTGGCCGAGGTCAACCCGGCCTACACCAGCCAGGAATGCTCCCGCTGCGGGTATACGGCTAGGAACAATAGGCAAACTAGAGACTTGTTCCGCTGCGAATGCTGCGGAACGACCCTGCACGCGGATATCAACGCGAGCCGCAACATCCTTTCGAGACGTTCCCGGAGGGATGGCTGGCGTTCCATCCGCAAGCAGGAAATCGTCCGCATGCTCAACCAAGAACATGCGGACCGATGCGCCCATCATGGCGAACACCATGTGGGCGACGCCCAAACGAGTGGGGCTGCCCCACGCCGAGGCAAACCGCATGAACGGGATGCTTCGGCGGAGGTCAAGATTCAGACAGTATCATAGAATACTATCTGAAATCACACTCTCTTAGCTAGAATGGCGACAGCACCCATACTGTCGAAAAGTGATGGAACATGATTTTCAACATCGGAAACACGCTGCTCAGCCGCTACACGCTTGTCTCTCTTTTGCTCGATAAGCCTGGCCTGACCGCATGGCATGCCCATGACCGGGTGCTGGCTCAGGATTGCCAGCTTTTCATCACCAACCAAATCTCTACATCCGATCAGGTCCAAAACCTGGCGTCATGGCTTGGCGCGTCCCGCAATCGTCATTTCACAAAAGTGCAGCATCTGCATGCCGAAGACGATGTGTGCGTCGTCGTCACCGACATTGACGATGGCGTGTCGCTGTCGGATTATCTCGCCACTGATGCTCCGGTAAGCGTAGACGCCATGCGCACTGTCATCGGCGAAACCGCTACCGCTGCTGTGGAATTGCAGAACGCGGGATTCCAACACCGCCGTTTGCTTGCGGAATTCGTGCGCGTGGGCCGTAATGCCATTACCCTCGCCGACCTGCCGGTATCCCCGCTTTTCTCACATCCGTATCTTGGATTGTCTGCTCACGACATCATGCTCAGCTCGCAGGCGACAGTGCTGCGACAGCTGGGCATGCTGCTGTATCAGATGATCACCCGCATGCCTTACATCCCCGGCCAGACCACATCCACATCCACGTTGGATGCAGCGCGCATCGCCATTCCTGACGAATTCCGCATCCTGTGCATGCGCACGCTGGGTTTGCAGGATGATTCCGACCCCACTCCTAACGTGCCCGTCGTGACCACCGATGAATTCCTGGCATTGCTGGGGCCTTGGAAGCCGGCGTCGGCGTTGACCTCCAAGGATTTGCTGCTGCCTGAATCCGGTGTGTCTGAATCCATTCAGGATGCCACGATCGCCACGATCGCCCGTTCGGACTTGGCGCCCGTGCCCAAGTCCCTCCTGACATTTGACGCCACGAAGCACCCTAACCCCAACAGGAAGAGCGGTTGGAACGGCAACAATCTCTTCCAACCCGACCAAGTGGAGAATCTGCCGGCGAGCGACACCGCCATGTATGACGCTTTCTCCATTGGCAGCGACACGATGAGCGATTCCAGCATCAGCATGTCCCGTAATCCCGCCGCCGACATTCTTAATGCAAGCGGATTGGAACCCATTCCGTTCCCCACCGGTGAATTCGCGACATCCGATGATTCCCCGGCTCTCAACAACAGTGCAATTCCATCCGTGGGCACACAAAACGCCGATGCCGTGCACCAGCTCGGCGCCGCCCGGAACACTGCACAAGGCGTTCCCGCCGCTGATGCTGCCACCCAAGTGCTGGGCAGCGGTTCCAGCGATTCCGGATTTGCCGATTCCGACAAACCTACGCTTGCATTGGACAGGGCTTCTCTGCGTAACGCCACCACCATCGTGGCGCCAAGCCTTGTGAGTGGCGATCAGAATCCTCTGCGCGACGCCAACGCAAACACGATGGCGATTCCTGGGAACGGCATCATGGCTTCCCAGCCCGATCCGACGAGTTTCTCCAAGCATCAGCCTGCGCATGCCAGCGCGGCGCACCAGCAGGAACAAGCGGCAAACGGTTCAACATCCGCAGCTTCCAGCCTCGCGGCAGCGGTGGATGCAGCGCGCGCTCATGCCAACGCTGGTACTTCCAGTGCAGGTGGTTCGGCGCCAACCGCATCGTCACAAGTCAATGAAATGCCCACGGTGGCAATTCCTGGACGTCAGGCACAACAATCACTGCAAGCCCAAGCAGCATCGGCTGGTTCGCAGGGCAGCTCGCGCGGGGGGTCTCACGCTGACGCACAAGCCGGAGGCGATGTGCGTCCTTCGGTGATTCCCACCACGCAACCCATGGCTGTCATGCCCACGGTACCGAACCGTTCGCTTGCCAACTTGGAGCGCAATACCGCGGAATACAAGGAACAGCATTACCACCGTCGCCATACTGCGACCCCACCGAGCTTCAAACCTGCGGAACCTGCCTACGCGGCGAAATCCGATGATTACGGCAATACCGATACCTACACGAGTGTTGCGGCCAAGAAAGAACACAAAGGAGGACGTCGCGTCGCAATCATCTCACTCATTATCGTGCTGGTGCTTATTGTGGCGTTGACGGTATCGGCGATTTCTGGTGCGTTCCAAAACATTCTGCTCAACAAGAACGACCACTCCACGTGGCCTTCTGATCTGGCGGCCGCCACGTCATCAACTGCCACTGAGTCGGAATCCTCGTCGAGCAGCAGCGCATCATCATCCAGCGCCACGCCCAGTCCGACCAATACCACGCCTTACACCGTCACGAGCATTAATTTCGTGAGCAATCCCAATGGTTTGAAGGGATATGCGTTCCCTGTGACGCTCTCGCAAGAGGAGCCGGTTTCGCGCATCGTCATTTCATCGCCTTCTTCAGGCGGCACGCTCTCGATTTACGCAAATTCCGACGCCAGCAATCCGCAAAACGGCGCGGCTGTGGGAAGCGCATCATTCGATTCCAGCGGCACCACCACGGTGACGCTTACGAAGACAACCAATATGTCGAAGTTCGTCATCTGGGTCAATAGCTCCGATATGCCTACGAATGGTACGCTGCGTATCAACAATGTGACCGCATACTGATGTAAATGTAACGCGATTTGTATATCGCGGTATCAACAAACACTGGCGCCCATACTGTAGTTAACGGTATGGGCGCCAGTGTTTATGGACGTGTTGGCGCTACGCCGTGCCGCAGACCCACGAAATCCAGTGATTCAGCATCTGATACTTCAAACACCATCCTATGGGAAACCGCTAGGACTTCCTGCGCCAACACCGTACCGTCGAGCCCCGATACTTCAAACCACACCCAAGGAAACTCGGCACATTCATCCGCCGCGATACTCAGCTGTCTGACTGCCTAGCATCCGATACTTCAATCTACATTCCATGGGAATCCACCACAATTATCTTTACTGGCACCAGACTGGCGGTCTACCCTACTGCTGATACCCTGATCCACATTCCATGGATACCTCACTGACACGATTTCCATACCTCAAACTACATGTTGACTGATTCTTCATTCGTACCTATGCAGCCCTGCGCATTCTTTGGATCCTTGCCCGCCACGGCTTTCATGCACCGAGATGCCAGTACCCGAATCTCCAATTCTCGATGAAAAACTCAGGGCGCCACGTGCAGTCCGTACAGTACCCTCAACACTTTCTGAGGGTGACCGCTCAGACACCGGTCACAAGACCCCACAATGACAACGGTTCCTCTGTGAGCGCAACACGGTATGCAATAATGAAGCAAACAATCGTCCCGGAGGTCATATGGCTGGCAATCTGTTCGCTTCTCACAGTCAATCAGGCATCTCGCTCTCAGGCGCAAACAGCCAACGGATATCATTCAAACCCGCTCAGGGCGTTAGTCTCGCCACGACGGGACTTTCCTTGACTTCACCTGCTCGAGACGCTTCTCAGGCATCCGCCTCGGTGTCTCCTCAGACGCCTTCTCAAGCGAACGAAACGTATGATGTCGTTATCATAGGTTCCGGTCCTGCAGGCTACACCGCTGCCATTTATCTGGGACGCGCTGGTTATCGACCGCATATTTTTGGCGGGGAGCTCTCACCTGGAGGCCAGCTCACCACAACCACTGAAGTCGAGAACTTCCCAGGTTTTCCCGATGGCATCCAAGGACCTGAACTCATGGATCGCATGAAACAACAGGCTCTCCGTTTTGGAGCCACCATCGAAAACGTCGATGTGACAACGTTGGCGCGTGATTCTGATTCTGGCTCAAACTCAACTCCTGACAGCTTCATAATCAACACCAGCACTGGCGCCGCTCATCGCAGCAAGGCGGTGATTGTGAGCACTGGTTCGCATCATCGCACGCTTGGCGTACCAGGTGAAAAGGAATATTCCGGGCATGGTGTGAGCTACTGCGCGACCTGCGATGGATTCTTCTTCAAAGACAAGCCGATCGCCGTCATCGGCGGTGGAGACTCCGCACTTACCGAAGCGCTGTTTTTGGCGAAGTTTGGCTCCCATGTCACGATTGTGCATCGCCGCGATGCATTCAGAGCTTCCCAATCCCTTGTCGATAAGGTGATGGCGAATCCAAAGATTTCTGTGGAATGGAGCAGTGTCACAAAGCAAATCAATGGTGACGGCACGGCAGCTACAAGCATCACATTGGAACGGGTGGATTCGGAAAACACACGTGAACTTGCAGCCAACGGCATTTTTGTAGCCATTGGAACCGAGCCCAATTCCGCCTTCCTTAATGGTGTGGTTAATACCGATTCACACGGCTATATCACTGTGGATGGCGCTTCAACCCGTACTTCGTTGCCTGGCGTCTTCGCAGCAGGTGATGTCGTCGATCCGATTTACCAGCAAGCCATTTCAGCTGCAGGAATGGGATGCCGCGCCGCCCTCGATGCCCAAGATTGGCTTGAATCCCTGTGACGCTTGTTATGCAGTGACCACAAAACAACTACACAGTAACTACACAGTGGCGATGTTTCACGTGAAACATCGCCACTGTTGCATTCTGCTTTTGTGCACTATCTGATAGCCGACAATCACAATAACCACCTCACAGAAATGCTTCCCGGACTTCACTCCCACAGCAGCTCATGATGTTTCACGTGAAACATCACGGCGCTAAAGATCAGAGCGCCAAAGATCAGAACTCACACCAACACCTAGGCACCTCCACTTCCCACAATCCTCATATTCCCTATTACGCGCACCAATTCCTCCAATGTTTCACGTGAAACATCGCCACTTTTGCATTCTGCTTTTGTGCACTATCCGATGCGATGTCCGACCACCACCCAGCGACCACCTGGCAGATAACCACCCTGCAGATAACCACCTTGCAGAAATGCTCCCCAGGCTTCATTCCCACAACAGCACCTAGGCACGTCCGCTTCCCGCGATCTCCATATTTCCTATTACGCGCGCCAATTCCTCCAATGTTTCACGTGAAACATCGCCACTTTTGCATTCTGCTTTTGTGCACTATCCGATGCGATGTCCGACCACCACAGCAACCACCTCTGGATAAGCATCCTGCGGATAACCACCTTGCAGAAATGCTTCCCTGCTTCATTCCCACAACAATTCGTGATGTTTCACGTGAAACATCACCGCGTAAAGGTCGGATCTCACCCCGGCACGCCTGCTTCCCGCAATCCGCATATCCCTTATTACGCGCGCCAATTCCTCCGATGTTTCACGCGAAACATCGATGTGTAATCCACCCCCAACGCCGAAGAATGCAACACGAAAAGTACACGGAACACCGCTCAGCCGCTGACGCATCATGAATCACAGCGTCACAAACTATCACGGTGATCAACATCGCAAGCAACGATAGGCGCGACATTCGGCAATGTTTCACGTGAAACATCGACGTGTAATCAACTTCCCCAACGTCGAGAGCTGCTGCATAAAACGCACGCGACATGCCTTCCCGATAGGCTGCCGCTTCACGGGCATCTTTACGCCAACAGCCTTCCTGATATCACGCACCGCAAGCAAAGATAGAGGTCTCCTTCAGCGATGTTTCACGTGAAACATCGCTGGGATCAAATATCAGGACTATCTTTCCCCGCTATTCCCCGCGCCAATCCAAGCCACAGCACTTTCGACGAAGAAACAGCACTGCCGAATAACGCGACATTACCCCAGCCTATCTTTATGCAATCCCACATTACCGCAGCCCCATCCGCACTCCCATCAGCTGATATCTCATGCGAACATCGCCTGTTATCGAAGCCAACACCACCGTTCTACTCAACCCCGCTAGAAGCCCTCCCCCTCGTTATAAACGACTGTCACAAAAACCTTCGATAGCTCTGCCCGATCGTCAATGTTTCACGTGAAACATCTTATTGTTGACCTCCATTCCTCTGCCCCATCGTCGACAGGATTTCATCCCCAGCCGCCGCTCACATCCCACATCCCACATCCCACATCCCACATCCCACATCCCACATCCCACATCCAGCGTCCAATGTTTCACGTGAAACATCGCTCACTCTTGAAGCTCACACCACAGCCCCACCCATCTCGATCGCGCTACTTCGTTTTGACCTTGACGCTCCACGCCTTCGACATGCCCCTTCCTTGGTCACCAATGTTTCACGTGAAACCTCTCATTGTTGGCCGCCACTCCTCTGCCCCATCTTCGCCAGGATTTCACTCCACACCCTCGCATCTCACACCCAGTGTCCAATGTTTCACGTGAAACATCTCATCTTTACCCACGCACCCCTCTCACCCCGCGCCTTCACATTTTCCAATGTTTCACGGAAACACCGGTTCTTCCCCAAGAATGCAAAAGGGCGGCGGCATCACCCCGGAAGGTGACACCGCCGCCCATGCCAGGCAACGCCCAGGCTGACACTGCCGGCAAGCAGCCCATACCGGCACCGCCCGCGCGAGCAACGCACCAGCCGCGTTAGCGTCAGCTGACTCGCCGAGCACATCTCAGCGAGCGCCAGCAAACGCTGAACCAGGCATCACGCCACGAGAGACGCGAACTGGCTGTTATACAGGTTCGCATAGAACCCATTAGCATCAAGCAGCTGCTCGTGCGTACCACGCTCGATGATCTCGCCGTGATTCATCACAAGAATCTGGTCAGCATTGCGAATCGTGCTGAGCCGGTGAGCAATCACGATGCTGGTACGCCCCTGCGAGAGCTTATCCATAGCAATCTGGATAAGCTCCTCGGTGCGAGTATCAACAGATGAGGTAGCCTCGTCGAGAATCAGAATCGGCGCATCCTGCACCATCGCTCGGGCAATGGTCAACAACTGCTTCTGCCCGGCCGACAAGGCAGCCTTGTCATCCAGCACAGTGTCATATCCATTGGGCAGAGATTCGATGAACTTATCAAGGCCCACTGCCTTGCAGGCATTGCGCACCTGCTCGTCGGTCACGCCTTGCTTGTCGTAGATGACGTTTTCTTTGACCGTGCCTTGGAACACCCAGGTGTCTTGAAGCACCATGGCGAATTGCTTATGCACTTCGCTCCGCGGAATCTCAGTGGTCGGCACACCATCGATGCGAATCTGACCTCCATCGAGCTCATAGAAACGCATGAGCAAATTCACCATCGTCGTCTTGCCAGCGCCAGTCGGCCCCACAAGAGCGATCTTCTGCCCCGCAGATGCATGGGCGGTGAAATCGCGAATGATGGGCTTGCCAGGCTTATAGCTGAAGTCCACATGGTCGAAGTCGACATCGCCGCGCGCACGATCACCCAACGCATCGCTCTCATGCGCATGGCCTGCTGCGGCCTCGATTTCAGCGCGCTTCTGAGCGAAAGTTCCCTGGGCGTCGGTGCTCATCTCCTGCTGCTCCAAGAAGCCGAAGACGCGTTCCGACGCAGCCGCGCAACGCTGCAGATTTTGCAATGCCTGCGCGAACTGTGCAAGGGGCTGCGTGAACAGTCGGATGTACATCATGAACGCCACGATCACACCGAACTCGATTTTGCCATCCATCGCCAAGGCAGCGCCGACAACGCACACCGCCACGTAACCCAGGTTGCCGATGAACGTCATGAGAGGCATCATCAGGCCCGACAGGAACTGGGACTTCCATCCCGACTGATACAGGCTGTCGTTGTATTTCTCAAACTGCCTGATTGAATCAGCCTCACCGGAATACGCCTTGACGATCACGTGTCCGGCATACATTTCTTCCACGTGACCGTTGGTCTGGCCGAGGGCGACCTGCTGCTGCGTGAAGTACTTCTGCGACACCATCATGATCACTGACATCAGAATCATGCCGATGACGCTCACGCCGATTGCGGTGAGGGTCATCGTGACATTGTTGGCGAACATCATGATGAGCGCGCCAATGAACAGCGTGACCGACGTGACCAAAGCGCCCAGCGACTGACCAAGCGTCTGGCCAATGGCATCCACATCATTGGTGATGAGACTCAGCACATCGCCATTGCTTGTGTTGTCGAAGTAGCGAAGCGGCAACCTATTGATTTTCTTCGACACATCATCGCGCAGCGACTGAGCGGCTTTCTGGCTGACAGTCGCCATGATCCAGCTCTGCATATAGCTAAGCAGCGCGTAACCCGCATAGAGCGCAATCAGCGTGAAGGCGATACGATTCACAGCGGCGAAATCAATGCTTCGAAGCACCGGCTTGCCTTCCACGATGGCGGGCAGGCCGTTGACGATTTCGTTCGTGATGTCTTTGATTTTGTTCGGACCAATGATCTGGCACACGGTGCCGACAGCGCCGAGCACCACAGCCACCACCACCGCAGGTACATACTTCTTGCAGTAGGCGATGAGTTTGTTCATCGTGGCTTTGAAATCCTGCGGCTTCTCCACCACTCCCCCGCGCATGGGCCCATGCCCACCAGGACGACGTGTCCCTCGGGGCATCGGCCGCGATTGCGACCTTGACTGAGATTGAGTTTCAGACATTTCCAACGTTCCTTTCACATGTTCGCGATATTTCGCGAGAGCGTCCACACACTCAGGACGCGAGTTCGGCTTCCGTCAGCTGACTCTCAGCGATCTGACGGTACACATCGCAGTTCTTCAACAGTTCCTTATGCGTGCCCTTGCCAACCACTCGACCTTGATCAAGCACAACGATCTGGTCGGCATCCATGATGGTGCCGATTCGCTGGGCGACAATGAGCTTCGTGGAATCATGAGCCTGCTTCGCCAAAGCCTGGCGCACATCATGGTCGGTCTGGAAATCAAGCGCCGAGAACGAATCATCGAAAACAAGAATCTCGGGATGACGCCATACTGCGCGTGCGATGGACAGACGCTGCTTCTGACCTCCGGAAATATTCGTGCCGCCTTGGGCGATGGAAGCGTCGTACGTACCATCCATGCGCGTGACAAAATCATCTGCCTGTGCAACGTCGACCGCCTGGCGCACATCATCCATTTGCGCATCGGTCAGCGCCCTGGCAGAGGCGGCCGACATGCGCATCTTCTGGACTTCCTTCAGACCTTGCGCAGTGGAGGTATCAATGAGCTTGACATCGCTCGCCCTCTCGCCCGCGATCGTCTTGCCGTTCTGGCTTCGGTCGCCGAACGCGACATTCGAGGCAACCGTGCCCTTGAACATCACCGCCTGCTGCGGCACATAACCGATTTTGTCGCGCAGCGACTGCACGTCGTAATCGCGCACATCCACGCCGTCCACCAGCACAGCGCCATCGGTCACGTCATACATACGCGGCACCAGGTTCACCAACGTGGTCTTGCCGGAACCGGTGGAACCAATGAAAGCCACGGTCTGGCCCTTCTGCGCAGTGAAGCTCACGTGCTCGAGCATTGGTTCGCGGGAATCCGGATACGCAAAGCTCACGTCGCGGAATTCCACCTGCCCGCGAATCGGTTCGCCACTAGCATCGTTCACACCATCGCGGCGAGCGCCGTCCGTGATGCGCGGCGTGGTGTCGAGCACCTCCAGGATTCGCTTGGCGGAAACGTCAGCACGTGGCCACAGCACGAACACCATGCTCATCATCAGGAAGCTCATGATGATCTGGATTGCGTAGCTGGAGAACACAACCATGTTCGAGAAAAGCGTGAGCTTGTCCATGAGCCCCGCAGCATCGATGAGATACGCGCCGATCCAATAAATCGCCAGCGTCAGGCCATTCATCACCGTGTTCATCAATGGCATCATGATGGACATTGCGCGGTTCGTATACAGCTGCGTGTTGGTGAGGTCGTCATTGGCTTTGTCGAATTTCTTCTGCTGGTAGTTCTCGGCATTGTATGCACGCACCACTCGCAAACCGGTGAGGTTTTCGCGGGCAACACGGTTGATGTTGTCGGTGAGCGTCTGCATGCTGCGGAATTTCGGCATGACCTTGACCATGATGATTCCCACCGCTCCCAGCACAAGCACGGTCGAGACCGCGGTGGCGATGGACCAGTCAACGCCCTTACCGGCAATCTTGACGATTGCCCATACCGCCATGATCGGTGATTGCACGAGCATCAGCAAACCCATGGTGATGAACTGCTGGATTTGCGTCACGTCGTTGGTTGATCGCGTGATGAGGCTGGCGGTCGAGAATTTGCCGATTTCTTCAAGCCCGAAGGATTCCACGCGGCGGAATTCAAGCGAGCGCAGCCTCTGTGTGAATGACGCCGCCACGCGTGCCGTGATGAATCCCACCGCCACCGTGGTGATCATTGCTGCGAATGCAACGCCGAGCATCTTGCCGCCGGCAACCCACACATCATGCATTTTGCTGCCAGGGGTTTCCACAAGCGTCGTGATGTCTGCCATGTAATCGGGAAGCTTGAGCTGCAGGTAGACGCCCGCCACAATGAATATCAATCCTAGGAATAGTTGGAACCACTCGGATTTCGAGAGGTATTTGCAAATTTTGATCACGATTCGTTGCCTTTCTGATCGTCGGATTCGACCACTGGTTCAGCTGCAGTTGTTGTCGTTTCTGCGGGTGCCACAGATTCCGAGGATGCTGCAAAAGTCGGGGATGGTTTGGATTCCGAAGAAGCCTTGGATGTTGAGCCGGCCGCGGTTGCCGAAGACGCCGCGGAGGATTGCGCGCTCCCCTCTGTTATGAATTCCTGATACCGCTGTGCAAAAAGCGCAGCCACGTCTTTTTCTTCGGGGAATGGTTTGCATGGCCGCAGCAGGCTCAGATACGACATGAATTCTGCAAGCAACTGCAAGAAGCGCTCGGTATCTTCATCACCCATGTGGTCGAATACCCATGCTGTGCACGCATCAATCATCTTGCGATGCTCTTCGATGGCTTCTGTTCCGGAATCGGTGAGCGACACCAGCACCCTGCGGCGATTGCTTGGATCGATTGTACGCACAATCCAGCCTTTGCGCTCCAGGGCGCTGAGGATTGCAGAGATTCGACCAGGCGTATTGCCAGTGTTTTCGGCAAGCTTGCTTGGCGTCAGTTGCGCACCATCGGTCAGCTGTCGCATCACCGCCACTTCACCGCGTCGGCTGATGGAAACGTGTTCCATCGCCATCGGCCGGCACTTGCGCATAATGCGGAATATGAGTTCCACATCTTCTTGTCGAGCCAATAAACGTTCTCCTTCCGTATTCCGTTCGCCAGATTCGATCTTTGAGGTCTCGGGTTGCATCGACACCATGGGATGAAGTCCGGGAAGCGCCGTGACCGCGACCGCAACAGTCTGTGCAACGACCACCAGTAATGACTAGCCGCAGAGTTGCGGATATCTGATTGCCGATACCAGTGGCGGTATCAATAAGTCGACGGGCAGTAACCAGGTCAGTGGAAACCACAGCACCTGATAACCAAGAAGCCGAGGCCTCAAGACGATTGGTAAGACTGCTGGCGATTCCGCCAAAGGAAATGATTTTTAACGTTTATTATTCATAGTATGAATTATTTTCAGTGTCAAATCTAAATACTGAAAATAACTGAGCAAGTCAAAAACTAAGGCAAACAAAGCATAAACGTGACAAGCCCACACCGCGCGCGAACCATTCCCCACCGCGCGCCAAACCGCCCCTAGACAGCGCATGCCGCCCCGTCACCCCAGGACCACAGGCATGCCCGCACAACAAAACATCAACAACCCCACTGCCCAAACTCACTGACGGCACCACTGTATCCGTCACCCAAGGCCGTAGTTGCCACCGCCCACCAATTCACGCCTGCCGAGCAGCCATCAAACTATCGAGGGCCACATACAGGGAATCCAGCAGACGACGACTCTCCGACGCAACCTTCTTCCCGGGTGCCGTCAGGGAATATTCACCGCTTTTTTCATCATGCAGCATCAGGCCATCGTCGACCAACGCCCGAAGGGTCATCGAAAGCATGCGATCGCTGATTCCCCCGATGCGATCCGAGAACTGTCCAAAGTGCATGTTCCCGTCAAGCAACGCAACAAGGACCAGGATGCTCCATCGTTTCGTCACGTCGTTAAGGAGTTTGCGGGACAGACACTGTGCGGAAAAGACATCAAAATGATGCGGATTGGCATAGTCCTCGGTTGTCTGGGTTTCTGGCATGTTCTTAATTGTAACCGCAACACGCCGATTGTACTTACATGATGTTAGTGATATATTGAACTCAACGCTTACAAATTGTTAGCCCTTCTGGCTGAATTGAGTATCACGCCACATTCGTCGTGTGATTGATTCGATACTGGCAGATTCAGAAGATCAGCAATCTGAGAGCGACAGCAACCGAATCAGCACCCCACAATTAAGGAGCACAATATGTCTGCTGTGACCATTTTCGGCAAGGGCAACATGGGTACCGCCATCAAGAGCGTTTTCGAGGATGCCGGCGCCACCATTCAGGCCCTTGATTCCCACGACGAGAATCCAACCATCCAGGGTGACATCGTTGTGCTCGCTGTGCCGTATCCCGCGCTGGCTTCCATCGCCAAGCAGTATGGCGATCAGCTTGCAGGCAAGACGGTCGTTGACATCACGAATCCGTTGGATTTCTCCACCTTCGATTCGCTTGTCGTGCCGGCCGACTCCTCCGCAGCTGCCGAGCTTCAGAAGCTGCTTCCCCAGTCCCACGTGCTCAAGGCATTCAATACCGTGTTTGCCGCCAACATCGCCTCCAAGAAGACTGGCGACGCGCAGTCCACCGTGCTCGTTGCCGGCGATGACGCAAACGCAAAGGACGCATTCATCGACCTGGTTAAGGCCGGCGGACTCAACGCCATCGACGCAGGAACCCTGAAGCGTGCTCGCGAACTCGAAGCTGTAGGATTCCTGCAGCTCGCCCTCGCCGTCCAGAAGAAGATCAGCTTCACCGCAGGCTTCGCAATCTATCAGTGAGCTTATAGTGTGAGCGGAGCCTATCGGTGAACGCAACTTACCGGTAAGCACAACTTTTACCGGTAAGCACAAGCACCTTCGTGCTTCTGTCTTTGGTTGCCAATAACGGCAAACCGTCAATACAAAGGCAACCTCAATACAAAGGCAACCTCAATATCTAGACAGAACGATAGAAGCGTCAGATTAGACGAGCCGAAGACTTAGCAGCCACCCACACATAGCAATCACCCATAAATAGCAATCACCTATAAATACTGATGGCAGGCGCCAGCACTATGGCGCCTGCCATCATCATTTATGAGATCTTTCCTGTCTATAGACCTGACTCAGGTCATGTCAAGTTGTCACACCCAGCCATTGTCGGAGCCGGCACCCGACTCATCTTGCGCACCTATGAGATTCATGATGCGCGCAAGATCCTCTTCCGACGAGAAGGTGATTTCAATCTTGCCTTTCTTGCGGGTACCGCGAATATCGACCTTCGTCTCGAAGCGATCTTCCAGGCGCTTGAGCTCATCGGACCCTTGCCAAATAGAAGGCTTCGCCTGACGGTGTTGCTTGGTCTCGGCGCCGTTCTTCATCGCCACGATTTCTTCAGTGCTGCGCACTGACAATCCTTCAGCAATGATGCGATTCGCCAACGGCTCCATCTGCTTGACATCAGTCAGCGCCAGCAATGCGCGGGCATGGCCTGCCGATAACACACCTGCCGCGACTTTCTTCTGCACAGTTGCAGGAAGCTGAAGCAAGCGCAGCGTGTTCGTGATTTGAGAACGAGACTTTGATACCGACTGGGCCAACTCCGCCTGGGTGATGTGGAAGTCATCAATCATCTGCTGATAGGCAGCTGCCTCTTCCAACGGGTTCAATGCCACACGATGCAGATTCTCCAACACCGCGTCACGAAGCATATCCTCGTCAGACGTGGTGCGAATCAATGCAGGAATGGCGTCGATGCCGGCGATCTTGGCAGCGCGCAGCCGACGCTCCCCCATGATTAATTCATAAGGGGCTGTCCAGTTTTCACGCTTGCGCACTACAACCGGTTCGAGCACGCCGACTTCCTTGATGGAATCCGCAAGTTCGCGCAGCTCATCCTCGTCGAAGATGGTGCGGGGCTGATGCTCGTTCGGCGCGATGCTATCAAGCGGAAGCTCGGTGTAATACGCACCGTCCAACGGCTTGAATTCATCCTCAGCTGCAGGCGATGATGAATGCACTGCCACCTGATCATCTTGCCCAGATGCAGCTTGTTCGTTATCGGCCGATTCGCCCTCTGCGGTTCCGACGTGAGACGCATCGGTAACCGTTGCCTTGGCACTATCTCCCACGACCTTATCGACAGCCGCCCCTACTGTCTTCTCGTCAGATGTCGAGGACTTCGCCGGCGCCCCTGCACCGCCATCCCTCGTACCACGGTGCACCGGCGGTTCATCATCCCCAAGATCGAAGAACAGATCTGCCGGATGCAAGGAATCCATCAGCGAAGGTATCTTCGGGCGGGCTGACTTCTGATGACCTTTCTCAAAAGCACTTCTGCTGCCTTGGGCGTTTCCAGCCAATGTTTCACGTGAAACATCGCTCCGCTTATCTCGCGCATTATCCGCAGCACCCGACACAGCACCCTGAGAGTTACCGACGGATGTTTCACGTGAAACATCCGTGGAAGCACTGGCGGAAACGGTCTTCACAGCTTCTGGTTCTTGAGAGGCAACAGCCTTCTCGGTAGATGCCGTCGCTGATGATGTTTCACGTGAAACATCGCCTGCAAGTGGAATTGTAGGAAAGAGGGAATTCGGCTTCGGCTTGGCCTGATCTTGTTGAAGCGTGGGGAACAGTGTGCCAAGGCCCTTTCCCAGACGCGAATGTGAACTCACTCCATCCTCCTTATCAGTTTTCAAGCATCTTCAGGACTTTATCGGAACGCTTGGTGATTTCAAGCGCAGCCTTGCGATATGAAACAGCACCGATTCCCTTAGGATCATACGTGATAACCGTTTCACCATGGCTAGGAGCCTCAGCCAATTTGACTGCCGAGGGAATGACCGTCTTCAGCACGACTTCCGGATAATGCTGCGCGACCTGGTCGTAGACCTCTTTGCTGAGGATGGTTCGACGGTCATACATCGTGGCAAGCATTGCCGAAATGATCAGATGAGGATTCATGCTGTCCTGCACCTTCTGGATGCTATCGAGCAGCTGGGAAAGACCTTCGATGGCGTAGTACTGGGTCTGAACCGGAATCAGCACCTCATGCACCGCAGTCAGGGCGTTGAGCACCAGCAGACCGATGCTCGGCGGGCAATCAATCACAACATAGTCATAATGCTTGGGGCTTGCCTCAAGGTATGCGTTCAATGCATCGCGGAGCAAGAACCAGCGGTCATCCAGATCAGCAATTTCAAGCTCAGTGCCACTGAGGGCCAGAGTGCTAGGCACCACGTCAAGGTCATCAAAGTCGGCGCACTTCTGCACAGCGTCTTGCAATGCAATGCGCTTCTCGATGGCGTCATAGACAGAAGGCGTGCCAACCGCATGCTGAATGCCAAAAGCGGAGGATGCATTGCCCTGAGGATCCATATCGATGAAGAGCACGCTCATGCCGGCCTCAGCCCAAGCGGCGGCAAGATTCACGGCAGTCGTTGTCTTACCAACTCCGCCCTTCTGATTGGCGACCGCAATCAAGCGTGTGCGAGCAGGCTTCGGAAAGTCGGTCTTGTCGAGCTTGTCCTGCGCAAGGTGACTTTGCGCCAGCTCTCCCCCAACGCCCGAGGAGGAATTACCGAAGATACGGTTCAACACTTCAGTTGCTGTCTCGAAATGTTCTTCGTCGCCCAATGTTTCACGTGAAACTTCTGCCATCAATCCTCCCTGATCAGCAGTAGTGGAGTTGCCAATAACCATAATCCATAATCGTCGACCAGCGACTCACTTTGCAAACTGAAAAAGCATTTGTGGATAACCTTTTCCGCAAAAGTCACTTATCCACAGTCAGTGTAGTCGCCACCCCGCCATAACAACGATGCACAAACAACTGGCTCACATCAACAAAGAAAAAGCCCGGAAAGAGATTCCGGGCTTTTCAGAGAGATGAAGAAGAAAAAGGGGATTCATTTATGAGAAGGGAGATATCTTCTCGGCCAGCTTAGCTGGCTGATTCACAGTAAACGCATCAAACCTTAGTGTTCGCACGGCGTTTCGCTGAGAATAACCTTAAAGTTTGAACTCGCTGCTGCTTCGTGCTGGCATCTATGGCCTCAGCACCTCCTTCTTCACATGGCACCTTCACATGGCACCCCGCATCGAGCCTTCTTCCACGGTCTTTCTGCAGCGTTTCCCGCGATACCCTTCCACGACTCCTTCTTCCACGGTGTCTATTTCCAGGGTATCTGCTTCATGATGCCTGCTCTTGTGTGCATCATCGGCAGCACGGACCACGCACACCACATGCGCACCGTGTGCAGCCCAGAGCGTACCTGCTGCGAATCCGCCTCGATAATTAGCGCTTGTCCACGATCACCACGTGGGTAGATTCCAGCCCTGGCGCCACCGGCGCTTCGACAACGCGCGGATTGACGCCACCATGCTTGCGAATTTCCTTCGCCGCCTTGTCAATCTCAGCTTGGGCTGAACGACCCTTCAACGCTACAAGACGACCATGCGAACGCACCAAAGGCAACGCCCAGCCAGAAAGCTTGGTCATCGGTGCCACTGCACGGCACGTCACCACGTCAAATCCTGGATGAATCGGAACCTCCTCGGCACGCGCACGAAGCACGGTGACGTTGCTCAGGCCCATGAGCTCCACGCACTCATTGAGCCATTCCACGCGGCGTTCCATGGGTTCAATCAACGTGACAGGGATGTTAGGCAGCATCGACGCCACAATCAGCCCCGGGAATCCGCCGCCCGAACCAATATCCGCCACAGACGCCTTCTTGCGACCGGCGAGACGGTCCTCCCCCAACGCTTCTTTGATGAAGGGCACGATTGCAGCGCTGTTAAGAATATGGCGCTCCCAAATGATTGACACATCACGGGGACCGATGAGACCACGCGGCTCCCCTTCGTTTTCAAGCTTGGTGTGGAACAGCGTAAGCGGCTCCAAGGCATCGCCCAACACATCCGCCACGATGGGAGATCCGTTCAGTTCATCCACCATGTCCATCCTCCTGTCCATATTCCTTCCAGCCATTCCTGTAGGGAATCCTCAGGGAACTCCCCGATTATCCCCGTGGGAATTCTTGGGAACCGCCTTTACATCACGGAACTTGCAACAACCACCGTCTGATATCAAGCCTTGGCGTCAAACAATGGGGGCACAGCGCCAACCGACCGCATCATTTTGGGCATAAGAAAAGGGTTGCGCCTAGCATTATAAGCTCACTAGACACAACCCCCGAGAAATCACAATTATTCACCCGGAAGGGCGCTGGAAAAGTTACCTTGTAGTAGCCTTTCCGATTTCTAAGATACCATGATTCGTCGCGACACGCCGGGCGTTCGAGAAATATTGGTGATTCCTTTTTCACTCTCCCAGCTTTTGTGCACAGTTTTCACAAAACTGTAGATTTGTTGGAATACCAACGTTTTTCAACACTTATTGTTCATCTTCGCTTCTCCTTACAGTAACTTATGTGTTCATTATGTGAAAATATGAAACAATCGCTGCGTTCAACAACATCGAAAATGATTGGCAGACGTGCATGTTCGATATCTGTTCGATACCCGAATACACCACTTCTTTACGCCTCATCATGCATGGCACCAATCACAGCGCCCGCAAATCACAGACGCTTGCACGCAACTGCCTCATACACATAACCGGTGCATACACGACTGACGCCCACAAAGCGGTGGGCGGATGCCGTATGACATCCGCCCACTGACCTTTAAGAATCTGCCACCAGAAACCTGTTGCCGAGAACCCTCGCCGGGAGTCATCCATCAGAAATGCCAAGCCGCCAACCCAGCCAGACTGCCGAGCCAGCTAAGTTCCGAGCCTACCAAGTTCGGAGCCAGCCAAGCTCCACGCCAGCTAAGTTCCGAGCCAGCCAACCTCTACCTGCGAACCAAGCTCCACGCCAGCCAGGTTCCCACGCCGCTACTCAGAATCCGCCAGATCCTCTTCGTCGACATCGTCCGCATCGGGATCCTCTTCATCCGGATCCTCAGCGTCCGTATCGTCGACGATATCCTCATCTGCGACATCCGCGGCATCCGCATCGACACCCGCATCAGCACCAGCCTCAACCTCGTCATCGGCATCGCGCACATCAGGCTCGTCGGCGGGGCGCAGACCGGTGATGAAATCACCATCGTCGTAATTGCCGTCTTCGCCGTCATCTTCTTCATCATCCGAAGACTGAGACCTGAGGTAAATCGTCACGTAACGCTGGGGTTCCGCGCCATGAGAACGCGAGCGCAGGCCTTCTTCACGCACAATATCGTGCACGATCTTGCGCTCGAAGGAATTCATTGCATCCAGGCTCACAGGCTCGCCGGTCTCGCGCACCTCGTCAATCGCATCAAGCACTTCCTCGCGAATGTGCTTGCGCTTGCGGGTAAGAAAACCGTCCACATCAAGGATGAGGCGGGACCGCTCCCCTGTGCGCTGCTGCACGGCCAGGCGGGTGAGCTGCTGCAAGGCATTGACGACTTCGCCATCCTTGCCAATCAAATGCTTGATGTCGGAATCATCATCAGCCACGATCTGCACCACGGGGCGCCCATTGCGGATGCCCATCTCGATGTCGCCTTCGTAGTCGACGATATCCAACAGTCCTTCCAGGTAATCGGCCGCAATGTCAGCCTCATCATTGAGCTGGTCGACGGTCTTGTCCTCGTCTTCAGACATAGGGATTTCTCCTTACTTACACACGTAATCTCCTAGTCTACCGAACAATGGGCGGTGACGCGACCGTCAACGCCGCACAGCAGGCATAAAAAAATCCGTTGACGCGGCGTCGGACCCTCGTCAACGGATTGCAGTGTGCAGCAAGCAGCTTGGGTTTACTTCTTCTTGCGGCGGTTCTTGCGGGTGGGCTGGTAGCGCTGCCCCTGCCCCTTGTTTTCGGCAGCAGCCTCCTTGGCCTTGGCAAGCTCCTCCTCTTCGATGCTGGGCAGGCCTTCACGCTTGCGGCGGGACTCCTCGCGCTTGTAATCACGCTTCTGCTTGTCCTCTGCGGCCGGGGAGCCAGGGGTCGGCATGCTGTGCACCTGCCAGAACGTCTGCGCCAAGGTCCAGCAGTTGTTGGTGAGCCAGTAGATGAGCACAGCGAACGGGAACGCCAAGCCAGAGAAGATGTACATGAACGGGAAGGTGAGCGCCATGATCATCTGGGAGCGATACGCCTGGCCTTGCTGGGCGGCCTTGGGGGTGTTGCGCCTGATGTTGTGGAACTGCGAGTAGAACATCGTGAAGCACATGAGCGCGATGAAGATACCAATCGTCACCTTACCGCCGGCATCGACTTCCGTGAACATGGAGCTCAGGTGGATGTTGAACACCGGGGTGTTCTGGATGTCTTCCGCAGTGCTGACGTTGAACGCACCGTAGGGCGTGCGCTGTCCATTGGCGACATAGCGCACGGACGACAGCACGTAGAACATAGTCATGAAGACAGGCGACTGGATGAGCGCCGGCAGGCACGACCCCATCGGGTTGGCGCCGTTCTCTTGGTAGAGCTTCATCGTTTCGCGGCTCATCGCCTCGCGGCTGGCCGGATCGTTCTTGCCCTTGTACTTCTGCTGGATGTGCTGGAGCTTGGGCTGGATCGCCTGCATGCGGCGCATGGACTTCATCTGCTTGATGAACAGCGGCAGAATGCACAGTCGCACGAGAACCACGAGCATCACGATCGACAGCACCCAGGCGATTCCCGGACCATCGCTCATGCCAAGGAACACGAAGCCTTTGTGGAAGGCATCGAGCAAATAGGTCATCAGCCATTCCAGGGGATAGAGAAGTCGGTAAAAGAATCCCCAAAAACCACTGTCGAGCGTCATGCGACGGTCTCCTTACCTGTAGTCGTGTTGGTGGATGCGGTCACATTTGATTCGGTGCTGCCACAATCCGCAATGGGATCATCGGAGGAATCAGCATCATTGGCCTCATGGGCCTTGGACCACGTGAATCTGTAAAAAAGCGAAAAAGTGGCGGGCACATCATCGATGCCGCCAGTATTCCACGGCTGGCAGCGCAATAATCGTGCCGCCGCCAAGGCTACGCCCCGGATTACGCCAAATCGTTCAATGGCGGTAAGCGCGTAGGAAGAGCAAGTCGGATAGTATTTGCACCGCGCGGGGAAGCACGGTGAAATCACACGCTGATACCAACGGATGGCAGCGACGCAGACACCCGACATTGCAGTGGCGAACGACCGGCGTTGATGCCGTGCCAAGCCTGCGCTGTCGTTACTCACCATGATGCGCGTCACAGGATCCGTGAGGGGATTCATGAGAATCGGCTGCATTCTGTGAAGCAGCCAAACGCTTAGCGACCTTGGCGAAAGACGATGCCACCTGTGCATCCAACGATTGGAAGGCAGCATGCGCCGCCGACGGCTTTGCCCGCATGACAATGTCACATCCTGCGGGCAGAGCCTGCTCATGCGCACGGGCAAGCACGCGGAAGCGCCTTTTGACCGCATTACGGGTTACGGCGTGTCCGACATTCTTGGAAACTGCAAGTCCCATGCGCACCCCTGCCGGGTGGCTGCCTGATTCACGTATGCAAAAATGCACAACAAGGTCACGGCTGGTGACCTTGGTGCGCTGCTTCACAACATGGACGAAATCGCGGTGGCTTTTCAGTCGCTCCACTTGTCGCCCGCGGTCGCTCTTAGGCGGACAGGGTCTTGCGGCCCTTGGCGCGGCGACGGTTGATGGTCGCGCGGCCGGAACGCGTACGCATGCGCACGCGGAAACCATGCTTCATGTGACGACGGCGGTTATTGGGCTGGAATGTCCTCTTCATAATCAATGCTCCTGGTTACAGGCCACGCTTGCGCGCGGCTCCTCATGAGTCAAGCTCTACCAAATTACTCTGAGGGGTGGAATTAGTCAAAAGAGCGAGCGCGACACGCGGGGATTGCCCTGCAGGCGGCAGGCATCCCAAGACCCGCTGAAAAAATCATCCACATCGCATCCACAGCCCTTCCACCGCGCGCGGCAAGTTGTGCACAGATTGTTCACATGTGCACCCGTCAGTTACCCACATCCTTCGATAACCGCCAACGCAAGTATTTTCAACGTTTTTCCATTGCCCTATTCCATCCACACCGACGAAGTTATCCACAAATAACATCTATGTTATTCACAATCAAACTCATTGCAACACGCTACGATGTGGATAACTTTCAAAACGTGGAGTATAACTATTAGGTCGTCACTAGCCTTGAATACAACCGACTCCGCAGCCGGCACATCCAACGGCATATTCAACATCCAAGGCGCCCTCAAAAAACGAGGCACCCCCAACACCCCATACAGGAAGGAAGCACCCATGGCAGACACAGATGAAGCCGCAGCAATCTGGTCGCGGGCCAAGGAACTGCTTCTGTCCAACAATTCGCTGTCGGAGCGCTACAAGAGCTGCATCAGCGAAATCACACCTTTCCGTTGCTTCGACAACATGATCGTTCTCGAAGCGACCAATGAATTCACCCGCCTCACCATCGAAAACAATATTTCGAACGAGGTGATCCAGGCGTTGAAAATCGCCGCGGGCAAGGACATGACGTTCCTCATCCACCTGGTGAGTTCCAACAGTCCGGCAGCCTCGACGAACTCCACTTCCGCAGACGATCCCAATGATGCGATCGCCATTGCCTCCCAGGCACACCAGCGCAATGCGGTGCCCACCCCCGCCACGATGGCACGGCAGACCACGCAACCGCAGAACCCCACATTCCGCGGCGTGCAAAATCAGCGTCCTGGTGCACAACATCCCGGCGTACAGCGCCACCAGCACAGGGAGAAACCGCACAACCCTCAGCAAGGCACGCTTTTCGACCTGGATGCGTTCCCCCGTTCGAATGCCGGTGCACAGCCAACCAACGCGCAGCAGAATTTCCAATCCACCGCCCAAGGTTTCGCGGCAGCGCAGGGAACACAGATGCCACAGCAAGGCGCGAATAACGCCAACGGGACGACCATGCCGGGCGGCCAGAACGTTCCTGGAACGCAAACCAACCCTTACGGCACGAATCCGTATGACGACTACTCGGCATATCCCGACGCCGACATGCCATCCACAACGTATGACGCGAATCAAGGCGCACCCGGGCAGGACTCCCATGGTTTCGCGCCCCTTCCGACGAATCCCGCGAATGGCGGTTATGAGGGGCCGGCGCAATCTGCGCAACAACCTGGCGCAGGTGTGACCCCTGCCCAAGTCGCTTACCGCAATGGCGCACAAGGGAATCCGCGCCAAATGCCGGCGCCCCGACGCGGCAACCAGATGATGGGACCGGCTTCCCCCGCCGCATATGCGTCCGGGTATCAGCAGCACGGCGATATGCAGATGTCCACGCCGCGCATGAACCGCGACGAAGAGACCCATCTCAACAAGCTGGCGACATTCGACACCTTCGTTGCCGGTGATTCCAACCGTTTCGCCCACGCCGTGGCGCTTGCCGTGGCGGAGACGCCTGGCAAGCTGTATAACCCGCTGTGCATCTACGGCGGTCCGGGACTGGGCAAGACGCATCTTCTCAATGCAATCGGCAACGAGGCGTTGCGCGAAAACCCGTCGCTCAAGGTGCGATATGCGAATTCCGAGGAGTTTACCAACGAATTCATCGAAGCCTTGCGCACGTCGTCAACGGATCCCAATGGCGTCACGAACTTCAACAGGCGTTACCGTGAGGTCGACATCCTGCTCATCGACGACATCCAGTTCCTGCGCGGCGAAGAGACGATGCGCCAGTTCTTCCACACCTTCAACGCACTGCACCAGGCCAACAAGCAGATCGTGATCGCGTCCGACGTTGCGCCCAAGAATCTCAAGGGATTCGAGCAGCGCCTGATTTCGCGCTTCGACTCCGGCCTGTCGGTGGATGTGCGCCCGCCGGACCTGGAGACGCGTATTGCGATTCTGCGCATGAAGGCGCAGACCAGCGGCATGGAAGTGCCCAACGACGTGCTGAACCTGATCGCCGAACAGGTGACGGACAACGTGCGCGAGCTGGAGGGCGCGCTGACGCGCGTGCATGCCATGGCGTCGCTGAACAAGCAGCCCCTCACCCGTGCCTTGGCGGAACAAACGCTGCAGGACTTCTTCTCGTCGGATGTGGAGATCACCCCTACGGACATCATCACGACGACGGCGCAGTACTTCCAGCTGACCTTCGACGACCTGGTGGGTACCAGCCGCACGAAAAACATTGCAATGGCGCGGCAAATCGCCATGTACATGGCACGTGAAATGACCAGCCTGTCGCTGGTCGACATCGGCGAGATCTTCGGAGGGCGCGACCATTCCACAGTCATGCACGCCTGCCGCAAGATTTCATCGGAAATGTCGGAAAAGCGCGAAGTCTACAACTACGTGACCGAACTGACGGTGCTCATCAAGCGCAAGGATTCCACAAAATAAGCCATCGCTGCCGCACATTGGGTCGCACAGTGGCAGGAAGATACAGTGGTAAGAGGCTTGTGAGAGGCTCATGCGACGCTTCGTAACGCTGGCGGAGCGCCGCAAACCAGCGCAATGGCGCACGTGGGACGGCGCTCTGCGC
Organism: Pseudoscardovia suis; assembly: GCF_002797875.1. Lineage (GTDB taxonomy): Bacteria > Actinomycetota > Actinomycetes > Actinomycetales > Bifidobacteriaceae > Pseudoscardovia > Pseudoscardovia suis. Next base: position 136,864 of record NZ_PGFC01000005.1, read on the forward strand.
TGCTCTTCACGCCATGCTTCGTGAATCATCGGGGTAGCATGCTCAGGGGTGGAGTGTACAATTTTCGAGGTGAAAACCGCCTCGAAATCGAGAAGTTATCCACACGGTTATCCACATTTGGCGAATTTTTGAGTGAATAAGCGGCTTTTTCTTGTGGAAAAGTCGTGGAGGATCCAGTGGAAAATCCCGAAAAGTTGGGGATAAATTTTGACGTTTTTGCGTCGGTGGATAAGTCCGCCGGCCATCAACAAGTTATCCACAGTGAATCCACATCTGTGGGCAACTCGGAAGGCTTCGCGCCAGCGTCGACCGCATAGTTTTCCACAAATCCACCGACACTATTACGACGACTAATGAATACGTAAAGGTAGTGATCATAAAGATAACAGCGAGATGCATAAACTTCGCATATTTTTATGTTTGAGGGTTGCATATATGCAGGGCGTTGTGCATAACAGTTTGCGCAAAAAACGTTCGAATACGCAACAAATAACAACAACGAGAACAAGGGAAGCGGCCGCAGAGGCTATATGTTTAGTAAACGTTTACTTATGCAGAGGGTTGCACATTCCCCTTGTGCTCCGGTTTTGTGATTCTCAATAAGGGCGACGTCCGTTCGAGATTTTCGGATATGGATTTTCTCAATAAGGCGCACCCGCATGGCGTGCCGTTATGAGGATTTTCATTGCCCTGCCCGTCGGCGTGCCGAAAAATGTAGAATGGATGCGGAAGCAGGATTAGACTTGAGTTCCTTGTGGATTTGGGCGCGTGGGTTTTGTCGCTCCCGCGTCATGGATTATCCAAGGTGGGCGGTTGCCATGCTCCGCCCTTCCGGAAGTGCCGACACATTACAAATCACCGACAGAAAGCAGGGTCAGTCATGAAGGTCGAGGTAAATTCCTCCGATTTCGCTGAAGCGGTCAACTGGACCACGCACATCATCGCGCAGAGGCCAGCGTCGCCGATTCTGCAGGGCGTCAAGATCGATGCTGCCGATGGTGTGATGGATCTTTCTGCGTTCGACTATGAGGTGACCGACAGGCATCATATCGAGGCGACGGTTGACGAGCCGGGCACGATTGTGGTGCTGGGGCGTCTGCTTGCCGACATCTCCAAGAACCTTCCTGCCGAGAAGACGACGCTTGCCACCGACGGCACCCGTCTGATGATCCGAAGCGGCAAGGCGCGCTTCTCATTGCAGCTCATGCCTGATTCCGACTACCCGCAGCTGCCCCAGGTGCCTCCGGTGCTGGGACGCGTGGATGGCGAGACCTTCGCTCATGCCGTGACGCAGGCGGCGGTGTCCGTGGCGAGGGAAGACAGCAGGCCGATCCTTACGTCGATCCTCATGGAATTCAACGGGGACCAGGTCACGATGACATCCACCGACCGCTTCCGCCTCAGCCAGATCACATTCTCCTGGACACCTCAGGATCCCCAGGTTGAAGCCAAGGCACAGGTGCGTGGCAAGCTGCTGTCCGACATCGCCCGATTCCTTGACACCACTCAGAACGTGACCTTGGACTTCGATCCGGAGAACGCGCGTCTGATGGGCATTGAGAACGCCGGCCGTGTGTCGACAACGCAGCTGATCGAAGGCGACTTCCCCGCCGTGCATTCCCTGTTCCGCGATGAATACCCGATCCAGGTGGTGCTCAATCGCCAGGAACTGCTGGGGGCCTTGCATCGCGTGTCCTTGGTGGCCGAACGCAATTCGACGGTGCGGTGCCGTTTCACGCAGGATGAGCTGACGTTGTCTGCCGGTGCTGCGGACGAATCGCAGGCTTCTGAATCCATCGCCGCTGATCTTGACGGCGGCGACATCACCGTGGCTTTCAACCCGTCGTATCTTGTGGAAGGCCTCAAGGCATTCGATGAGCCGTATGTGCGCATCAAGATGACCGACGCTCTCAAGGCTGTGGAGATTGATGGACAGCAGGAGGCCGATTCCGATGAATCCCTGGACTTCCGCTATCTGATGGTGCCGGTGCGTTTCAGTGAGTGACCTGTTGCCGAGTGATGTGCTATGCATGTGACGCGGTTGGTGCTTGACCATTACCGTTCCTGGAAACACTGCTTGGTGGATTTTGAACCGGGCGTCAACGTGCTTTACGGCAGGAACGGCCTTGGCAAGACGAACATTGTCGAAGCCGTGGAAGTGTTGGCGACGGGCGGCTCCCATCGCACATCCGCGACGGTGCCGCTTGTGGAACGTGGCAAGAAGACGGCCACCATCCGAGCGAATGTGGTCGACGGTATCAACGATGATGGCAATTCTTCTCTTGATACCGCAAACACCACCACGTATGCCGTGACATTGCCTGTGCGAGGAGGCAACAAGGCTCGGGTGAACGGCGGCGCCAGCCAGCCGTTGCGCTCGGTGGTGGGGCAGGTGCGCGCCGTTGTGTTCGCGCCGGACGACCAGCTGCTCGTATCGATGGATCCTGCCAGGCGACGTGCGTTTCTCGATTCCGCCGGTGCACAGCTCGTCCCGGGCTACTACGAACTGGCGCAGGAATTTGCCCGCATCGCCAAGCAGCGTGCGAAACTGCTGCGGCAGATAGGACAGGAACGCTCTCTCGGGCATGGCGTGGGTCCCCTGCTGGATGCCTTGGAGGCATGGACCGGCAGCTTCATAGACCGTGGATTGCGGTTGACGCAGGCGAGGTCGAAGGTATGCGCGTTGCTTGAGAAGCCCTTTGTGTCGATCTGCGCCGATCTTTCGGGCGGTGGCGCGGCGTCGATGCTGTATGCACCGGGTTTCGCCGAAGCCGAGGCTGTGTGCGAGGCGCCCGTGGCGCGACAGGACTGGCAATCCGAACCGCAGGTCGGCGTGTCTGTGCTGGAGGCCATCAGTGGGCATTTTCAGCGAATCTTCGATGGCGAGGTGGCGCAGTCGCGCAATCTGATAGGGCCTCATCGTGATGACGTGATGTTCATGCTGGACGGCGCTCCCGCCAAGGATTATGCGAGCAACGGTGAGATGTGGACAATCGCCCTGGCTCTCAAGATGGCGCTGTTCACGGTGCTTGAAGGCAGGTCGGCGCAGGATGGCTCGCCCACAGGGGCGCCCGTGTTGATTCTCGACGATGTGTTTTCGCAGCTGGACGCGGCGCGACGGTTGCAGATCGTGGAATTCGCCTCCCGCCAGGAGCAGACACTCATCACGGTGGCCGCTCCCGGTGATGTTCCGGAAGGGATAGAGGCGCACATGATCGATGTGCACAAGATCGAGGAGGATTCCGATGCCTCGGCATGGTGAAGCGGGCGCGGAGCAGCCGACGCCCGGCATGCCGGTGGCGCAGGCCCTGCGGCTCGACCCCACGCTGCTGCCCGAGCAGATCTTTGCCGTGTATTGCTCCGATGCCGCGCTGGACGATGATGAACGACGCCAGAAGGCGCATGACAGCTTCGGCAAGCCCGGGCGCGATCCAATCACGATTTCCACAGCGCTGATGCCGATGATGGACGATCCGGTGTGGCGCCGCGGCATGGCGGTCGCCCAGCTCTCGCAGAACTGGGAGCAGATCGTGGGCGCTGCCATTGCGGCGAACTGCCGACCGGTGTCATACAAGGACGGTGTGCTGACGATCCGACCGCTGAGCACCGTGTGGGGGCAGCAGCTGACCTTCATGGCGCCCCAGATCAAGCAGGCATTGAATTCGCGCGTGAAGGGGCTGGATGTGACCGAAGTGAAGGTGACGGCGGCGAGTTCCATCACGTTCCGAAGGGGCAAGTGGGACGTCAAGGGACGAGGCGTGCGAGATACGTATTTCTAGCGCTTTGAGTCCCCCGGTCCTAGTAGGATTACGCACAGAGATATATTCGTGCCTTGGTGGGTCGTTTTTGTGGCTCTCAGGGCATGTTTAATCGTGATCCAATGACGGTGCAGCATGGCAAACCCCACTGTGGGTCGTCTGCCAAGGCGTTTGCCGGGTCGCTGTGGCGGTTCAGGGCTGCCTCGGCGTGCCCGGGATGCGCGCCAGTGATGGTGAGCCGTCGCGGGCGGCACGGAAAACCCGCATGGATCGCGGCAACATGAAAAACACTAGGAAGGAAGCTTTGGTGGCCGATTCCAACGACGAACAGCCCGTGGGCATTCCCGAAGAAACGCATGCCGAAGGCATGGTGGATTCCAACGCAACCCAATCATCATCAACCCAATCAGTGACCAACGGGGAGCAAGCCGGTCAGGCAGGCGCGAACGGCGAAACCGTCAACGCGCATGCGCAGGCCAATGAGGCCGTGCAGAACGACGAACTGACCGATGCGCAGCTCGACGATTCCTTGGCGCCGCACCACTATGATGCGTCCGACCTCAAGGTGCTGGAAGGCCTTGAGGCGGTCCGCGTGAGGCCGGGCATGTACATCGGCTCCACCGGTCCGCGCGGCCTGCACCACCTGGTCTACGAGATCGTCGACAATTCCGTGGACGAGGCGTTGGCCGGTTTCGCCACGCACATCGAAGTGACGATCCTGCCGGACAATGGCATCACCGTCGTCGATGACGGCCGCGGCATCCCTGTGGACGAAGTGCCGGGCGAACACAAGTCCGGCGTCGAAGTCGTCATGACGAAGCTGCACGCCGGCGGCAAGTTCGGAGGCGGCGGTTACGCGGTCTCCGGCGGTCTGCACGGCGTGGGCATCTCCGTGGTGAACGCACTGTCCACGCGCATGCACATCGAGGTGCGCCGCCAAGGCTTCCACTGGACCCAGGATTACGTGAACCAGAAGCCGGTGGCGCCGCTTGCCAAGGGCGAGCCGATGGCGGAAGGCGAGTCGACGGGAACGTCCGTCACGTTTTGGGCGGACCCCGCGATTTTCGAAACGACCGTGTATGACTTCGAGACGCTGCGCAGCCGCTTCCAGCAGATGGCATTCCTCAACAAGGGCCTGCGCATCTCCCTCACCGACTTGCGCCAGATCGACCAGGCGGGAGACGAAGTCGCCGGCGACGGTGACAACGTGGCCGAGGAGCTTCACGAAAGCGTGAGCTACCAGTATGTCAACGGCATCCGCGACTACGTGGACTTCCTGGTGAAGGCCAAGCACGCCGTGCCTGTCGAGAACGACATCATCGATTTCGAATCCGAGGACCTCACGGTCGGCATCTCGGCGGAAATCGCCTTGCAGTGGACGAACGCCTACTCCGAATCCGTGCATACCTTCGCCAACACAATCACCACGACGGAAGGCGGCACGCACGAGGAAGGTTTCCGCGCCGCGCTCACCGGCCTGGTGAACCGCTACGCGCGTGAGAAAAACATCCTCAAGGACAAGGATGAGAACCTATCGGGCGACGACGTGCGCGAAGGCCTCGTGGCCGTCGTATCCGTCAAGCTCACGAACCCGCAGTTCGAAGGCCAGACGAAGACGAAGCTGGGAAATTCCGAAGCCAAGACCTTCGTGCAGCGCGTCATGACCGAGAAGCTCTCCGACTGGTTTGACTCCCACCCCGCCGAAGCCAAGTCCATCGTGCTCAAGGGCATGGAGGCGTCCCGCGCTCGTATCGCCGCCAAGAAGGCGCGCGAATCCACGCGTCGCAAGTCCATCTTCGAATCCGCCGGCATGCCGGACAAGCTCAAGGACTGCCAGTCCAACGATCCGGCCGAATGCGAGCTGTTCATCGTCGAGGGTGATTCTGCAGGCGGCTCCGCCATTCAGGGGCGCAACCCGATCACCCAGGCGATCCTGCCGCTGCGAGGCAAGATCTTGAACACGGAGCGCGCCTCGCTCGACCGCATGATGAAGTCCGACACGATCGAGTCGCTGATCACCGCCATCGGCGGCGGTTATGGCGAGAACTTCGACGTGAACAAGGTGCGGTACCACAAGATCATCATCATGGCCGATGCCGATGTGGACGGTGCGCATATCGCCACGCTGAACCTTACGCTGTTCTTCCGCTACATGCGCCCGATGATCACCGCCGGCTACGTGTATGTCGCCATGCCGCCGCTGTATCGAATCAAGTGGACGAAGGGCCCGCACGACTTCGTGTACACGGACGCCGAACGCGACCGCGTGCTTGCCGAAGGCAAGGCGGAAGGCAAGCAGCTTCCCAAGGGCGAAGGCATCCAGCGTTACAAGGGTCTGGGCGAGATGACGTACCAGGAGCTGTGGGAGACGACCATGGATCCTGAGCACCGCATCCTCAAGCAGATTCACATCGAGGACGCTGCCCAGGCTGACGAGACGTTCTCCATGCTCATGGGTGACGACGTGGAGCCCCGCCGCCTGTTCATCCAGCGCAACGCACACGACGCCCGATTCATCGATGCATGATCCAAACTGTGTGGTGTGCGGTATTGCATGATGTGCCCTGTGATACCGCAAACCACACGGATGCCGGATACCGCAGACCACACACATGTGGCGTCTGCATGACACTTACGAATCACGTGCCGAACCACGTGCAGCCAAGAACTTCACCAATCCAAGGAACCCAAGGCAATGGCAGATGATAACTTCACCGGCGACGAGCCGGACAACGAGGACCAGATCCACGGCCTCGACAACAACAGCGAACCGCTGAGCCCCCAAGAGGCCGACACCACTGATTACGGCCTGCTCAAGGGCCAGCGCGTGCAGCCTATCGACCTGCAGCAGGAGATGCGCGAATCGTACCTGGCGTATGCGCTGTCCGTGATCGTGGAGCGTGCGCTCCCCGATGTGCGCGACGGTATGAAGCCGGTGCACCGCCGCGTGATCTACGCGATGTATGACGGCGGCTACCGTCCCGACCGCGGCTACAACAAGTGCTCCCGCGTCGTGGGTGATGTGATGGGCAAGTACCATCCGCACGGCGATGCCGCCATCTACGACACCCTCGTGCGCATGGCGCAGCCGTGGAGCATGCGCTACCTGCTCGTGGACGGACAAGGCAACTTCGGCTCCCCGGGCGACGATCCCGCGGCCGCCATGCGTTACACGGAGTGCCGCATGGCACCGCTCGCCATGGAAATGGTGCGCGACATCGATAAGGACACCGTTGACTTCCAGCCCAACTACGACGGCAAGACGCAGGAGCCCGTCGTGCTGCCCAGCCGCTTCCCCAACCTGCTGGTCAACGGTTCCAGCGGCATCGCCGTGGGCATGGCCACCAACATTCCGCCTCACAACATGCGCGAGGTCGCCGATGGCGTGCACTGGGCGCTGGAACACCCCGAGGCAAGCCGCGAAGAGCTGCTCAACGCGCTCATCGCCCGCATCAAGGGTCCTGACTTCCCGACCGGCGCCACAATCCTGGGGCACAAGGGCATCGAACAGGCCTACCGCACCGGACGCGGCCTCATCACGATGCGTGCAGTCGTCAACACCGAGGAAATCCGCGGACGCATGTGCCTTGTCGTCACGGAACTGCCTTATCAGGTCAATCCCGATCGCCTTGTCGTGTCGATCCGCGAAGCGGTGCGCGACGGCAAGATCAGCGGCATCGCCGACATGCGCGACGAAACCTCTGGCCGCACCGGCCAGCGCCTCGTGCTGGTGCTCAAGCGCGACGCCGTGCCGAAGGTCGTGCTCAACAACCTGTACAAGCACACGCAGCTGCAGCAGACGTTCGGCGCCAACATGCTCGCCCTCGTGGACGGCGTGCCGCGCACGCTCAGCCTCGACGCGTTCGTCAAGCACTGGGTGGACCATCAGCTCGAAGTCGTCGAACGCCGCACCCGCTACCTCAAGCGCGAAGCGGAGGAACGCGACCACATTCTGCAGGGCTATCTGAAGGCCCTCGACATGATCGACGAGGTGATCGCCCTCATCCGCCGCTCCCCCACTGTGGATGCCGCGCGCACAGGCCTTATGGACCTGCTTGACGTGGACGATGTGCAAGCGGACGCCATCCTCGCCATGCAGCTGCGCCGTCTCGCAGCCCTCGAACGCCAGAAGATCCTGGACGAGCACGAGGAACTGCAGCGCAAGATCGCCGATTACAACGACATCCTTGCCAGCAAGGAACGCCAGCGCACGATCGTGGGTGACGAACTCGACGAAATTGTCGAAAAGTACGGTGATGACCGCCGCACCCGCATCCTGCCGTATTCCGGCGAAGTCAACATGGAAGACCTCATCGCCGATGAGAACGTCGTCGTCACGGTGACGCACAGCGGCTTCATCAAGCGCACGAAGGTCGACGAATACCGCGCGCAGCATCGCGGTGGCAAGGGAATCAAGGGCGCTCGTCTGCGCGAAGACGACGTGGTGGACCACTTCTTCCTCACCAGCACGCACAACTGGCTGCTGTTCTTCACCAACAAGGGTCGCGTCTACCGTCTGAAGGCCTACGAGGTGCCGGAGGGCGGACGTGATGCCAAGGGCCAGCATGTGGCGAACCTGCTGCAGCTCGAACCTGGCGAAAACATCCAGCAGGTGCTGTCGATCCACGATTACGACGATGCGCAGTACCTGGTGCTCGCCACCCGCAGTGGCAAGGTCAAGAAGACCGAGCTGTCGGAGTACGACTCCCCGCGCCAAGGCGGCCTCATCGCCATTCGCCTCACGCAGATCGAAGGCGCCACGACGACGGACGAGGATGGCAACGAAGTGCCGATCATCGACGAACTGATCGGTGCCGCGCTGTGCAATGCACAGGACAACATCATCGTTGTCTCGGAGCACGGCATGTCGGTGAGGTTCTCCGCCGATGACAGCACGCTGCGCCCGATGGGCCGTCAGACTGCCGGTGTGCAGGCCATGAAGTTCAAGGGCGAGCCGGGCGAGGACCTGCTGCTCAGCATGGACGTGGTGCCTGCCGATTCCGATTCCGACCTGCTGCTCGTGACGAGCGAAGGCTACGGCAAGCGCACGGCGCTCAGCGAATACCGCTTGCAGGGCCGCAACGGATACGGCGTGAAGGCCATCAACCTGGTCGAGGGGCGTGGCGATCTCGTCGGTGCTTTGGTGGTGAACGAAGACGACCAGATCATGGCGATCATGAAGTCCGGCAAGGTGATTCGCTCCGATGTGTCCGAAATCAACCGCACTGGCCGCACCACCCAAGGTGTGACGCTCGCCAAGCCGGACGAAGGCGACGAGATCATCTCCATCGCGCGCAATGCGGAGACCGATGATGGCACGGATGGCGGCGAGGAGGCGGAGGCTGCGGCATCTGCGGAGCCTGCGGTCCCTGCGGCATCCGTTGCCGGCAATGGTGAAAATACTGCAAAGATTGGCGCGGAAGGCGGTCAAGCAGCCTCTGAAGCGGCGGGTACGTCGCAAGACGCTGATAATGTCGCATAACAGACAGAGAGATGGCGTGTGCGGTCAGCCGTGCACGCCATCGCCGCACTACGCCCTTGCTGCACTCTGTGCAGCAAGCAATGCGATGCGGTGAGTAAATGCACGTAGCAAATATGCACAGGTCAATCATGGAAGTGCAAGGTGAAGGCATGAGCGATAACAACATCACGCCGAACGTGAACTCGGAACCCGGCTATGCAAATGCCGGCTACACACACCCGGGGCCGGAGCAAGGCAATCGTGGTGGCGTTGGCTCCGCTGAATCGTTCGCACCGGCGTCGACCGATGCAGCGCCACGCGTGATGCGCTCGGCCTCATCCTCCGTCTTCCCTGACGCTTCCGCCGGCGCCGCTGCGGCATCCGTCGCTCCCTCGGGAGAATTTGCAGCCTCCGCTCGCGCGCCTCGGTCTGCGCATTCCGACGCGCCTCGAATCGTAGGCGTGTCCGCTTCCGCTCCGGTACATTCCTCCCTGGAAAGCGTGCCCGCCGCACCTCGCAACGCCCATCACCCGCAAGAGGGTGGCGCCGCTGATGGACAGCGTCGCCACAAGACCCCGCGCGCACGCCGCATGAAGCTCTCGCTCACGCGCATTGATCCGTGGTCCGCCACCAAGGTCGGCTTCATGCTGTCCGTGGCGATTTCACTCATTCTCATCATCGCGCTCAGCGTGGCATGGGCCGTGTTCATGGGCTCGAATGCCATGACGTCCATCAACTCGCTCGTTTCCAGCAGTGGACTGGACTCCGTGACAACAGGCCTGACAAGCATTTTCTCGCTGTCCCATGTGATCAGCGTGCTGGTGATTCTGGGCGTGTTCAACACCGTGCTGTTCACACTGCTCGCCGCCATCAACGCATTCCTCTACAACCTCACCGCACGCCTCGTCGGCGGTCTGCGCGTGACGCTGGGCGACGACTGAGCCGCTAGCCGACATTGCCTTTGCAGTATTGAAGGTTCCTCATGACAGGCGCATCAACCCAATCCAGCGAGATGGGCAATGATGCGCCTGCTTTTCTCTCACGATGGGAGGCTGATCGCTGGCTGCCCGGATACCAGCAGTGCACCGCCTACTTCATGCAGACCGACGACGAAGGTCAGGTCATAGCCACGTTCGTGCGCAAGAACCCGCAGACGCTTCTGCCGGACGCGCAATGGCGGCGGTTTGCGCGTACAGTGCTGCGGCGCTCCCCTGCGGCAATCCTGTATGTGCATGGATGGAACGACCATTTCTACCGCCGGCATGCGTCGGAATTCTGGGAGAAAATGGGCGTGCACTTCTACGCCGTGGACCTGCCCAAGTTCGGACGCAGCTACCGCAGCGGGCAGACCCCGGGGTACACCGAGGACCTGCATGGATACTTCCCTGTGCTGGATGCTTTACGTGACCTCATCGTTAAGGAATGCGGGCCTCGCGTGAAGATTCTCGCCATAGGGCATTCCATGGGCGGTTTGGTGGCCTCGCTGTGGATGCACCATCGCCAGCCGCATCACGTGACGGCACTGATGCTCAATTCCCCGTGGCTGGAGCTGCAACTGACGCGTTTCGGGCGCTGGTTGACCACTCCGGTGGTGCGCGGCGTCACGATGATGGGTGGCAAGACCGCCATGCCGCTCAACGACCCTGGCTTCTATTCACGCACGCTGTACAAGTCCCAAGGCGGACTATGGAACTACGAACGCTACCAGCTGCCCGACGATGTGCAATTCCAGCCGCGTGCCGGATGGATGAACGCCATCTACAACGGACAGGACGAGGTCGCCAAGGGACTCGATATTCGCGTGCCGGTGCTGGTGTGCACGTCCGATCGGTCCATGCTGCAGACGCGCTGGGACCCGTTGATGGCGCGGGCAGACACCGTGCTCGATGTGCAGTCGGTGCGCCAGGCTGCGGTGAATCTGGGGCCGTTTGTGACGCTGGTGACGATTCCCGGTGCGTTGCATGATATTTCGATGTCAGCTCCCGATGCGAGGCGCGAGTACTTCCGGATCGGTTTGGAATGGGCAGGGCTATTGGCATGGGGATCTTATCGAGTGAGTCGCCATGCCGAGAGAGCTGCGCTTGATGCTGTGTGCGCAGCCGATGGGAACGAAGGGTGGGCGACATCTGACTCTGAGACGAGTCGGGGCGCAGACCCCGATCAGACTTCGGGTGATGGTGATGAAAACACTGCCGACGATAGCAATACTTCAAACCACAATGGTGATGTGGTTCAGGGTATCAGTGTTAAATTGGAAGGCGATACCTTAAACTACAATAATCATGAAGACATTGAAAACAGTAGTCAAACGTAAGATAATACCTAAAACAACAAACAATTTGTAGTTTGTGGTATTAATGGTGGATACCGTAAACCACACAGCGAACTGTTAACAATTAACATGCTTGTGCGCGCACTCAATACCGTGAACTACAACGCCGGTGATAGCATCACCAGATACACGGCAACACAGTGGCATGACCATCCGAGCAGCGTGCCCAAATGAAAGACTTCGTGGTATTCAAACCAACCAGGTGCAAGAATCGGCTTGCGCAGTGCAAAGCACACGGCGCCAGCGATGTAGCATGCGCCGCCTGCCATGAGCAGCCAGCACACCGCGGGGCCTGCGGCAGGTGCATGCCATAGCAGCGGAAGCAGCACTGAAACGGCGAGGCCGAGCACGCAGTAGATGATGGTGAAGAACCAGTCCGGCCCCTTCTTCCACACGGCGTGGGTGACTATTCCGACGATGCATAGCCCCCATATGATGCCTAGGTACGGCCAGATGAGCTGCCTGGGCAAGGCGAGGGCGATGGGCGTGTTGGTGCCTGCGATTGTGAGAAAAATGTTCGAATAGTCGATGGCGCACATCGCGTCATGTTTGCGGCGCGAATGCCAGTGGATCAGATGCAGGCAGGCACTGATGCCAAACAGCATCATGGATGTGGCGGCATACAGGCTGCAGGCGAGCTTGGGCACGCCGGCGGGTGCCAGGCATATGAGTGTGACCGTTGCGCCGATGCACAAAGGAAACATGATGGCGTGCAGCCAGCCGCGCAACCGAGGATGGTGCTCGCCCAGATAATCGGTGGGTTCGATGGCGAGACCGCGGCGAATGGCTTCGCGCTTGGCTTGTTTGAGTTCTTTGCGTGCAGTGCGCCGGCGCTTGCGGGCTTGGTCAAGGTCGCGCACTGATGCCCTGTCGCTGTGCGTGGCGCTGCCCAGGCGTTTCATGGCGGTGAGGTCTGCGGCGCGCCGGTCAGCGGTGGATTCGCGACGCACGGCGGGGTCTGCGTGGTCGAGGTCGCGGCGGTATTGGTGCGGCTGCTGCTTGGCGGAGATCATTGGCTTGTCTTGCGCCGGGGCTGTGTTGGTTGCGACGGTTGCGGTTATGGCAGTGGTTGTGGCTGCCGTGGGCATCGATGCCGTTGCGGTTTGTGAGGTTCGCGGTGCGGTCCGCCCTGAGGTCGGTGTTGAATTCACTGGCATGATCGCCCCTTCCCTGCTTGTTTCTTGCGCTTGTTGCTTGGGTTTATCTGTTGCTTCCGTCTGTTTTTCTGCCGATTATTGTCTTTCTATGTGTAACTTACTACGAAGTAAGTTCGTTGTCTGACGGTGCGATTTCACAGCGTGGAATCTCGAAAAAATAAAACCACTGCGGAGCATAAAACCGGAGCATAAAAACCGCTGCAGAACGTAGACCCACATATGCAAAAGCGGTTCCCATGAACGAATTCATGGGAACCGCCTGCTGTCCATTGTCAAGTCAATGGCGTTGTTGGAGTTGAGCGACAGGGAACGCCGCGAGCTGATTCCAGACATCGGAAGATGGTCGCGGCTTCACAGCGCTTCGCGCCGCCTTACAGCGTGGCGTCCATCGCCTGCTTGAGGTCGGCGATGATGTCATCGGCGTCTTCGAGTCCGCAGCTCAGACGCACCAGGTCGATGCCCACGCCGGCTTCCTCAAGCTGCGCTTCCGTCAGCTGGCGGTGTGTGGTGCCAGCGGGATACAGGATGCACGAACGGGAATCCGCCACATGCGTGGCAATGGACACCAGCTTGAGGTGGTCAAGGAACGACGAGACCTTGTCACGGCCGCCAGGCACGCCGAAAGCGATGACGCCGCAGGTGCCGTTAGGCATGTATTTCTGCGCTCGCTCATAATACTTGTCGCCTTCCAGACCCGGATGATTCACCCACGAGATGCGCGGATCGGAAGCGAGGAATTTCGCCACCTTATAGCCGTTCTTCACATGCTGGCGCATGCGCAGTCCCAGATCCTCGAGGTTCTGGCCCAAAATCCACGAATTCACCGGCGAAGGAATGGAGCCGAAGTCACGCATGAGCTGCGCCACGCACTTCGTGATGAACGCGCCACCCTTGCCAAACTGCTGGGCGTACACAACACCGTGGTAGGAGTCATCCGGCGTGGTCAGTCCCGGGAACTTGTCGGCATGCGCCATCCAGTCGAAGTTGCCTGAATCCACGATGGCGCCGCCCACGGTGGAGCCATGGCCATCCATGTACTTCGTGGTGGAGTGCGTCACGATGTCAACGCCGTATTCGAACGGACGGCAGTTGACGGGTGTGGGGAACGTGTTGTCGACGATGAGCGGCACGCCATGGCGGTGCGCGGCGGCTGCGAATTTGTCGAAATCGAACACCATCAGCGACGGATTGGCGATGGACTCGCCGAACACCGCCTTCGTGTTGGGCTTGAACGCCGCCTCGAGCTCTTCCTCGGAGCAATCCGGGTGCACGAACGTGCAATCGATGCCCATGCGGCGCATGGTGACGTTGATGAGGTTGTAGGTGCCGCCGTAGATGGCGTTCGATGCAACGATGTGGTCGCCCGCCGAGCAGATGTTGAACAACGCGAAGAAGTTCGCGGCCTGGCCGGAACTGGTCAGAATTGCCGCGGTGCCACCTTCGAGCTGGCAGATTTTTTGCGCCACCACGTCATTGGTGGGGTTGGAGAGGCGGGTGTAGAAATAGCCGGATTCCGATAGGTCGAACAGTCGCGACATCTGTTCGCTGCTGGTGTATTTGAAGGTGGTCGATTCCACAATGGGAGGTGTGCGGGGCTCGCCGTTCTTCGGCTGCCAGCCGGACTGCACGCACGTGGTGTCGAGGGGATGCTTGCAATTGCAGGCATGCCTGTTTTCCGATGATTCAGACATGGGGAACTTGCCTTTCGATTGCTGATGTGATTGTTTTCAATTATGAAAAGTTGGGAATCAAGCCATTCGGTGGATCAATTTCGGGTCCCGATGGTTTGATTGATGGCGGTCGAACTGCCGGGTGGTCGATCGCCGGCTGAATTGGCTGTGCCGCACGGGTCTCGGTGTGCTGCACAGCCAGCGTGGTGGCGCAACGTCGCGCTATGTGCGTCAGTCGCGCTATTCGCGTACCAGACGAATCTTCTCGATGTCGTCGCGGTGCGATTCGCGGTAAATCACGAAACGGTTGCCAATGACCTGCACGACTTCCGCGTGCAGCTTGTCGCACAGCTCCTGCGCTGCTTCCTTCGCGTCCACGCCGATGTCAGGCAGGACCTGGCATTTGATGAGCTCGCGCTTCTCGATCGTTTCATCCGCCTGCTTGATCGTGGCATCGGTGATGCCGTTCTTTCCGATGATGAGCAGCGGGCTGAGCTTCTGCCCCAGGGCGCGCAGTTGCTTCGTTTGCTTCTTGGTAAGGGTCATTGCTCCTCGTTTCCGTAGATGATTCCAAGGGTATCGTATGGGCGCGATTCAGCGCAGGAATCATGGGGAACCGCGACGCTGATGACGCCAAGAACGATTGCTAGGCAATGTTGCCAAGCAATGAAAAAGCCCGGCGATTAGGGGGGGCGCCGGGCATTCATCAGAGAGAAGGAGAGAAGAAGGGATTCAGTTATCAGAAGCCTGTAAGAGGCTTCCGTCGGAAGCTTTCGCTTTCGATGCTTTTATATAACGGCGCGAAACTGAATGGAACGGGGTGTTTTCCATGGGAATTGCGTGGGAAACCCATCGGAATGTGTGTAGAGTCGAGGTTTGCGCGACAATGATGCATGTCGAAGGCAATGCAGCTGCATGGCGCGCAACCAGAGCATCCGAATTATTGCAGCACGGAAACGCGTAGAAACGCGCCAACAATTGCCAACAATTACAGTGCATACAGTGCACGCAGGCACACGTGCAGTGCACACAGCTCGAAGGAGGCCGCATGGCACAAGAGGACAAAGCCGATGCCGGCTATGCCAAGGAACTCAAGCCACGACATATCAGGATGATCGCAATCGGCGGGTCCATTGGCACCGGCCTGTTCCTCGGCACCGGCGGGCGCCTGGCGCAAGGCGGCCCCGGACTCATGATCGCCTATGCGATCTGTGGAGTGTTCGCGTTCCTCATGGTGCGGGCATTGGGTGAGCTCGCCATCCGCCGTCCGTCATCGGGCGCGATCGTGTCGTATGCGCGTGAATTCTTCGGCGAGAAGGGCGCGTATTTCACCGGCTGGCTCTACTACATCGTGTGGGCGACCGTGCTGATGGCTGATTCCACGGCATCGGCGCTGTATCTCAAGTATTGGTCCGTGTTCGATGCCGTGCCGCAATGGGTGCTTGCCTTCGCCGTGCTTGCGGTCGTGTTCGTTATCAACATGCTGAGCGTCAAAATGTTTGGTGAAGCGGAATTTTGGTTCTCCGCCATCAAAGTCGCGATGATCATGCTGTTCATTGTCGTGGGCATCTGGGCGGCATGCACCGGCGCGCACGTGGGAGACTACACCGCCGGCGTGCACAACATCACCGACAACGGCGGCCTGTTCCCGCAAGGAATGGGCGTGGTGCTGACCCTGACGCTCGGCGTCATTTACGCGTTCGGTGGCACGGAAATGGTGGGCGTGGCGTCCGGCGAGGCGAAGGACGCTCAGAAAGTGCTCCCCCATGCCATCAATTCGATGATCTTCCGAATCCTCGTGTTTTACGTGGGCTCCGTGGCGGTCATGACGCTGGTGATGCCATACACCGCGTATTCGGCGAACGAATCGCCATTCGTCACGTTCTTCGCGGGGCTTGGCGTGCCGCATGCCGGTGACGTGGTGCAGTTCGTGGTGCTCACCGCTGCATTGTCGGCATTGAACTCCGGGCTGTATGCGAGCGGGCGCACGCTGCGGTCGCTGGCGCTCGCCGGTTCCGCGCCGAAGATGGCGCGCAAGCTCAGCAAACACAAGGTGCCTTCGGGCGCCATCCCCATGACGATGTGCGTGGCGATGATCGGCGTGGTGCTCAATGCGATTGTGCCCAGCGCGGCGTTCAACATCGTTATGAACCTTGCGGGCATTGGCATCGCCACCGTATGGTGCCTCATCATGGTGATCCATCTGGCGTTCATGCGTCGCGTGCGCAAGGGATTGGAGCCGCGCCCCGCGTATCACTTGCCTGGCGCGCCGGTGACGGATTGGGTGACGCTCGTCTTCTTTGTGGTCGTGGTGTTCTCGAACTTCTTCACCGTCGAGGGACGCCAGACGATCGCCGTGTTTGCCGTGGTGGTCGTGGCGCTGATTATCGGCTGGTTCGCTGTGAGGGGCCGTATCAACGGCACGATGCTTGACAACATGCTCGATATCAACGATGACGCGCTGGGCGTGCCCGATGAGGAACGCGCCGTTGAATCCCCTGACATGGGCGATGACGAGCGGGTGCCGCTCATCAAATAAGCGCGAATAAGCCCGGCCTGCGTCACGGCACGGCGGCATAACAAAGGCGGACCAATGGCTCACATGTGATGCCATCGGTCCGCCTTCTGTGTATGCCTGCAGGTTCCATGCGCGTGTTTCATTCCGGCGGTGGAACCTGCCCTGGAATCTGCTCCGGACTTATGCTCCGAATTTGTCAGCGCTCTCCCACTCGGCGGGGCTTGAATAATAGTCGAAGAAATCAAGGGATTCCCCGATGACCTGTCCCAGGAGTTCGTTGGGCAGGCTGCCCTGCTCATGTGGAGCGCCGTCCAGACGGATGAGAGACGCCTCGCCGCCATCCTGCGTCACATGCATCACGAATTCATCCTGTGCCTGAAGCGACACCTGGACGTCGTTGCCGGACTGAATGAGCAGGATGGGCGTGGTGATGCGGCCGACGGCGCTGTCGCGGCGGATGCTCTTGGAAAGCCGCACCATTTCGCGCACCCAGCCGTTCGTCGCCTCGAAATTCTGGTAATGGCCGTCTTCGGCGCGCACGTCATACAGCCACTTGCCGCGGGCCATCGACAGACCGGGCGTCACCAAATCCTCGCTCCATGCAGGGAAAGGCTTCTGCCCTGGAGCCGGGGCTTCGCCGCCGCGTCCGACACACAGCGCATCCAAGGCCGCTGGAGCCACCTGTTCCGGCACGCTCAGGATGGGATCGATCATCGGCGCTGACAGCACCAGTGCGTCAAGGGTGGATGGATACTGCTCCGTGAGCGCCACGGCAATGCCGCCGCCCATCGAATGCCCATACATGCACAATGCGGCGGTGGGGGCCATCGGGCGTGCGACCACTTCGCAGAACTTCTTCAAATCAACGATGTAACGGCGCCAATCGTCAATCCACACGCGGTCGAAATCGCCCAGGTCGCGCGGCGAATAACCATGGCCGCGGTCCTCGAGGATCGCCACGTTGTATCCGCCGGCAAGGAAGTAATAGGCGATTTCGTCATAGCGACCATAGAACTCCGAAAAACCGTGGGCGATGACGACGGTGCCTTGGGCATCGGCGGGGGCTTCGGCGTCGCGGTTGCCCTGAGGGAAGTCCGCGTAACGGTACGTGACGTAGCGCAGTTCGCCGTTATGGGAGTCTTGCGGAATCGCCAGCTCCGTGAGTCCCGGATGCGTGGCGGGCGCCATCCAGCCCTCCGTGGCGCATGCGGCGAGGGCGGGCTGCACCACATCGGTCATAGCTGATGCGTAATTGTTCTCATCGATGAGCGTGACCATTGTTCCTCGATTCCTGATCTCTGTTCCTGCTTCTGCTCTTGTTCCGGTGCTCTGGTGAGTGCAGTTCCCCATGGGGCAACGGTGACGGTGCATGGGCACGGCATCGTGCCCGTCCGCAGATGTGCCATCATCATACTCATGGTGATTTGCCCATGCCAAGGTGACACGCGTGCGACACACCGGGCATCCGCGGCGTGTTTGCGTGTCGGGATGGTGCCGGACGCCAATGGTGTCACGCCACTCGCCTATCGCTGCGCGCAGCGGGGCAACGGTTTACGATGGGAAGAGCGCGAGACTTAAGGAGCATCATGAGCACAAAACAGCTTGATATGTCGGTTACACCACGCATCGTCAGCAGCACGGATGTGTTCTCCGGTCCGATTTTCACCGTGAAGGACGTGCGCATTGCACTGCGCACCAAGGATGGCGATGATGTGACGATCCGCCGTCAGCTCATTGACCATGCGCCGGCGGTAATCCTGCTCCCCCACGACACCGAGCGCGATCTGTATCTCGTGGAGAAGGAATATCGCGTTGGGCGCAATGGTTATGTAATGGGAGTGCCCGCCGGTCTTATCGATGCGGAAGAGGATCCGCGCCATGCGATGCTGCGCGAGTTGCGCGAAGAAACCTCCGTGGTGGCAGACGACTATGACGTCATAGAAGCGGCGCAATGCTATTCCTCCGAGGGCATGACGAACGAAATGGCCTACACCTATGTGCTTGACTTGCACAAATGGCATTACGAACAGCAAGATCTCGACCCCGACGAGTACGTGTCATACCGGTGGGTCGATTGGGATGAGCTGACGACGTGCGGAATCCGCGAAGCCCATTCGTTCATCGCAATCCAATGCGAGCAGATGCGTCGTATGCGCGCAGGCAGGTGAGATGGCGAAATATCACAGTATTGTGATGATTTGAGTGATGACAGAACGAAAGTGCTGAACTTCTTTATATAATGACTGAGAACTACTAGGTTCCATGCAAGCATGCCCGTGCGGTCCAAGATTGCCCAACTAGTGCGAATGCGCAGCGTTCGTATGCTTCATTGGACGGAGAAAGGTGACTATGAGCGTTCTCGACAAGTTTGAGAAAGGAGTCGAAGGTGCCGTCAACGGCGTCTTCAACAAGTTCGGCTCCAAGGATCTCCAGCCTGTTGATCTTTCCAGCGCCTTGGAGAAAGAAATCGATGCTCAGGCCATGCCGGTCGGACGCGACCGCACCGTGGCGCCGAACGAGTACCGTTTCGCACTGTCTACACCGGATTTCGACCACATCGAAAAGTGGGGCGCGGAGGCGCTCGCCAATGAGCTTGCGGCGAATCTGACCAAGTATGCGAAGAGCCAGAATTACGCTTTCGTGGGTCCTGTTGTTGTTGTTTTCGAAGAGGATTACGACCTGCAGCGCGGCAACTTCCGTCTGTCCAGCGAATCCGTGCAAGGCAACGCGGCGCCCGTCACGTCCAAGAGCGAGACGAAGGACTGCCCCGTCCTTGAGATCAACGGTCGTCAATACATGCTCACGGCTCCAGAAACGCTGGTGGGGCGCGGCTCCGATTGCGACATCATCATCGACGATCCCGGCGTATCGCGTCACCATCTGACGATTTCCATCACTCCGCAGGGCGTCATCATGAAGGAAGTCCTCAATAGCAAGGGGCAGCCTCCGGTCAACGGCACCTATGTGGAAGGCCATCGCGTGCCTGCTGCGACGTTGCTTGACGGTAACACCATCACGATTGGCCGCACGCGAATCCTGTATTGGGCATCCTCCGAGACGCAGGCTTGATTTTCCGCGAGAAGGAGGAGATAAGAAGGCGTTCGATATGACCGACCTGACATTCGCGATTCTCAAATACGCGTTCCTCGCATTGCTGTGGGTGTTCGTGTTTTTTGTCGTACGCTCATTGGGGCGTGACGTCTCAAGCCGTAGCCCACGCGATTCCCGAAAACGCCGTCAAAAGGATCGTCAGGTGCGGGCGTCTTCCGCTACCCCGGTCGTGGCAGCAGCCGCTGCTCCTCATTCTCATAATTCCGGTGCTCCGGCGCGCTCTGCGCGTGCTGGTGCGCACTCGCCTGCATCCGGTAAATCTCAGCCCACGGTGTTGGTGATTGTGGATGGTCCCCTCGCGGGCACGACAGTGACATTGACGGCGCAGCCCATCACGCTGGGACGTGCGCCTGACAATGCAATCATTCTTGACGACGAGTTCGTTTCAGCTCACCATGCCCGTGTATTCCGCGATCCAGCCACGGGTTCCTGGGCCGTGGAGGACCTGAACAGCACAAACGGCACTGTGGTCAACGGCCAACGCATTCGAGGCGCGGTGATGCTGCCGGTTGGCGTGCTGGTGCGTATCGGCGCCACGACTTTCGAATTGAGGTGACGTAGTCGCATGACATCACGCAACACCCTCTTCTTGTATTCCACTACGGTGTCCGACACCGGCTATGTGCGAAGCAACAACCAGGATTCCTCGTTCGCCGGCGAACGGCTCATCGCCATCTGCGACGGCATGGGCGGCCATGCAGGCGGCGATACGGCGTCCACCATCGCGGTGCGCTCCTTGGCACACATCGAAAAAGATCCTGGAAGTCCGCAAAGCGTGGGTGACGTGGCGTCGCTCATGGAAACATCAGTCATAGCCGCGCATGATGCGATCGTGGGCAAGGCGAAGCACGAGCACAAGCTGGCGGGCATGGGCA
This sequence comes from Pseudoscardovia suis, assembly GCF_002797875.1. Lineage (GTDB taxonomy): Bacteria > Actinomycetota > Actinomycetes > Actinomycetales > Bifidobacteriaceae > Pseudoscardovia > Pseudoscardovia suis. The sequence goes on from NZ_PGFC01000005.1 coordinate 157,746, forward strand.
CGACGGTGACCGCCGTGACCTTGGTGGAAGACCATTGGGTGTTGGCTCATATCGGCGACTCTCGCGCGTATCTGCTGCGCAACGGGCGCATCATTCGCGCCACGAAGGACCATTCCTACGTGCAGCATCTCATCGATACAGGCCGCATCACGCCTGCCGAAGCGAAGAACCATCCGCAGCGCAATGTGGTGATGCGCGTGCTGGGCGATTTCGACATTGATCCGCGGCCGGACATCTCTGTGCGCAAGGCGCAGGCAGGCGACCGCTGGATGCTGTGCTCCGACGGTGTATGCGGTGTTCTCTCCGACGAGACGATCCGTGAAACCTTGGAGACCGTGACGAATCCGCAGGATTGCGCCCAGCGGCTGGTGGGAATGGCGCTCAAGGCTGGAAGCACCGATAATTGCACGGCCGTGATTGCCGATGCCAACATTCCTCTTGATCCCGGCGAGCCGGGGCAGCGGCACCAGATTCCGCTGGTGGCAGGCGCAGTGAGCGCTGATCTGGCGCCTTTGGCGGGAATTCTGGGCACGACGGTGGCGCAGGCTCCGAAACTGCGAGATGAGTATGCGAAGTCCCCGGCGCAAAAGGCCGCGGAACTGGCGGCGGCGCAATCGGGCGCCGATGCTGCCGATTCCCGTGCGAATGCGGCAAGCAATGCCGCCAACGGCTATGGCAGCGACGCCGAGGCTTCCGGCAACACCGCAGGCGGCGGCGGATATGCTGCCTCGGATTCCGCCGACATGGGGGAGTCCGATGACAGCGATTCATTAGACGGGCATGCACACGTTGTTGACAAGTCTGTCAATGGTGCTGATGTGGACGGCGGATCCGATGCGCCGACGGATGGCGCGGATGGTCAGTCCGGCGACGAACCAGAGGAAACCCCCAACATCGCGGTTCCCCAGTCCAAGGATCCGGCTGCTGCAGATGAAATAATGCCTGACACCAGTGAGATTCCCATCGTCAAGAAGCGTGACGGAACCGTGGTGTCCGATCCGCGCGATCCAGTGGTCGCCGTGGCATTGGCCCATAAGAAGGCACAGGATCATGAACGCCACCGCAAGCGCCTTCACATGAAGCGTGGCGTGGTCATCGCGACGATCATTGTGATTGTCGGCATCATTGCCGGCGTGGTGTATGGGGCGTGGCACTGGTCGCAATCGCAGTATTACATCGGTGAATCCGACGGGTATGTGGCGGTGTACCAAGGTGTCAATACGAATGTGTTTGGCATGGAGATGTCGCATATTGTGCGCAGCACGAAGATCAGCGTCTCCAATCTTTCGGAAAACACGCAGCAGCAGCTTCAGCGTGGCGTGACGATGTCCAGCCAGCAGGAGGCTGAGCAGCATCTGGCCATCCTCATCACCGAAAGCAACGAGAATCGCACGCAGAAAGAAAGGGAAGCGGCGGCATCTGCTTCGCCCAGTGCTTCGGCTTCGCCGTCATCTACGGCTTCCGCATCTGCCGCCAATAGCGCTAACGTGTCGGCGTCCCCGTCCGCCAGTGCCTCGGCATCCCCGTCCGCCAGCGCGTCCGGCCAGGGGGCGGCACAGTGAAAGCCGCTGCAAGAATCCGTCAGATCCTTCTGCTTCTTTTTGGCATGGCGGTTGGATTCCTGGCGATGTTCCAGATGTTCATGCATGTCACTGGTGAGCTCCCTCACGAATACCTCGTGTTGTGCGTGGCGCTCATCGTCGTGATTGCCGTGGATGTCGCTGTGGTGCTCTACTTCCAGCGTCATGCCGACTTGACGCCGCTGTCGATTGTCACGACATTGGCGCTCATAGGCATCACGATGATTGCGCGCATCGACTTGGAATCGCAGGCCAATGGCGTGGCGTCCAACGTGGGCGGGCGCCAATTCATGTGGTTCCTCATGGGCTTGGGCGTGTTTGCGGTCATGATGATATGCATCCGTGATTACCGCATTTTCCGCCGCTTCTCATATGTGTGCATGGTGATTGGCCTGGTGCTGTTGCTCTCCCCGATGATTCCTCATCTGGGCATGACGCTCAACGGGGCACGCATCTGGATTCACTTTGGCTCGCACACCATCCAGCCTGCGGAATTCGCCAAGCTGTTCCTCGCCGTGTTCTTCGCCTCATACCTGTTCGACCACCGCGACCAGCTGGCGGTGGGTGGTAAGAAATTCGCAGGCATTCGCTTCCCTCGTCTGAAAGACCTCGGTCCGATTCTCGTGGTCTGGGGCATTTCGATGGGCGTGCTGGTGGTGCAGAAGGACTTGGGCACCGGCCTCATGTTTTTCGCGATGTTCGTGTGCATGCTGTATCTGGCGACAGGCCAGAAAAGCTGGGCGATCATCGGTCTCGTGTTTTTCTGCGGCAGCGCATACGCTGCCTACACCTTGTTCACGCATGTGCAGGGGCGCGTGGAATCATGGCTGCACCCGTTCGACGCAGTGGTGTATCAGGCGCAGGGAGGATCTGAACAGCTGGTGACCGGTGTGTTCGGTCTGTCGTCCGGCGGGCTTTTCGGCACCGGACTCGGCCAAGGCATGCCTGGACTCACGCCACTGGGCAATTCCGATTTCATTTATGATTCCCTGGGCGAAGAACTGGGGCTCATGGGTGCGCTCGCAATCCTCATGCTGTATCTGTGCCTGGTGGTGTTCGGCATCCTCACGGCGCTCAAATCAAAGGACGGTTTCGGCAAACTGCTGGCGGCAGGCCTCATGTTTTCGATGGCGTTCCAAGTGTTCACTGTCGTGGGCGGCAACACGCTGCTCATTCCGCTGACAGGCCTCACGCTGCCTTACATGGCTGCCGGTGGCTCCAGCATGATGGCAAACCTCATGCTCGCCGCGCTCATCGTCATTGTGAACAACGGCGCCAACACTCCGCAGGTGGATGCGTCCGACACCGAGTTCCAGCAGGAAGCCCTGCAGGTGATCCGCAACGCTCAGAAAGAAGCGGCGGCAGCAGCGCAACGCGGGCAGGCGGCGCGGCATTCCCAGAAGAGCGCGCAGACGACCGCCGTGGTTCCGCCTCCTTCCGCCAAGCCTGAAGGGGAGCCGGAATACGACGACCCGATTTTTGCGCAAACAGCCCGTGTGCCTGTGGTTCCGCGCAATGAAGGCGCGCGCGGCATGAGATACGATGAGGAGACGGGAGAAGACCCGGCATTGCTGGATTTGGGGTTTGACTACGATAACTATGACAATCCTCAAGGCTCCGGCGACGGTTCCGATGATTCGTCCGATGATTTGAAGGAGGCACAACGATGAACAAGTCTTTGCGTCATCTTTTCTATGTCATCGTGGTGCTGTTCATACTCCTTGGACTGAGCACGTCGATGATTCAGTCGGTATTCGCTGCCAAGCTCAACGCTGACCCGCGCAACTCCCGCATGCTCTATGAGGAGTTCAGCGTGCCCCGCGGATCCATCCTCGCGTCAGACGGCACAGTGATCGCGCAATCCGACGCGGTCAACGATCCGTTCAGCTACCAGCGCTCCTACACGAACGGCGCATTGTATGCCCCGGTGACCGGATTCTATTCCATCACGATCAACGCGGACCGTGGCATCGAAGCGTCGCGCAATTCACTGCTTTCCGGCAATGCGAACAGCCTGTGGTGGAGCAGGGTGAAGAATTTGTTCACCGGCACTGAGAACGCCGGAGCCACCATTCGCACGTCCATCAACCCCAAGCTGCAGCAAGCGGCATACGATGCTTTGTCATCCACGGGTTGCGAGGGCGCGGTCGTGGCGATCGAACCTAAGACCGGGCGCATTCTGGCGATGGTGAGCACGCCGAGCTATGACCCCAACCAGCTCGCATCCCACGATACGTCCGCGGTGAATTCCGTATACCAGTCTCTCGTGCAGGATTCCAGCAACCCCATGCTCAACAAGGGCGTTTCCGAGTTGTATCCGCCGGGGTCCACGTTCAAGATCGTCGTGGCGGCAGCCGCGCTGGAATCCGGCAAATACCAAGCCGATTCGCAGATTCCAGCGGGAGCGAGTTACACGCTTCCCGGCACGAATACGCAGCTGACCAATGCGTCATCAGCGGGAGCAGGCTCCAACGGCCAGATTTCACTGGAGGATGCGTTTGCGTATTCGTCCAATACCGCTTTTGCGCAGCTTGGCGTTGCGCTGGGGGCGCAGACGGTGGGCAGCATGGCGCAAGCGTTGGGATTCGGCAGTTCCATCACCGTTGATTCTGGTTCAAATGAAGACCAGGCGATGAAGTCGGTGGCGGCGCAATTCCCCACTGATGTGTCGGACGACAAGCTGGCATTGCAAAGCATCGGCCAGGGCGACACTACGGAAACGGCTTTGCAGAACGCCATGATCGCCGCGACGGTCGCCAACGGTGGCAAGGAGATGCAGCCCACTTTGGTGGATGGCGTGCAAAGCGCCGACCTGACGACCATTTCCACGACGAAAGCCAGCGTGCTCAACACTCCATTCAGCTCTTCCACGGCGGATGCCCTCAAGCAGCTGATGAAGACAATGGTCAACAAAGAGTACCCTTCCTTGAACTTCAACAATGTGCAAGTCGCCGCCAAGACTGGCACTGCGCAGAACGGACAGGGGCTCATCGACGCATGGATCACGGGATTCGCACCGGCTGATGATCCGCAGATCGCCATTGCAGTCGTTGTTCACAACACCACGGATTTCGGTTACAAGACCGCCGGTCCGGTGATGAAGACAGTGCTGGAGGAGGCGATTTCGCAATGAGGCTCGTGCCAGGGCAGTTGATGCACCATCGGTACCGCCTGGACAAGCGCCTTGCCCAAGGCGGCATGGGAGAAGTATGGAAAGGCTACGACATCGAATTGAACCGCCCAGTCGCCATCAAGGCGCTGCGCAGCGATCTCGATGACCCCAACAGCAGCAGGCTTCGGCGTTTGCGTGCCGAAGCCCATAATTCCGCTGACCTGGCGCACCCCAATATCGCGGCGCTTTTCGACTATTACGAAAACGACGGCGTGGGGTTCCTCGTGATGGAATACGTCGACAGTCCCTCCCTTGCCCAGATTTACAAGGAACGCGCGCCCATGCCCGCCGTGGAATTGCTGCCGATCCTCATCCAAGTGGCACGAGGGCTGTATGTGGCGCACTCCCATGGCGTCATTCACCGCGACGTGAAGCCGGCGAACATCATGGTCTCCGCTGACGGGCAGGTGAAGATCACGGATTTTGGCGTGAGCTATTCCACGAACCAGGCGCAGATCACGCAGGATGGCATGGTCGTAGGCACCGCCCAATACATTTCGCCTGAGCAAGCACAAGGCGAGCAGGCGACGCCGCAATCCGACATCTATTCGCTCGGAGTGGTGGCATACGAAGGTCTGTGCGGGCATCGGCCGTTCACTGGCAAGACGAGCGTCGACATCGCGGCAGCGCACGTGAATGAGCCCGTGCCGCCCTTGCCGGAGGACATTGACTGGCGTCTGCGTGAATATGTGATGGGCATGCTTGCCAAGAATCCGAAGGACAGGCCGCGTGACGCCCTTGAAGTGTCTCGCAACCTTCAGGCGATTCTTGACCACCTGTGGGATGAACAGACGGCGAACATTCCGCCCATTCATGTGCATCGCGATAAGCCGCATGGCCGCACGATCTACAGCGATCCGTACGAGCCGCCGGCGTGGATGGTCGATTTGACCGACCGTGCGGCGGTCAAACGCGACGATATCGCCCGGCAGGAGAATGCGACGCATGCGACTGCCACGGATTTTGCGCCGCTGAGCCAGCAGACGACTGGACGGATCGTTGACATGCATTTCGACGCCAACAGTGCTGCAATGCCGGCGGCATCCAGCCCCGTGGTCGACAATCCGGTCACTGGTGCGGCTGCAGCGGCCGCTGCGCAATCCACGGCATCTGCATTCGCCTCCACCAGTGCCGCGCGGTCAGGTGCTGCGTCATCCGCAATGCCTACGTATTATGCGCCGAAAGACACAAGCGTGGGCATAAGCATCAACAGCGTCAACATAGGCACAAGCCTGAGCAAAGCCATTGACGCCGCATTGGCGCACAGGACCGCAGCCACGGATCAACCGCCTATGAAACCGCCGTCGGAACCGGTTCCCAAGCCGAAACCGACGCAGCAGGATTCGCAGCCGCAGCCAGCGCCCCAGAAACCGCCGACGGAATATCCGCGCGAAGCTCAGCAGGCTCAGCAACGAAACGTAGAAGAACCACAGACTCAACAACCACAGACTCTCAACAGAGCAGACGAGCAGCAACCTAAGGATGGTGCGCAATGAGCATGTACATTCCCCAGGCGCTCGCGGGCGGCAGATATTCCGTCGGCGACCTCATCGGGCATGGAGGCATGGCGGAGGTGCACATCGGCACAGACACACGTCTCGGCCGCACCGTCGCCATCAAGATCATGCGCTCCGACTTGGCGACTGACCAGATCTTCTTGCGCAGATTCCACCGTGAAGCGCTCGCAGTCGCCAAACTCAACAACCCGAACATCGTGGCCATCTATGATTCGGGCGATGAGGAATTCTCTGACGAAGGCGGGCACACGGTGCGAGTGCCGTACATCGTCATGGAATACATCAAAGGTCAGACGCTGCGCGACATTCTTAAGATCAACGGCGCACTCAGCGAACACGACACTGCGCAGGTCATGATTGGCGTGCTGTCCGCATTGGAGTATTCGCATCGCGAAGGCATCATCCACCGCGACATCAAGCCTGGAAACATCATGATTTCCAACGAAGGCATCGTCAAGGTCATGGATTTCGGCATCGCCCGCGCGTTGGATGATTCCCAGACCACGATGACGCAATCGCAAGGCGTGGTGGGCACAGCCCAGTACCTCAGCCCCGAGCAGGCTCGCGGCGAACAGGTGGACATGCGCTCCGACCTGTATTCAGCAGGCTGCGTGCTGTATGAAATGCTGACCGGCCGCCCGCCGTTCGTCGGCGACTCCGCCGTGGCCATCGCCTACCAGCATGTGAGCGAAACCGCCACGCCGCCCAGCGCCATTGTGCCGGGACTGCCCAAGGAATGGGACGCCATCGTGGCGAAGGCAATGGCGAAGAACCGCGCCAATCGTTACTCCACCGCCGGTGAATTCCGCGATGACATTGTGCGCTTGATGAACGGCGTGGAGCCTCTCGCGTCCAACTCCGTGGCGCCGATGGTCGCCGATAAGCTGCAAGACACCCCGCCATACAGCATTCCGCCGGTCGAACAGGATTACTCCGCATACCCTCCGGCGACTGCGGCATCCGACGGCATGGGCGCCACTGGTGTGATGACCAGCCCGTACGCCACGTCCGCCGGCAATGGTGCAGCAACCGCGGTGAAGACGAAAGGCTCGAAGAGCAAGAAGAAGGTCATCGCCGTTGTTGCCGTGCTTGTGGTCGTGGCGCTTGCTGTGGCGGCTTTCGTGGTGATTCGCATGAACTCCCAAGGCACGGCCGTCGAGCAGGTCACGGTGCCCACCATCACGGCGGGCACGTCCCGCGATCGCGCCAAGGAGCAGATTGAGGCCGCCGGACTCGTGTTCCAATACAAGGAAGACACCGATTCCACTGAGGACGCCGGCACGTTCACGAAGCAGGACCCTGCCGGCGGCACATCCGTCGACAAGGGAAGCACGGTGACCGTCTGGTTCTCCGCCGGTCCGCAGTCGGCCAAGGTGCCGGATGTGTCTGACTCCACGCAGTCGGAGGCACAGAGCCAGCTGGAAGCCGCCGGTTTCAAGGTGGGCAGCATCTACACCGAAAACAGCGCATCCGTTGCGAAGGACAACGTGACCCGCACTGACCCTGCCAGTGGCGAAAGCGCCAAGAAAGGCAGCAGCGTGGATCTGTATATCTCCAACGGCATGACCGTTGTGCCGGATGGCCTCGTGGGCGCAACCCAATCCGCGGCACAGTCCACACTGTCCCAGCAGGGTCTGCAGGTTGTCGTTGAGCAGGAGAGCTCGGATTCCGTGGCGCAGGGCGTTGTGATTCGCACGTCGCCTGAATCCGGTGATTCTGTGGCGCAGGGTGCCCAGGTCACGATTTACGTGTCCACCGGCCCCAAGACGGTTGGCCTGCCTTCGGTTATCGGCATGACATACGACAATGCCGCCGCCACGCTTAAATCAATGGGCTTGACCGCGGCACGCAGCGGATCGTCTTCCGATTCCGCAACCGTGACCGCCATGTCGGTGAATGGCAAGGAGAGTTCGGCTGGCGACCAAGTGGCGCAGGGGGCCACGGTGACGCTGACGATGAGCGGCGGTAGCTCGTCCAGTTCGTCCAGTTCATCGGGTTCATCAGATACGTCCAGTTCGTCTGATCCGAGCGCGCAAAATCCGTCGCAATCCGACTCATCAGGAAGTTCGTCGAAGAGACAATCCTAGGTCGATAGCCGGAGCGATACCCAGGATTAATACCCCGGATTGACGTTGCCTCAAGCCATTGCAGCATTGCTGGCTTGAGGCAACGTGTTTATTAAGACGCCATCATGCCGGTCACAAGCCGTCATGATGGCGATGAGAGGTTAGAGAGGTGCGCCTCAAGCCACTGCAGGCTGTTCACGCAATGTGGCGCTCACGTTCGGACGCAGCCCTGCGGACTTGGCGACGGCATTCGTCTGGCCGCATGACGCAAGCCAATTGGCAAGCAGACGATATCCGCCTTCGGTCATCACTGACTCCGGGTGGAACTGCACGGCATACATCGGCTTGCCTACGACGCGCACAGCCTGAATCGTGCCATCGTCAGTGGCGTGGGCGGTCGCGTGCAGTGTATCGGGTAGGCTTTCCGGGTCGATGCACAGCGAATGGTAGCGGGTGGCGGTCATGGGGTTCGGCACGCCGGCGAAAATCTCGTCATCCTCATGTTCGATGGGGCTTGTCTTGCCATGGCGAATCGTGGGCGCATGCACGATCGTTGCGCCATACACCTCGGCGAGTGCCTGCAATCCCAGGCATACGCCGAACATCGGCGTGTTCGTCTCAGCGCACAGCCGAATCACATCCTCGCTCGCGCCTGCCTGCGACGGCTGTCCCGGGCCGGGAGAGATGAGCACGCCGTTGAACACGCGCACATCGAGATGCCGGGGATCCACCGCGTCATTGCGCACCACCTTCGTGGTGGCTCCCAGCGTCTGCAGGTATCCCACGATCGTATAGACGAAAGAATCATAATTATCGATGACCAGGATGCGTGCGGAATCCATGCGTCCTCCTTGTATGAGTGCCTACCTTGTGGAATTATACGGTCGCTGCATTGCGTGCGGCTGACGGTGTCCGTGTAGCGTGTGCCGGGGCGTGTGGCTGCTGGGGCAGGCCGGACGGGGCATAACGGTGGCTGAGATGTCGCGCGGCCGGCAGGGGCATCACACCGGCCGATGCACGCTACGAGGTCATTGCACCGCCACGTAATTCGATGCCAATTGCAAATACGGTATGTTGAGCGCCGCCCATGGGAACACCCAAGCGAACATCGCCGCCACCGCTGCCGCCGCCAGCAGCACTGCCAGGCACGCCCTTACCGGCAGCACGCCGGGCTGCAACCGCACGTACCAGCCACACAGGCTGAACGATTTGTAATCGGAGTTTTGCCGGCGCTTGCGGATGTCCGGCCACTGCCATGCAATGGCGGCCGACAGCCATACGGCTGCGTAGGCGAGCAGCAGCGCGATGCACATGCGGGATGGCGATGGCAGCGAGCTGGCTGTGACCTGTGCGTTGCTGTTGCCTGTGCGTGTGAATAGCGTGCCTTGCGAGGATTGCGCGGCGCCGGCCAGCTCCTGCGGGATGCCGTCCGACACTTTTGCCCAGTATTTCAACTCTCCGTATGCGATCCAACGGTGCGTGGGGTTTTGCAGTCGCGGATGGCATGTGGTCATGGTGATGAGGCGCTGCGTGGGCGTGGCGCTGGCATCATGCGGCACCGGATATAACACTTCCACTTGGTTGGGCAGCACGAGTTCGGATGATGTGAATTCGTAGACATACCAGTAATCCTCGGTGCGCACGATGATGGCGTCGCCGGCCTGCAGTTTGTCAATGTCGCCCAGCGGGTCGCCGTAGCCGGCGCGATGGCCAGCTATGGCGAAATTGCCTAGCGCGCCAGGCATCCCGGTTTCCGTATAGTGCCCCAGGCCGCCGGTGTTGAGCTCACGCAGTTGTGTGCCTTGCACAATGGTGCGCGACCATGCGGAGCCGAAACGCGGAATGTAGATTTGCCCGATGAGGCTGCCTTCCGCGGGCGTGGTGGTCGACGCGGGTGCAGTGTCGGGGGATTGTTCGGGGGCGATGGCATAGCTACCATCCGAGGCGCTGGCGGGCGCCGACCACGAGGCTTCGCTGAGCGTATCGTTTTGGCTTTTCGTGGATTCCACGCCCGTCCACCACAGTTGCCATGCGACGTACAAGGCGCAGATAATGGCGCACAGCACAAGGATTTCGCCAATGACGCCTGCCACCGTGGCAACCGGGTGGCGCTGTGTGCGCCGCTGACCGCCTGTGCGGGTGTCTGGGGTGCGGAGTGCGTTTCGTGCGTCGTTCATGATGCCTTCTTGTGCCCGTTGTCTGTGGGGCGTTGTCTGTGGGGCGTTGTGGGGCTGCTGGGGGTGGTCTATTGGGCTGGGGCTGCTGGGCTTGTGCGGATTCTCAGAAACTGCCGGAATCGTCGGAGCTTTGCGAATCATCGGGTTTTGCCGAATCATCAGAGTCTGATGAATCATCAGAGCTTGACGAATCGTCGGTACTCGATAAGGAATTTTGCGAGGCGGTCGCTTGCAGCTGGCTTTGATCCGTCATCTTGGCAAAATGCAAGGACTGCAGGGAGCTCGCCACTTTCTCGAACACGAGGTCGTCCTCCTTCGTCACTTTCCATCCCAAACCATCCTGCTTCACATATTCGAGATACAGCTGGATCGCCTTGGAATCCTGCAGCGCCTGATGCATCGCATCATACGAGCCGATGGCCTGCACCGTGTACGGCGGCGAGTACGTATGGCCGTTGAGCAGCAGCACATTGCCCACGCAGCGCACTGCCGTCGTGTTTTCCACGCGCACTCCTTGGATCGTCATCGCCTCGGCACCGCCGGCCCACAGAGCATTCACCACGGCTTCAATGTCCTGTTGGTGCACCACGTAATCGTTGACGTCATTGCCGCTGGTGCTCGACAGGGCGGATGCATACGACGAATCGTTGAGTTGCACGGAAATCCCCGGCCCCTCGACCTTGGGCAGCATCGTGTCGGAACCAGTGTCTTGCACGGTGGGGGTCACGTTCCATTCGGTGATGTTCCCGCTGAGCTCTTTGGCAGCGTCGAGTTTTGTGGAAAGCGCAGTGATGTCATCCGTGAGCTCGTCGGCACGTTCTTGGCGCTTTTCGATAAGCTCGCGTGTGTTTGTGGTGATTGTCGTCTTGCGATTGAGGTTCACGTTGGCAACAAGCATGTAGCCGGCCAAGGCGGTGATCATGAGGGCGGCGATTTTGGAAATGACGCTGCGGCGGCGTATGTGCCTGTGGCTGTGACCGGGCTCGGTGCCTGCAGGATTGTCGTGCCAAGTATTGCCATGCGTGGATTCCAATATGACAGTGCTATGCTCTGCTGCGCCGGCGCGTCCGCCGTGTTTTGAGGCATGCCGGCGCTCGCGGCCAGAGCCTTCGGCAGTGGTTGCCTGGGCTTGACGAGAGGCGGCGTTTGTTGTCATATTTCCACTCTAATCACTACTATGTTCTAGTAGCTTAATCCAAAGGAGATTTTCCCATGGCCGACACGGACGAGAAACTCGAAAACGCTATCGAAGACGATACGCCTGACTTCGAGGACACCCCGCAGACCGATTCAGACGATTCACAGGCGCAGGCAGCGGAAGACGGCGCAGAGACCGACGGCGATGCCGCGGTTGACGATTCCGCTGAGGCGGATTCGGATTCCACTGAGGATTCCGACAGCACCGCCGACGATAAGGACGCGGATAAGGGCTCGGACACCGAAGACGCGGATGCTGAGGATGCCGACGCCGAGGATTCGGAAAAGTCCGACGAAATCTCCCGTAAGATTGATGAACTTCTTGCTGAAGACAACGAAAAGAACCTCACGCCGCAGATGCGCCGTCTCCTTCAGCGTGAAAAGGAGCAGAGCCGTCGAGTCGAGAAGTCCATTGAAGGCACGAAGACCAATCCCACGTGGTTCCTGTGGATCATGTGCGGCCTCATGATTCTCGGCCTGGTGTGGATCGTGGTCTATTACCTGACCGGAGCTTCATGGCCTATTCCGAAGATCGGCAACTGGAATCTGCTCATCGGCTTTGGCATCATGCTCGTTGGCTTCCTCATGACAATGTGGTGGCACTGATAATTGGCGCTGACCATTTGATTGCAGGTTGCTGCTGCGGTTGACGCTTTCAGAGCCTTTTGTATTGCCCTCGTTTTGCGCATCATGCGTAGGCGAGGGCGAATTTTTAGCTGTCCCGCACCATAGCAAAATGCCTGGTGGGCATGCTCAAGTGCACTGCCCGCCAGGCATTTCGTTATGCTTACAAAAGCTGTGAATCAGTTGGGGAATCAGGCCTTTTCGCTCTCGGCTTCAGCTGCCGGAGCTGCGTCCTCATCCTCAGCTTCGTCGTCATCTGCGTCGTCAAGACCCAGGTCGACAGGCGAAGAGCTGTTTTCCCAAGGCTCTTCCCACGGATCGTATTCAGGATTCTGCTGCTTGTAGATGTAGAACCCGACTGCACCCGCGAGCAAGGCGCCGAAGAGGATGGCGAAAAACTTCCAGCCGTTACCAGACTTGTTCTCCATTGAAGTCTCCTTTCAGGAAAGCTCGGGCTTGCTCTTCCAAGCCGTTGAATATATTGTATTGCCTCTTGTGAAATGTGGTGTCCAGATTCAAGAAACGCCGCAAAACACAGGCATGTCGCACGTGTCGGTGTGTTGTTCCACGGCGGGACAATGCAGGCGTGTGACGCGTAGTGCGTCATGGCGACGGGCGCGGAGCCAGTGCAATGGATTATATGGAATCCGTCTCAATAAACCGATGCCGGAAACCGACGTCGCTGCGGACGCCACTCGTGTGCATTAGAGTTGAACCATGACTTCTCCAATCAGATTTTCTCCCAGACGTTGGATGCATCGACTGCGATATGAGTGGAGGCATCGTGGTCCGGTCATCACTGGCATCATCATCGCTTTGTGCGTGCTCATGTGGTTGGTGGAGCAAATCGCTTACTATTCCAGCAGCAATGCGTTCGCATCCATGGTCTACGACATGGCATTCATCCCGGCGCTCACGAAATCGCAGCCGTGGATATTCCTCACATCGATGTTTATGCACGCTCCTGGCGTCGATGTGTGGCACATTCTGGGCAATATGATCACCCTGTGGTTCATCGCTCCCTCGCTGGAGAAGCTGCTGGGGCATTGGCAATTCCTGGCTTTGTATCTGCTCAGCGGGCTGGGTGGCGATGCGGGCAACATGGTGTATGCGCGTGTGCTTGACGATCCGCAGTCATGGTTTCAATCCTCCTACGGCGCCTCCGGTGCGATTTTCGGTCTGTTCGGTGCATTGCTGGTCGCATATTCGCGCATGCATCTTGATATCCGTTCGTTGATTGTGCTGGTGGTGATCAACCTCGCCATGCCGTTCTTCGTGCCGAACATCGCGTGGCAGGCGCATGTCGGCGGTCTGTTGACGGGCGCAGGCACATCAAGCATGTTGATTGGCACCACCGCCATACGGCGCGTCTTGAATTACACGCAGCGCACGATTATCACCGTGCTGGTTGTGGTTGCTGTGATTGTGGGCATTGTGCTGCTGTGCCGATACACCAGCGTATGGAATTCGGTGCTATCTCTGAGAGGTTGATGTTAAAGGGGAGCAGACTGGTGCCGGGGCGCTGCATGGTAGGTGTAGCGTCCCGGCGCTCTCTTTCCACCAATGTGGATAACTTTGTGGAAAGGTGGGGATAGGGGTGGATAACAATGCCGATTGCTGTGGGGTCAATCGGTGCGTTACATGCTTAACAAACGGTGAAATTCGAACGAAAAACGATGTTCGAGACCCGTAATCTGATTTGTTGTGCACAGCTAAAAACGTTGCAATTGCAGGGCTCAGATGGGTTATCCACAAAATTGTCCACTATTGTGACTTTTCCCTGTGCATAGCTGGGGATTAAAGAGGATTGATGGTGTGAATCGGGAGCAATTCAAGAATCACAAGCGTGTAAGTTGTGAACTGCTGTGGACATCTTTGTGGATAACTATTAATTGAGATGTTCACGAACCTTGATTTTTACAGGCATCTGTGACCTGCGCAGGAAAGCAATAACCCTTTAATAACCCTTTTCACCCTGGACCTTGAGTCTGGGGCATCTTGCTCAATGCAGGCGCTGGCGGCCGTCTCTGAGGTGGAGGATGAGGATGTCGTAATTTTGGGCTTCACGCGTGCATTGGAGCCCCACAGCGGCGTTCTCTGCCGTCTTAGCGGGGAGGTGGCGAACCCTGTCCGCAAATAAACAATGAGGGGATGCCTCGCGTTTGCGAAGCATCCCCCTGAACCGCGGCAAACAGCCGGCTAGCCGGTCAACGGTTTGGTATCAGCCAGCCTTAGCCGACCACACGCCAACCGTTGACTGCAGCGGCGCCGGTGTTACGCCCGGTGAGCCGGCATCGGGCCGGTCATCCACACGCGCTCGAGGTAATCCTCGATGGAGCGGTCGGAGCTGAAGTAGCCGGAGTTGGCCACGTTGAGCACAGCCATGCGAGCCCACTTCTGCTCGTCGCGGTAGGTCTCCTCGATCTTGGACTGGATGTCCATGTAGGAGCGGAAGTCGGCGAGGGTCATGAAGTAATCCTTCGTGAGCCAATCGTTGACCAGATCCTTGTAGGTGTCCTTGTCACCATCGGAGAACGTGCCGTCAGCAACCAGGTCAATGGCCTGCTTGAGGTCGGGGTCGGACTCGTAGTAGTCGTGGGACAGACCCTTGGTGTCGTAACCCTTGGCATACAGGTCGGTGACTTCGTCCACGTTCATGCCGAACAGGAAGAAGTTCTCAGCGCCCACGAGGTTGCGGATCTCGACGTTTGCACCGTCGAGCGTGCCGACGGTGAGAGCGCCGTTGAGAGCGAACTTCATGTTGCCGGTACCGGATGCTTCCTTGCCAGCCTGGGAGATCTGCTCATCGAGATCGGTTGCCGGGATGAGGTTCTCGGCGAGCTCGATGTTGTAGTTCCACGGGAAGTAGACAGCCAGCTTGCCCTTGACGGCCGGGTCATTGTTGATGACGCGGGAGACGTTGTTGATCAGCTGGATGGTCTGCTTGGCGAGGTAGTAGCCCGGGGCTGCCTTGGCGCCGAAGAACACGGTGCGCGGCACGAGGTCGTCGGGGTTGATCTTGCCGGACTTGATGTTCGCGTAGGTGGAGATCACGGAGAGGATCTTCAGAGCCTGGCGCTTGTATTCGTGCAGACGCTTGATCATGGAGTTGAACATCGTGTTCGGATCCACGTCGAAGCCGTACTTGCGCTTCGCGAAGGCGGCGAAGTCACGCTTGTTGGCCTTCTTGACCTCAGCGAACTTCTTGACGAACTCCGGATCATCGGCCAGCGGCACGAGGCCCTTGAGCATTTCGAGGTCGGAGATCCAAGCGTCGGTGCCCAGGCCCTCGGTAATGAGGTCGGACATGCGCGGGTTGGCGATCTTGACGAAGCGGCGAGGGGTCACGCCGTTGGTCACGTTCGTGAACTTCTGCGGGAACAGATCCGAGAAGTCCTTGAGCGTCACGTCCTTGAGCAGCTCGGAATGCAGCTCAGCCACACCGTTGACATGCTGGCCGGCGGCGGTGGCGAGGTAAGCCATGCGCACCTTCGGCTCCTTGTCGGTGGAGATGATGCGCATGCGGTCGATCTTCTCCTCGTCGGAGGTGAGGCCCTTGAGCTCCTCGACGAAGCGGCGATCGATCTCGTTGATGATCTGCATGTGGCGCGGCAGCAGCTCGGAGATGAGCGACACAGGCCACTGCTCCAGAGCTTCCGGAAGCAGCGTGTGGCAGGTGTAGTTGAAGGTGTGGGAGGTGATGTCCCAAGCGGTATCCCAGTCGTAGCCGTAGTCGTCGAGCAGCACGCGCATGAGCTCGGCGATGCCGATCACCGGGTGGGTGTCGTTGAGCTGGAAGCAGATCTTCTGCGGGAAGGTCGTGAGATCCGGCTTGTCCTGACCCGGGTAGAACGTGCGGATGGCGTCCTGGATGGAGGCGGCCACGAAGAAGTACTGCTGCTCGAGGCGCAGCTGCTTGCCCACCTTGGTGGAATCCTCGGGGTACAGGATCTTCGTGATGGTCTCAGCCTGAATCTGGTTGGCGACGGCCTTGGTGTATTCAGACTTGTTGAACGTCAGCAGGTCGAGTTCGTCCTCGGCCTTGGCGGTCCACAGACGCAGGGTGTTCACACGGCCGGACTTGTAGCCCGGAACCATGTAGTCAACCGGGATGGCGCGCACAGACCATGCCGGAACCCACTTGGTGCCTTCGACCTTGCCGCCGAAGGAGACGTGCACCTGGCGGTTGTAATCGGTGTGGCCCCACGGGTTCTCCTTGAGCAGCCAGTAATCCGGCGTCTCAATCTGCTTGCCGTCCTCATCGAACTTCTGCTTGAAGATGCCGTACTGGTACTGGATGCCGTAGCCGAATGCCGGCACGCCCAGGGATGCGAGGGAGTCGATGAAGCAAGCAGCGAGACGGCCAAGACCGCCATTGCCCAGGCCCGGCTCATATTCAGCGTCGATAACGTCCTTGGGGTCATAGCCCAGTTCCTTGACCGCAGCGTCGAACTGGTCGGTCAGGCCGGCGTTGAGCAGAGCGTTCTGGAGCTGGCGTCCCATCAGGAACTCAGCGCTGAGGTAGCCGACGGCCTTGGTGTTGCCGTTGACCATGTCCTGCTTGGTGGTTTCCCAAGAATCCACGAGATGCTTGCGCACTGCAGTCGCTGCAGCGACGTACACGTCGTCGACTGTGGCTTCCTTCGGGGTGACGCCTTGAGTGTACTTGAGCTCGGTACGGATTTCGTTGGCGAAGTCCGTTGCAGAGATGGGGTTGTGGGGTGCAGTAATTGCTGCCATACAGGCCCTCTTTCTTGAATATTGATGTCATGCATTTCTTCGCCGTTCATCTGCTCGCATGTTTGTGTTTGGCATGCGAGTGACGTGCGGGCGCTGCACACCTCGGCGGCGCGGCACAGGTCTACGCGAATGGCGAAGACTGAAATTGCACGCGTCCCATACTAATGCAAGTTATGTCCAGAAAAGCCGCATAACGGCATATTCTCGGCGTTTTCTTAATGACTTATTCACGAATTTCCCCGCAATCGGCATGATTGTTTGTGAAGATTTTGGCATGGGTGCATGGTGGCTTTCGGTGGGATTGTTTTGATGCAACGTTTTTGCAAATGATGGTGCTTTGAGAGGATGGGGTGGTGTGTGTTTGCGGTGTGGCGGTTTGCGGGGTGGCTTAGGTGGCTTGGCGTGTGGCTTGGCGCGTGGCTGAGGGCTTGCGGTTTTGTTGAAGGATGATGGGAAGGACGATGGGTTTGCGAGAGAATGGCGGTTTGGTGGGCTGACTGCGTGGCACAATCGGCGGTATGGCAGTGATTCACGATAAGGATCGTTTGGAAGGCGCCACATCCCTGAAGGCATGGAAAGATGCGGCATTTGAGCAACTCGAGATGCTCGTTGCGCAGGGGGATGGCACAGAACAGGGGGATGGTGTAGACGGCGGCAGCGTTGCGGCAGCGGATTCAGCGGACGCGGCGGTCGCCATGGCATCATCCTCGCTTGCACAATTGCAGCGGGCTTCTGCAGAGCTGCGCATGAGGGTCTCGCCGACGTTGGGGCGTCGTGCGATGGCTATGGCGGTGAGATATTCCCTTTATCTGCTTGAGAAACGTGCGCCAGGGCCGGGGGTGGAGGTGCGAGTGGCGCCGTATGCAGCAGTCAAGGTGCTCGATGGCCCAGCTTCTGATCCGCACAACCTCACTCCGCCGGACGTCATCGAGCTTGAACCCGTCGTGTGGTTGCGCATGGCGTGCGGTGTCACCACGTGGCAAGAAGAGAAGGATGAGGGGCACATCGCTGCGGTGGGGCCGCGCGATGACCTGCGTCGGTTCCTCCCCCTTGTTTAGCTGCTGGAGGTACCGCGCCCTGCTGGAGGTACCGCGCCGTTGTGAATACAGCGCGGCTTGCCGCGGTTTTCCTGCTATGTGTGAGTGCTTGCTTACACATTGGCGCGTTTGGTGGAGTGTGTGGGTGCGGGATTGGCTTGTTATTGGGGTTCCTTGTATGGCTGGCATGACTATGTGCGCGTGGTGGCTGGTACATAAGCCTGTGAAAACCGGGAGGGGCGGTTATGTGCCGGTGGCGGCTGGCACATAACGGCTGTGTGGGGTGTTGGTGGGTGGGGAGTGGCTTGTTTGCTGGGGTTGGGTGTCTTGGTGCTGCCGCTGGGGTGGTTATGTGTGAGTGCCGGCTGGCACATTGTTGGCGGCGGGCTGTTGTGTTTTGGGAGGTTTGTTGGGATTGCTGGGGTGTCGGTGTGTCGGATGCTGGTGGGGTTGGCAATGTGCGCGTGGTAGCTGGCACATAAGCCTGTGAAAACCGGGGAATGCGGTTATGTGCCAGTGGCGGCTGGCGCATAACGGCTGTGTGGGGTGTTGGTGGGGCGGGGAGTGGCTTGTTTGCTGGGGTTGGATGTCTTGGTGTTGCCGCTGGGGTGGTTATGTGTGAGTGGCGGCTGGCACTTTGGCGGGTGGATGGGCGCCCGTGAACAAGCGCCAAAAGCGTGGAGTTTGCGGTATCGTCCAATGGGCGCTTTGGCGGGTGGATTGGCGCCCGTGAGCAAGGGGCGATAGGCGAGTGGGGTATAGAAAGGGGCTTCGGCGTGAGTTGTTGCTCTCGCCGAAGCCCCTTAGGCTGGCCGGATGGTCGACGGCAGCCAGACAGCCGACGATGGCATCCGCCAGCTACGCCGTTATCATGAGCCGGGATGTCATCGCCAACCGGATTGCCGTCTCCAACCGGATTGCCGTCTCATGGAGTGCGATCAGTGCTTGATCAGTACTTCATGCCCATTGCCTCGCGCACCTCATCGAGCGTGCGATTCGCAATTTCATTGGCGCGCTTGTTGCCGTCGTGAAGCACATCGCGCACATAATCGGGATCCTTCTCCAAGGCGGCGCGGCGCTCGCGATGCGGAGCCAGGAACTCATTCACGGCCTTCGTCACGAACTGCTTGAGTGCGCCTGCGCCGGCATCACCGATTTCTTCGGCGACGTCCTGCGGCGTGCGCCCAGTGCAGAGCGCAGCGGTGGTGAGCAGCGCGGAAACCTGCGGGCGGTTCACCGGGTCGAACGTGATGCGGCGTTCGGAATCCGTGGGGCTCTTCTTGATGAGCTTCGCGGTTTCCTCCGCGGTGGCACCCAGCATGATGGAATTGCCATACGACTTGCTCATCTTGCGTCCATCCAGGCCCGGAATTTCCGGTGCGTCGGAAAGAATCGCCTCCGGTTCGGGGAACACGGGGTGCTTCTTTGCATAACGATTGTTGAAGCGGCGTGCGATGGTGCGGGTGATTTGCACGTGCGGCAGGTTGTCCTTGCCGATCGGCACCACGTTTGCCTTGCAAAACAGGATGTCGCACGCCTGATGCACGGGGTAGGTGAGCAGCAGGCCGGTCAGCGCGTGGCCGGATGCCTCCATCTCGCTCTTCACCGTGGGGTTGCGTTCCAGCTCCGCTTCCGAGACAAGCGAGAGGAACGGCAGCATCAGCTGGTTTTCCGCCGGCACTGCCGAATGGGTGTAAATCATGGTCTTGTTCGGGTCGATGCCAGCGGCAAGGTAATCCATGACAAGCCCCAGCACGTTGTCGCCGATGTGCTCGGTTGTGTCGCGGTCGGTAATCACTTGGTAATCGGCGATGATGATGTTCGTGTTGACGCCGAGGTTCTGCATGGCGACGCGCTCTTTGATGGAGCCGAAGTAATGGCCCAGATGCAGGCGTCCGGTCGGGCGGTCGCCGGTGAGCATCGTGAATTTGCTCGGGTTGGCGCGCAGCTTCTCCAGGGTCTCGGCAGAGCGCTTCTGCGCGGCTGCGAACGTGTCGCTGATTTCGTTACCTGCGGCGGTCACCTGCGGTTCGGCAGCCGTTTGTGATTCATCGACCATGTGGATTTCTCCTTGAAATCTTGGAAATCTTAGAAATCATGAGAATCCTTGAATATTGGGAATATTCAAGCGCGACCTGATTGTCTCGCGATTCTCGCATTTCTTACGTTCCAAGTCTATGGCTTGACGCGACCTGTGACTGTGGAATACTCGCGGAATCCACCGATAAAAATACTTAAAGGGATTTTGCGGAAACCTTTGCGAAAGAGAGAGTGAATCATCGGAGGGGCAAATTTTCGGGGTAACAGTTGCAGGCGCATATTGGAGCATGGGTGTGCAACGCGAATTGCGATGCGATTAACAACTGCTGCACGGTTAATCACCCGCAACACGCAATGCCTCGTGGTGGTGGATCGCGCTTGGTTGCGTAGAAGAAACGCCGGATATCAGCTCAATTGCGGCAATCATGCAGAATTTTTTGTTCTCATGGCGAATGAGACGGCCCAGTAGCGAAATTAGGTGGTAACCTACTGAATGATGATTTAGCAAACAACTGTGCCTTAAGGCATCTTGACTGACGTAAAGGGGGTCGGATGGGCCGCGGACGTCAGAAGGCTAAGCAACAGCGGATTGCACGTAAGCTCAAATATCTGACTACTGACACGGATTACGACAAGCTCGCTCAGGAGCTCGCTCATCAAGATGGAGAGGAGCCCTCGGCGGCAGATCCTTTCGCATCTGTGGATGAAGCCGAGCAGGAGACTTCGGTGGCGGATGAAGTGTCATCGGAAGAACTGGATGAGTATGCCCAGTGGGCTGCTGAGGCCGCTAAGAAGGCTGAGGAAAGCAAGCCTGTTGCAGCAAAGCCCATTCACAGGCCGTTCCCCATGCCTAAGCCGGGCGGCGCGGCGTCGAAGAAATCCGCGGAGTCCGCTGCGGCGGAGACCGACGATTCGGCGAAGTGAATTTGGCTGAGAGGCGTGCGGCGCATGGCGCTGCGGGACCATATATAACGTCTCGATAACGTCTCATGCCTGGCCGGGCGGGTGGTGGTCGCCATCCGCCCGGCTTTGTTTTCTTTCGCGCTTGTTGCATCGGGTCTCGGACAAAGGCAGCACCAGGGGCAAAGCCATCGTTTTGTTTGCAATTCCATCCGGAACCCGATGCGAGGTTGCGTACATGCTGCGTACATGCAAAGGAGAGGCCATGAGTGATGACGGAGGCGCGGCGCCGAGGCACGCGGAGTATGCGGACTCTTTGGGATTCGCGGAGTACGGCGACGTGCATGCTCGTGATCGTGCGACACGCTTGGATTCCGATGTGTTTCCTTATGAGGCGAAGTGGCATTGGCATATGGGCGGGCGCGCCGCTGTGTCCGCGCGCCGGTCGAGGATCAGCGGATGGCTTGTGCTCGGCGCGTTCGTGACCGCCATCGTTGTGTGCGTCGTTCGGTTTGTGATCAGCATCGTCAGCGACGCGCAAGCTGCGCAACGGGATGTTTCAGGGCAGGGGCTGACGCATCTTTCTAGTGACGTGATCGTTGTTGTGTTCGCCGTGCTCATGGTGATCATGATGAAAAAACAGTCGTCGAAGCTCTCCGCCTCCGATAAGAGGGAACGCGGCCGCGTGAAAGCGGTGCCTGACGGCGATGCGACCACGGTGCTTCCTGAGCGTTCCCTGATCGACTTGCGGTCGGCGCGGTGCATCGGCGACGCGTTTCCGTTGACAAGTGGGCGGATCGATGTTGCATCCGCAGTAACCCCCGCATGGCGCATTCCCGATGCCGGTCCGCTGCGGGCGGTTTCTGGGAGAATCGTCGATACCCTTGCCCTTGATGCAACGTATGCCGTGGGGCCCGGCCTGGTTAACAGGTGGGATTTCCGCGTGTTTTTCGCGCTCGTGGAATGCTCCTGGGCGGACGGCGGGACGGTGCGATGCTGGTCGAACGCACTGTTGGGGGATTGTGCCCCCGGGCAGAAGGTCACTGCGTATCTGTACCGTTTCGCGCCCGATGGCAGGCGGCCGTTCTTGCGCGTTCATGATCTGGCGGATGCGTCCCAGCCCGTCAATGTGGAGGACCACCAGGCCGTTGTGTTCTCCTATGAACTGGAGGATTGGCGCTCAAGGACGGCGGATGACGCTGGGACTGGCGGTGCTATTGGCGCATCGCGCAGCGATTCCTATGGTCTGGCCGTGAACGGGCGGCCGTATGGTCGGACGTGGCATGAGAACGTGACGGCGGTGGGATATTGGTCTGACCGCGCGGGGTATGCCAAGGGCGTGTTGGGCGCTGATGGACGGGCCACGGCATCGAAGCCGTTTCCGCGTGACGATTTGCGCATCGGCGATGGGAACGTCACGGAATTTTCTGAGTTAAGGCGGTTTCGCCGGTTCCCCGGTGTGGTGGAGGATGTTGTGGTGGTGCCATTGTTCAACCGCAGGTTCTGGTGCGGGTATGGGTACATGGCGTTGGTGCGGTTTGAACGGCGCGGGAAGGAGGAGGCGGTCTGGGCGTTCTGCGATCCGGGGCGTGATGACTCGTATCTGGGGGCCGATGAGAATGCTTTGCGTCGTCCTGCTGTGCGCGTGGGTGATTCCGTGGCATTGTGGTATGCGAGCGGTGGTTTGTGCGTGGTCGATCCGGTGGCGTGAGGGTGCGGCGTGTGAGTGTGTTCTGTATGGCGACACGCCGCGGATGTGAGGCGTGTCGCCGTATTGTTTGACGGGTCGTGTTCGGTGTATGAGATGATGGAGTGGCGCTTCGTTCGTTGGTGAGTCGTGGGCGCAGGCGGCGTCGGTCGCGAGTTGAGGAGAGGTGGCGGCATGGTTGTTTCGGGGAATGATGCCGGTGTTGCGCAGCCCCGTGATAGTGAATCGGGTCCCGCGGTTCCGGTGTACCCGTATGAGGCTGAATGGCGACCTCTGGTTGCACCGGATATGGTGCAGGTTACTGGTACGCAGTTTGGGTTGAGAGCGGTGGCGGTGGTGGTTCCTTTCGTCATCGGTTGCGCCATGGTGTTGATTTCCCGGGGGAAGCCGATGTCATGGATTGATGCCGTGGGATTTGTTCTGATGTCGATTGTTCCTACCGTTGAGATAGTGGTGTTTGTCGTGATGGCACAGCGTGGCAAAGTCAGGGGAGGGCGGGGTGCCTCGGAAGGCGATGGGGGCGTGCGGCCCCTCTCGTCCAATACGCAAGACACAGACGCGCCGGCACGAGGATGCGAAGGCGGCGAGGGATATGTTGTTCCGTCCGTAGATGAGATAAGGGATCGGGAGTTTCAAGGCGCCGGTTTTGCCTTCCCGCTCGTGAGGGAATCGTCTCCTGTGGCCGAATTTGCGCACCCCGTTGGGACGGCTTGGAAAATCCCGGGGGCTTCTGGTCTGCGTGTGGCTGGCGGGGTTGTCATATCTTCGTTGAGTCTTCCGATTGTCAAGACGGTGCGACGGTATGACGGTTATTCTGGTGATGGGGCTGTGGTGTGTGTTTACGAGGTGGAGTTCCGCGATGCGTGTGGCAAGCTGCGGAGGATGTGGACGGATGCGACACCGTCGAGGTTTGCGCCCGGGCAGAACGTCATCATCTATTATTATGCGGTGCTGCGTCCTCTCGGCAGTCCGTTCATCCGTATACACGATGTGTCCGATGCGCGATATCCGATGTGCGCGGAGGAACATCAGGTCGTGGTGTTCTCCATGGCTCTGTTCAAGTGTACGGAAGGTAGTGTGGGAAATCCGCAGGGGCCTGGTTCCTATGGTGCGTGGGCGTATGCCCAGCCATGGGGTCGTCTTTGGCGTACTCGGGTGTGTCAAATCGGGTATTCCGAGAATCGAGAAGTCAATTGTGGGGAATCCGAGCAGCGGGATTCCCGGATTCTCCCCACCCGCGTATCCGATTTCGTGGTTGGCGGAGAAAAACTTGCTTTTCCGCAGACAGAAGGGCGGGTTGGCATCGAATTGGGAAGAGGTGAAGGTGTTGTTGAGGATGTGGTGGTTGTTCCGTTGTTTAATCGTCGGTTTTGGTGTGGTTTTGGGTATATGGCGTTGGTGCGTTTTGTGCGGCGTGGGCGTGTGGGGCGTGAGTGGGCGTTTTGTGATCCGGGGCGTGCCGATTCGTATTTGGGTGATGATGCGGCGCGGCTTCGTGTGGTTCCGGTGGGTGTGGGCGATCGGGTGACGTTGTGGCGTGCGTGGGATGGCCTGTGTGTGGTGGAGCCGCGTGTGCGGGGGTGTAGCGACACGCCGCGGGTGTGAGGCGTGTCGCCGTATTGTCGGATGGGTCTGGGAAGGATTCAGCGCCCATCTTGCGTTCGTGTAGTGTCGGGAGGAAATGATTCCGGTGATGTTCTGATATGCTGGCAAAGCCTGTGATGTCGCCGTAAAGGGAGCGACGTCCGCGAAAGACCAGGGAGAGGTTTTTCGTGCCGCGTGTTGTTGGCGGATGGGCGTGTAAAAGGAGAACGATATGGAAGAGAATGGGGCGTACTATGCGTCGCAATGCCGGCCGTTCATGCGGTTGCGGCGGTTCGTTGGCAAGACGGTGGGTGGTGTGGCGTGTTTCGCGTTGCTGCTTGCCTGCCTGGCGATGGTTGTTCTGACACCGATCGCACGGGCGTATGCCGGTGACGGCGGTTCCTCCGCTATTCCGCAGAACACGGTTCAGATGTGGGTTGATGTCGAGGGAGATGCGGTCCAGTCTGCCGATCTGTCGGGAACATCGCTCGGGATGGAACTTGATTTTCGGCGTTCGGCCACGGGTATGACGGCGATTGTGCCGGTTGATTCGACTCTGTGGGGGCGGCAGGCGGAGTTCAGCCTCGAATCCGACAGGGCTTTTGACGCATCCGTCGCCATCACCTGCGTGGGCGGGGGAGACGTGGTGATTGCGGAAGCGCGTATGCCGGTAAGTTTCAATGGATCCGACGGGCAGACGGTTGATGCCGTTGCCCTGGAACCTGCCCCGGGTGCGTCTGCGGACGATGGCACGCAGGCGCAGCCCTCGGATTTGTCCAGCACGGGCTCGCATGTTGCGTTCGTCGCTATGCTCGCCGTGGCGTTCCTTGCGTTGGCTTTGGTCGTTCTGGCCGTCGGCCGCCATCGTGCGTATGCGGTTGCGGAAGAGGATGAAGCGGATGCGGATGTCATGAATGATGCGGCAGAGGAAGGGGATGTGCGATGAAGATCGTGGCGTTGAATAACAAAACCAATCGGTTCAATGACTCCGGTCGGTCGGAATCCGGACGCAAGCGTTCGGCGGCCGCTTCCGGCTTCAAGGGCTTCGTTGCCTCTGTGGTCGCACTCGCCATGGGCGCGGGCATCGGTATCAGTGCCGCGTATGCCGACGAAGCGCCGATTACCGATGTGCCGTCCGCTATAACTTGGGATGCCTCGTATCGTGTTCCCGCTGTTGATACGGTGCTTGGCAGGGGAACCCTGCCGTCCGATGGCGAGCGTTCCGTGGCGGTGAACGCCGCTTCAGGCAGCGCGGCGGTGCTTTTGCGAGTATCCGTGTTCCAGGCCGCCGTCGATGCCGATGTCACGGTCGGCGGACTGCCGGTGCTCCACGCAACCGCCGGCCATGATGTTTCCACCGCGGTTCTGGCGCCTCTTGCCGCCGACGGGACGGTGGGCATCGGCGCTTCCGCCGCCGTGGATGCGACGGTTGAAGTACTCGCGTCTTTCGGTGCGGATTCCACGACGCCCGGATCCACCGTCGCCCTGCCCACCCCGGTGACGCGAGCGGATACGTCCGTCGGACTGGCGGGTGCCTCGCTGTCCGCGGACCCCATGAGCGTGGGTCTGGTCGGCAGGGGCGGTGTGCCCGCAGACGGAGTACGGGCCGCATACGTCACGCTCGATGTCACGCTCGACCGGGCCTGTGAAGTCGTGGTCGGCGGCCAATCCCTAGCCTTGCCGGCAGGGCAAAGCATCGTGTCGACCATCGTCGTGCCGGATTCCGATGGGAATATCCAGGTCATGACGGATGGTGCGGCGGGATCCCTGCGGCTTGACGAGCGCGGATACGTTGTGGGAACCGGGGAGAACCTGTCGGCGGCGAATGTCGACGGCAGTTATGTTCCTTCGCGCAATGGCGTCGTGTGGAATGATGCGTCGACCAGTGAGGCCACTACCGGCAGCGTGTCGATGCAGCGTGCGTCTGACGCGTCGGCGGGCATCGCTCTCGTCGGGGCGACAGGCGGCGGAACGTCCAGGTCGTTCGTCGAAGTCGGGACGCCGCTCGCTGGTCGTTCCCACGGTGCCGTCGTCGATGCCGAGTCCGGCGCCTTGCCGCAGATGGAAATCGTGGAAGGCGGCGCGCAGGATGTAACGGTTTCGAATCTGGGCGCTCCGGTTACTGCGAATGTGGCGCTTCTGGGAGACCTGATTGGCGCGGCACCTGCCGATTCGGGGGATGTGACGGTGTCTTTCTCCTCCGTCAAGGACGGCGACATGCTTGATTTCAGCGAACATGCCGGTACGACCTTCTCAGGAGAGGTGGCATCCGATGCGTCCATCTCCGCCGTCGAGGTGTACGGCGATGGGCAGAAGATCGGCAATGCCGCTGTGGACTATGCGTCCGATGGAAGTGCCGAATGGTCTTTCTTCAGCGGCGCGCAGTACAGCGGCGAGGTGACGTATTCGGTTGTTGCCACGAGCCGTGACGGGGCGAGCGCGAAAGCGTCCGTGTCGGTGACGGTGGAGCTTCCCGACTCCTCCGACACCGTGACGAACGGCAAGGACGTGGTGCTGCCGGCTGGCGAGAACAGCCCGATTGTCGCCTTGGATGATTCGTCGGTCACTGTGAACAGCGAGCCCACTTTCCATGTTGGCGACATCATCGTCAGTGACATCGCGCCGAACGCGCCGCAGGGCCTTCTGCGCTGGGTCGATTCCATCGACCGCGTCGGCGACCTGTGGATTATCGGCACACATGCCGCGGATCTCACCGATGCGTTCTATCAGGTGAAGATTGACGGGAATACTCAGAGCCAGGGAACGACCAGTTTTACGACGGACGATTTCGATACGGCCAGTGATGTGACAATCAATGAGCCCGTGGATGGCGGTGCCGCACAATCCGTGACTTCCTCCGATTATCAAAAGGTCGCCGATACCGATGCGGATGTGCAGATGATGGCATCTCCTGTTGCGCAGACGGCGACGATCGGCGGCGATGATTCTGCGAAGCTGAAGACAGTCTCGGATGAGGGGATGTTCCAGATGGCTAATGCTGATTGGGAGGCTACCAATAATCGTGACTCTTCTTTTATACAGCATACTAGCTTGGATTTTGAAGTCGATCTCACGAACCAGTTGCGTGCAAAGCATATGCGGGATAGCCCTCGACACACTAGCGGGGCGAAAGTCGATGTGTCGTTGGAACTTGGAGCAGGGATAGTTTTTGGAATCTCTGTTGTATTGCAATATCAATGGTTCATTCCGCACCCTGCGGTGGAATATCTAAAGTTTGAGATTGATACGAGTCTTTCTGGTGATATGAAGTTGTCGACCATTGGAGAGATTGAAGCTTCGGTGCTAATCGCAAACCCTAAAGTGGTTCAGGTGTTTCAGGCAGTAATCCCCGTGGTTCTTTCTGAATCCATTCCGATGTACCTCGTGGCGACTTCAGACATGGCTCTGTCCGCCGGCATCCATCTTGAAGAGAAGAAGCAGCTGGGGTTCGTGAAAGATGACAACGGAGGAAGAAAATATGCTAATAGTGATGGTATCGATGGCGGTATCACACCTGAATGCTCCAGCGGAGGAGTTTCCGCGGGTGCAAATCTTGAGTTGTCTGTCGGACCGCGGTTGAGTCCACAACTGAAATTGTATGAATCAGTAGGCATTAAATCTGATTTCGAGATATTTCTCGATTCAATTGGGAAGTTTGAATTCAAGAATGGGGAACTGAGCCTTTCGTTGAATTCAAAAATGTTGATGCGCATTGATGGCTATTTCACAGTTGGGCTTCCTTGGAACGGAGTGGGAGATATTCCGGAAATAGATAATGAAGTGACGCCAAAGATTACATTTGAGAAATCTGTGAATCTTGCTTCAAAGGAATGGGTACTTGGAGATGTTTGTAAATCCTTCGTAATCTCGACTGATGGCCAAGGAACTCAACAGAAGCCCGTTGATGCGTTGTCTCATGATTCCGGCTTCGTTTTGGGCGACGGCATGGTGAAGGTCACGTGGAAGGATGCGGCGACGGGCGCTTCGAAGACCGGGCAGCTGAAAGCCGGCGATTTCTTTGGCGTGAGCCAGTCCGCCGTGGCCGCCCAGATGGGCGTCACCCCGGGGTCCCTGGCTGGGATGAAGGGCGTGACCGTGCACACCACGCTGATGGATTACAGCGTGGCGAACGGGCGCTCCTTCCAGGTGCCGGATGACTCGATCGTTGTGGAAACGTATTACGACGATCCCGCCACGGAGGTCGTGGACGGCACGACGGACGCCGATGTGGCGTTCGTCATCGACACGACCGGGTCCATGTGGGATGAGATCGCCGATGTGAAGAACAACATCGAGGCCCTGACGAATACGATTCACGCCGATTCGCCGACGACGCGCATCGCATACCTGACGTACAGCGATTGCTATTACGCCAATGGCGGTGTGCGTCTGGTGGTGCCGTTCACCACGGAGACAGACACCGTAGTCGACGGCATCAAGAACGCGCCGTTCGACGGCGGCGGTCTTGAGGCCGTGTACTCGGGTCTGTCGCAGGCGGCCGACATGGAATGGCGCCAGAACGTCAAGAGGTCCATCATCCTGGTGGGCGACGAACCGGCGACCGATCCCGAGCCCAATGGGCTGACGTTCGACACCACGGTGGCCAAGCTCAAGTCCAAGGACATCCAGGTCTATGCAACGGGTGAGGTGTACCAATATTCCACGGTTTCCGCGGTCGGTGCCCCCAGCGCCGCTTCCGCCGGCACCGTGGCGGACCGCGTGGCGTCGGATGACGCCGTGGCGTTCTCCGCGGCCCATGCGGTGGGTTCCGCCGATCCGCTCGCGTTCGCGCTGGCCGCCGCGCAGGCTGCCCCGGGCGGCGACGTGGCCCTCGATGCCGGTGACGCCGCCGAGGCCCTGACCGTGGTGGACGGCGCTGCTTCCGCTGATGGCTCCTATGGCGCCCAGGCCGTGAACGACTGGGGCTATGACTGGACGAAGTTCGCCACGGAGCTCTCCGAAGCGACCGGCGGTCACTTTGTGGAGTACATGCGTGACGATTTTGTCAATCGTCTGACCGAAACGGTCGTGGACGCTGTCAAGAGGCCTGACGTGAATGTCGAGCTTGGTCACGCCGTATATACGGGCGACCAGGCCGATTTCACCGCCACGGCGGTGACGCATCAGGAGAACGACCCGGTTGTGTCTTACGAGTGGGATTTCGGCAACGGGCAGACCATGACGACTGCTCCCGGCGAGACGGCCTCCGCCACATACGCGGCTGACGGTACGTATTCCGTGATCGTCAAGGCGGTGACGCAGTCCGGGCTCGTGGGCAGCACCGTGTATCAGCTGACCGTGGGCGCACACCAGGCGCCGTACATGTACAACGCGCATAAGATCGTGAGCAAGTCCACATCCGGCACATCGCCGGTGCGTCTGGACGTGCTCAACGATCCGGGTGAGGAATTCGCGTCCGTGGCGTTCGCCAACGGCTCCGACGCGATTGCCGTGCCTGGCGAGGGTACGTGGACGATCGCCTGGGATGCGGAAAACGGCCTGCTCGAGGCGACGTTCACGCCTGAACCCGGGTTTGCCGGTGGCGTGACCAGCCGTGTTCCATATACGGTGACAAACAGCGGTGGACTGAGCGGTACCGGGGAACTGTGGGTCAGATACGTCAGCTGACCTGTGACAATGATGGATACAAGATGCCGTGACACGCCGTAAACCGGCGGCGTGTCACGGCGTGTCCACAGCCTTCTGTTCCAGGCCTCGTCGAACGCGTATTCATATTCCGGTTCCTTCCGAAACCATGGTGCTGCGACGTTTGTCGGAACACATATCCCTGATCATGTGCTGTTCCTGATGAACTCCCGCGGACTGATAGAGTTTTATGGAGCGGATCGATGACGATGCATGACGGTTGCGATGAGGAGATAACGTCCGAATTCTTGCGCATTTTCGGATTCCGGCCTTGATGGAAAAGGACATGGGCCGCGCCGGGTACGATTTTCAGTCGCTAGACAATGA
>NZ_PGFC01000006.1 GCF_002797875.1 Pseudoscardovia suis
ACATGTCCCGGCTCGATGACAATCTGCAGGAAGCGAACTGATCATCGCGCCATGGACGGGCATGATCCAAAGTGCGCAACCTTTCGGGCACTACCAAAACAAGCGGCTCCAATCGGGGAAATACGATGCAGATTCCGACAACCGTTGCACCAACCGATATCGTTATCGTCGTCAAAGCCCAAGGTCATAAAGGATTGAGGAAAGAAGCCTTTGCTGCTCGGCATTCGCACACTACCTGCTGAACATGTCAAAGTGAGATTCTTCCTCTGACGGCCTTCCTTCAAAATCATCCTCACGGGCGGATTCCTGCGCTTGGCAAGGTGGTTGGTGTATTTCACAAAAATCGGTAACAACGACGGCAGGAGATTGAACAACAACAGATTTTCAAGAAAGTGGTCTCGCTAATACGGGCTTGCGAAATCAGGAAGAATCATCCGATTCTAAATCGTTATGCATCGTCTGATTCTCCGCATTCCGCGCCGCTTCCCATTCCTCCTCGCTGATGTTCGGATCCGTATCTTCGGAATCCGTCATCGGGCGAAGATAACGCAGATAGAACGGTCCCGCGCTTGTATAAAGTAAATCCTTGGTCCCCGAACCAGAAGGCACTTTAACCGTATAGGTACCGTTTTCATTCCGGAACTGGTCCGGAACATTGAGGAAATAAACGAATGTCGTACCCCCGATGGCCAGCACCAGAACCATCGCGATAACGCATGCTACGCCATTCAGGATAATCTTCTCGGCCAGTTTTCTGTTGCTCCTCTTATTCTTTCGAATCATAGCAATCACTCCGCAGACCACAACGACAAGCCATAGGAAAGCAACAAAACAGTACAGAGCATTCACCCAGCTCCTGATAACATAGGCATCATCGAAATCACCCATCTCCGCAATAGCATCGTCCGGCTTGTTATATTCGATATTCGTGAACACCGTTGTCAGTGTCATAGAAACCACGAGCAGCGTGAGGAGCCCCTTGGAAGCAGCATTCTGTCGTCTCGTAACATGCTCCCGCAAGAATGCGTTGAGTTCGCCATTCTCTTTACCGATAATGAATGTCTCGCCAGTGGAAATGGAAAAATAGAAGGCATGCTTCCCCTCAAGCGCATGATTCAGCTCGTCATATCGTATCCTGTACTCGGATTGTGCACTGTGTTCCTCAAAACAGTCTTGATGAAATGTAAAATGCTGGACCTGTCCTATGAAGCCATTTCTCTCACAAGCATTTCCGTTCCGATGCGCTATCCAGAACCATGGTAGGAGAGCAAGCGGCACCGCCAGCGCCATCAGAATATATCCTTCAATACCATTTCCAGCAGCGAGAACGGCATCTGACATCAGCAGAAGAACCGTCATGATTGCGATGCCACTCCTGACGGCGGTCTTCTTTCCCACTTCCCGATTCATGGTTCTTACCGCATCTCCGGTGACGATGGTCTCGGAAGTGAACATCGGAGGCTGTTCGTCAGTTCCAGGAGTTGGTTGACGGCCTACGGAGATGTTCGTATACATTCCTTCAGCTTAGTACCAAAAGTGCATAGTCTCTCGCCGGCGCATGACCAGGCGATCCTCGCCATTGCGTCAAGATACGCCATGGCGATTCCATCGCCCGCGCACCCGGTTCGCCGTTACCGCTCATGCATCATGTTCCCGCTTGATTCGACTGAGCCTGCGCACTCCGCGCACGACCATGACGATTGACATGACGCAGATAACGGCGCACGTGCCGACGCCCACACACACGCCCATCGTGTGCTTGAAACCCCGGGTCGCTGCGAACGTGGAGATCATGGACGATTGGAGAGAGAACAGCGACACTGCGGCGATGGCAACGTTGATTGCGGTGCGACGCGGCGTCGTACCTTGATCGGTATCTTGATCGATCAGCGACCAAGATGGCCCTGGTCAGTCCTTCGCGAACAGCGCCACGGTCTCCACGTGATGGGTCATGGGATAGATGTCGTAGGCGCGGATATCGGCCAAGCGGTATCCGGCGGCGGTGAGCGTGGCGGTGTCGCGAGCCAAGCTGGTGGGGTCGCACGCCACGTAGATGATGCCGCGAGGCGCGGCTGCGGCGATGCGACGGCACACTTCGGCGCGGGCGCCGGCACGCGGCGGATCAAGCACCACGAGGTCAGGATGCGACAAGCGCGAGGGGACGGTGCGCAGCGTGCGCGCGACATCCCCTACCAGCGCATCCACGGTGCGCACATGGTAGCGATCGAGGTTGCGCTGGGCATTGCGCACGGCGTTGGCAGCGCCCTCCACGCTGAGCATGCGCACGCGCGGGGCGGCAGTCAGAGCAAGCGGCAGGGTGAACAATCCCGAGCCCGAGAACAAATCCCAAATGCACGCGGTCGTAGTGCCGCGCAGCACTGTTGCCGCAAGGTCAAGCACGTGCTGCACCAGCAGGTTCGGCGCCAGGCGATGCACCTGCCAGAAGCCGCCGCAATCCACGCAATAGCTGAAACGCGCGGCGCTCTCAGCGCCCGGAAGCGTCACATCCACATCCTCCGTGAGCAGACGGCGGCCGTCCCGCTGCCTGCCATCGACCATGAGGGCGTAATCCGACGCGTCGGCATCAGTGCGGTGTGCGTCGGCCGTGGCGCGAGCGTCAAACGGCGTCGCACCCGCCCCTTCCCTGGGTTCGGGCGCCACCACGCGAATCTGGCTGCCGGGTTCGAACCCACCCTGCCACAGTTTGGTCTGCTCCGCCACGTCGAGCAGGGTTTCGGTGGCCAGCGGCATGTCATCAATGGGCACGCGCACATGGCTGCCGCGACGGCGCATGGAAGGCATGCCTTCCTCGTCGGCGATGAGTTCGATGCGGGTGCGCCAGTGAAGCCCGCCCTTCGCCTCGTCGCCGGGAGCACGCACCACCTGCACGTCGGTGTCCACATGCCCCAGGCGTTTCATCTGGTCGTCGATGACGGATTTCTTCCATGCGAGCTGCCCCGGCAGCGACACATGGATGAGATCGGCGCCGCCGACTCCCCCGCCCTGTGCGATGGGGCCGGCGAGCGGCCACGCGGGCTGCACACGCTCAGGGCTCGCCTCGAGCACCTCGGTGACCTCGCCGGTCCAGAAACGGTCGGCGCGGTCATGCGGTTCGTCAAGGGTGACGCGCACCTTCTCACCCGGCAGGGCGAAGCGCACGAACACGACGCGCCCATCCACATGCCCCACACAGCGGCCTTGGTCGGCATAACGTTCAATCGTCATTTCAACGTCCATGCGAATCTCCGTCCTTCTCTCCTACTGTCTATTCAATCTGCTGGCAACTGTTCGTCACAGATCCCGGGGTTCTTCCACACCTCTGGAATCTGTCGAATCCTTGCGGCCTTCAGAATCTTCGGGCTCCTTGGATTCCTCGGACTCGCGCCCGGATTCCTCAGCCCCGTGCCCAGTCCCCTTGACTTCGGAATCCCTCTCGCTTTCCCGCTCGCGATGCTCATGCAACGGGGTGCCGATGATCAGGTACGACACCCAGCACACCAAGGCGAAGAGCGGCACGCCAAGCACAAGGGTCACGGTGCCGAGCACACCCACGTTCCCGCTGAAATACAAGGGCACCTGGAATGCATCGCGCACCACGAACATGGCGATCCACACCCATGTGGCGATGGTGTAGGCGCGCAGCAACGCAGCATCCCCATGCCACGCGCGGTACCAGGCGCGCAGCCCGTCCGCCGGGGGTCGCCGCACGAATTCGACGATGAGACCGATCCCCGGGGCGCGGAACGCCTGGCTGGCGAGCAGCACCACCGCCCACACGGCGTTGATGATGCATCCGGGCAGGTAATAGTTGCGCGCATCGTTGCTTTTGTATGCCGCATACAGGCAGATGAGCATCATGACGACGCCTGACAGCGCGCCTGCAATGGTCTGTCGTTGCGCAAGGCGCGCCAGCACTTCGAGGGCGCACAGCGCCCCGCACACCTTCACCGTGAGCGCCAAGTCCCGCGTGGCGAGGAACACCACGAGGAACACCAGGCTGGGCAGCACGGATTCGATGACGCCGCGCACCCCACCGATGGAATCGATGACGCTGAAATCCTCGGAAGCGAGCGAGGCTATGCCCGAACGGCGTCCTGAAGCATCAGCGGCACCAGCTGCACCAGCGGAATCCGTGGTGCTGGCGTCCACCGCTTCAGGGCACTCACCCAGCATGGGGGTGCGCGAAGGTTCATCTGCCATGAGCGTTCAGCGCATTTCGGAGAACATCGGGCCGCGGCGCAGCGTCGTCTGTACCTTGTGCGACTGGTCGTAGCTCTGCGGCACGTCGGTGTCGTCCTTGATCTCGGACTTCTTCTTGGCTGCCTTCGCCGCGGCGGCAGCATCGGCACGACGCTGAGCAGCGGTCTTGGGAGGCAGAATCGGGATGATGTCGCGCGGGGCGAGCGGCGCGTCGCCGCGGCGCACGATGATCTGCGCGAAATAATCCTCGAGCGCCTTCTTGTTGTCGCTTTCGCCGTCGGCAGCGTCACCCGTGAAGATGCCGCGCAGCAGCCACCGGGGACCGTCCACGCCCACGATACGGGTCATCATGGTCTTTCCCTTGACAGCAACCGGCAGCATCACCTCGTCGCCGAAACGACCTTCCTGGACCTTCGCGCTCTTGTTGGCGTCGAGAAGCTCATCCGACATATCGTCCCACAGGCCCAGCGTCTTGGGAGCGGCGAACGGCACGATCTCGATGGCGCCGTCGCCCAGCTGCACGGTGATGGATTCGAGAGGGCTGGGAGACTGCGGATCCTGCGAGCGCTTGGCGCGGATCGTCAGGCCTTCCACGAGCGGCAGGAACATGGAGCCGAACGAGATGTAACGGTCATCGTCGTCGGGGTCGATGCCTTCGTCGTCATAATCCCACGGACCTTGGGTGAGGTCGATGTCACCAGCCTCATCGGCGTCGGCTTCGGCTGCGACGTCCTCATCGGCCGCGGCGTCCTGTGCCTCATCGGCCGGGGCTTCGGCGGCGTCCGCAGCCTGGGCATCCTCGGCTTCAGTGGAGTCAGCGTCCTTGGCCTGCGTCTCGTCGGATTCCTGAGCAGCGGCATCCTCGTCGCTTGCCTTGTGCTTCTTCTTTCCGAAACCGAAAAGTCCCATTGTCATTCCTTTGCATGGTGATGTGTCTTACGCCGCTGCCCGGTGGCGCGGCGACCACAGCTATTGTGCCACATAATCCTGAACGTTGCGGGGGCAATCGCCGCCTTCACACGTCGTAGCGGATTGTCAGCGGCGCATGGTCGGACCAGCGCGTGTCGTAGCTGTCGGCCTTGTCGATGCGGAAGCCGCGCGCCTGCTCGGCGAGCTCCGGCGTGGCGAACTGGTAGTCGATGCGCCACCCCACGTTGTTGTCGAACGCCTTGCCGCGCTGGCTCCACCAGGTGTATGGCCCCTGTATGTCGCCGGCGAGCGCGCGCATCACGTCAACGAACTCAAGCTCGTCCAGCCACTTGTCGACATAGGCGCGTTCGGCGGGCAGGAATCCGGAATGATCGATGTTGGCCTTGGGACGGGCGATGTCGAGCTCGGTGTGGGCGATGTTGAAGTCGCCGCACAGCACGCACTGCCTGCCGCCGTGCGCCGCTTCGTCGCGCAGCTGCCCCATGCGGGTGAGCATGGTGTCGAGGAAGCGGTATTTCTGCGTCATCTTCGTCTCGTCCTCCGCTTGGCCGGCGTGCACATACACGCACACGACGGTGATCGTGTAGCCTTGCGGGGTCGTGACGTCCTCTTCGATCCAACGGCCGGAATCCACGTCCTCGGTAAGCCCTGGCAGACCGTAGCGGCGTTCCTTGACGGGAAGCGTCGTGAGCAGTCCCACGCCGGCGCGGCCTTTGATGCGGCACACCTCGTCCATGCGTTCGAGGCGCGCGGGCGCATCGATCTTGCCGGCGTCGGCGTAATCCACCGCGAGCGCGTCGAAGATCGGGTCGATCTCCGTCTGGGGCGCGCGTACCTCCTGCATGCACCACACGTCGGGGGTGTGCTCGCTCGCCCAGTTTTCGAAGCCTTTGCGCCGCGCGGCACGGATGCCGTTGAGATTGGACGTCGTGATGTCGATCATGGTGTCTCCTTACCGGCCTGCGCCGCCGGATTCGTCAACGTGTCAGTGTGTCAGTCCAGGCCAAGTTTCAGCTTGCCACCGGGGATGGCGTCAAGCAAGGCGCGCGTGTAGGCGGTCTTCGGATTGCCGAACACCTCGTCGGTGGTCGCGTGTTCCACGAGCTTGCCGTGCTGCATGACGACCACGTCGTCGGCGATCTGGCGCACGACGGCGAGGTCGTGCGTGATGAACAGGTAGCTCAGCCCTTGTTCGGCCTGCAGGTCGTTGAGCAAGCGCAGCACCTGGTCCTGCACGAGCACGTCGAGGGCGGAGACCGCTTCATCGCACACGATCACGTCCGGGTTGAGCGCCATGGCGCGTGCGATGGCGATGCGCTGGCGCTGGCCGCCGGAAAGCTCGTTGGGGTAACGGCTCATCGTGGCCTGCGGCAGCTGCACCATGTCGAGCAGTTCCTTGACGCGCGCCAGACGAGACTTGCGGTCGCCGATATGGTGGATGCGCAGCGGCTCCTCGATGGAACGGTAGATCGAATACATCGGGTCGAGCGAACCATAAGGATTCTGGAACACCGGCTGCACGTGACGGCGGAATTCCAGCAACTGCTTCTTGTCGAATCCGCTGATGTCGCGGCCTTCATACAGCACGGTGCCGCTCGTGGGCTCGAGCAGGTGGAGCACCATGTTGGCGACGGTGGACTTGCCCGACCCTGATTCGCCCACGATGGCGCATGTGGTGCCGCGGCGCACGGTGAACGACACGTCGTCGACGGCGCGGAACATCTCCTTGCGGCGCGGCAGGCGGAATTCCTTGACCAGGTTCTTCACTTCGATGACCGGACGGGCCTGGGCGAGCTCGGAAGCGTCCTTGGCCTCATGGTCCATCGACGCATCCGCAGCCGCGTCGTCTCCCCTGCTGTGCGCGGAGATGATGCGCTGCGAGGCAAGCGAGGGAGCCGCCGCCACGAGACGCTTCGTGTAGGGATGGCGCGGATGCTGGAGCACGTCGAGGCTGGGGCCGGATTCGACGACCTGCCCCTTATACATGACGACGATGTGCTGGGCGCGCTCCGCGGCGAGACCCAGATCATGCGTGATGAACAGAACGGCGGTGCCCAGCGAATCCGTGAGGTCATGCAGATGGTCGAGGATGCGCTTTTGCACGGTCACGTCCAGCGCGGACGTCGGTTCGTCGGCGATGAGCAGGTCCGGCCTGCCGGCAAGGCCCATGGCGATGAGCACGCGCTGGCGCATGCCGCCGGAGAACTCGTGCGGGTATTGGCGTGCCCGCACCGCAGCGTCGGGAAGCCCCGCCTCGGTAAGCAGTCCGGCGATGCGGTCGTTCATCGTGGCGCCCAGCACATACTTGTCGCCGATGGCGCGGGCATCGGCCTGCGCCACGCCATGCTTGGCAAGGTCGCGCACAACGGCGCCGCGCGTGATGGAGCCGGCGTCCCATTCGGCGTCGAAACCTGCCATCACGTGGTCGATGTCGGCATCCGTGGCATCGGGGTTCGCGGCGCGCACGGCTGCGCGTGCGGCGTCCATGAGTGCAGGGCGCTGCACGGAGCCAAGGAACAGCTCGTCGTCCGCCTGGTCCTGCCCCGCCGGCGCACCTTCAGCACCAGCGATGCCCTGGACGAGCGCAGAGCGCTTCTCGCGCTTGACGCTCATGCCGTTGGCTTCGATGGCTTCCTTCACCTGCGTGCCGATGCGCCACACGGGGTTGAGGTTGCTCATCGGGTCCTGCGGCACGAGTCCGATGCGCCTGCCTCGGATCTGTTCGAGCTGCTTGGCGCTGGCGTGCGTGATGTCCTCGCCCTGCAGGCGGATGCTGCCGCCGGTGACGCGGCCGGTGCCGGGCAACAGGCCGATGACGGACATGGCGGACGTGGACTTGCCCGATCCGGACTCGCCCACGATGGCCACCCACTGGCCTGGATACACGGTGAAGCTGGAGTCGCGCACGGCGGTGACCGTGCCGGCGCTCGTGGTGAACTGGACCTGAAGGTCCTTGACTTCGAGCAGCGGCTCGGGGGTTTGCTCCTGTGCGCCTTGCACGCCTTGCACGCCGTGGCTGTCGTGCTCGCGGGTGTGCTGATCCGCGGGATTGTGCGAAGTGGTGTCGGTCATGATTCGTCCTTAACGTTCCTCAACGTGATGGTCTGCAATGAATCAGCAAAAGGCTTCACAGCGTGCGGCTCTTGGGGTCGAGCGCATCCCTCACCGCGTCGCCCATCATGATGAACGACAGCA
This sequence comes from Pseudoscardovia suis, assembly GCF_002797875.1. Taxonomy (GTDB): domain Bacteria; phylum Actinomycetota; class Actinomycetes; order Actinomycetales; family Bifidobacteriaceae; genus Pseudoscardovia; species Pseudoscardovia suis. Next base: position 8,326 of record NZ_PGFC01000006.1, read on the forward strand.
CGGTGATGGCGAGCGCCAGCGACGGCCAGAACAGCACGGCCGGGTCGACGCGCAGCAGGTTCTGTGCGGCGGAGATGTCGCCGCCCCAGCTGACGACGGTGCTGGGCAGGCCGATGCCCAGGAAGCTCAACGTGGCTTCCGAGACGATGTATGTGCCCAGCGACGTGGTGGCGACGACGATGACCGGCGCCAGGGAGTTGGGGATGACATGGCGGAACAGGTTGCGTACGCGGGATGCGCCGAGCGCCCGGGAGGCGGTGTTGAACTCGAGGTTCTTGGCTTCCATGACGGAGCTTCGCGTGATGCGTGCCACCGACACCCATCCGAACAGCGCGAGCACGAGCACGACCTTCCAGATGGATTCCGACGTGCGGAACATCTGGAGCACGACGATGGCGCCCAGCAGCAGCGGGATGGCGTAGAAGATGTCGGTGATGCGGCTGAGCAGCGCATCGACCCAGCCGCCGAAGTAGCCGGCGAGCGCTCCGATCAGCCCGCCCGCCACGACGACGAGCAGCGTGGTGAGCACGCCCACGGACAGCGAGGCGCGCGTGCCATAGACGGTGCGCGTGTAGACGTCGCAGCCTTGCAGGTCGTAGCCGAAGGGATGGCCCGGGCCGCTGGGATCGAGCGAATGCTCAAGGTCGCAGTACGTGGGGTCGCCTTTGGTGAACAGCGTGGGGAAGAGCGCCACGAGCAGCACGAGCAGGATGAGCACGGCGGCGATGATGAACAGCGGGTTGCGTCGCAGCGTGCGCCAGGCTTCCGCCCACATGCTGGTGGCGGGCGCGGATTCGTCGATGCTGTCAACCGCTTGCAGCGGCGTTTCATCGGCGGGTGCCACATAGCGTTCCTGGCCAGGAAGCGTGCGCAGGGCCTGTGCCTTGGCGGATTGGGATGCGGATTGGGATGACGTGGTGTCGGTCATGGGTACTCCTCCTCTCACGCGTACCGGATGCGCGGATCGAGCACCGCGTACAGAAGGTCGACGATCAAATTGCAAACGACGAACACGAGCACGAGCAGCGTGACGATGGAGACGACGAGCGTGCCTTCGCCGCGCAGGATCGCCTGCCACAGCGTGTTGCCCACGCCCTGGATGTTGAAGATGCGCTCGGTGATCATGGCGCCGCCCATGAGGCTTCCCAGGTCCGCGCCCAAATAGGTGACGACGGGGATCAGGGAGTTGCGCAGGATGTGGCGCATGGTGACGGCGCGGTTCGACATGCCCTTGGCGCGTGCGGTGCGCACGTAGTCCGCCGTCTTGTTGGAGGCCACTTCCGTGCGCGTGAGGCGGATGATGTATGCCATCGACACCGATCCGAGCACGCACGCCGGCATGAGCAGGTCAAGGAACCCGGGGTTGCGTCCGGCGGTGACGGGCAGGATGCCCCACTTGACGCCGAACAGGTACTGGAAGACGAAGCCGGTGACGAACGTCGGCACGGAGATGAGCAGCAGCGAGACGATGAGGATGACCGAATCGCCCCACGTGCCTTTCTTCAAGCCGGCGATGATGCCGAAGATGATGCCGAACACGCCTTCGAAAACGAACGCCATGAGCGCCAGGCGGATCGTGACGGGGAACGCCTCGCCGATCACGTCGATGACGGGCCTGCCGGAGAACGTCATGCCGAAGTTGAGCGTGAGCGCGTTCTTGAGGAACAGCACGTACTGGACGATGAACGGCTTGTCGAGGTTGTATTCCTGGCGGATCTGCTCGCGCACCGCGTCATTGACCGGCTTCTCGCCGAACATTGCGGTGACCGGGTCGCCCGGCAGCGCGAACACCAGCGCGTAGATGAGCAGCGTCGTGCCGATGACCACCGGGATCATCTGCAGGATGCGCCGTGCAATGTACTTTCCCATGCGTTGCTACTCCTTCGTGACGTCTTTCGTAACGTCCTGCAGAACCGGCATGTTCATCCAGTTCGTCTCGACGTTGTTCACGCCTATCGCGCTGACCATCGCGGCGTTGGCGTAATACAGGGGCACGGCGGGAAGGTCCTTGAGCAACAATTCCTCGCCCTGCTGGTAGTACTTGTTGGCTTCGTCGACGGACGATGCCTGCGCGGCCTTGTCCATGAGCGCGTCGAAGTCGGGGTTCTTGTAATCGCCGTCGTTCGAACCGTTGCCGTCCGCCGCGGCGGAATCATACAGCTGCACGAGGTAGTTGTCGGCGGCGGGGTAATCCGGCTGCCATCCGGTGCGGAACGGTGTCTTGAGCTGACGGTCGGTGACTTCCTTGCGGAATTCCGAGAACGTGGCGATCGGGTTCGTGGTGGCGTTGATGCCCAGGTTGTTGGAGATGAAGTGCGCCACCGCCTCATACAGGCTCTTGGCGGCGTTGTTGTCGGCGTTGTAGCTGAACTTGAGCACGTCGGTGTCGTTGTCCCACGGGTTGATGGCGTTCGCTTCGTCCCACAGTTCGCGCGCCTTGTCGGGGTTGTACGAGAGCACGTCCGCCCCCTGGAGGCTGGTGGAATACCCGGGGGTGACCGGCGATAGGAAGTCTGTGGCGGGCGTCGCTGTGCCGCCGAGGATCTTCTTGCACAGGGTGTCGCGGTTGATCGCCATCGACACCGCCTGGCGGCGCAGGTGCCCTTCTTCGTCATTGCCGAAATGCGGCATGTCGGAGGGGAACGTGAACGTCTGGATGACGGAACCGGGGTTGTTGACCGCCTGCACGGTCGGGTCGTATTGGAACGTGACCGCGGATGACGAGGGAATCGCGTCGAGCAAGTCGAGGTTGCCGGCCTGCACGTCGGAGTACGCGGTGTCGATGTCCGTGTAGATCACGAAGTCAATGCCGTCGTTCTTCGCGGGGAACGCGCCATGGTAGGAATCGTTGCGTTCGACGAGGATGTCCTGGTTGTGGGTCCACGACACGAACTTGTAGGGGCCGTTGCCCACCGGGTTGCTGCCATAGGCGTCCGGGTCGGCGTAGAAGCTTTCGGGCAGCGGATAGAATGCGTTGCCGCCCAGCATGACCGGGAACGTGGAGGATGGTGCGGTGAGCGTGACCGTGAACTCGTAGTCCGAGATGACCTTGAGGCCTTCCAGCTGCTCGTCCGAGGGCTCATTGCCGCTCTGGAGCTTGTCATAGCCCTTGATGGGCGCGAAGAAGCTCGCCTCCATCTGCGCGTTCGTGGCATTGGCGGTGTAGCTCCACGCCTTGGTGAAGGATTGCGCCGTGACAGGCGTGCCGTCGGTGAACGTCCAGTCGTCGTTGAGCACGATGTCGAACACCGTGTTGTCTTTTTGGGGCGTGATGGACTTGGCAACTTCGTTGACGGGATTTCCGTCCTTGTCGTATCCCACAAGCCCCGCATACAGCATCGTGATGACGTGACCGCCGCCCGTCTCGTTCGTATCGCCTGGAATGAGCGGGTTCTGCGGTTCGCTGGCATAGTAGCTGATGATCATCTTGCCGTCGTCGCGCGACGCGGATTGCGATCCGGAACACGCTCCCAAGGGCAAAATGATGGCCATGACACAAGCGGCCGCTGCGACAAGCTTGGAACGCAAGCGCATATTCTCCTCCTGCAAGCCTCTGTTTGCATGCCTTGGCGCTGCCTTGGCCCGCAAACCTCGGTGCGCACGCCGCTTTCGTCTCGCCGCATGCGCCAAGCCGGTCTCACCGGCATCTGGATTTTCGCCAGATATAACGTTGTGTCAACCTACCACGGGGCGTACCCGAACGCAGTGATATGAAATCAAGCGCGGGGGAATGCCTGCCGGTAGGTGGCACGCAATTGGTCGATGGAGACGTGCGTGTAGCGCTGCGTGGTGCGCAGCGACGAATGGCCGAGCAACTCCTGCACTTCGCGCAGATCCGCTCCCCCGCTCAACAGATGCGTGGCTGCCGAATGCCGCAGCGCGTGGGGCGACACGTCAGGCACATGCGCCTGTTGCGCCGCCTTGTGCACGGCCTCTCGCGCCTGCCGTTGGTTGAGACGACCTCCCCGTGCGCCTAGGAACACGGCATTGCGGGCATCCGTCGCCTTGGCCGTGCGCTCGCCCTTGGGGCTCCGGGGGCTCCGGATGTTCTGGGGGTTCTGGCTGCCGTTGCCGGCGTTGCCGGCGTGCGCGGCGATGAGCGGACGCCCCGTGTCCAACCATTCCTGCAAGGCGCGGGCGGCGGGCGCTCCGAAAGGCACGACGCGCGTCTTGTTGCCTTTGCCTGTCACGCGCATCGTGCGTTGCGAGAAGTCAATGTCGGCGATGTCGAGTGACACAAGTTCGGCGACTCGAATCCCCGTGGCATAGAGCACCTCGACGATCGCCGCGTCCCGCACTTCGATCGCTTCCTCAAGCTCAGCGGTCCGGGCGACCGCCGTCGTACCACCCTTTGAACGAGACGCGTCATGCCCCGCCCGCCTGACACTGCCTGCCTGCCTGACACTGCCCGACCGTGGGTTTCCTGCCTGCGCGGTGTCTTCGGCTTGTGCAATTCGTTCGGCTTGGGCGGCGCGCGCATCCGCGGCATCCATCATCGCGCGCGCCTGCTCCGGCGTGAGCACCGCAGGCAGCGTCTGCGGCAGCTTGGGCGTGGTGAGGCTCTGCGCCGGATCGGATGCGATGATGCCATGCACCGCGCAATATTCGAAGAAGGATCTCACCGCCACGATTTTGCGCGCCATGCTTGATTTGGCATGGTCACCAGCCTCGGACGCGATCCACGTGCGCAGATCGTCGAGCGTGACGTCGCCCAAGGCACGCACCCCTTGGGATTCCAATGCGTCAAGGCACGCGCCGATGTCCGAGGAATACGACTTGATCGTATTGGCCGACAGCCCCTTATTGATTCTTTGATAGGCCAGGAACGAGTCCAGCGCGGCATCGGCATCCGCCAGCCCCCGCTGAACCGACAGGGGCTGCGTGTCCGCCAACCGCCCCGCCACCGGAATGCGCTGCGTAGGCGGCATCTGCTCCATGACCCGAATGCGCTGCGTGGGCGGGATACGCCCGCTGCGTCCACTGGATCCACTGGGGCCACTGAATCCGCTGCGTCCACTGGGCACATTGGATGCATTCATGCCGCGTTCCTCCTATCGTGAGCTACATGACTTCTTTCGAAGATACGCCTCAACCACATCCCCCGCTTCCGGCGACGATACCGCAGGGCGCGCGCATCGTCGTGCGCACGGACGCAGGAATCGACGAACGCACGGGACGGCGCACCTACCGCGACTTCCTAGGGCACGTGGTCTCGTGGAACGGCACGACGCTCGTGCTGGACCGCGATCCCTCCGCGGACGGACGCCGCCCCGCCGCGCAGGTCACCATCGACGCCTCCTCCATCGTGCGACTCAAGCCCATTCCCGAGCGGCGCGCGCACCGCTTCTGACGGACGAGTCAAACCCTGGCCTACGGAGCCCAAGGCTATGGGAAGACGGAGCGAAGACGGGACGAAGACGGGACGAAGACGGGACGAAATCAGTCGTCCACGTGCTGCCACTGCACGTCGAATGCGCGGATGCCCCGCACACGCGTGATGCGCTCGCCACGGCGTGCGGATTCGACGAGTTCATGACGCCAGGAGCGCGATGTCACCGTCAGTTCGTCCGAATCCATCGGCCGTCCATCACGCTGCGCCTGTTTGAACCGGCGGTAGGGGTCGGCTTTGCGGAAGAATCCGGTGAGTTCAAGCCCATGGTTGTCAGGGTCATCGAGCAAATCCGCCACATCGGTGAGCCTTTGCGCCATCTCGCGCACCAGCGCGGCGACGTTCGCGGGGTTCTCTTCCACCATCGCCTGCGTGCGGTCGGGATCGGTGAGCGCCACGCGCGTCATATCGCGCCATGAACCCGCTGACAATGCCGCCGCCACGTTGCATTCGGGCGAATCCTGCAAAAGGTTCACCATCGCCGTCGCCACGACATGCGGCATGTGGCTGATGGTCGCGGCCGCCGCGTCATGCGTGGCATTGTCCAAACCGATGAACGTGTTGCCCAAGGTGTCGGTGATGATGCGCGCCATGAGCAGATAGCGCAGGTAGTCGGTGGTGTCGTCGAAGGTGATCGCCCACAGCGCCGAATCCAGCAATGCGGCGCTCGACGACTGGAATCCGGAGAATTCGGAGCCCGCCATCGGATGCGCGCCCACGTACTGGCGACCCAATCCCGCCGCCACCACTGCATCGTGCACGCGCGTCTTCACGCTACCCACGTCGCTGAGCGTCGTCGCCGGCGGAATGTGCGGGGCAATCACGTCCAGCATGTCTTCCATCGCCCGCAGCGGCGTGCACAGAAACAACACATCAACGCCGGACATGGCGAGGTCCTCAAGGGAATCGACACATTCGATGCCCGCGGCGCGCGCATCGGCATACGGGGTGTCGTGATGGTTCCAGGCGAGCGTGCGCACACCCGCCTGCGCAAAACGCCGGGCGAGAGATCCCCCGATCAGCCCCAGTCCGGCGATGCCCACGCTCAGGGTGGAAAGGTCCTTGTTCAGCCCGTCCACGATCACTTCCACAGCAATTCCTCCTCCGCCTTGATTGCGGCGTCCTCTCTCATAGTCATGTAAGTCTTGTCACCCGGCACAGATGCACCTGATGCCGATACGTCCGACACTGATTCTGCCGGCGCCGAAGTGCCCTGCGATGCAGCTCCCAGAGCCACATAATCGCCGGGCCCCACACCCCCTTCGGGGAGCATCCACGCGCTCACCGGCGGATTGGGCCGGGTGAGCCGGGGATACACCGCAAGGGTCTTCGCCCATGTGGAGGCCCCTGTCAGGTCGCGCAAAATAGTGCGGAACACCGGCTTCCACGGCGCCGAGTCAATCGTAGCGACGAAGCTGTAAGTGCCGTCGCGTCCCTTGATGGGGCGCGAGATGAAGCTCGTCATGTTCAACCCCGCGTCTCGCAGCACATCCAGCAAGTCGGCGACCACACCAGGACCGGTACTCAGAGGCACAAGCCCCAGGATCGACTCGTAATCGTCCGGGTCGTCGCCATCCGCCGCACGCACCGCCCGCAGGTATGCATGGCCTTCGGCACGGGGCGCGATGACGAGGAATTCCGTGCGCGCACCTTGGAAATCCTGCACGCCGCGTTCCAAAGTTTCCAAGCCATACAGCCGTCCGCACAGGCTGGGGCCCAACGCCACTTGGTTGCGCGTGACGTCGCGGCATCCGGCAGCATTCGAATCAGCGGGGCGAATCGCCAGACCCCTGCGTCGGATGAACCCCGAGCATTGCGCCAATCCATGCGGATGAGCGGTCGCTTCGGTGAGCGCGCCATGATCGGGACGCACGAATGCGTCGAAGCTCACATCCACCGCCACCCTCTCGATGCCAAGCACCGCGCGGGCATCCAGCAATGCGTCGAGGTTGGGCACCACATAGCCTTCCACGTTGTTTTCCCATGCAACGATGCCGAATCCATCGCCGTTCTCGACGTGTTCGAAAATCTGCGCGGCGGTGTCCGCGGGTTGGGCTTCGAACGCCGTGCCGCAGATGGCCGTGAGCCTGGGGATCACCGCCATGGCGGCCTGATGGGTGAATGTTCCGCGCGGACCAAGGTAATACAAGGTGCGTCGGGCGGCAGCATCATGGCTATGAGCGTCGGGGCGCCCACTCGTGCCGGGGCGTTCGCCTGCATTGGGGCTCTCGCCTGTGCCGGAATGGCTGTGCGCGTCAAGCTGTGCATGTGCAAGGCTCATGAGCGGCTCGCCTCGCTTCGTGCATCGCCGTCCGCAACGCCTTCCGCATCGCTGGCAACCCGGTCAGTCGTCACGGCGTTCCCATCTTCATCGGTTTCATTGGCGGCAGCATCAGCATCGGCGGTATCGATGTCATCGTCAGCATCGGCGTCACCATCAGCGCCGACGGAATCCTCCCTTGGTTCAATGACGAACGCTGCGCGGGGCAGCAAGGCGATGACGATCTGCACCGCCGCGGCGCCATACAGCCACAGGTACGAGACCTGCTGCCCGATCCACGTGGGGAACAGCGACGTGCCGCCCACCATCAGGTAGGTGCGGCCGCCATTGAAACTGGTCAGTTCCATCAGCACCGCCAGCGACGTGATGAAGTGCATGGCAAGCCCCCATTCGCCGGTGCGAGCGCGAGCGCTCCATGCGGACACCCCCATGATGGCCAGCGCGAGCACCAAGCCGTAGGGAATGTTGTGGCGCAGCCCGGCGCGATGGGCCATGGTGCCCAGCACCGCGGCGACGACGGCGCTCACGATGGTGACTGTGATGGCGAGCGCCGTACCGTGCCGGTAGCTCCACGGCAGGCGTGCGGGATCCGTGTCGCCTTGCGCGCCGCGGAAAATGCGCGGGCTCTTGCGTTGCGTTTCATCGGCATTGCTCATACGTTCCAGTATGCCCCCAGCCGCGACCTATGGGGCTCGTGACATGGGGCAGGCGCCGCGCGCATGCATCACAGCTCGACGGTGATTACGCCGTCCTTGATGGTGAACTCGCCGTATACGGGTTCGTCATATGACTCCCCGTTATATGACTCCCCGTCGAATAAGTACCCTCCGAGCATGTTTTCGTCCCCGGAATACTCATATGTGATTGGCAGTTTCCCGATGAACGTGCCCCGCACCGCGCCCGCTGGCACTGGTTGGTCTGCATCGCCGTAATCCAGTGAGTTGACCGCATCGGAAGTGACAAGAGTCACGTCATCCGCCGTCAGCTCCATGTCGCCGGTGACGGATGCCGTGATGCCACTGACGCTGCCCAGACCGATGGCGGAGCATTCGCTGCTGCTGTAGTTGCCTGCCGACAGTTGGGCGAAGCACGCTTCGTATTTGCTGCGCACCTGTTGTTTGATCTGCGCCACGAGCTCATCGGTGGGAGTTGCGCTGAACGTGATGGTGGGTGCGGTCGATGACGTGACCGCGGCGGTGCCATCGACCGTGACGGAGAGATATGTCGAATCCGCCGTCGCGGAACCTGCATAGACGCCGGGGTATGCGGCGAGTTCAATGGTGTCGGTGTCCGTCAGATCGTATCCGTCTTGGTAACGAGACAGCCCTGATCCGCTGGCGGAGTTGCGGGAAGCGTCCCATGCATTCGCCGAGCTCACCTGTTTGCCATTGACGCTCACCGTGCCCACGGTGTCAATGCCCTTCAGTTTGAGGGTGAAAAGCAGCGAATCCGTGAACTTCCATTCGCCATTCGTTTTAATGCACGAAATCGTGTTCGTGTAAGGCAAGCCGTTGAGGGTGAATGTGACATCGTAGCTTTTGCGCGTGCGTGAGTTTCCCTTGTCAGCGGGCTTGATGGTGAAATCACTGATGCGCTGCGACGGATCGGTGACAGCATCGTTGGCGAGCAGCACAGCCTGGTCATCGGTGAGGGACGCCCCGTTGCCGCCTTCCATCGCCCGTGCATCCGCGAAACGTCCCTCTTTGAGAGCGGTCATGTATGTCTCGATTTTCGCCTGAGGAGTGTCGAGTCTGGATTGCACGGCATTGACTCCCAGCATGGCGGCGATGACGGCAACGATGACGATGAGTGCGATGATGGCTTTCTTCGCGCCGGTGCCCTTCGGCTGCTGCCGCGAAGCGCCTTCAGGGGCGTGGAACTGGGGATAGGCGGGCGTGACGACAGGCTGGCCATACGCCGGCTGGTATGTTTGCGTGCCCAACGATGGGAGTTGGTTGGCGGCTGCCTGCGGGTCGGTCCATATATATGCCTGGCTGAGAAATGGCGAGGCGGGCTGAAGCATGGCAGGGGCGGTGGCGGCATCTGCAGGAGCGCCATAGACCTGCGCGCCATAAACCGGAGCGCCGGGCATCGGCGCACCATAAGCGGGCGCACCATGAGCCTGCGCACCATATGTTTGCGCACCGTAAGCTTGCGCACCGTAAGCCTGCACACCATCAGCCGGGACAGCGGATGAATATGACTGGGCGGGATTCAACGCGAAATTCCCCGAACCGTCCCGAGAGATTCCATCACCGAACGATCCACTCACATTGGTCGCGTCACCGCCGACACCTGCGGACTGGTAAGAATCATCCATCGTTGTCTCCCTTGCGTTCGTCTGGCCGGCGTCCCTCTCTGCGGGGTTAGCTCTCAGCGCCGATTTTTTCGGAGTTATCCCCGGCGTCAGCTCTCCCCTGTCGCCAAAAGCATGGCTCCTCATCGAGTGTCTGCAAGCACGCCGTCAGCATTACATTACCATCAGCGCACACATCAGCACGCAGGGAAAATGCGCGCCATCGTCGGCGCATATGCAAAACCGCCGGCCGATGCACCCCTGTAAGGATTGGGATGCACGGACCGGCGGTGTGTGCAGCGATGTGTGCAGCGGCATATGCAGCAGTGCGGTCACCGACCGACCGCCGCTGGCGAATCCACCGTCAGCGGACTCAGTTGTTGTTGGCAGCGGCCTTGTTGGCGCGGCGCTGCTTGGCGTTCCACTTGTACCATGCCTCGCGGTCGAGGATAATCTTGCGCACGCGCACGGATTCAGGCGTGACCTCGACGCACTCGTCGTCGTTGGCGAAGTCAAGCGACTCCTCCAGGCTCATCTGGATCGGCGGGGTCAGGGTTTCGAGCACGTCAGCAGTGGAGGAACGCATGTTGGTCATGTGCTTCTCGAGCGTGATGTTCACGTCCATGTCACCGGGCTTGTTGGCAACGCCCACGACCTGGCCTTCGTACACCGGCGACTGCGGCTGCACGAAGAAATCGCCGCGCGCCTGCAGGCGCTGCATGGCATACGGGCTGGCCTTGCCCTGGCGGTCGCACACCATGGAACCGTTCTGGCGCACCACGATGTCGCCTGCCCACGGGGCGTAGCCGGCGGAGATGGAGGCGGCGATGCCCGTGCCGCGGGTCTTCGACAGCAGCTGCGCGCGGAAGCCGATCAGGCCGCGGGACGGCACGGTGAATTCCATGCGCACCCAGCCGGAGCCGTGGTTCGTCATGGAGTCCATGCGGCCCTTGCGGGCTGCCATGAGCTGCGTGATGTCGCCCATGTATTCCTCGGGGCAGTCGATGGTCGTGTTCTCCATAGGCTCATACACCTTGCCGTCCACGAGCTTGGTGACCACCTGCGGGCGGCCGACGGTGAGCTCGTAGCCTTCGCGGCGCATCTCCTCGGCGAGCACGGCGAGGGCGAGTTCGCCACGGCCGCGCACCTCCCATGCGTCAGGGCGTTCGGTGGGCAGCACTTCGATCGACACGTTGCCGATGAGCTCGCGGTCAAGGCGGTCCTTGAGCATGCGGGCGGTGAGCTTGTGGTCCTTGCCCTCGGTGCCGGCCAGCGGCGAATCGTTGGTGCCGAAGGTCATGGAGATTGCCGGCGGATCGACGTGGATGAGCGGCAGAGGCTTGGGATCGTTGGGGTCGACGATCGTCTCGCCGATCATGATGTCGCTCACACCGGCGATTGCCACGATGTCGCCGGGGCCTGCGGTCTGCGCGGGCACGCGGTCAAGGCCTTCGGTGCGCAAAATCTCGGTGAGCTTGAAGTTCTCGATGGATCCGTCGACGCGGGACAGGCCGTACTGCTTGCCCTTCTCGAGCGTGCCGTTGTAGATGCGCACGAGGCCGAGGCGGCCCAGGTAGTCAGAGGCGTCGATGTTGGTCACGTGCGCCTGCAGCGGCGCGCCTTCCTCATACTCGGGGGCGGGGATGTTCTTGAGGATGCATTCGAACAGCGGCTCGAGGTTGTCGTTGTCGGGCAGGGCGCCGTCAGCCGGCTGGTTGACGGATGCGTAGCCAGCCTTCGCCGCGCAGTAGATCACCGGCAGGTCAAGCAGGGAGTCGAGGTCGAGGTCCACGCCTTCCTCGGTGACGTCCTGCGCCAGGCCGAGCAGCAGGTCGGACGTCTCGGAGACGACTTCGGAGATGCGAGCGTCGGGGCGGTCGGTCTTGTTGATGCACAGGATGACCGGGAGCTTGGCCTCGAGGGCCTTGCGCAGCACGAAACGGGTCTGCGGCAGCGGGCCTTCGGACGCGTCGACGAGCAGCACGACGCCGTCGACCATGGAGATGCCGCGCTCGACCTCACCGCCGAAGTCGGCGTGGCCGGGGGTGTCGACGACGTTGATCGTGATGCCGTCGGGCTCGCCCATCTTGGCGGCGAGCGGGCCGGTGTAACGCACGGCGGTGTTCTTGGCGAGAATCGTGATGCCCTTCTCGCGCTCGATGTCACCGGAGTCCATGACACGGTCAGGCACTTCCTCACGCTCGTTGAACACGTGGGATTGCTGGAGCATTGCGTTGACGAGCGTGGTCTTGCCGTGATCAACGTGTGCCACGATTGCCACATTGCGAATGTCCGAGCGAACAGCCATCTGTACCTCTTTCTGATTCCTGCGCCGACTGCCCGATGTGGACTCCCCTCTCTTGGCGCACTGCGGGCGCAGTGACGTCACGGTGGGAGCTTCGGTGCTTTCCCGGAAAGATGTTTGCCGGGTCATGTCAGGTCTAATGAAAACCACTGCGATTGTAAACGTGACATGAGACACCATCATGCCAGAAACGGTATTTTCGTTGGGATCCCGCCAAAAGACCATCAGATATATTACTTTGTAATACAAATCCTTGGATTTTGGCTAGTTTGCTTGCTAACCTTGGCGGTATGCCTACAGATCTGCTTGGACGCGAATACCAGACTTTCCCCGCCCCCCGCAAGCTCGAGAGCCACGGGCCGGCGACCATCATCGCCATGTGCAACCAAAAGGGCGGCGTGGGCAAGACCACGTCGTCCATCAACATCGCCGGTGCGCTGAGCCAATACGGCCGTCGCACGCTCATCGTCGATTTCGATCCGCAGGGCGCCGCCACCGTGGGTCTGGGCATCAATGCGAACGACGTCGACAAGACCGTGTACACCGCCCTGTTCGACACATCCATGGACGTGCACGACGTGGTGATGCACACGCGCTTCCCCGACCTCGACATCATCCCGGCCAACATCGACCTGTCCGCCGCCGAAGTCCAGCTCGTCACCGAAGTGGGCCGTGAGCAATGCCTGGCGAGCGCGCTGCGCCCCTTGCGCGACGAATACGACTGCATCATCATCGACTGCCAGCCGTCCCTCGGCCTGCTCACCGTCAACGCGCTGACCGCCGCGGACGGCGTCATCATCCCTGTTGCCGCCGAATACTTCGCATTGCGCGGCGTCGCCCTGCTCATGCAATCCATCGACAAGGTCAAGTCACGCATCAACCCCGGCCTGAAGGTCTATGGCGTGCTCGTCACGATGTATACGCACACGCTGCATTCCGAGGAAGTCATGCAGCGCATCTACGAAGCGTTCCGCGGCAAGGTGTTCCACTCGGTCATCTCCCGTTCCATCAAGCTGCCGGACGCGACCGTTGCCGCCGCCCCGATCACGATGTATGCGCCCCAGCACCGCACGGCGCTCGAATACCGCGAAGCGACGCGCGAGATCATCGCCCGCGGAATCGTGGCGTAAGGCGCGCCCTGCATGACCAGTGGCGCGCATGACGTCGGATTCATGACGGCGGACCAGGCCGCGGACGAGCCGGCGGACCGAATCTCAGGCGTCGCAGGCTACGGCATTGATACCGCCGGCCACGGCGCCGATGCCAGTGAGGCGGAATCCTCGTTCGCCGTCAACCTCGCCGCCTACCAAGGTCCGTTCGATGTGCTGCTGTCGCTTATTTCGCAGCGCAAGCTCGAGCTCACGCAGATCTCTCTGTCGCAGATCACCGGCGAGTTCATCGATTATGTGCGAGAGCTGGACGAATCGCATGGCGCGGAGGAGACCAGCGCCTTCATCGACGTCGCGTCCATTCTGATCGAGGCGAAATCAGCTGCCCTGCTCCCCCATGACGAGCAGCAGGCGGCGGCCGACGAGCAGACGCTGGAGGCATTGCGCGAACGCGATCTGCTGTTTGCCAGGCTGCTGCAATACAAGGCGTTCAAGCAGGCGGGCGAGGACTTTCGCGCGAGGTGGGCTGCGAACGCCGGGCGCTTCCCGCATCCCGGGGCGATTGACCCCGCGGTGGCACAGCTGTTGCCCGAATTGGTGTGGACGGTGACGCCGACCGACCTGGCGCGCATCGCGGCGCGCGTGATCGCGAACGCCCCCGCCGACCATGTAAGCGTGCGGCAGCTGCATGTGCCTCTCGCCGACCTGCGTGAGCAGGCAGCCATCGTTCGTGCCAAACTGCGCGCCGCTGGAGACAAAACAGACGTGACCTTCACCGACTTGGTGGCGGACACCTCCACGCGCGGTGAGATCGTGGCGCGGTTCATGGCGCTGCTCGCGTTCTTCAAGCAGGGCGTCGTGCAATTCAGACAGGCCGGTCCGTTCGAACCGCTGCACGTGCGGTGGGTGAGCGCCAACGAAAGCGATGACGAGGCGATGGTCGCGCGCATCGACACGGCGGATTTCGATCCTGTCAATGCAACGGATGGCGCAGGCGCCGCAAAGAGCCGGAATCCAGGCGCACCAGATTCCGGTACCGCCGATTCGCCCGCGGATCGCGAAGAACCCGCGCAGAAAACACAACACGCACAGGAAGAGGAAAACCGTGGCTGACGAACATGACGCACATGCACCGATTCCAGTCCCGGAGCAGCTGGAATTGTCCGCCGAGGATGTCAAACCGGCGATGGAGGCGATCCTCATGGCGACGGACGACCCCCTTCACGCCGCGGACTTCGCGCGGGTGCTGGGCTGCCCGCTGGACGAGGCGACCAGGCTGCTTGCCGAGCTCGCTGACGACTACGACGCGCAGGGACGGGGATTCGAACTGCGCCACACTGCGCGCGGATGGCAGTATGCGAGCCGCGGGAAATTCGAAAGCATCGTCAGCCATTTCGTGACGGACGGCCAGACGGCGAAACTGTCGCAAGCCGCCCTCGAAGCCTTGGCGATCATCGCTTACAAACAGCCGGTGACGCGAGCGCAGGTGGCTGCGATCCGCGGAGTGAATTCGGATGGCGTCATCCGTTCCCTCAGCGTGCGTGGTCTCATCCGCACGATGGGCGAAGACGAGGAATCTCACGCCACGCTGCTGGGCACGTCCGCGTTATTCCTTGACTACATGGGCATCGAATCACTGCAGCAGCTGCCGCCGCTCGCCCCATTCCTGCCATCCCAGTCGGCGGCGAACTCCGATGATGCGGCGCGCCTCGAGGAACAGGGCTGAACGCAGCGCGATGTCACCGTGCACACGATGTCACAGTGCACGCAATATCATCGTGCACGCGATGTCACTGTGCACGCAGTATCACCGTGCGCGCGGATGACTCATCACATAGGTCTCGATGAGCGTCTGCGGCGTCACGTGCGTATAGATTTGCGTCGTGGTGACGGAGGCATGGCCGAGCATCTCCTGCACGGTGCGCACGTCCGCGCCACCCTGCAGCAAGTGGGTGGCGCAGCTGTGGCGCAGCGTATGCGGGTGTATCGGCTTGTTGATGCCTGCCCGTTGGGCACACGTGCGCACGACCTCCCACACGGATTGCCGGGAGATGCGCGCCCCGCGTTTGTTGAGAAAAACAGCTTGGAACTCCTGCCCCTTGCTGCGGGCGCGTGCCTGCAGCACAGGACGTGCGGATTCCAAGTACCGTTCCATCGCCGTGACCGCATACGATCCCATCGGCACGAGCCGCTGCTTGCTGCCTTTGCCGGTGACGCGGGCGAGGCGTTCCTCCAAGTCCATGTCGGTCAAATCCAGCCCCACGGCCTCGCTCACACGGCAGCCAGTGGCATACATGAATTCCAGCAGCGCGCGATCACGCAATGCCACCGGATCCGTCGGCTGCCCCGCCGCCTGTTCGGCTCCCTCACGGTATGCGGCGTCGGGGCACGCCGCCTGCAGCAGCCGCTCGACCTCATCAATCGTCAATACATCCGGCAGGTCGGATGCCGCCTTGGGCGGGCGCACGCCCAGCGTGGGGTCAGCCTGCACCAGCCCTTCGGAAATCGCGAAACGATACAACTCCCTCACTGCGGACAGCCGCCGCGCCACGGAATGCGGCGCCTCGCCCGCCAGCGACGCCACGAAATCCTCCACATCGCCCCTGCCGACGGCATCCAATGATCCGATGCCCCGGGATTGCAGAAACTCATGGTATTTCGCAAGGTCGGCGCCGTAGGCCAAGCGCGTGGCGTGCGCCAAGCCTTTCTCGACCGTCGCATACCCTAGGAACCTGTCAATGACGTCCGCAACGCCGCCGCGGCCAGCCTGCCGGCCCGGCTGCCGAAGCGGCTGCGTGGTTCCAGGCATCATGCCGCCGCCACGGTTGGGGAGAACGACGCCTCCGTGCCGTGCAATGAGCCGCTCTGGGCACCGCCCCGCATAGTGCCCTGTGCATTGCCCTGCGTATTGCCTTGCGCGTCACGCAGCGCTCGCTCCACGTCACGCGTGATGGAGACGGGATCCAGCCCGTTGCGTCGCATGACCTCCGCGGGATCGAAACGATCAATGTATTCCTTGGCGAAGCCATAGGTGAGCACGCGCATGGACGTGGGCGCATAGAAGGCGGCGACCTTCTGACCGAATCCGCCGGAAAGAATGCCGTCTTCGAGCGTCACGACCACGCGATGGTCACGCTGCAACCCGCGCAGCAGCGTGTCGTCAACGCCGGAGATGAACAGCGGGTTGATGAGCGTGGCGTTGATCCCCAGCGTGCGCTGCAGTTCATCGACGACCTGCTCGCCCAAATGGTAGAAGTCGCCTGCCGCCACCACCGCCACGTCGCTGCCTCGCTGGGTCACTTCGAAACGGTTCGTCTGAGAATAATCCCGACGCACGGCACGCTGCCCCGAATGCCTCATCTGCCCAGCAGGCACGCGGATCGCGACAGGACCGTCGGTCTGCGCCACCGACCACTCCATCATCGCGTCCAATTCCTCCACCGTGGTGGGCGCCAGATACACGAGACCGGGGATGTTGCCAATCATCGCGATGTCGAACAGCCCCAGGTGCGTCACATCGTTCGCGCCCCAGATGGAGCCGCTGGCGATGCAAAAGGTCGCCAGCGAGCCGTTGACGCACACGTCTTGCATCATCTGGTCATAGGTGCGTTGCAAAAAGCTCGAATACATGCCCACCACCGGCTTGCCACCGCCCTTGGCCATGCCTGACGCCATGGCAATCGCCTGCTCCTCGGCGATGCCCACATCCACGAGCTGGGCGCCGGCCTGGGCGCGACGCTCGGGGGTGAAGTCGAAGACGGTGGGCGTGCCTGCGATGATGCCGGTCACCTCCGGGTCCCGCTGCATCATGCGCAGCAGTTGGTCGCCGGCTTCCGTCTGGTATGTGCGCTGATGCGGCTTGAGGGACTTCCCCGTCGATTCGTCGAACGCGGAATGCCAGTGCCATTCCTCCTTGTCACGCTCGGCGGGCGCATACCCCAGGCCTTTGAGCGTGTGGATGTGCACAACCACCGGATGGTCGGTGTCCTTGACGGATTCGAACGCTTCGATCAGGGCGTCGATGTCGTTGCCCTTGTCGACATAACGGTAATCCAGTCCCAGCGCGGTGAACGGGTTCTCGGGACTCATGCCCTGCGATTCGCGCAGCTTGGCGAGGCTGCGATACAAGCCACCGTGGTTCTCGGCGATCGACATGCCGTTGTCGTTGACGACGATGATCATGTTGGAATTCAGTTCGCTGCCCACGAAGTCGAGCCCTTCCAACGCTTCCCCGCCGCTGAGCGAACCGTCGCCGATGATGGCGACGACGTTGCCGCTGCCGTGGCGCATGTCGCGTGCCTTTGCCAGGCCGCTCGCCAAAGAGATGGACGTGGAGGTATGCCCGGTGCGGAACAGGTCGTAGTCGCTTTCGTTCGGTTCGCTGAAGCCGGAGACGTCGTTGTATTTGCTTTCGTCGAGGAATGCGTCCTTACGGCCGGTGAGCATTTTGTGCGTGTAGCTTTGATGGCTGACGTCGAACACGATCTTGTCATCGGGACCTTGGAACACGTAATGCAGAGCGATGGTCGCCTCCACGAATCCAAGGTTCGAACCCACGTGGCCCCCACGCTTGGAAAGCTTGTGAATGAGCGCACGGCGGATCTCCGAGGCCAGGGCGACCCGCTGCTCACTCGTCAAAGCGAGAAGGTCATGCGGTCCGTCGATTGTCTCGAGATACATCGGAAAATCCCCTTTCAGTATTCACGGGTAGCTTACACGCGTGAGTCGCCGCTGGACGCCCAGTGCTACGAATCTTGGCGAAATCTTCGCATTCGACACGCCCCAAGGCACAATGAACGTATGCCTGAATCACGATACCTGTCGTAAAAACGCCATACCTATCTTACACAACGAAAAAGTCCCGCATCTTGATGATGCGGGACTTTCCCAAAGTCATGCCGTTGCGCAGTGACACCGGCATACAGTGACACCGTTACACGGACCCTGCTGGGGTCAATGCCGATGCACCTTGCAGCAGTCAGCTCAGGCGGCGACCGGAGCGTTCACATCCTCGGGCAGAGCGGCCTTGGCCTGTGCCACGATGGCGGAGAAGGCAGCCGGGTCGTTCACGGCAAGCTCAGCGAGAGCGCGGCGGTCGAGTTCGATGCCGGCCAGGTGCAGGCCCTGGATGAAGCGGTTGTAAGTCAGGCCCTCGTTGCGCACAGCGGCGTTGATACGAGAAATCCACAGCTTGCGGAAGTCGCCCTTGCGAGCCTTGCGGTCGCGGAAGTTGTAGTTAAAGGAGTGAAGCAGCTGCTCCTTAGCGCGACGATACAGGCGAGAACGGGTACCGCGGTAACCCTTCGCGCGCTCGAGCGTTGCGCGACGCTTCTTGTGGGCATTGACTGCGCGCTTGACACGTGCCATGTTAGTTCCTCAGCTTTCCTTAAAATCCGTAAATCTACTGTGCTCCGGGCCTATCACAGACCGAGCATCTTCTTCATGTTCTTGCTCTGCGAGTTCGCCAGCACGCCATCCTCGGAAAGGTGACGACGGTTGCGAGCGGACTTGTGCTCCAGGTTGTGGCGCATGCCGCAGCCTGCGTGCATGAGCTTGCCGGAACCCGTGACGCGGATTCGCTTGGAGGCGGCGGAGTTGGACTTCATCTTCGGCATTGCTGCCCTCCTTGTTTGTTTTCTTCGGTTAGGAAGCTTGTGGTGGCTTGGGCTTGGGGCAAGGCGTTGCATCGCAACCCCTGCTGCCGGCCACGCGGCCGCGCTGTGTGCGGGGCGTTCAGCGCTCCGAATGACCGGAACGGGAACCAGACCTGCCGCCGGAACGCGAACCGGACCTGCCGGCGCCCCTACCCGACTGGTGGTGGGAAGCGGACGGCTTGGGTGCCGAAGGCTTGGGAGCGTCATGCTCGGCCTTGGACTCCGGCGCAGCCTGTGCGCTTTCGGCCGGCGCGGAATCCGCAGGCTTGGAAGCGGCGGCCTGTGCGGCTGCTGCCTCGACCTTTTCGACGGATGCCTTTGCTTCGGCTGCTGCCTTGGCCTGCGCATCCTGCTTGGCGGCGAGGCGGGCGGCCTGACGGGCCTGGCGCTCAGCGCGGGACTCGGCGCCACGGCGCCTCTGCTCGGACTGGGTGTGCACCTTCTTGCCCTTGGGCGCAAGCGTCATGATGATGTTGCGGCCCTCCTGCTTCGGCTGGGACTCGATCGTGCCGTATTCCTCCACCTCGGCGGCAAGGCGGCGCAGAAGCTCGACACCGCCGATGGGGCGGGACTGCTCGCGGCCGCGAAGCATGATGGTCACCTTGACCTTGTCGCCACCGGAGAGGAAGCGGATCACATGACCCTTCTTCACCTCGAAATCGTGGTCGTCGATCTTCAGGCGGAAACGGATTTCCTTGATTTCGGCGGTGCTTTGGTTGCGGCGAGCTTCACGAGCCTTGATCTTCTCGTTGTACTTGAACTTGCCGTAATCGATAAGCTTTGCCACGGGCGGCTTGGCGTTAGGCGCGACCTCGACGAGATCGAGATTTGCCTCACGCGCAAGGTTCTGGGCGACGGAGGTGGCGATGACGCCGACCTGCTCGCCCTTGGGGCCGATAAGGCGCACCTGCGGAACGCGAATCTCCTCGTTTATGCGTGGTTCGTCGCTGATGATAACTCCAATCCTCGTTGCGTTCGGATTGTGAGGATTCCCTGTGTCGTGCCGTTGACCCGACCGCTCGCCTGCCATTCCCACCATCGGAAGTCACAAGCATTTGCGAATCATGACGCACCAGCGACCTTCGCGACTCATCGCGCCGGCTTTCGCTTCGTGCAACGCCATGGAATGCGCTTCTTCCATCTTGCGTGACCCGCAAGCGAAGCGCCACAGCCTCAAGCTGCCATCCATACGTGGCGTTTGCCATGACCCGAAACCTCCAGGGCTTCCAGGTGGGACCAGACAACCGTCAAGGATGCCTTGCAATCCGCTTTCTTGATTTCTCAAGCCTTGAGTAGTTTACCACACCACCACCCCGGCGTGTCGCGCAACAGCCATCTCGGCGGCAACCACCGAAAAATTCGCTCATGGGGCTTGATCCTCGTCGCGCTTTTCATTATTATATACTTATCACAAGCAAACATTTGTTCGATTGCGGGGTCTGATGACTGAGGAAATCAAGGTTGCCGAGCTATTTGCAGGCGTTGGCGGATTCCGACTAGGACTGGACGGATATTCAAATCCCGAGCACCCCGAGTTCACCCTGCCCGCGGCAGGGCCGTTCAAGACGGTGTGGGCGAACCAATGGGAACCAGACGGCAAGGAAAGCAGACAGTTTGCTTGGCGCTGCTATGAGCAGCGCTTCGGCAAAGGAAGCTGCGTCAACGAAGACATCAAGGTCGTGCTCGACCAATATGAAAGCGGAGAACGTACCATCCCTGACTTCCAAATGCTCGTTGGTGGCTTCCCCTGCCAAGATTATTCAGTGGCGAAACCACTCGCGAAGGCCGGCGGCATCGAAGGCAAAAAAGGCGTGCTGTGGTGGCAGATTTACCGACTATTGCAGATGCGCAAGCCCAAGTATGTTTTGCTTGAAAACGTCGACAGGCTGCTTAAGTCCCCGGTTAAGCAACGGGGCAGGGATTTCGCCATCATTCTGTCGTGCTTTGCGGCCTTGAATTACTCCGTTGAATGGCGCATCATCAACGCAGCGGATTATGGTATGCCACAGCGCCGTCGTCGCGTCTATATCTATGCAGTTCAAACCGACAAAGAGTGGGATTTGAAGGATCGTCTTGCAACGAGCGGCGTGGAGGCCCGAGCCTTCCCCATCGAGGCGGACACGATTTCTGAGACGAAAACCTTCACCATCCCCACTGATCCGTATGAAGCAACCCAGGCTTTCGGTCTTGGAGACAAAACCTCCAAGTTCAGCAACGCCGGGGTCATGCAAGGCGCAACTGTTTTCACCGCCCGTTGCGACGCTCATTGGCAAGGCAAGCCAACAGTTCTTGGAGACATCATTGTGCCTGACGATGAGGTGCCCCAAGAATATTTCATTCCTGAAGATAAGCTCGATAAATGGCGTTACTTCAAGGGCGCCAAACATGAATCCCGAATTTCTGCAAACGGACACCCCTATGTTTATTCAGAAGGTGCGATGGATTTTCCCGACAGCCTCGCCAAACCTGCTCGCACGATTCTCACGGGCGACGGTGGGGCCGGCGCAAGCCGCACGAAACACGTAGTACAAACAACGGATGGCCGTTATCGTCGCTTGGTCCCCGATGAGCTTGACCAAGTGCAGATGTTCCCCAAAGGATGGACAAATTCAGGAATGAGCGATAGCCAAAGGGCGTTTTGTATGGGCAACGCTCTGGTCGTGGGTATTCCGCACGCCATCGGCACGGTAATTGCCCACGATGCTGCAACTCACGCCGACTGATTCATTCGACCGGCAGCGGCGCGAATTGCCTACCCTCCTCATTTGACAAAAGCGCCGCACAATACGCGCCGCAATGGCGAGAGCCCCTTGCGGCGTATATTGTGGATTCAACAACAAGGGAGAGGGCATTGACAGCCCACACACCCTTACAGCACTACATGCCAGGAGGGCATTGTGTCCCTCCTTCAAAGAGGAGGGACACAATGCCTGACAACACCGATAGCAACGACACGATTGGCACGAATCACAAATTCAGCTCTGTCGAAGAGGTATTGAACAAATTTTCTGCGGTCGAAGGCAAAACATTCCGTGAAATCGACAAAACGATGCGCAGCAGGAATTCGAAAAACAAAGGCCGTCTCGGGCAAATCGTTGAAGAATCCGTCCTTGGATACAAAATCAATTCAGACAAGAATCCTGATATCGTCGCTGGCGGAGTCCCCTATGAATTGAAAGTCACGCCGCTGAAACACATCAAGAACGGGAAAGTATCCGCAAAAGAGCGACTCGTCATCGACATCATCAACTACATGGAAATCGTCAACGAAAAGTTCGACACCTCAACCTGCTGGAATAAGGCGCAACGCATGTTTGTCGTGTACTACTACGATGACCGCACTGACCCGAAGAAGCAACCCATTACGGATTGCCATCTCGAACATTGCAATCTCATGGAATTCTCCGAAGAAGACCTTCGCATCATTCGCGACGATTGGCAGAAAATCCATGACAAGATTGCCAGCGGACACGCCGACATGTTGAGCGAATCCGACACCAGTTATCTGGCGGCTTGCACCAAAGGCGCCTCAAGCAAAACCCTGCGACAGGCCCCGGCACCCGAAGGCGCGCCATCTCCGACGATTCAGGCAAAGCAACGTGCGTTCAGTCTCAAATCCAGTTACATGACCGCCACCATCCGTCGTCTTCTCGCTCAGAGCAACGCGCAAGTGCAAAACGAACAACCAGAGCGTCTGGCGCTCACCGCAGAGCAAACACTCAATTCCTATGTGTCAAGTCACATGAAACCCTTCATCGGCATGCCGGTTCGTGATGTTGCTGCCAAACTCGGAATTGCCGCAACACAGCATGCGAAGGCCTTCAACTCACAAGTTGCGTTGAAAATGCTCGGTATTCGAGGGAAAAACGTCAGCGACGTGGAACAATTCGACAAAGCAAACGTAACTCAGCTGAAAACAACGCTTATCTATGCAGACGGTCTGCCCAAAGAACACATGTCCTTCCCAGCAATCAACGCTGAACAGTGGAATGAAATCGCCGACCCCAGTGTTGAGTGGGAAGATTCATTCATTTACCATTTCTTCGAAGAAAACACATTCCTCATTACTGTCCTCGGCATCGATTCCTTGCCAAAAGATCATCCAGACAAAATGAATGCGACGATTCGAGGGGGATTCCTCTGGAACATGCCGGAGCGTGACATCGAAAATTACGTTCATCCAGTGTGGCAAAAACTCCATGACACATTGGTCGGGCATCAGTCATTTCACTATTACGGCACTAACAAAGGTTTACCTGGCCCAGCCTTTAACAAAGTCTGCCATATTCGCCCACATGCGCAGGATAAAAACGACACCATCGTTTTGCCCAATGGTGATGAGATTCCCAAACAGTCGTTCTGGCTCGACCGCCAATATATCGGCAAAATCATCCGAGAGAATACAACCGAATTCGACAATACTCAGAGGTGACCCTCGTATCGGCACCAATCTCCGTTCCGTGAAGTTGACTCCCCGCGTTAATTCGCCGGCTTTAAGGTCGCGTTGACGCGAAGGAGGGGTCTTCCGAATCATCCGGAAGACCCCTCCTCGTTGTTCCAACAGGTTGCCGCGCGGCACACGCGGGTTGCCCTGATGTAGCCTCTATCGCACCGTCCTTACCTCAGGTAGCCGGTGGTGGGGCTGGAGGGCACGGCATGCCCCTCGACCACGGCGCCCAGACCGCTCAGGTAGGCGGCGCGCCCGGCATCGATGGCGTCGCGGAAGGCGCGCGCCATCAGCGGGATGTTGCCGGCGGAGGCGACGGCCGTGTAGGCCATCACTGCGTCGGCGCCGATCTCCATGGCCTCGCACGCCTGCGACGGCCTGCCGATACCGGCATCCACAATCACCGGCACATGCGCGTTGGCGATGATCACTTCGATGAAGTCACGCATGCGCACGCCCTTGTTGGAGCCGATCATGGCGCCCAGCGGCATGACGGCTGCCGCGCCCGCCTCCTCGAGGTCGTGGGCCGCCAAGGGGTCGGGGAACATGTAAGGCATGACCACGAACCCTTCGTTTGCCAGAATCTCGGTGGCCTTGATCGTCTCGGCGTTGTCAGGCAACAGGTATTTCTCTTCGCGCTTGATTTCGACCTTGACGAAATCCGTCTGGCACACTTCGCGGGCGAGCCGGGCGATGCGCACGGCCTCCTCGGCGGTGCGGGCGCCGGACGTGTTGGGCAGCAGCGTGATTCCCTGCGGAATGTAGTCGAGCACGCTGTTTTCGTTCGTCTGGGCGCGGCGCAGCGCCATGGTGACGATCTGCGTGCCGGCGTTCTCGATCGTCGCCTTGATGAGGTTCAGGTCATAACGACCGGACCCCAGTATGAAGCGCGAGGTGAACTCATGGCCACCCAGCACGAGCGGGGTGTCCTCCACCGTGGCGTAGGCTCCGCTGCCCACCGGGTTGTGCGCGGTGTAGGCGCCGGACAGGCGTTCCGCCTCCGCACGCTCGGCAGGTGTGAGCGGTGTCGGCTCGGCTGCGCCGGCTACGCGGGTGTCGGCTTCGGTATGCACTTCGGCGCTCATGCGTCCTCCTCCCCCAGAATCAGCCTGGTGATCATGTTGGATTCGTGGCATGACACGACTCCGACGCGCGGCGCCATGAGGCCAGCGCCGGGCTTCGGTGCGGTCTCGCCGTCGCCGCAGAAGTAGAAGTTCTTCGACACGCGGCGCGTGCTGATGAGGTTGGAGCTGCGGTATCCCGCCATGCCCGAGGCGGAGACGAGCTTCTTGTCCGGGAAGTTCTCGAGCACGGCGTTGACGAGGAACGTCTTGTTTTCGGGCACATCGAAGCATTCGGCGATGATGTCGTCGTCCGCAAGCAGCTCGCGCACGTTGTCATCCGTCACCTTCACATTGTCTACGCGCACGTCGAGGTACGGGTTGATGTTGTAGATGATGGATTTGAGCGCCGTGACCTTGGGCTGGCCGACATGCCACACGAAATACTGCTGGCGGTTGAGGTTCGTCATGTCCACCACGTCGAAGTCGATGAGGTGCAGGTGGCCCACGCCTATGCGTGCCAGTGCGATGGCAGCAGTGGAGCCCAGTCCGCCGCAGCCGCAGATGGCGACGCGGGCGGCGTCGAGCTTGGATTGCGTCTGCTCGCCGTGACGTTCAAGAAGCGCGTCGCGCACTTCTTTCTCGCTCACCAGCTCCTTGGCGTCGAAATGTTCGCCTGCGAACGCCCGCGCCCTCTTGTCAATCTGCTCAGGGGTGGCGCTGGGAATGAATTCGGCCATCGCTCAGCCCCCCTGCACGAACGACACGATTTCGACCGTGTCGGAATCCTTGAGCATCGTCGTGGCGCGCTCGGCGCGCGGCACGATGTTTCCATTGAGTTCGACTGCCACCCGGGCAGGGTTGAGTCCGCGGGATTCGACGAGTCCCGCGACGCTGAGCGGACCGTTGAGGGTCTCGCTGGTGCCGTTGACTTTCATGCGGCGGTTCCTTCCTGTGCCTTGCGTGCGCTGCCTGCTGATGCACGTTGTGATGCATGCGCGCAGCAGCGCACCGCTATGCCTCCCCTGCGGTGCCCTGCATTCCAGGATCTGCCGCCCGCCATGCCCTGCCCTGCGATGGCGTGGCGGTGTCGCTGAAATGTCTGTGGCATGCGCTGGGGATGCATTATAAAAAGGGTCACCGCGAAATCCGTACCCTAGGTGGTGCGCCCCGCGATGACCCTGCATCTACTGCAACCGGATCCACCCCGTTGGAGGATGCTCTCCCTCTCCCCGCTCGTGCGCGTACCGGCATTCGTCGCTGCATGACAGCGAATCCGCATGCCGGTGGCACGTGTGGAAGTGAAGAATGGCGAAGCGCATCGACAGATACACGTGATGCGAAACTCATACCGGCTGTGCAACGATGCTGCTTCTTCAGCAGCCTTGCACTGGTCGGCGCGTCCTTACGGCGGCATTATCCGCATCAAGTTCGGTCGAAGCGATTGCTTCCTCTCAGCCTGGGTTGGCTCCCGTTGAGTTGTGTTTTCACTGTAGCAAACAATCCGCCAAGACGCATACGGGGCGTTTGGCAAGCGCCGCGCAAACCCGCCATTGCAACGTCTGGCACGGCGTGTCCCGACGCCCCATCACCACAGCGCCCCATCATTCATGCATTGCCCGCCCGCTCCGCGACGCACACCCGCGTCCGCGCTATCGTGGAGGCATGAACGCAAGCTCGAACACATCGCCATCATCACCATCCGACAACAAGACATCATTCACCAACCCGACTGGCGACGCATCGCAGGCCGAGGTGAACCGTCGCACCGTCGAACGCTTCCTCGCTTCCGGCCACGGGGACGCGCTGCTGCACCGCCACGAGCTGTTTTGCACCGATGCGATCAGCGGCCTGTGGACCACGGATTCCGGCGCCCCCGCATATGCCCAAGGCCGCGACAACATCGCTAAGTACGATGTGTGGAGTTCGCAGCACTTCCCTGATTGGGAATGGTTCAACGTGCACATCTGGACCACCGACGACCCCGACTGGCTGTGGGCGGAGGCGGATGGGCGCGGCACTGTGATCCTGCCCGGCCACGACCCGGTGCATTACGAGAACCACTTCCTGTATTCGTTCGAAATGCGCGATGGGCTCATCGCCCGCGAGCGCGAATTCATGAACCCCGTCATCGAGATGAAGGCGCTGGGACTGGACACCCCCACCATTGACCTGGGGGATTTCCCGCAGGCGTAGGCAGCGCAACGCAACGCAACGGCGAGCAATACGCCGTCGATCACGACACATGCCGATAAGACACAGCCCGATAAGACACAGAAAGGCATACCATGACGATCACACCCCGCACCGATGCGCCGACTCCCCATGCCGCGCAATCATCCGATACCCCCAACAACACCGACACCACTGTCACACCGACCATCGAATTCGCCGGCGCCATGGTGCCGCGCATTGGATTGGGCTGCATGGCGCTGTCGATCGAAGGCCATCCGCGCCGCAGCACAGCCATCGGAGTCATCCACGCCGCGCTCGACGCGGGGGTGCGCTATCTCGACACGGCATGGTCGTATTACACGCCCGGCGAATCCGACGACTGCGAAGAGTATGGCGAGCGCCTTGTCGCCGAAGCCCTGCGCACATGGGATGGACCGCGCGATGAAGTCGTCGTCGCGACCAAAACCGGATACCGGCGCACGCTCGTCGACGGCGAGTATGGCTGGGAGGCGTGCAGCGACCCGGATACGATGATCCGCAACGCCAAGGAATCATGCGTCGCGCTGGGTGTCGACCACCTCGACCTGCTGTATTCCCACTGTCCCGACCCGGCTGTGCCCTATGAGGATGAGATGGGTGCGCTGCGTCGCCTGCTCGACGAGGGCGTCATCGCGCACGCCGGCATTTCGCGCGCCAGCGTGGCGCAGATTGACATCGCGCGGCAGATTCTGGGCGACGGTCTGGCCGCCGTGCAAAACAAGTTCAACCCCGCATATCGCGATGAAGAGGATACGTTGCGCCATTGCGAGGCACTCGGCATCCCCTTCGTGGCGTGGAGCCCGTTGGGCGGATACCTTGAGCAGGTGAGCATGACGCGCTTCGTGCCATTCCGGCAGGTCGCCGCGGATCTTGGCGTGAGCTACCAACGTGTCACGCTTGCGTGGGAGCTTGCGCAAAGCCCTGTGTTCATGGCCATTCCCAGTGCGCAGAACACAATGGAGCTGGCCGATGACGTGCAGGCGCTCGACCTTCGCCTCTCCGACGAAGACCTGGCGCAGCTGGGCTGACACATGCCGCTGCGTCGCGACGGTTCCGTTAGCTTTCACAGCTCCAGGCTTCGCGACGCAGGCCCCACAGTGCAGGCCTTACAGCGTCATCAACATCACAGCGCAGTCCTTACAGCACCGTCGACGTCACAGCGCCACTGGCCTCACAGCACGTTGAAATGACGCAGGGCGTTCATGATGCCGTCATGGTCCACGTCGTCGGTCACGTAGTCGGCGGCGGCCTTCGCGTCATCGGTCGCATTGCCCATGGCGACGCCCAGTCCGGCGTAGTCGAGCATCTCAACGTCGTTGCCGCCGTCGCCGAACGTCATGACCTGGCTGCGAGTCCACCCGTATTTGCGCATGAATCGCTTGATTCCCGCGGGTTTGCCACCGTCCGCAGGGCAGATGTCCGTGAAATCCGGATGCCAGCGCAACGCCCTGCAATGCGGCATGACCTCCATGATCTCGTCCTCTTCCCTGCCTGCCGGCACGTATGCGGACACTTGGTAGGTGGTGTGCGTAAGGGTGCGCGCAGGGTCGTCGACGATGATGTCCGGCGCTGTCTTGCCCAAGCCATCCCACATCGCGCGCAGATAGTCGTTGATCTGGTTGAAATACACGTAGTCGAGCTCACAGAACCCGGCCGCCACATCCGGGCGACGGGTGGAGAGGAACTCCACGAATGCCGCGATGTCGGTGGGGTTGAGCGCTTCGGATTCCTGATACCCGTGGTCGTCGTAGCAGCATTGCCCGTTCATCGTCACGTAGCCGGTCCATTCGTGCGGCATGAGGCGGCGCGCGGCGTCGAGCTGCGCCGGCGGACGCCCGGAGCAGATGAACGTTGCGATTCCATGGTCCGAAAGCTGTTCCAACGCCTCGAGCGTGGACTGGGGCACGATGTGAGTCTTGAAACTCGTGAGCGTGCCATCGATGTCGAAGAACACCGCCTTGATGTCGCTGCCGTCTGCAGTGCCGGGGTCAATGCGGTCGGGATCGCTGTGCGGGTGGGTTTGCGTCATCATGCCTCTTCCTCTTGTAACCGTGCGTGCGGAACGCCCATTCTTCATGGTCGGTTGACCGAAATTACGGATCCGATGCGGATGCGAAGCTTCCATCAGCATCACACGGCATCGATTCACCCGTATAGGTACAACACCTGTATAGGTACAACGATATATCTATCTACCCCAAGCATATCAGCGCCCCTCGCCATGACACCGGCACCGCCGGCGCAGAAACCACCACCGCCAGCACCACCGTCGACGGCACCGGCGTGGCATCCGTGCATCCGCGACGAATGCGACCACTAACATGACATTCATGACCGATTTTGACGCGAGCGCAACCCGTGCCGAGCATTCTCCCTGGCATCCCGATGCCTCTTCCCCACGTTCCTCGCATGAATCATCCGCGGCGCACCCGCGCGCGCCTCGCAATGTCTGTGTGGTGCTGGGCGCCGGCGATTATTACGGCTCGGAGGCCAACTCCCTGCGTCTTGCCGGACTCATGCCTGCGGATTGCGCTGTGGATTGCGCTGCAAAACACACCGCGACCCGCCCGCTCGTCATCGCAGCGGACGGCGGACTCGACCATGCCGCCGCCCTAGGGCTCACGCCGGATTTTGTCATCGGTGATTTCGACTCCGTGCGTTCGCGCCTCGACATAGCGCGCAACAACGCCGACGCGGCAGCCGCAGCGGCAACAACGGCTGCGGCACTTGCGCCCTTCATATCAGGCACGCTCGCATCCGGCGCATTCGCCGGCACGCCGGTCATCACGCTCCCCTCGCAAAAAGACGACGCGGACATGCTCAGCGCCCTCAAGGCCGGGTGGGCGGCAGGCGCCCGCGAATTCCATATCGTTGGCGGACTGGGCGGACGCCTCGACCACACACTGGGCAACGTGCAGCTGCTCACGTTCATCAGCAGGGCCGGCGGCAGCGCTTTCCTCTACGGAAGCCGCATCACGGCGACGGCTGTGACGAACGGCAGCGTGCGTTTTTCCCCGGCGCCGGTGCCGCAATTCCCGATGGTCTCGGTTTTCTCAGCAGACAACGAATCGCACGGCGTGTGCATCCGCGGGCTCAAATACGAAGTCAGCGATTTCACGGTATCGAACGCCATCGCACAGCTGAGCAACGAACTGGTCGGCCTTGACGCATCGATCAGCGTGGAACACGGCACCTTGATCGTCACCTATCCGGCTGCCATCGCCCCGCCCGTCGTCACGAACGGCGTTGTGACAGCCGACACGCTGGGGGTGCTCAGCACCCACGTGTCGAGCAGGCTGCGCGCATCGTTCTAAAGCGCCGCGCCGCGGCAGCAGAGCGCCGAGCACCCGCCGAAACACGCCGCCAGCGCATGGTCATTATGCCGTCAGAGAAGCGCCCCGCAAACCCCGCAATACGCGGCATTGCTGTACAGCCCGCGCATTAAAGTGACGATTGTTGGCAAACAAAGGCCGCGACTGCTGATACGCGTCAGCCGGTTCGGCCAGTACCAAAGGAAGACACATAATGACAGTTAAGATTGGTATCAACGGCTTCGGTCGCATCGGTCGTCTCGCATTCCGCCGCATCTTCGAGCTCCAGCAGCAGGGCGGCGAGGCCGGCGACATTGAGGTTGCCGCCATCAACGATCTGACCACCCCGTCTATGCTTGCTTACCTTCTCAAGTACGACTCCACCCACGGCCGTTTCAAGCACCTCGACGGCACGAACGTGGAAGTCACCTCCACCGATGACTCCATCATCGTGGACGGCAAGGAATACAAGGTCTATGCCGAGAAGGATGCCAACAACATCCCGTGGGTCAAGAACGATGGCGTTGAATTCGTGCTCGAGTGCACCGGCTTCTACACCTCCGCTGAGAAGTCCCAGGCTCACCTCAACGCTGGCGCCAAGAAGGTCCTCATCTCCGCTCCGGCCAAGGATGACGTCACCCCGACCGTGGTGTACGGCGTGAACCACCAGATTCTCAAGCCGACCGACAACATCGTGTCCGCTGGCTCTTGCACCACGAACTCCATGGCCGCAATGGTCAAGCTGCTCGACGACAAGTTCGGCATCAAGGCCGGCTTCATGACCACGATCCACGCTTACACCGGCACCCAGATGCTGCTCGACGGCCCGCGTGGCAAGAACCCGCGTTCCAACCGCTCCGCCGCTGTCAACACCATCGAGCACTCCACCGGTGCCGCCAAGGCAATCGGCAAGGTCGTTCCTTCTGTGAACGGCAAGCTCCAGGGCCATGCACAGCGCATCCAGGTCGTGGACGGCTCCGTCACCGAGCTCACCACGGTCCTCGACAAGAAGGTCACCGTTGACGAGATCAACAACGCCTTCAAGGAAGCCTTCTCCGACACCGATTACTTCGGCTACAACGGCGACGGCATCGTGTCTTCCGACATCATCGGCGACACCCACGGCGGCGTGTTCGATCCGACGCAGACCGACGTCAACACCGTCGGCGACACCCAGCTCGTGCGCACCGTGACCTTCTACGACAACGAGTACGGCTTCACCTCCAACATGATCCGCACCCTGCTCTACTTCGCTGAGCTCTCCAAGTGAGCTTCGCCTAGCAAGCCATAGCGCGACGTAACAATCCGCTATACCAACCCCTCGGAAGCGATTCCGAGGGGTTTCTTGTGTTATAGGCCACAATGTGTGTCCGGTGGTGGGGCAGTCGGGGGCGCCATGGCATTCGGTTGGGGGTGCAGAGAAGCCCATACACGGGATTCGCCCCTTCGTATCCTGTGTTCCCGGTACTCCCCTGTGCCATGCATACGCACGGCATAAGGATCCATGTTCCCGACACAGCTGACTTCCTCCCCATCACGTCATGGAGCGCGCCCGAAACGGCCATGTTCCCGACACCGCCGACACCCCAACTGCACACGGCGTGTCGCTTGACGGCACAAGGGCTCAGCACCGTATGCCGAGCCATGTTACACAGTGTTACAAACCGGACCTATAACACTAACGGTATCGTGAGGCGGCAACACCGCCAGCGCGATCAGTTTGGACGATGCACATTGACGACGAGACATGAGAGATGGTTGAACATGAGCGAGTCGGAATATCGGGGAACGAATACGAATGAAACCGTCCACAAGGCGGTGTCGGATTCGCATCAGTCGGCGTACACGCACACGCATGGAGGCGGATCCGAAGCGAATGCCGGGCGCGCGGCGTCAAATGGAACATCGAGATTGGATAGCGCCGGGGAGACACGCAACTAGCTGTGTCGGATATGTCGGATATGTCAGATATGTCGGATATGTCGGATATGTCAGGCGGTTCCGTGACTGCCGAACAATCCGCCCGCACACCGAATTCGCCGCAATCTCCAAGCGCTTCGCAGCCCTCGCTCACACGGCATCCAGCGCAACCTCATCCAGCTCAATCCACCCAACCCACTCACAGCACCCACCACGGCCATGCACTCGCATCAATCCTCGGTCCCGCTTTCGTCGCGGCGGTCGCTTACGTCGACCCCGGCAATGTGGCGGCGAACATCACATCGGGCGCCCGATACGGCTATCTGCTGGTGTGGGTGCTGGTGCTGGCGAATCTGATGAGCGTGCTGATCCAGTATCAAAGCGCAAAACTCGGTATTGTGACAGGCAAATCGTTGCCGCAGATCCTTGGGGAGCGGATGGGCGATGCCGGCAGGTACATGTTCTTCATGCAGGCCGAGGTGATTGCAATTGCGACGGATCTTGCCGAGGTCATCGGCGGGGCGATCGCGCTGAGGCTGTTGTTCGGGCTGCCATTGTTCTGGGGCGGCTGCGTTATCGGCGCGGTGTCAACAGTGCTGTTGTGGTTCCAAGGTGGGCGTACGCATCGCGTGTTTGAGAAAATCGTTATTGCGATGCTGTTGGTGATTACGTTCGGTTTCATTGCCGGGTTGTTTGTCGATCCACCGAATGGCGGTGATGTGCTTGCCGGTTTGGTTCCGCGGTTCCGTGGCGCGGATTCTGTGTTGATGGCATCGTCGATTCTAGGCGCGACGGTTATGCCGCACGCGATTTATTTGCATTCCACGCTGGTGAATGACCATTATGCTCCAGGCGAGGAGAAGCCGGACACCCGGCAGTTGCTGCGTGGATCGAAGATTGATGTGGTGTGGGCGCTCGCATTGGCGGGGACGGTGAATCTTGCGTTGCTTGTGCTGGCTGCGAATTCGCTGTACGGCATGAATGGAACGGACACCATTGAGGGTGCACAGCATGCGATTGAGATGGTGCTTGGTCCCGCGGTTGGAACGATTTTCTCGATTGGCTTGCTTGCTTCGTCATTGTCTTCCACGTCGGTGGGTACGTATGCCGGTTCGGAGATTATGCGCGGCTTATTGCATATTCATGCGCCGATGTGGGCATGCCGTGTGGTGACGTTGGTTCCGGCGCTGGTGGTGTTATGGTTTTCTGCGAATCCGACGTACGCGTTGGTGATTGGCCAAGTGGTGCTGTCAATTGGTATTCCGTTCGCGATTATCCCGTTGATGCGTTATACGCGTGACCAGGAGTTGATGGGGAAATATCGTGACAGCATGGTCAAGCATGTGGTGTTTTTGCTGGTTGCCGTGCTGATTATCGCGTTGAATGTAGTGCTGGTTTATCTCACGATGACGGGGCAGAATTGAGATAGGCATCCTGCCGCCGAGCCGGTCGCCACAGAGTTTTCCCCGCAGCCGCTCCGTGCCAGCCGTACAGGGCAGTTGTCGCCCGATTCTGTCCTCATTGCGCCGGCCGCTGCCGTGCCGGCTATCGTTGAGCCAGCGGCTGCACAGCAGCGTGTGAGTTCCCGCCGGAATGGGACAACCGGGAGATCATGGACGCATTGGTCCAGGCGGTCGGGCGATGCCGAAGGCCATCGAGTGCGACAGGGCCATTGGCTATAACCATGAGGTCCTCGAGACGCTTGAGCGTGCGCAGAAGAAAGCGCATGACAAGGACGCGCGAGGATCTGCCGAGTAGACGTTCCAGATTCCGAGCATCAATTCAAGCCGCCGCCTCCTGGCGGCTTTTATGTTGCCCGCGATACTGTCGCGGGCTTTCGCATTTGTGTATGTGTAGGGGGTGTGAATGGTGCAGGGCGAGTCGTACGAGCAGTTCGTGGGCAAGTTCAAGCCAAAGAAAACGACGAACGACTGTTACACGCCGCCGGAGGTGATGGAGGTCGTGTGAACGACTATGTCGTGGACGCCTGCCAGCCATCCACGGGAACGTCAGGGCGAGGATCCTCGACGATGAAACCGACACGGGAAGCGATAAGCAGTGTCACAATGTTCAACGCGTTCATTCCGATGACGAGTCCCAGGATGCGCACGGCCACACCGGACTGCCCTATCACGCCAGCCGCAGGGTGCGAGGGAAAGATTCCAAGGTAAAGCCAGACTGCAACAAGGGCGAGGTCCACGACTCCGGCTGCCGCATAGACCGATATCGAAGCCTTTGCTGCTCGGCGTCTGCCTGTTGGAATCCAAGGATTCGCACTACCAGATGACCATGCGCGATGGCGGATTGCGATTGATGCCAGCGCGCCCGGTCCCTGCCGTGTGGCCGAACCGTCGCCCAACAGGTAGAAGCAGGCCGCAATCTCATACAGGAACCATCCGATGACAGGGACAAACGTGTTGTACCGTGCGCCCACATTGCTTCCGGTGTAGGCTTCGAAACCCTCACAGTTGTTCTGGAGACAAAGTCCGAGGATTCCGAAGGAAGCCATGACAATGAAGAACCTGACGATGACGATGTAGCGCAGAATCTCGCTGTTTTTCTTTGACTCGTTCACCCGGCCGCGCTCAATGAGGACATTGTCGTACGCCGGATCATCTTCGGCCGGGGGCATGTCCCACGGGAGGGTTGTCGTCGGCCGCCTCAAGGCATGCTCTTTCATACAACAGGATGGACACGCCACTTCGCATGCCTGATACCACAGATGACAGTGTGGGCATTCCATATATGCCCCGCAAGTCGTTTTACCGATGCTCGCAGATATGCGAAGCAAGGCGAGCGCCGCTGCCGCCCACAGGAGGTTCACCAAGACCAGCATGACTGCAACCTCTCCTCCAGGGTGAAGCCACGGTCAAAATCCAGTTTGATAATGTTGGAAGTACATGCTTCGTATGCCATGAGCAAAGAACATTTCATGCCTTCATCCCCCGTTGACAGGTGTTAATCTTCCCACGCCCGCAAAGCCGTGGATTCTGCTGCATTAGCTGGAAAAACCAGGACACTCACGATGCTAGTGATGATGGATATCGACATGAGACATCTTATGAGACGCCGTGCCATCGGCGCTCCGCCTCGCATTGATATGCAACTCCCCTTGTTCATGTCTCGGCTCGCTTTCAAAGCATCCATAAACGGCGGCATGAAAATTCGAAACCGCGACACACCCAGCAGGACAATCCCTGCACCCGATTCCCGGACACACATTCTGGCCAATAATCCGGTTTCTTTATGCCTTGCCCTCGACCCACGGTGATGGGGACGGCGGCGCCGGCCACACACGCCGATTGTGACACGCGGCGTACTACTATCGGCACCATGGCCAAGAAGAAAACGAAGAAAGGCGGCGCTTCCACGCCTGCAACCGTGCAACTCGACGAGGCTGGGGTGCCGTTCACTCTGTATGAATACCATCATTCGGGCGACCACATGGACGAAGGCTATGGCAAGGAGGCCGCCGAGCAACTGGGCAAGGATGAGCGCCAGGTGTGCAAAACGCTGCTGGTGAGCACTGAGCACGGCCTTGTGACAGGCGTGGTGCCGGTAAACGGGCACATGAGCATGAAAGGTATCGCCCAAGCCGTGGGCGAAAAGAAAGCGGAGATGGCTGAGCCGAAGGATGCCATGCGCGAGACAGGCTATGTGGTGGGCGGCATCTCCCCGCTGGGGCAGCGCACCAAGCACCGCACGGTCATTGACGAAAGCGTGATGGCCTTTGACGAAGTGCTCGTGTCCGGTGGCAAACGCGGGCTGAGCCTTGGCGTCAACCCCCACGATCTGGTAAAAGTGCTGGACGCCGTGGTCGCACCCATCGCCACCGACAAGAAGTCATACTGACCTCAGGTCCTCCTTGAAGATACTGATTACGCGCTACCTCAAGCAGTGCATTACATAAGGCAATGTGGTAAGGCCATGGCAGCGTGGTAAGGCCGTGGTAAGGCAGCATGCGGCACAAACACGGGAGCCCGCTGTGCATCAATCGCCTCATGCGAGGTGGTCGATGCACGGCGGGCTCCCGATAACTAGCCGTATTAGGGCAGCCGTGACATCACAGCAATATCAGGCGTTCGGCCTCTTGCCGTGATTGGCAGCCTTCTTACGACGGTCACGACGCATACGTCCGCGCTTTCCCATGATGACTCCTTTAGGTTTAAACGTTTAAGCCTTAGGGATTATCGCACACACCGACGACGAACCGCAACCACCAGACGACACGACCGGCAAGAATGAGCAAACGCCCCCAGAACGCCACGGAAACGAGCACCGCCTAGTGTCACCGCATGACCGCGACGTGCGAACCCTCGTCGTCGCACTTCCTCGCCACCGCACCGCCTGTGTCATCGCACCGCCTGTGTCATCGCAGCCTCAGCGCGTACCATGGTCATGTGAGCTCTTTCAAGACAACTGCGACACAGCAATCGCCGCAACCGCACCACCTGCCGCAATCCCCACGCACCATCGTGCTCGCCAATCCGCGCGGATTCTGCGCTGGCGTGGATCGCGCGATCCTC
This sequence comes from Pseudoscardovia suis, assembly GCF_002797875.1. Taxonomy (GTDB): domain Bacteria; phylum Actinomycetota; class Actinomycetes; order Actinomycetales; family Bifidobacteriaceae; genus Pseudoscardovia; species Pseudoscardovia suis. Next base: position 44,839 of record NZ_PGFC01000006.1, read on the forward strand.
ACGGTGCAGCGTCTTCTCGAACAACAGTCCCGCCGCCTGCAGACGGACGGGCAAACACCCGATGCTGCGCTTCCTCTCGTCTATGTGCGCCGCCAGATTGTGCACAACACGCATGTGGTCGCCGACCTGGCCGCACAAGGCGCGCGTTTCGTGGAGGAGCTTGACGAAATCCCCGACGAGGCAGCGGCAGCGCAGATTCCCGTCGTATTCTCCGCGCACGGCGTGTCGCCGCAGGTCAAGGAGGAGGCTGACCGACGCGGACTGCGCATCATCGACGCCACATGTCCCCTTGTCGCGAAGGTGCACCGCGAAGTGCAACGCTATGCGAAAAAAAGGTACGAAATCGTCTACATCGGCCACCGCGGGCATGACGAGGCCGTCGGAGTGGTCGGCGAATGCCCCGAGCATGTGCACCTGATCGAGCATGCCGAAGACGTGGAATCCCTTGACCTGCCTGCCGGGAAGCCCATCGCCTACCTGTCGCAAACCACGCTGTCGCTCGACGAGACGGCGGACATCATCGCCGCCCTCAAGCGCCGCTTCCCCACCATCAGCGAACCGCCCAGCTCCGACATCTGCTATGCGACGCACAACAGGCAGCATGCCGTCAAGCTGGCGGCCGATGAGGCGGATGCGATGATCATCGTAGGATCGGCGAATTCCTCGAACTCGGTGCGTCTGGTGGAGGTTGCGGCACAGGCGTTGGCCGCGCACGGACGCCCCGCAGGCGCCGCCCATCGCGTCGATGATGCGGGCCAGCTGGACCCTGCATGGTTCGATGGCGTGGCGACGGTCGGCGTGTCTTCCGGCGCGTCTGTGCCGGAGGCACTGGTGCAAGGTGTGATCACGGCGCTGCAATCCTATGGATTCGACACATGCCGCACCGTGCAGACGATGGAAGAGAACATGCACTTCGTGCTCCCCGCCGCGCTCGGCCGCGACCATCAGGACGCATGAGCGCAGGTCGTCCCGCTCCCCTTGCATCGCGCGCGCATTGTCGTCCAAGCTTCGCACAATGGTGGGCATGACTTCCCCCATCCTTGATGCGCTGAAGGCGTTGGAACCCCAGGCTCCCGACACACCGCTGCGCGATTCCCTGCTGCTGGGATTCGACACCGAGACCACCGGCCTTGCAGCGGGTCGAGATGCCATCGTTTCAGCTTCGTTGGTGCTTCGCGATCCATCGGCGGGGATCGACGGCGATGTGCATGACGAATGGCTGATCAACCCGCACCGTCCCATCAGCGCGGGCGCGAGCGCCGTCAATGGCTTCACGAATGAATTCGTGGCGGAGCATGGCGCCGAGCCCGCCCCCGCGCTTGACAGCATCGCCGCGATCATTGCGGCGGCGCAATGCCTGCGCATTCCGCTGGTGGCATACAATGCGCCGTTCGATGTGGATATGCTGGGCGGGGACCTCATCCGGTGGAATCTCCAGTCCATCGACCAGCGCATAACGGTGGAAGGCGATTCCCCGCAACTGCTGGTCGTCGACCCTTTGGTGATCGACCGCCAGGTATCGCATCGCCCCGGTCGCAGGACCCTCACCCTCACCAGCGAATATTACGGCGTGTATCCGCATGGGTCGTTCCACGACGCGACGACGGACACCGTTGCCGTCCTTGATCTGATCAGCCCCATGGCCACGCTGTATCCGCAGGTAGGCGCGCTGACGCTGGACGAACTCATGCCATGGCAGCACAAGGCGTTCGACTCATGGCTGCAGGGCTACAATTCCTGGGCGGAGGAACATGGACGCCGTCCGCGCCACGACACATGGTTCGCCGCCTAGCGCAACATCCGCACCCGGCTTGCGCATGCCGCGCGGAATGACAACACTTTGATTAGAGACATTGGAACCACGACACGATTGATCGGAGTCACAGCATGATCGACATCACGAAAACCTCCTATGCCCAGATGGAGGATGAGGCGCGCAAGGCCGGCGTCAACCTGCCCATCGAGCAAACGGAAGTGTGGGCGCGCTATCAAGAGACGATCGACGGAAGAATGCCCATCGGCGCATTCATCATCCGCCGCGATGGCGAACCCATCGCGTTCATTTCGCTCATGGACTTCGCCACGCATGGCTTCCACTTCGCGCGTTCCGCACACGGCCCCGCGTATGTGACGCCTCCCAGCGAAAGCGAAGAGACGGAGGTCATCGCCGCATTGGCGGATTACGTGCATCACAACTTCCGTGCGGCGAAATTCCTGCGCTGTGCCATCGCCCATGAGATCCCCCAGGCGAACGTCGTGCTGTCCACCGTTCCTTATGATTCGACGGTGGTGATTGACATCACTGGCGGCGATGATGCGATCTTGAGCCGCATGAAGCGCCGCGGCAGGCGCGACGTGCGCAAGTCGCTGCGTGAATGCCCCGCCACGTGCCTGGACGAGACGGAATCCGCCATGAAATCGTTCGCCGAATACTACGACGTGATGCGCGAGACCGGGGAACGTGACGGTTTCAATCCTGCGCCGATGAGCGATTACGAAGACATGATTCGCATCCTCGGACCGGAGCATTGCCGTGTGTTCGCCGCGCGTCTGGGCGAGAAGGTGGAGGCCTGGTCGATCGTGACCGCCAACGGCGACACCTGCGTGCGTTATTACGGTGCCATGCGCAATGGCGCGATGCGTATGCATGTAACCGACAAACTGCTGTATTCCGAGGCATGTGAGCTGGGCCGCCAAGGATTCGCCAAGTATGACCTGATGGGCATCGGCTCCGATTTCGCCCCCAGCCTGCTGGGCTTGAATGAATTCAAGACGAAGTTCACCGAAGAAATCACCCATGTCGCCCCCGAACGCGATGTGCCGCTGCACAAGGGGTATTACGCGTTACTTCGTCTCGCCAAGAGGATCAAGGGCAGCAAAACCGAGAAGGAAGCCTTGAAGAAGAACGAGGCGAAGGCCGAACGCAACGCCAAGCCGCAAGACAATGCCAAGACCCAAGACAATGCCAAGACCCAAGACAATGCCAAGCCGCAAGGCAAGGCAACGCAGCAGGCCAACGCAAACGCCAAACCGCAAGGCACGGCTGATGCCAATACCCACGGCGAGGAATCCCAGACCAAGTAGCAAGCAAGGAGTCTTTCATGAACACCGCACCACATCTGAGTCTGAGGCACGCCATTGAAGTGCTACGTTCCGCGCACCTGCTGCACGAGGTCATCGTGCCGGACCGCACGGCGGAGCAGACCGAGGACGTCGAAGGCCGAGTGATGGACAGCGCAGACCTGTGGACGTGCGATCCCGCAGCCGTGCCGGACGTGGAGTTCAGTTCCATCACATATGATTCGCGCCGCATTACGCGCGACGGCCTGCTGTTTTGCAAAGGTGGGTTCCGCCCCGAGTACCTCGCGGGCGCCGACGAGGCGGGGCTCGCCGCCTACGTGTCTACCACGCCATACACCACGCGCACACAGGCGATCGGTCTGATCGTCTCGGATGACAAGGAGGCGATGGCTCTTCTGGCGGCGGAATATTACGGGCGCCCGCAAGATGCCCTCACCGTCATTGGCATCACCGGTACGAAAGGCAAGACGACGACCGCTTACTTCACGCAGGCGATCCTCAATGCCGCCACCGGTACGAAATGCGCACTGTTCTCGTCCGTTGACAATTGCACGGACGGCCGCACGTATGAGGAATCCGACCTGACGACGCCGGAGTCCCTCGATTTGTTCCGCATGATGAGGCAAGCCGTGGACGCCGGCATGGAATACCTCGTCATGGAGGTTTCCAGCCAGGCATACAAGGTCAAGCGCGTGTTCGGCCTGACCTTCGACGTGGCGGCGTTCCTTAACATCTCCCCCGATCACGTCAGCCCCATCGAACATCCCACGTTCGAGGACTATTTTTGGTGCAAGCGGCAGATCGTGCGCAACGCGAGGCGTCTTGTGCTGGGCGCTGGCATGATCCATGGCGACGTGGTGGCACAGGATGCGGCGGCGTGCGGGGTACCGTGCACCACGTTCGCAGTCACTGCTGACGCCGACACCGACACCCCCCGCACGCAGCACGCGGATGTGACGCTGGCGTTGACGCACCCGGGCTTGCCTGAATTCGACTACATCACGACCGGCACTGACAACGCCACGGCTTCCACGCATTTCGACCTGAGCATGCCGGGTGACTTCAACGTGGCAAACGCCGCTGCCGCCATCGCGATTGTCGAGGCTGCCGGGATTTCGAAGGATTCCCCCGCCCTCAAGGCGATGGAAGACGTGCGCATCTCCGGCCGCATGGAGCTCTTCCAGGATTCGACGGACCCCAATGTGATCGCGTATGTGGATTACGCGCATAATTTCGCCAGCGTGACCGCGCTTCTCGACTTCATCTATGAGCGTTACGGTTCGCGCAACCCGCGCATCACGCTTGTCACCGGTTCGGCGGGCAACAAGGCCGCCGACCGCCGTCGCGGCATCATCGCCGCAGCGCAAGACCGCATTGCACGCCTTGTGCTCACCAGCGAAGACACCGACACCGAACCCATGCGAGCCATCATGGACGACATGGATTCACGGGTGACGAACACCCATCTCATCCACGACGAAATCGAGGACCGCACCAGTGCCATTGAGTCCGCCATCGCGGGCGCCCGCGCGGACGCCAAAACGAACGGCAGGCTCAACGTGATTTTGGCGATTGGCAAGGGCCGTGAGAAGTGGATCAAATACCACAACAAGCACGTGCCTTATGAAAGCGACACCGGCGTCATCGCCCGCGTGTTCGCACAGTGACCGACCAAATCGCACGCGCACAGCCATGCGAATGATTGAGTGACTGATTTCTGCGCCCCGCACCGCTGTCCGATGCGGGGCGCAGTCATGTCTGTGTGATGCAGGCTCGTGTGATGCAGGCTCCCCGTCCGCGATTCCCTGCGCCTCATGCTACGCGGTGCCATCACTCCTATGCAGAAGTGCCGTGTTCCGACCTGTGGGATTCCAATCTGTGGGGTTCCAATCCGCCGGGCTTCGTATGGTCGAGTTTGCTCGACACGACGGCGGTCACGCCATCGGCGCGCATCGTGACGCCATACAGCGCGTCGGCAATGCTCATCGTGCGCTGCTGGTGCGTGATGATGATGAGCTGCGCGTGAGTCCTCAAATCATCGATGGCATGGAGCAGACGGGTGAGGTTCACGTCATCGAGCGCCGCCTCCACCTCGTCCATGATGTAGAACGGGCTGGGCCGGGCAGTGAAGATGGCGAACAGCAGCGCAAGCGCCGTCAGCGACCGCTCCCCGCCGGAAAGCAGCGACAGTTGTTTGACGCGCTTACCCGAGGGGCTCGCCTCCACGATCACGCCCGTCGACAGCATGTCATCGGGGTCTTCCAAACGCAGATGCCCAGTGCCGCCGGGAAACAGCATGGCGAACACTTTTTCGAACGCGGCGGCGGTATCGGCGAAAGCGGAAGCGAACACATCCGTCATCGTCGTGTCCAAATCCTTGATGAGGTGCAGCAGGTCGTCGCGAGACTGGATCACGTCGGCGCGCTGCTCGTTGATGTAGGCGCTGCGAGCCTCGAGCGCATCGTATTCCTCACCGGCAAGCGGATTCACCTTGCCCAGCGCCTCCAGGTCGCGCTTGGCCTTGGCAAGGCGCTTCTCCTGCTCCTGCCGCACATATGGCACGGTTTTCACCACGGAAAGGTCAAGCTCGGCCATGGTGGAAAAATCCGGATGCGCCGAGCCATCGCCGGACTCCTCAGCATCGGAAAGTGCCCCCGCGCCGCCGGAATTTTCAGCGCTGCCAGCATTTTCAGTGCTGTCTTCGCCACCGTCATCGAGCGGTATGGGACGGCCGTCGTCGTCCAGCACGGGCACGGGCACTTGGGGCCCGTAGTCCCTGATGACGGACGCCATGTCAAGCCCCAGGTCGTCGGCGATTTTTTGCTCCATCGCACCGTATTCCGAAGCGAGGCGTTCCCGCATGATGTCAAGGTCATGCTCGGCGTCGCGCAACCGCGACACCTCGGGCTCCAGATTGTTGCGTGTGGCGCGCAGCGCGGCAATCTGGGAATCATGCTTGCTGGACGCGGCCTGCAGTTCGTCGCGTTCCTTCTGCGCGGCGGCGGCATGGGTGGCGATACGATGCGCCGCCTGCCTAGCGAGCGCCGCGATTCCCCGCGCCTGCTGCGCATTGGCTGCCAGGCGTTCGTTGCGCTGGGCTATGCGTTCACGTCGGGTGCGCGCTTGGACGGCGCTGTCTCGAAGCATCTGCGCCTGGCGTTGCAGCGACTGGCATTGCCGGTCGGCTTCGCTCCACGCCATGCGCGCGGCGACCTCCGTGTCACGATGATCGGCGAGCGCCTTCTCGAGCTCGGTTTCCCGCACCGCCAGATCCGAGGCATCTGCCGTGTTGTCTTTCGCCGCACCAGTTTCCGACGTATTGTTCGTCACCGCGTGCGCATTGCCGGCTGCTTCGATCACCGCGATATCCGCTTTCAATGCATCCAACGTCTGCTGATGCTGCGTGAATTCCTCTGCGAAGCGTTCGATACGCTGGGCAAGGTCGGCGATGCGACGGGCAAGGCTGTCGCGTGAATTGCGCGCTGCGTCGAGGCTGCGGGCAGCCTCCTGCGCTTTGATGCGACGTTCGGTCGCCGCCGCCTTGGCGGCATCCTCCGCTTGGCGCGCGGCATCGTAGCGTTCCTGCGCCTGCGCGAGGCGAGCCGACGCCGCGTCGCGTTCGGCGATCAGCTCATCCCTGCGGGCGATCGCCTTGTCCCTGCGGGCGGTGAGCGCCAGGTCGGAAGGTGCCGAGGAACCAGCGTAGCCACCCACGCGTGTCATCACCCTGCCATCGCGCGTGACGAGACGAATCCACGGATTGCCGTCATTCTGCGCGCCGGCATCATCGGATGCGGCGTCCGCCGCCTGCACCGCGACCGTCCATGCCGCCATTGCGACGGCTTCGTCCTCGACGAGGAGCGTGCCGCGCAGCAAGTATCGCACGGACTGCACCACCGCCTGCGCCGTGCGTGCATCCGCGGCATGGGCATTGGGATGCACGGCGGTGAAAGCGGGACGGGTGCCGGCAATGGGCTGCGACTGGAACGCCTGCACATCGGCTGCATCGTCGCTCATGGCATGTGATGTCGGGAGATCCGCCGCGCCAGCCACAAGTGCGGCGACCATGCCAAGGCGATTGCGCCCGCCTTGATCTTGAATGGCCTGCCCCAGCAGCACGGATGCATCATCCATCGTGGGCACAATGCACGACTTAGCAAAATCCCCGACGGCTCGGGCGATGGCATCCTCCCAGCCATCGTCGACCACCACAAAGTCTGCCAGCGTCCCCAGCGTCCGCACATCATCACGGGCAGGAGACGCTCCACTGTTGCCAGCGGTGGCACCCGCACCACCAGTGCCGGCATGGTCCGCTGCACCGCTGTGTGCCAACGCATCCGCCAAAGCGTCCGCCTGTGCCTGCATGCCGATGACATCGCCATCCAGCCGGCGTTGCTCCGCCGCCGCGGCATCCCTGGCGGCGCGAGCATCCTGCGCCACCTGACGGGCGCGATCGAGCTGCGCCGCAGTGTCATCCGTCTGCACGTCGGAGGACTGTTGTTGCAACGCATCCACGCGTTCCTGCGCCTGCTTCAGCTGCGCGGCAAAGCCATTGCGCTGCTGCTCGGCGTCGGCTCCACGCTGGGCGGATGCCTGGGCAAGGGTCTCTTCACGAGCGGCGCGTTCGCGCAATGCAGCGAGCTGGGCTTCTCGCTGCTGGGCTGCGCGACGCAGCTGCGTGAGCGTCTGACGCACTTGCGCCAGTTGCTTCTCGGCGTCCGCACGCCGCTCCGTGGCATTTTCCAGTCGGAGCTTGAGCGTCTGCACATCCGCTTCACGCTGCGCATGCTGCTCATCAAGCTCACGGGCGCGAGCCTCCAGCAAGTCAGGGTCCTCTCCCCCGGGCTGCTGCACGCGGGATTCGAATCCCGCCGCTCGTTCCTCAGCCAAACGTTCCAATGAGTCGAAACGATCGCCCAGCTGCGCCAGATCATGCCAGCGCTGCGACAGTTCGCGCAGCTTGGGGCTGGAAGCGCTCGACGCCTGCTCCAGCTGCTCGATGCGCACACGCACATCCGACAATTGCTTCTGCTGGGCATCAAGTCGCGCGCGGGCTTCCTCCAGCTTGCCTCTCACATCGGCGCGCTGGGCGGTGAGCCTTGCGGCATCATCGGCATACAGGCGGCTCTGGGCGTCACGCAACGCCACATGTATCGCATCCGCGCGGCGCGATACGCGCGCCTGCCTGCGCAGCGGACCCAGCTGGCGGTGGATTTCCTTGGTGAGGTCATCCAGACGGTCAAGGTTGTCCTGTGTGTTGCGCAATTTGCGCAAAGCGCGTTCCTTGCGTTTGCGATGCTTGAGGATTCCTGCGGCTTCCTCGATGAACGCACGGTTGTCTTCCGGCGTGGCACGCAGAATGGAATCCAGCCGCCCCTGCCCCACGACGACATGCATGTGCGATCCCAGACCTGTGTCGCTGAGCAGTTCCTGAACGTCAAGCAAACGCACCGGCGAACCGTTTATTGCGTATTCGGAGCCACCGTTGCGGTAAATCGTGCGGCTGATGGTGACTTCGGAATACTCGATGCCCAGCGTGCCGTCGGAATTGTCAATCGTGAGGCTCACTTGGGCGCGGCCGAGCGGCGGACGGGTGCTGGTGCCGGCGAAGATGACGTCCTCCATCGACGTGCCGCGCAGGCTCTTGGCGCCTTGCTCGCCCATGACCCAGGCGAGCGCATCCACGATGTTGGATTTGCCTGAGCCGTTGGGCCCCACGATTGCCGTGATGCCCGGTTCGAAGCGAAGCGTGGTGGGGTTCGCGAATGACTTGAACCCGCGGATGGTCAGTTCCTTGACGTACATTCTTCCCACTTCTGGGTTTGCTTGCTGGATGTGCTGTCCATGCGCCTACTTGACGCGTTCCGACTTGGGCTTGAGCAGATCCTTGTTCGGCGTCTCCTTGAGCAGGCGGCGGGCGTCGCCAGCCGTCACGAAACTGCCGAAGATGAGCACGCCGCGCCCGTAGCCGACACCCGTTTCGTCCGCGGCGTCCACCTTGTCGACGGCGGCCTGAATGGCGTCCGGCAGGTCATCGATGCGCGTCACACGGTCGGAGCCAAACACACGGTCGGCGATCTTCTCGAGGTCCTCGGCCTTCATGACTCGCGGAGCCCAGGAATTCTGGGTGACGATGATCTCCGACAGCACCGGTTCCATGACGCCCAGCACATCCTCGACCTCCTTGTCGGCCATCATCGAGACAACACCCACCAGCTGCTGGAAGTTGTAGTTTTCTTCGATGGCTGCGCGCAAGGCAGTCACCGCCTGCACGTTATGGCCGCCGTCGAGGATGATCGTCGGCGATGTGCGGATCGTCTCGATGCGCCCGGGCACCCTCACACCGGAAAGCGCCTTGGCGACAATGTCACCGTTGAGCGCGCCGGCGACCGGCACAACGACTTCCGCAGCAGCAAGCGCGGCGAGCGCATTGTGTGCCTGGTGCTCGCCGAACATGGCGATCGGCACATCCTCGTACGTGCCGTTGGGCGTGCGCAGCGTGGCGACCTGACCGCCGACAGCCGGCGTGCGGGAAACGACTTCCATCTCCTCGCCGTCACGGATCACCGCAGCGGCGCCCACGTTCTTCGCTTGGTCGAGCAGAATCGGCATGACCTGCTCCTCATGGGGCTGGCGGCCGATGATGGCAGTGCTGCCCTGCTTGATGATTCCCGACTTCTCGCCTGCGATCTTCTCAACGGTGTCGCCCAGCCATTGCATGTGGTCCATGTCGACCGGACCGATAATGGCGGCGTCGGCGTCCAGCACGTTCGTGGCGTCCCATCGCCCGCCCATGCCGACCTCGACGATGGCCACGTCCACCGGGGCGTCGGCGAACGCCCAGATCGCCATCGTCGTGAGCACTTCGAAGAAGCTCATGCGAGGGCCGCCGTGCTTGACACTGTCGGCGTCCACCAATGCGATGAAATCCTTGACTTGGTCATAGATGTCGATGAAATCATCCTCGCTCAGCTGCTGGCCGTCGATGGCGATGCGTTCGGTGACGGATTCAAGGTGCGGCGACGTGTACAGGCCGGTGCGCAGGCCATAGGCGCGGCACAGCGCCTCCGCCATGCGCGCCGTGCTGCCTTTGCCGTTCGTGCCGGTGATGTGGATGACGCGGAATGACTGCTCGGGGTGGCCCAGCAGGTCGAGTATCGCGCGCATGCGATCGAGGGAAGGATCGAAATCATGCTCGGGCGCGCGTTTCATGATGTCGCGATAGACGTCGACGAGTTTCTTATTGCCACGGTTCGGATGCTCGAAAGACATGTAAGGCGTCACTCTCCTTGATTAGGCATGCGGATGAGGCATGCGCCGCTGCCGCGGTCACAGACCTTTCCATACTAGGCGCTTCGCGCGATTTCCACCCGTTTGTGCGCCCTGCGCGCAACCATGGATGCGAACATCAACGGATATCATGAGGCACCAGAGCCATGCGCACGCGAACAGCCATGCGCACGCGAACAGCCGTGCGCACGATTCAGCGAAAGGACTGATATGTCACAACAAGACACCTCTGCACAGGACGCCGCCACACAGAACGCCGCAGACAGCAAGCCGGACCCGGAGCGCCGCCACAACCGCACGCTGCGCCCCCGTTCCGCGGCATTCAAGGATTTCATGCTCACCGGCTGGGGCGCCGAGGATTCCACCGTCGAACCCTTGGAATCCAGCGCCTACACTCCCCGACGCCTGCGTGAGCTGGGCGCGAAGTTCCCCGGGGAGCGCCTCGTGATCCCCGCCGGCACCGCCAAGGTGCGCAACGACGATTGCGACTACGCCTTCCGCCCGGACAGCGCATTCGCCTACTACACCGGCCTGGGCGAGGACCTGGAGCCGGGCGCCGTGCTCGTGCTCGACCCGGTCGACCCCACCAGCGACGAAGCCAAGCAAGGCATCACACACACGCCGCTGCTGTTCCTGCATCCGCGCGCCGACCAGACCACGCAGGACTATTACCTGAGCGCCGCATACGGCGAATACTGGGTGGGGGCACGCCCTGGACTGGAACAGATGCACACGATGACCGGCATACCCACCGCTGACGTGGCGACCCTGGCGGATCACCTCGCCAAGGACGTGGGCCCGGGCAGCGTGCAGTTGCGCGTCGTCGCCAATGCCGACGCCCAAGTGACGGCGACGGTCGAGAAAATCCGCGAAGGCAATGGCTTCCCCGACCGCAAGGCCAACGACGCGGCGGACGCCGACCTTTATGAGAAGACATCCGAACACCGCATGATCAAGGACGCCTACGAAGTGCGACAGCTGCGCAACGCCATCGCCGCGACGAAGGACGGATTCGACCGCATGCTTGCTGCGTTGCCCGGCGCTCTGGGCAAGCCGCGCAGCGAACGCATCCTCGAAGGCGCATTCAACGCGAACGCCCGCGAGGAAGGCAACGACGAGGGTTACGGCACCATCGTGGCATACGGCGGGCATGCCGCCACGCTGCATTGGATGCGCAACACCGGCACCATCGAGTCAGGCGGGCTTCTGCTCATCGACGCAGGCGTGGAGACCGACAGCCTGTACACGGCGGACATCACCCGCACCTTCCCCACAAGCGGGCATTTCACGCCATTCCAAAAGGAGCTCTACCAAGTGGTGCTCGACGCACAGCAGGCAGGCTTCGAAGCAGCCCAGCCAGGGCGCACGTATTCCGACATCCACGACGCGTGCATGCGCGTGCTGGCGCAGGCGCTCCATGACTGGGGCATCCTTCCGGTGAGCGTCGAGGAAGCCCTGAGCCCCGAAGGCCAGCAGCACCGTCGCTGGCATGCATGCGGCGTGGCGCATCACCTTGGCCTCGACGTGCACGATTGCTCGCAGGCGCGGTTCGAGCATTACCAAGGCGCCAAGCTCGCCCCGGGCATGGTTTTCACCATCGAGCCCGGCTTGTATTTCAAGGACAACGACCTGCTGGTGCCGCCGCAGTTCCGAGGCATCGGCATCCGCGTGGAGGATGACGTGCTCATGACCGAGGACGGGCCCGAATGGCTGTCGAAGAGCATTCCCAAGACCGTCGACGACGTGGAGGCGTGGATGGCACAGTGCGCCGCCGACGGCGCCACCCGCTGAGCACGATCGGCACCAACCGCTGAGCACAATTGCGGTCAAGGGTGGTGCCGGTCGCAGCCAACGGCTGACCACGATCGGCGTCACCCCTTGACCTTCGGCGGCGAGCGCGGTTACAGTGAAGCCGTCAAGCGTCGCCGATGGCAGCGATACGCCTCCGTCACCAGCGCGCCGATGCATAGGGCAGGATGTGTCGGCGCGCCGACACGGCATAAGAAGGTCTATCGCCAGCATCCGGCGCACGCATTCGACCATCATCCGACGATTCGTCACGAATCGGAATCAGCATCACCATCAGCTGAGTATCAACAAGAAGAAGAAGGAGCATCATGGCTGAAGGTTCAGTCACGCCTGCCCAGTCCGGCAGCGCCACTTCCGGCACCGGCGACAAGGCCAGCGCCAAGCGCACATCCATTTTTGACAATTCTCTCATCTGGTTCGGCGCAGGTGTATCCGTCGCAGAGATCCTCACCGGCATGAGCTTCGCCCCGCTCGGCTTCGCCCGCGGCATCGAAGCGATTGTGCTCGGCCATGTCATCGGCTGCGCGTTGTTCTTCCTCGCCGGCTTCATCGGCGCGCGCACGCGCAGAAGCTCCATGGAAACGGTCAAGATGAGCTTCGGGCACATCGGCGGCCTGCTGTTCGCCGTGCTCAATGTCATCCAGCTCGTCGGCTGGACCGCCATCATGATTTACGACGGCTCGGTCTCCGCCTCCGCGGCGTTCCCCGGAGCCCGCTGGGTGTGGGCGCTGGTGATCGGCGTGCTCATCGCGCTGTGGATCTTCATCGGAGTCGAGAACCTCGGCAAACTCAACACCGTCGCCATGATCTTGCTGTTCATCCTCACAATCGTGATGTGCAAGGTCATCTTCTTCTCCGGCACCACCGCCACCGTGCCCGTGGATGACACGTTCACATTCGGCATGGCGGTGGAACTCGCCGTGTCCATGCCCTTGAGCTGGCTGCCTGTCGTCAGCGACTACACTCGCGAGGCGGATAAGCCGCTGGGCGCCACGGTCGCCAGCACCCTCGTGTATGGTGTCGTGAGCATCTGGATGTTCATCATCGGCATGGGCGCCGCCATCTACGCCAGCAGCGCCGACAACACCACGCCTGACATCGCGCAGATCATGGTGGGCGCCGGCATGGGATTCCTCGGCCTGCTCATCGTCATCTTCTCGACCGTCACCACCACGTTCCTCGACGCCTGGTCGGCGGGCATCTCGGCGCAGTCAATCTTCACGAAGATCTCTGGACGCACGATGGCGTTCATCGCCGTGCTCATCGGCACCGTCGGCGCCATGATCTGGAACATGGATGACATCACGGACTTCCTGTATTTCATCGGATCCGTGTTCGCCCCGATGGTGGCGGTGATGATTGCCGACTACTACTTCATGCGCACCGACCGCACAAAGGGCGCCGTCGACTGGCCGAACATCGTCGTGTGGGTCGCCGGGTTCGCCCTGTATCGCGTGCTCATGACCAGCGTGGACACCCCCGTGGGCTACACGCTCATCGATATCGTCGCCACGCTGGTGCTTGCGCTCATTGTGGGCGTTGTGCGCAAGCAGATCGCTGCGAAGAAGAACGCATAGCGGATTTGGCGCGGATTGGGGCGGTTTGGCACGGATCGGTGTGAATCTGAGCGAATTTGCATGGACCGCGGATCTGCACAGTCCGGTGTCAATCGGCATTGATTGGCGCCAATCGGTACTAATCCGCCCACAGCGCAATGCGCCGCGCGACGGCGCGCTGAACGCACACAATGCGTTATACTGAAGGCTCGCGGCTATGGATTGCACTCCGTTGTGATTCCATCGGTCCGCGGGTCTTTTGATAACTGAACGTTGCATCGGTTTCCATCGATGGGACGGTCACCGGGGCCGATCGGTTTCGACGGTGGTCTGTTCGTCGCAGGGAAGCGCGCCGAGAACGCGGGGGTCCACTCGTTAACGTCCTCCCGCAAAGAATAAGTGCTAAATCTAATCGCACTGAGTTCGCTCTCGCTGCCTGAGCTTAGCGCCAGGAATTAACCAGCGAGCCGCGGCTCCGCCCACTCCTCCATGTCTTCGGGAGGATGCTGGACGTCGTTAAGAAGACTTGCTTTCGCCACCGGGCCGCAGGGTGACGAGGGGACTTTTACTGTGGATATGCTCGCCATCGGTTGTCCGCGACAATGATGGGGGCAGAAAAACTGCCGACTGGCCAGCGGACTACGCGCGTAGAAGACTGAGGGTACGGTCATCGGACCGGGGTTCAATCCCCCGCGGCTCCACTATCATCAAAGCCCCGCAGGCATCATGTCTGCGGGGCTTTTTCGTTGCGATTGCAACGGTTTCGGGCATTACCCGACTACCCCCGATGTTTCCCATTTTCCCCAATGTTTTCGGAAAAATGTGGGCACGGTGTGGGCACGGGCATGGCGCCAGGGCATAAGAAAAAAGCCCCCGGGGCACAAGGCTCCGGGGGCTAAAATCCACTCAATCCATCAAAGGCTGGACCCTACTTGCCGGCGTTGCCGGCGTTGCCGGCGATGGCGGCGAGGATGGCGTCCGTGTCATGGTCGCGTCGAGCGAAAGTGCTCTCGCGGCTGAGCTGTTCGAAACGCACGACCCACGGCGCCTTGCTCGAGCTATGGAACACCGGCAGGTCCTTGCCCGTATAGTGCTGGCTGATGGCGTTCAGCGCGTTGACACAGTCCAACGCGGGCAGCGGGAGAACCCCCGTTCCGGGCGACCAGAGGCAGCCCGTGCCCTTGGCGAATCCCGCGTGGTCGTCTTCGATCCAGATGATGCACCACATGAGTGGCTCCTTCCCCTCCATGTCGGAGGATGTCTGCACGGCGGCTGTACCGTCGAGTTCATTTTGTACGCGGGCGGCGAAAGCCTCCCACGTGTAACCCCAGCGTGCGAAATACGGGTAGGGGTCGGTGTGGTCGGACCCGCCGAACGTCGCGCTGAACCACTGGTGTGGGTGCATCCGGTCGACACCCCACCCGTGGGCGCGGAGACGTTCCGCACACGCACTGGCAGCAATCGCGATGCCCCTGTCGAAATCCGCCCGCGTCGTGGCTTCGCAGATCTCGATGCCCTCGCACGTTGAGTTGCCGTTGCCGACCTGCCAGCAGAGACGGTCCCATTGGACCGTGTGGTAACAGCTCGTCCAATCCGAGACCATGTGCACGGCGTAGTCGTATCCGCGGCTCCACAGTTGCACGTGGTTGAGCGCCGTAGCCCCAGGGTTGGCGGTGGAATGCACCGCCAGGTATTGCGGCGTGAGCGGTCCGTGTCCCTGGTTGACGATTCTCTCGGTGATGACGCTCATGCCGTCGCCCCCGTGGATACGTCTCCCGTGGATGCCGCGCCTGTCGGCAGTGTCTCCCCTGTCATCGATGGAGTGACATCCGTGGACAAGGGGGTCGCGTCGCCCGACGCGTCCACTCCAGGCGTGGACACGGCCGCCTCGTCCTGCGTCTGGTCGCCCGACTTGATCTGGTCGAGCAGGCTCTGCGCCGCCACGGCCGCGCCAGTCCAGTTCTGGTTCTTCCACCCGTTCCAGATTCCGATGGCGAGCGCGGCGACGAGAGTGACCGCCTGCCACGTCCGCTCCGGCACGAGTCCCGGCATCGGGTTCGAGCCCTGCGCCGCGATCCATGCGAGCACGGTGAGCAGCATTGTCGCCGCCTGTGTGATGCCGGCCTGGATGCGGCTCTTGGTGATTGGTGTCATTGTTCCTCCTTGCCCCGGCGCGGATGCGCGCCGGTCGTATGGTCGATGAGATACCGCTGGGCGGCGTCCACGACCCAGCAGTCGCCACCCAGAGCCTTGAGCTTCGCGAGCTCGTACGCGACCTCCTGCGTGTGGTCGTCGCCGTCGTCCTCGCGCATCAGGTGCATGAGCGTGTTCTTCACGGTGTCCCGCTGCAGTTGGTTGAGAGCCTGTTCGACGCTGTCGAGACGCTCCGAGATGTGGCGCATGGGAGCGGCCTGCGGAAGGTCGGCGGGGTCGAGCGAGCTCAGCAGCCAGCGGGCGAGCCTGCCCCTGACATTGGGGCTCACGGTGAGCATCGCGACCGTGATGCTCAGGATGCCGCCGACGATGCTCAGCAGGCGCGTCAGGTAGTCAACGTCGCGGAATAGCATCACGCGCCGATCGCCTGGAGGTTGAACTTGGCCCACGTGGTGTCGGCCTTGTAGGCGTCGAGGAGCGTGGCGGGCACGTTGACGGTCGCGCCGGTCGCGAGATGCGACGTCCATGTGGATGCCATCCACATGCCGGATGTCAGGCGGAGCGTGAGCGTGGAGATCGTCTTGACATCGTCGAGCAGCCATGTGGTGTTCAGGTTTTTGCTGCCGAAGCCGTCCTGCACGTCCAGGCTCGTCAAGCCCGTGCAACCGTACAGGAAGCCCGAGCCGCCCACCGATGCGAGCGACGCGGGAAGCGTCAGGCTCGTCAAGCCCGTGCAACCGTACAGGAAGTTCGAGCCGCCCACCGATGCGAGCGACGCGGGAAGCGTCAGGCTCGTCAAGCCCGTGCAACCGGCCAGGAAGTTCGAGCCGCCCACCGATGCGAGCGACGCGGGAAGCGTCAGGCTCGTCAAGCCCGTGCAACCGGCCAGGAAGTTCGAGCCGCCCACCGATGCGAGCGACGCGGGAAGCGTCAGGCTCGTCAAGCCCGTGCAACCGGCCAGGAAGTTCGAGCCGCCCACCGATGCGAGCGACGCGGGAAGCGTCAGGCTCGTCAAGCCCGTGCAACCGTACAGGAAGTTCGAGCCGCCCACCGATGCGAGGTCTCCGTTGAGCCCGGAGAGCGTGACAGCCTGCAGGTCGTTCACACCGTGTGACCCGAACACGTCGTCCTCGATCACGTCCGCCTTGATGTCGAGCGATTCCGAGTCGAGCGAATCCAGTGCTTTGGCACCAAGCGTGCGGCAGCGGACGCGCGTCACCCGGTGGTACAGCCTGCGGAACGGGATGTCGGTGATGCGCCCGTCGTACTCGCACATCACGGTGTCGATGTTCGCGGGGAAATCGTCGCCGCGCGCCTTGTCCGTCGTCACAGTGCACAGGCCGCCCGCGAGCGCGCCAGTTGGCCATGCCATGTTGATCGTCGTCATGATTCCTCCTCCTTGTTACCAGACGGTAGCCACGCAGTTGATGTCCTGCGTGGGCGTGACTGCGCATGTGGCGGTCAGTTCGTTGCAGCCCGTGTGGGTGAAGCGGATGCCTGCGAGCGCCCACGCGGCTGAGCTTGGCGCGTCGGCGGGACTGACCCAGTTGTCGCGCCAGTCGATGCCGCCGACGTGCGCGGCCTGCGTCATGTCCGTCCAGCCGCCCGCGGTGAGCGTGAACGCTATCTGGCCTGGGTCGTTGTCCCAATGCCAGCAGCCGACCGTCACGTCCACGGTCGGCGCGTCGTTGGAGCATGTGGCGGTGAGCGTGCCGGTGGACTCGTCCACGTCGCACCACAGGCCTGCGAGCGCGCATGCGGTCGCCTCCTCCGGTGCCTGCGGCGGCATGACGGCTGTGAGATGCCCTTTGAGCTCCGTGCTGGTGACGGTCTGTTTCCTGCCGTCCCACGAGCCGTGGGCGAGCTTCACTTCCGTCACCTTCGGCGCCTGGGTGCTGGGGCCTTGGAGTCCGCCTTCGCCGCGTTCTCCTTGCGGTCCGACGACGCTGCCCAGGTCGTGCGTGGCTCCGTCGGTGAATGTGATGAGCAGATGCCCCGTGTCGTCGACGCGGGCGCCTGCCATGCCTCCGGTCTCGAGGTTCCTGACGAGCGCCTGCGCCGTGGTTTCGTCGATCCCGAAGAGGTTGTTGATGGTACCGGGCTTGTTGGCGTTGTCGCCAGTCCAGATGATGGTCGTGCTTCCCATGCTCTCCTCCTTAGAGTCCGATCGCATTCATGGTGATTCCTGAAATCGTCACGTCGCCGTTGCTGGTGTCTTCGACAAAAATGGCCGGCTTGAATCTGACGGCCGCGCCTGGGGAGCTTTGGATGACAGCGAGGTCGGACAGGTTGGAAGTGACGCGGAATGCTGTGGTGCCCCACAACCGCATCTCGTGTCTCGTTTCGCTGTTGCTGTGGAACGTCTTCCCGTCGGTCGTCACTCCGATTGAGGCCGCGATGTTGTCAGTGCCAACGTAGACGTTTGTGTTGATCCAGACGAGGACGAGACCGCGCTCGCCGGCCTGAATCTCCGTCCAATCGCCGAACGGGGTGACGCCTCCGCGTTTGATTCCCCATGAGGTTTCATTCATGGCCGTGTGACTGTATCCCCCGGCCGCCTGGCGTTGGGCGACGCTGGTGACGCTGCCGGTGACGTTGGCCGCGCCTGCGGCCTGCATGACCCATGCTAGCGGCATCTGCCATGTGCCGGTCTGCTCCTGCGTCCAGCCGGTCTTCGCTCCGCCGCCGCCGGGACCGTAGACGAGTTTCGCGGTTATTGCCGTGCCGGTGAGTTCGAGGACGGCGTACACGCGGCGCGCGCTGCCGGTGTTCGCGCTCACTCTGAGGTTGAGCGTGCCGTCGAGCGTGTAGCACACGCCGTCAACCGTCGCGGTGCCGGCGCTGATGCTCACGGTCTGGCCGCTCGCGGTCACATTCAGCCCCGTGTGCACGCGGCTGCCGAAAGCCTGCCGCGCCCATGCGCGGAACTGCGCGAGCGTGATCGCTTGGTCGGGGAACGGGTATGATGTCTCCGCCATCAGAATCTCCTTTCGATCCTGGCTATCCTGTCGTTTTGGGCTTTGATCCGCCTGGCCATGATGAGACGGCTGTCAGATGCGGTCCAGTCGCCGAGCGATGCGGTCTGCACCACGCCGTCGGCGAAGCCCGTGCTGATGCTGGTGACCACTCCCGTGGTCCATTCGCCTGCCGCCATGACTCCGACAGTGTCGCCTGGCGTGGCGCCGCCGATGATCGCGTCGGATGCGACTGAACCGCTGGCGCTCGTCATGTCGCTCCAGGCTTGGGCGACTTCCTGCGTGGCGCGGCTTGCGGCTGTCTCGCCGTCCTCGAGCTGCACGACTTTCGTGACGGCGCCCCACGTCTGTTCGAGGGTCTTCCCGCGGTCGGGGATTATTGTCTGCCAGCTTGTCGTGCTCGTGCTGCCTGTTGTGCTTGTGGTCTTGATGATGACTCGCGTGCATGCGGGCGCTTTGCTCGCGGCCGTGAGGCTCTTTAGCGATCCCGTCTGCGTGTCGAGCATGAGGCTTCCGCTCAGGTCGCTGCCCTGCCCGATGGACGCCGCGAGCCTGCCTCCCGTGTCGGTGACGGAGAACCTCCACTGCCGGTTCGCGAGGCTTTGCAAGGATTCGAGCACTGTCTGCCAGTCGGCTGTGAGGGTCGCCGCGCTTCCCGTGCCTTTGACCGTGGGGAGTGTGACGCTCCCCCACCCCTGCCATTGGAGGGATCGCAGCGCCTTGAGCATGAGCGAGTCGCGCGCCCCGCTCCACGTCGTCTTCTCCACGGTCTGTTTCGCGATGTCCTGGGACGGGTCGGGGAGCGTCACGCACCGGCTGAGCAGGATCGCGTCGCTCGCGCCGGTGAACGTCCAGTGTTCGCCGAGCTCGTCGTCGCTCCCCGCGTCCCATTCGGCTTGCGTGACCGGCCCGCTGAACACACGCCCGTCGGGCTGGGTGACGACGATGCCCGCGCCGGGCTGGGAGAGCAGGCTCGCCGCGTCGCTCGACGCGGGCAGTTTCAATGACCATGATCCAGCGTCGTAGGCTTCCTCGGTGATCGTGAGCCCGGTCATGTCCTGCACGCCGAGAGCCCCGACGCGCGTGAGCGTCCTGTCGCGGATCTCGCACGCATAGTCGGCCGCCTGCCATGTCATCGCACTTGCTCCCTTCTCGGCCTCCACGAGAGAGTGACCTTCGTGCCGCCGGTCTCCTCCGTGCCGTGCAGCACGCTTTGCGACGCGTTCGCAGTGCCTAGCCACGAGGCGTACAGCGTGCCGCCGTCGAAGTAGCCGGGGTCCTTGCCGAGCGGGTCGTTGGCGTCCTCGATCACCTCGTCGACGATCGCCGGCTTCGGGGTGATCGCGAGCAGCGCGGCGAACCCGACGTTCTGCGGCTGCGAGCCGTACCAGCCGATGCGGATCGTCTCGCACCCGTCCTGCACGTCGAACGCGAGGCTCGTGCGCGTCCCGGCTTGGTCTGCCTGCCCTGTCATGAGCAGGCCTCCGTCCGCGTCGAGCTGTTCCACGACGAGCGCGCCGCCTGTGGGCGTGCACGAGTCAGTCCCGTCTGTGAGCGTGTTGATGCCGCCGATGCTGGCGGTGAGCGTCTGCTGCGGCCAGCCGTTTGACGGTTTCGCGACGGTCCACCATGCGCAGCGCGGGTGCTGCGCGTCCGTGGCGGCCATGGTGCAGGACGCGGTTCCGTGGCTCGTGCCGGTCGCCACGGTCCATGCGGTCGCGTCGTCCACGGTGACCGCCGCCGCGCTCTTCCTGAGCGCCGGGTCGGTGACCAGGTTCGTTGCGAGGATGAGAGCTGACGCGGCAACGGTGCCTTTCACTCCGCCGGTCAGCGTGGCCACGATCCTGTTGTCGCCAGGGTTGACGGACGGGAAGCGTGGCGCGGGCGCAAGCGCACCCCAGGAGCTCACGCCGTCGAGCGTGACCTGCGGCATCCTGCCGTCGGGCTGGGTGACCGTGAGCACCTGCCCGGCCGTGAGCGCCTTGCCCAGGCTGAACCCCCTGCCGTTGACAGTCACGCTTGCCGTCGCCGCAGGTCCTGTGATGCGCACGTCGATGGGCGTGGGCGCGTCCGTCTGGCTGCGCACCGTGTGCTCGCCGATCGCGCTGCCGCTCGCGACATGCAGTCCGGCGAGGTCGGAGAGGAACGCGACGGGCTCGTCCCTGACGGTGAGCGTGCTGACGTTCCGCGCGCCCTCCCACCACGGTTGGGGTGCCGTGAGCGCGAGATCCACGAGCGTGAACCGGTGGTTCTCCACGCCCGCCGACAGCTCGCCCTCCAGCCCGCTCTCATAGACCGTGTTCAGCCGCCAGCGGGACGAGCCGACCACGGCCTGCACCTCGCAGTCGCCTGCCGTGACGATCGCGCGCAGACGGCTGAGCGTCTCACGCTGCCTGTCGAGGTCGCCCCATATGGCGAGCTTGAGGAGGAGCGGGCGCGTCTTGGCGCGGCTGTTGATGAGCCTGCCGCCGTCGCCCGCGCCTTCCTGGAAACGCACGCTGCGCGGAATGCCGAGGAAACCCGTGGAACCTTCGATGAGCGTCGCCCCGGAGCCCGCCACATGGTCGCCGGCCGTGAGGTCGAGCGAGTCGCCGGCGCTCTGGCTGGAGAGCGTGACGCTCACGTTCCCGTCTCTTCTCATGCTGCCTCCTTAGATCCCGAGCAGGATCGCCTTGCTGCGCTGCGCCGCGTCTGTCAGCTGTTGTTCCGCCGACAGTCCGGGCGTGGCGTAGTTCTGGTAGTTGAGCGTGATGCCGCCGGCGCCGGCGGTGGCCGTGGCGAGCGTCGGCGTGGCGCTGCCGATGCCGCCTGCCGTGGGCATGCCGATCGCCGGGGCTTGCACGGCGGTGATCTGGCCGAGCACGCTTTCCGTGGCCTTGCGCACGCTCCTGGCTTCGTCGGTGATGCCCAGGGCGAGGCCGAGCGTGACGTACCTGCCGACCTCGCGGCGCATGACACGACTCGGGCTGTTGATGCCGAGCACGCCCTCCGCCCAGTCCTGGATCTTGCCGCACGTGTCGGAGACGGTGTTCTTCAGGCTGTCGAACTTGTCCGTGATGCCGCGTTTGAGGCCTTCGATGATCTGCCCGCCGACGTCGCGCAGCCAGTCGCCCGCGCCCTTGAACGCCCCGAGCACCTTGTCCTTAACGCCGCTGAGGGTGTCGGCGACGTGCTGGACTGCGTTCGTGGCGGCGTTCTTCACGCCGTCCCACACGTTGCCCCACCAGTTGGCGATGGGGTCGAAGATGCTGTGGAACGTGTTGCTGATCGCGTTGAGAACGTTGTCCGCCGTGCTTTTGATCGCGTTCCAGATGGTGGAGAACGTGTTGGATATCCCGTCCCACACGCCCGACCACCAGCCGGATATCGCGTCGAACACGCTGTGGATGGCGTTGCTCACGTTAGTGGTGACTGTCTGTGCGATGCCCGTGATGTCGTTCCAACGGTCGGAGAACCAGCCGCTGATGCCCTGCCACACGCCTTGCCACCAGGTGACGAGCGGGTCGAACCAGCTGTGGAACCAGTCGGAAACGGCTTGCACGCCTGCGCTCACCGCGTTGGTGATCGTGTCCCAGACGGTCGTGACGACGTCGCACATGACATGCCATGCGGTGACGAGGCCGGCTGCGACGACGATGCCGATCCAGTAGAGGGCGTGGCCGATGGCCGCGAAGATCGGTTCGAGCACTCCCCAGACAGTGTTCCATGCGGTCGTGACCGCATTGCAGAGCGCGTTCCACGCTGTGCCGAGCGTCGTCGTGAACGTGTTCCACGCGGACGACACGGCGCCGCTCACGTTGTCCCACAGGGTCTTGATGCCTGTGAGCATGCCGTTCCACGCCGTGCTGACGGCGTTGCAGAAGCTCTGCCACGCTTTCCTGCCGGTCTCGGTCTTCGTGAAGAACCACACGCCGGCGGCGATGACTGCGGCGATGGCGACGACGATCCATGTGACCGGGTTCGACAGGATCGGGGCGAGCGAGCTGAACGCTCCGCCGATCGCGCCGCCGATGGTCGCGAGCTTGGGCCCGATGACGGCGCCGGCTTCGCCGAGCGCTTCGGGGATGAGGCTGATTGCCGCGCCGAGGTCCTTCACGCTGCCGATGGCGCCGCCGAGCGCGGTGGCGATGCCCGCGCCCTTGATCGCGTCGCCCAAGCCCTTGATCGCGTTGCCCATGCCCATGACGGCCATGAGCCCGCCGCTCAGCCCGTTGCACACCATGCTGAATGCGTTGAGCGCGGTTGTGACCGCGCCGATGGTCATGTCGAGGCCCTTCCAGCTGATGAACGCGAGGCCGACGGCGGTTATCGCGTCCGCCACGCCCTGGCTGTGAGCGTCCACCCAGTCGGAGAGGCGTGTGAGCGCGTCGGCGAGCCTGCCGAGCGCGTCCACGCTCATGCCTGCGATGGCGTTGGCGATGTTGCCGATAGCGTCCGCCAATGGCTGGAGGTTGCGGCTCGCCATGTCGGCGAACGCCTTGGCGACGCTGTTCACGGCGTCTATCGCCGAGCCGAACGCGTCGCCGATCTGCTTGCCGAGTCCAGCCCAGTCGAAGCCTGGCTGTGTGTTGAGCGCGTCCAGGGCGCTCCACACCTTCCACGTGATGTCGTCGAACGCCTGTGCGACGGTCCTGGCGACCTGTCCTATAGCCTGCCACATGCCGGAGGATGCGACGCCGGACAGGAAGTCCATGACGGCCTGCTTCACGGTGTTGACGGTGATGCGCAGCTGGTCGAAAACGCTCGCCAGGTCGTCCACGGCGGTGCCGCCGCTCAGCCCCTCGAGGCTCAGGCTTATCGCCTGCACTGCGAGGCGGATGCCGTTCGCCACGTCCGCCACCTTGTCGGAGAGGAAGCGGAAAGCGTTGGCGAACGCTGTGACGACGGTCTGGCTTCCTGTCATCGCGGTCACGCTGTCCATGACGCCGGATGCCGTCTTCCTGAGCATGCCCCATGCGTCGCCGAGCGCGTCACGCAGGTTCGTGACGGCGTTCGCGAACGCCTGGAAGCCTGCCGTCTGTTTGACCTTGCCGGCGAGATCCGTGACGGCGGCGCCCATTTTGTCGAACGCCTTGCGTGCGACGGTCACGGCTTTCGCCGCAGCGTCGCCCATGGGCCCGAACTTGGAGCTGATGCCGTTGATGGCGCCGGCGATCCTGTCCGTGCCGATCGCCTCGATGACCTTCTGCATGGCCTTCGCGACGCGGTTGCGCACGTTCTCCACGGCAGTGCCGATGCCCTGCGTGGCGGCCTTCGCCTGGTCGGCGAAGCTCGCGTACTGGCCGAGCCCCTGCTTGTCCAGGCGCATCACCGCCTGGTTGAAGTCGTCGAAGCTGACCGTGCCGGCTTTCATCGCGTCGTACAGGTCGTTGCCGTTCTTCCCTGCTCCGAGCATGGCTTCGGCGATCTGGTTGAGCTGGCCGGGCATGGCCGCCTGCACGCTGCGCCAGGCGGCCATGTCGACCTTCCCGGCGGCGAGCATCTGCGTGTACTGTGTGAGCGCGTTCTCCTGCTCGGCGGTGCTCGCGCCGCCCGCGAGCATCGCGTCGTTGAACGCGAGCGAGATGTTCGTCGCCTCGTCGAGGCTTTTCGTGAGCGGCGCGAGCTGCTGCACCATGCCCGCCATCGCGCTGGACGTTGTTGGCAGGCCGTCGAGCGCGCTGCTGATCTTGCGGATGCTTGCGCCCGCGTCCTCGGCGGAGTACCCGAGGTTCTTCATGACCTTGGGGAAGTTGTTCATCTGGTCGGCGCGGCTGATTGCGCTGCCGATGCTGCTGCTGACGGCGCTGACGGCCTTGCCGACGACGCTCTGCACGGCTCCGGCAATCGCGCCAGCCTTGGCGGACAGGCCGGAGAGCATGCCGCTTCCGGCTTTTCCGCCGGCGCTCTTGCCGGCGTTCTCGGCTGCGGAGTCGAACGCGTTGGCGATGGCCTTGCCAACTCCGGAGAGGGATGGCACGACCTGCACGTAAGCGGTCGCGACTGTGATTGCCATGATTGCCTCCTAGGTCATGTGCGCGGGCGACTGAGGATGTCGTCGATCTCGCTCGTGCTGATCGCGACGCGCCCCGCGTCCACCCGTTCGTGCCTTTCCCAGGGGCGTGGGATGCGGCCGCGCCATTTCGCTCCCCTGTGGCTGGCTTCCTTGGTCTTGCTCCACGCCGTGAAGCCTGTCGCGTCTGCTATCTGGGCGAGCAGGAGAGTCTGCACGTCCCATTCTGCGCGCGGGTCGATGCGCCGCCACACGAGCGCCTGCTCGGGCAGGTTCGCGGCTAGGTCGGCGGCGCGCCGGATGCGCAGCCCGTGCCCGAGCTCGTCGAGGTCGAGCCCGTAGAAGCGTTGCATGTCGGCGCGCAAAGCGTCAGGGCATGCGTCGAGCATGCCCATGAGCGTCAGGATTTTGGGGCGGCCTCCTGGAGCACCTGTTCGACGAACTTCTCGACGGTCTCCATGCTCGTGCGCCCGGTCTGCGGGTCCTTGAGCGCCTGGCTGATCTCATGGACGCTGAGCCCGGTCAGGTCACGCAGGAACGGGACGATGGCGAACGGGTCGCCGCCCTCGTTCGCGTGCTGGAGGTTCCACAGGGATTCGACGAACTCGAGGTCGTCGAATCGTGACACGTCCACGTCGAGCTCCAAGCCCATGACGTTCATGTGCCGGGGCTTGTCCGGCGGCTGCACCTTGGGCTTGTGGTCTTCAGTCTGCTTCCTTGCTGTCATTGCTTCCCCTTTGGATAAGTGGTGCCGCGCCCCTCGTGAGGCTGGGTGCGCGGCGAGCGTCCGCCCGTCCTGTGTCAGGACTCGGAGGGCTTCGTGGATGTCGTGGATGCGGTCGCGATGTACTCGCGGCTCGTGTCGCCGTCGATGAGCGGCGACGGGTTCGCGGTGAACGTCAGGTCGTAGACGATCGCGTCGCCGCTGTCATACTGGGTGTCGCCGATCTCGGTGAGGACGGCGTCCGGGATGACGATGCGCTTGACTCGGTTGCCGGTGAGAAGCAGTTCGAGAACGAGCACGAGGCTCTCGCCCTTGGGCATCTTGTGGCGGATCTTGAGCGCATCCGTGCCGGTCACCGCGTCGGTGCCGTAGCGCAGCTTCATCGCGTCGGCGTTCGTCTCGAGGAGCGACAGCTGGAACGTCTCGCTGTAGCTCGTGATCTCGTTGAGCACCTGCGTGCCGTTCATGTCGTTCACGCTCGTCGTGTCCGTGTCGACGCTGTTCGTGACGCCGTCCTCCGACGTGTAGCCGGGCGTGCGGTACGCGTCCGGCAGCGCGGTGGTCGCGTCTGTCGGCAGCTCGGTGCCGGACGGCGCCCACCACAGCAGGCCGGTGGCCTTGCTGCGTCCTAGCGACACGTTCGCCTTGTTGACGGTCTTTCCTGAAGTGTCAGCCATGTTTCCTCCTTGGTCGCTTCAGATTCTGAGAATTCCTGCGGGTCATGCGCGGGCGCGCACGACCTGCATGTTCGCCTGGTACCGGGGTCGTTGAGGCGGCCCCGGGTCAGGGTTCGGGTAGACGCTGAGGACTTCCACGCGCGCGATGTCAGGCTCGCCCCACATCTCCTCGAGACGCGGCAGCACGAGCCCCATCATCCAGTTGCCCGCGTCCTGCAGCGTGGGCGCTGTCACCTTCACGGTGAGGGTCGCCGTGTCACGCCAGGGTTCGAGCGAACCACCGGCACGGCTCACGGTGGTGAAACCGTCGGCCGTGCCGGCATGCGGTTCGACGCACGCGGCTGGGCATGTCCAGGCGATGGCCTTGTCGGCGTTGAGCCATTCGCAGCATTCCACTTCGATGAGCTTCACTGCGTGCCCCCGACGGCGGCCTTGAGGAGCGTGTCGTTCTCCTGGTTGTCGAACATCGCGTCCACGCTCCCCGGCTCGTAGTGGCCGGTCGTGGCGAGAGCGACGACGCCCTGCTTGGTCTGCATGGCGGGCACGCCCGCGTAGTGCGCGGCTTCGCGTTTCTTGAGACGGTTGGCGCGGTCCGCGATCTGCTCGGCGGCTTCGGTGACCGCCTGGCGGGTCTCCCCGCTCTGGCGGATCGCTTGGAATCCGGCGTAGTTGAGTTTCACGTGGCTTTTGCCCATGTCAGTCCTCCTCGCGTGTGATGGTGACGGCCATCGGGTGGAATCCGGTGGGTGTCATGCCGCCGCCTGTGGTGGGCTTGGGGTCGCCGACCACGTGCCATGCGGTGCCGTCGCCTGTGGTTATTGTCGCGCCTTTGAGGCTGCGCGCCTCCCATGAGCGGCTGATGTACAGCGTGCGTGTCAGGTGCGTGCCTGTTGGGCGTTCCGCGTCGCTGGGCGTGCTCTGCCCGCTGTCGGTGAGGATGCCTGTCGTGGCTTCCACGGTCGTGCGGGTCTGGTGCTCGCCTGTCGGCAGGAGCGCGTCGAGCGTGGTGCGGGTGCTGATGGTGATCGGTTCGCCGGTGATCATTCCACGCCGCCCATCGGGATCGTGAATGCCGTCTGCACGCCGATGCCGAGCGCCTGCTTCTCGGCGCGTGTGAGCCACAGGCTTCCCGCTCCGCCTCCGTCCGCCGAGCCCCATGTCATGCTTTCGCTGACGGGCCCGACGCTTTGCGTGCTCTGGGTGACGCCGCTCATGCCTGTGCCGGCGTCCATGCAGCGGATGACCATCGCGCACGTGATGCGCGTGAGGGTCTGTGCGCTGCATGACTTCCAGCGGCTTCCGGGCTGGGTGCGGATGATGTCGCTCGCGTCCGCGAGCAGGCTCGCGGCGCGCGTGGTCTCCTCGGTGGTGAGGGTGCGCCATCTGGCGGCGACGTCATCGACGGCGGCGAACGCTGTCTGGTCGCTCATCGCCTGCCGCCTGTCACTTGCCGGCGGAGGCTGCGTCGGCGGCCTTCACGATGGCGAAGCGAGCCGGATCCACGTACCACGCGTACAGCATCTCCAGTCGGTAGGCGACCTGATTGTGGCGCTTCAAATCGCCCAGGCCGTCGGGGTCGCCGTAGGAGATGAGCTCGAGCGGCAGGTTCTTCTGGATGCCCCAGTAGATGCCGCCCGCATAATCGCCGACGATGGCTTCCACGCCGGTCGCCGTCGCAGCCTCCGGCGCGTTCACGGTCGTGGTGACGCTCGCCTTGGTGCCCTTGAACGCGGTGATCGCGGTGCCGTAGCCCAATTCCGGGTAGAGCGGGTGGCCTTGCTTGTCTCGCGTCGTGGCGAGCGCGAAGGCTTCGGGCTTGCTCAGGGCGATGCCGTTCACGTCGTAGCCTTCGCCGTCGTTGAGGACGAGGCCGATGGCCTTCTCGATGTCCGCGTCCGCGTCACCCGTGTCGGTCACGGTCTTCGTGGTGGCGGTCAGGTAGTTCGTCCACCCGGTCATGACCGCGCCGGTGCTGGGGTTGATGCGGTGGAAGACGCCGAGGTCGAGTGCGCGGCTCAAGGCGGTCGCGCCCGCGTCGGCGATCGCCTGGAAGACGCCGACCTTGCGGTCCTCGTCGGCCCAGAGGACTTCCTCGTCGAATCGGACGGTGACCTGCGCCTTGTGCGGCACTGCGGTGACGGTGCCGAACTCCACGTCCGCCGGCGCCTTGGCGGCGCCCTCCTCGACGAATTCGGCGCGCGGATGCTTCGTGAAGGTCACGACCTGCGTGTTGCCGAAGAGAAGCGGCTTGCTGGCGGACAGGGCGGCGACGGCGGAACCCGTCTCGACCTTGTCGATGAGTCCCTGCGCGAGGTTCGCGGGCAGGGACAATGCGCCCGTGGTCACGGTTGTTGCCATGATGGCTCCTTACTTGTTGGTTCGCCGGGGTTTAATGCCCGGCATGCTGGTTGACTTTCGCCAGGAAGGCGGCTGCGCCCGACGGTTGCGGTGCGGCAGGCTCGCGGGACTGGTCGCCCATGCCCGTGCGACGCGCTCCCGTCTGTGCGAACGCCTGGAGTGTCTTCGCTGCTTCGGCGAGCTTGTCCTCGCTGTCCGCTTTGACGATGTTGAGCACGTCGACGGGGATGCCGGTCTCGCCGCTGACCTTGCCGATGGTCTTCTCCCATGCCTGCGCGGCGTTCAGCTTGTCCAGCTGTGCTTGCAGTTGGTCGGCCTTCTCGGCTTTCTCACGCAGCTGGTCGGCCTGTTCGGCCTTCTCATGGTTGGCTTTGGCGAGTTTCTCCCACTTGCGGGCCTGCGCCTTCCAGTCGATCGTCGTGTCCGGGTCGCCGTGCGGTTCCACCGGGTCAGCAGGTGCCTGAGATGGCTGTTGCTGTTGCTGTTGTGCGGCACCCTGCGTGGGTTCCTGCGTGGGTTCGTTCTGAGGCGTGCTGCTGGTGTTGTCAGGCATTCCGATGCCCCTTCCTGTTGTTTTGTTGGCCCGTGCGGGCGTCTGTCCGGTAGCCGTGCGGCACCGGTTTTCGTGGCCGGCCATGGAATCGCACCATGGCGCGCGGATGCGGTGTATGGAGAAGGATCCCGCGTGTAGGGCACTGGCCCCGGCCAAAAACACGAGACCCCAGCAGAATCCGCTGGGGTCGGTAAAAGAAAAGCCGCCCGAAGGCGGCATGCGAAAGAACGCTGGCTCAGATGACCGCTAGGATGACCGCGACCACGTACAGCACGGCGGAGACAACCCACGGGACCACATAGGCCAGCCTTCCCTTGGGTTTCGTCACCAAGGCGAGGAGACCGGCGAGCGCGGAGAAACTGGCGACAGTCACCGCGTTCACCAGCACGATCTTCGACAGGTCGGCGGAAGCCAACCCGATGTTCACGTTCACCAGAGTGAACACGGCCGCGATGACCGCCATAATGGTCATGACGTTGCCGTAGATGCGTGACTCCATCGCCTTGATGTCGTCCACCTTCGCATCAAGCTCCCTCATCTGCTTGGAATACCGCCGCTCATAGTCACCCATGCCACGGTAATCCATCTCGCCGGAGAAGGAACCGGAATAAGGGTGCTCCACCTCCCCCTCGACCGGGCTGAACATCACCTGTGCGAACGAATCATCCTTCGTAAGCTCTATCGCGTCGGCGCTGACGTTCGTCAAGCGGAAGAAGACGCGAGTGGAATGCCCGGGGAAGTACACGGGAGCCGCGAGTTGCAAACCCTGTCTGATGCGCGAATTCCTCAACGTGACCGTCGCACAGACGTTACCGGGCAAGGCCAGCGTCTCGACGCTGCCGACGAACACAGATTCGCCCGGCTGGAGCGTGACCGAAGCCACACCGTCCTCGTCCTCGGAACGATAGAACCCGCGAGTCCTAAGGTCATAGGAAACCGGGCCGACCCCATCCGGGTCCGCCGACAGGATGACACCGCTTTGAATCAAGTCCCTGATCTTCGTGTCACTGTAAACCATCCCGACTCCTTGCCTAGTGTTTTTTTAACACTAATTTACACAGCAACCAACAAAAACAGCAAGCCGCGCGCCAATCATGGCAGTGGAGCACGACCGGGAATCAGCTCTGGGATTCCGTTGGCGGAGTCATCTTGGTGAATGTTTTGTCAAAATTCCCATGATTGAGGATGCAACGATAGTGCTCAGCCACGGTCAGCGGCTCAGCAGAGTCGAACCTGCGATCCGTCGGGTAAGGTATCGATGCCATCGGAATCTGATAGGAGAGCAGACCACCGGGGAATATCACCGGGCGACCGGTCGCACGCCATACGAGAGCGCAGTGACCTCCAGACTCCCCCCAAGCGAATTCATCCCTATCGTCAAGCTCAAGCCAAGAAGCCGGCGCCGGGTCATCACCAGTGAATGCATCAATACGCTCGCCGTATGGAGGAAGATTCTCGTTACTCATCTAACGCCCCCGATTGTCAATGAATGCATCAACTATATCCGAGCTCTGCCGCCGTAACGTGCTGTGGCATGCTGGCGACGAGCTGCCGCTCCCTGTCCGACAACTCCCATACATGCGCCGCCGCACGCTCAGCCGCCGCACGCCATCGGGCCGTCCCCGGATTTGCACCGGGACGCGGGGCCATGGGCAACCACGCGCGCACTCCACGACAGCCAAGACACCCCGCCACACGGGCGTGGCACGGTGCTTCAGGATTCCCCGCGGCTATCGGCGACGATCTCCGCGGCACGGTCGCCCAAATGGAAGCGGAGGCGCTTCCTCAGCACATCCGCGTACTCGCGCATCGCATACGCCTGGTCGGACAGGAGGCCACCCTCTCCGGACTTTTCCAGTTCGCTGTAATGCGACTCCCTGTACTTCGCGAGACGCTCCATCCTGCCCGTGAGCTCCCTGTACTCGTCGACCATGCGCTTCAGATACCCGGGAATGTCATCCGACATGACCCCCACCTTCCTTTCAGACGTCTTTCCTCCATCCGGCTCGTACACGCGGTCGGGGGCCGCATCGTAATGCCTGACGTGCACGCCGCCGGACGCGGCTCTCGTGACCTCGTACAGGCGGTCGTCCGCCGGGTCGTCCGTGATGGCGAAGCACGACCACGCGCCCAGAAGGTACGTGTACGACTTCACCAGCACGGCGACCCCATCGCCATACTCCACTCCCAGCGCGGAGCGCGC
Organism: Pseudoscardovia suis; assembly: GCF_002797875.1. GTDB lineage: Bacteria > Actinomycetota > Actinomycetes > Actinomycetales > Bifidobacteriaceae > Pseudoscardovia > Pseudoscardovia suis. The sequence goes on from NZ_PGFC01000006.1 coordinate 76,211, forward strand.
ATACCAGCGCACGGCCCCGTCCACAACATCGACAACACCCATCGGTGTCCTCCTTCGGATATGCAAAAACCCCGCAGAATCTGCGGGGCAGGTAATAGAAAAGCCGCCAGAAGGCGGCTGGAATACATAAGAAGAATATGAGACGGCTAGACTGTCCGGCCGGCATCGCCCTTCGGGCGAATCAGGGCCGCGTACTTCTCCGGGAGCGCAACCGGCTTGCGAGTACTGAGCGCTTCATGAAACTCGGGATTGCCGACATCGAAATACTTCCACTCGCCGTCGTCCTTGTGAATGATTGCTGACACGCCGAACGGGTTCACCGGTTGGTCTTCCGTCCACCCGCTGGGCTCGACGTTGAAAAACCATCCACCTGGATATTCGTAGGCGGCGGAGAACACCGCGCCTGGGAATGCAGCCGCGACGATGTCGCACGCCTGCTCGTATGTGATCATTTATGTCGCCTCCTCGCACAGCCTGCGGATAATTGGGATGTCCGGCTCCTTGCCGTCTATCCTCATGATAGTCGTTCTCCCCGGCATGGCATCAGCGAAGTACCATCCCACGTTGTAGTCGCCGGTCTGCGGGTCCATGAAATGCACCACGCCCTTGATGTTCTCAGCGATGAACGCATGGCCACGCCCATTGCCCCAGTCGACGTAGACGACGCCGCACCCGCCATCGCCCCATGACTTCGCCGTAGCCTCCGCCTCGTCGCGTCCGGCGCACGGTATCTCCCGCACGCCCTTGAACGCCTCGCGCCAATGCCTCACTCCCCAGTCGGTCGATGAAAGAGCGCCGTTTGCCGTCACTTCGCATGCCGTCGCATGGACTGCGTAGCCGAGGCGGCGCATGCGGTACGCGACGACGCACCGCTGGCAGTTGTTCCGCCACTCGGGTCCTTCGTCGAAACGCGGGTTCGTACCATCCAGGCATGACTTCAGCGACGCATCGCCCAACTGACTGCGGAACACGCCGTGCGTGTCACGCGCAATCGCACTGCCGACCAAGGAGTCGGACACGCCGCCAGCCTCTCGCATGCGCGAGAGCGCGTCCCTGTACGATGCGCCGGCTGGAAGCCCTGCCTTCGCCTGCAGGTAGATCGCGTTCAGCTTGTCGGGATCATACCCGGAGAGCTTCGCCTCGCCCCATGTGGGCACCGGCTCGCAATCGCAATGGTTGTGGTACGTGTTGCCGAGTCCGCCGCCGGCGGCATCCTCGCTTGTGTAGACGAACCCGCGGCCGGCGAGCATCGTGCAGAACGCACAGGTCACGCGGCCGCGGGGCACGCGCGCCCAACGGGGCTTGGTCGGGTCTCCCGCGATGTCCGCCATCTGCCGGCGCTGCGCCGCATGCGCGGCGAGGCTGCGGAAGAAATCCGCGTAAGCCTGCTGCATGTCGTCGATGCCCATGCCGGCGGTCTTCGGCAGCAGGTCCATGATGGTGACGCCGCTGCGCGCCTTCCCGGCCATCACCTGCCCATATGTCAGGCCGTTGTAGTCGGTGTTGGAGAAGCCTTTCTGCACGTCCCACATGACGCGCGTCCAGTCCTCCAGGTCAGGCAGCGCGTACTCCGGGAATTCACGGCCGGCCGCCTGCTGCCATGCCTGGCGCTGCGCGCCATACCTGGCATCCGCAGCCTCCTGCGCGACCTGGACGATGTTGCGGGCCGCTTCGACGATGGTGTCCGGGTCGGTCAACGCGAGCGACTTGTCGGGATCGTCGAAGTCGAACAGGTCGCTGACGGCAAGGTCGGCGTACTCGTCGAGGGCGTCCATCGTCCGCTGGTGGTCCTTGCGCGAGGCGTCGAGCATGGTCTCGAGGCTCTTGCGTTCCTTGGCGGACAGGCTCAGATTCGACCAGTCCGTCATCGCGCACCACCATTCCGTTTACTTGCTATCGTCGCGTAGGCTGACGGGGATCATGCCGGTGAAGTCGATGCCGTCAAGCCCGAGCTTTGCCGCCGCACTCTGCGGGCTGACTCCGGATCTGATCGCCACACCAAGCGCGTCGAACGCCGTCTTCAACTCAGACGCCCCCCAGTTTTCAGAGGGCTTGGCGGAAGACTGTTGTGTGCCGCCGGTACCGGCGTCTGCCGTCGCCGTGCCCGTCTGGCCTTGTTCCGGCTGGTTGACCGACTGGCGGAGCGCGTCGAGCGTGTCCTGGGCGCGCTGCCTGGACTCCCATGCCTTGACGCTCTTGATCTCAGCCTCGCTAAGTCCGAGGTGGCGGCGTCCCACGTCGCTCTTTGCGACCGCCTCGTCGACGCTGCCGACCTTCGTCAGCCAGTCCGCCTTCGCGGCATCCGAACTGACGTTCACCGGATCCCACACGGGGGTGATTCCGGACAGGTCAACGTCCGCGAGCTGCTTGTAGCCGCCTTGCATGTAGATTGCGACGCGCATCAATTGCATCAGCTGGCCGGTGAACTCGCGGTTCTGCCGTTCGGCGATGCGACTCAACCGCTGCTCCGCCGCGTTGATGGCCTCCACGCTCGTCGGGTTCGACAGGCGGATGCCGAGCGCCTCGGCGGGGATATCCGTCGCGCTGGACACCATCATCGCGATCGTCTCGAGCATCGAACTGTACGGCGTCATGCTCGCCTGCTGGAGCTGCTGGACAGTCGGCACAAGCCCGTCCTCGTCACGCGATACGGCGTTGATGCTCGTCATCAGGCGGCTCCACTTGCTGCCCTGGAACGCGTCCGGGTCCAGGCCAAGGAACCACACGCGCGGCGACGCGTAGAAGGCGGCAGAGGTGTCCATCTCGGTCATCGTCCTGAACCCCATGTCCGTGAGCGCCATGAGGGTGCGGCTGATTCTCGACCGTCCGAACGGACGGTCCAATTGCCTGTCGAATGCGATCGGGACGACAGGCGTGACCGGGCATGCGGGGTCGCGCCACGTGCATGCGGCGCTCCACCCCGTCCCGTCTGCCGTCAGCTCCCAGGCGCGGCCTGGAAGCCACAAGGTCATCGCGGTCGCCCTGCCGAGCCTGTCGTTCTCGGTGACCGTCAGCGCGCAGCGTATGCGGTTGCGGCGCCTGTCCCAGACCGCCGCGCTCCAATCCGCGGCGCGGGCGACGACCTGCACGTCACGCGTCTCCGCATCCGGATACACCGTCAGGAAAGCGCACGAATGCTTGTAGGCGGAGGTGATGGCCTGCCCCATCATGGGGACGAGACCGACACGGTCCGCCAGTTCGACGACGCCGGGGTCGTCGACGTTGGGGTCGATGTTGAATCCTGCGAGCACGCTCTTGTCTGCGAGGCTGCTGACCGCCTTGCGCGGCCAGTCCACCGGACAGGAAGCGTTGGCGCGCATCGACTCGGGGATGGACCCCGCGATGTCGTGCAGCATCTCCTTCCCGTCGTAATACATCGTGCGCAATGCGTTGCGCGCGTAATGCTCATGCCAGACGCGGGAGAGGACCTGCAGCCAGTGGAGCTCCTCATCGCCGAACGCGTCGGCACGGTCCGCGGCGTGCACGTTGCCGACCGTCAGCGGCGCGGCAAGCCAGTCACGCCCCTCGTCGGCCTTCCATTCAAGCGAATAAACCAAAATGCTCCTCCTGTAAGCCTGGCGGCCAACGATCAGCCGACGGACTGCCGGCGCCCAGGGTGACGTGTCGAAGTGAAAGCCCCGTGCAACGCAAGCGTCACCGCGACGAGCGGGCTGATGTCCACGTCAATCCCCGACCGTTGCCATGCGGTCATGCCGCCATGCCCGACCGGACGCAATGTCACGGCGAGCGCCGCATCGGCGAGCGCCGGCTGCTCGGTGTCCGGCAGGTGGGTGACGGTGCGGGCGGCGAGCATGTCGAGCATGCGGCCTGTCGCCTGCCCGAGTTCGCGCGCGCCGGTCACGGTGACCTTGACGTGCCTTGCGCGCAGGTCCGGCAGGAGGCTGAGCGCCGGGCTTTGCGTGTCGATGACGACCGCGGCCGTGCGCGGCCAGCGTTCGGCCAGCCAGTCGACCGCCCACATGCTGCCATGCTCGTGCGTCGAGCGGCATTCGGCGAGTTCCACGTGCGCCGTCCCGTCGGGGTAGCGCATGCATGCGCCGATGCTGATCTCGCTGCGGTCGGGAGGCATGTCGATGCCGAAGCTGACGGTGCCGCCGTCACGCCGTGCGGGGACGCTGGTCGCATCCCACGTGTCCCGGCCGATGACGCCGGCCGCCCCGGTCTCATCCCAGATGCCGAGAGCCTCGCGGCGGAAATCATCCTCCGGCAGCAGCTGCCTCATGCGGATGATGCTGTCCTCGCCAGTCCTGGCTGGGTAGCTTGGGTTCGCTTTCGCCCATGCGTCGCGGTCGTCGCTGTCGCAATCACGAGGCGCGGCAAGCTCGATGTAGGCCATGCCTGTCACGTTGCCTGCGAGCGCCTGCCGACGTTTCATCGCGAACACGTCAGACGGGTCGCCCGGCTTGGGCGGGTTCCCCAGGAACACGGCCAGCGGGTCGCTCGCGGTGTTCATGACCGGAATCATGTTCGACAAAGCCCTGTCCGTGAGGATCTGGCTTTCATCGAACACCTCCACGTCAGCGCCATGGAGGCCGCGTCCGAAGCCGTTCTCGCGGGCGCCGAACATGATGCGCGAGCCGTTCGCGAACACCAGCTCCTGCTGGCCGTTCGCGCGCCTGATGTGGTCGATGTGGCGGGCGACCGCAGGCATCTGCGCCAGGGAGCACATGTCGGCGAAGGTCTCGTCGCTCGTGCGTGTGTGGTGCGCGGTCCAGATGACCTTCAGCCCTGGCGAGAGCATGCACTTGACGAAGAACGCGGTGCCGAGGGTGAACGTCTTCCCGATCTGACGACATGAGCTGACGGTGAGGCCGCCCTGCCCGCAGCAGTAGCGGCCTCCGCTGTCACGGCTGAAAAGAATCCAGAGGAGGCCTTGCTGCCAGAGGTCGTAGTCGATGCCCATGCGGGAGGCGACTATCCTGATGCGGTCGAAGTCGCTTCTGACGGCCTCGGCCTCCGGCCATTCCAAGACCGCGGCGACCTCAGACAACCGCCTTTCCCGCTCCATCGTCCGCCTCCTGTGTCAAGTCTCGCGAGTCCAGACCGTCTCCCGCGTCGAGGAGCGGGTCGCCGCCCTCGAGCCGGTCGAGACGTTCCACGACCGCGATCAGCTGACGGCTGATAGCCGCCAGTGCATTCGCCGGCGTATCAGGGTCATCCAAAGCCTTGGAGAGGCGGTCGCGGTTGCGGCGCAGCACGTCCTCGAGGCTCTCGTCCATCATGCGTCTGAATTCGTCACGGCTCAGATCCGGGCGTTCCTTCGCCTTCTTCGGCGCTGGCTTCGCGGTCTCGGGCTTCGCGGCTTCTGGCGCGCGCCTGGTTATGTTCGCGGGCTTCGGAGCCTCAGCGGGCTGAGGCATCGTGCCGTTCTTCCTGGCCTTGCGTGCCTTGACCTTCGCTTTGTTGCGGCATTTCACCGAGCAGTACTTCTGCGGCTTGCCGCCGCCGCGCGGGCGGAATCCGGATCCGCATATTACGCATTTCATCACTAGCTCCGTTCCGTTCGGTCCTTCCGTGGTTCCGTCCCGTTCCTTTGGGAGGGGTATCGGCCCTTTGCCCGGGGGGGCTGTGCCGCCCGCCCGGGGGTCACCCGCCCACCCCCTGCCTGGGCTACCAGGCGCTCGGCTTGTTGGCTCTCTCGCTTGCGCGCCAAGCCGTGCGGTTGCCTTGCATGCCTTGCATTGCTTGTGGTGTCTTGTTTCCTCTGCGTTCGTTGCAGATCCTGTGTGCGAGCCGGACGTTGGACCAGTCGAGTGGGTCGCCGCCGCGGCTGACGGGGATGACCTCGTCGACTTCGCCGCTCCATGGGTGGCCGGGCGGAAGCGTCTTGTCGACTGGCCGTCCGCAGAGCCAGCAGGTGTCGTAGGCTGCGAGGACTCGTTTGCGCAGGCGTGTGCGGCGGCTGCCGTTGCGACGGCGGGGGTTGCTCTTGGATTGTCGTGTCATGGTGGGGCCTCCGGTGTCGGGCCGGGTTCGCCGTGCATGGTGGTGGGGGTGGTTGTCATGCCCGCTGGCGGTGGCGTGTCCAGGGTGGTGCCGCCGGCGGTGGCGTCGCTTCCTTGTGCGGGCCCCGCGCTCCCCTGGCGTTGTTGGCTGCCTAGGGTATGCGAAAAGCCAGCCCTTACGGTACTGGCTTATGTTAGTCAGCTTAGAGGCGCAATCGGTTTGTGTCAAGTGGTTTGCGTGTCGCGTGTGGCGTGGTGCTTGGGCAGGTCTCCGACGGTGTCATGTGTTGTCCTCCGGTCTTGGATGGCGTCGAGGATGGCTTGCATGCTGGTCTGCCATTGGGTGCCGTCGGGTGTGCGTTGTGCGGTGAGTTTGCCGCGTCGGATCCAGTCGCTGACCTGGTGACCGGTGGTGCGGATGCCTGTGGTGGCGGTGGTCCATCGGGCTATCTGGCTGGGCGTGCCTTGGATGGTGTTTGCTTGGAGGGTCTGGGCGATGCGGGTGGCGCGCCGTGTTTTGAGCCATTGCGTGTCCCATTGGCTGTGGCATGTGGGGCATGTGATGACCGTCTCGCTGTCTTGTGCGAAGAGGGGTTGGTGGCATTGGGGGCATTCGCCGATGGCGTGGGTGTCTTCCGTGGGGTCGGTCATGCGCCATGTCCTGGCGATTGTGTTGATGGTGGTGCGCATGGCTGTTGCTGCTTGGTCGGTCTGGCTGATGTGGGGCAGGTTGGCGAGGATCGTGTTGAGGAGGCGTGGCCAGTGTGTTTCGGTGGCGAGCTTCTGGTCGTGGAGGGTGGCGATCCAGTTGAGCAGGCTGGTGATCTCCTGCATTTGGTCTTGGGCGGTCCAGTCGATTGGCTGGGGTGTGGTCGCGTGCGTGCTCCTGCCGGCATCGTGGCTGGTGTGTGTCTGCCGCCAGGCTTTGAGTTGGAGGGCTTGTATGGCGAGTGGGATGGCGTGGAGTGCGTTCCTCCATTCGCCTTGGCAGTGCCGGCAGAGTCCTGGGTGGTTGGTTGGTGTGAGGCATGCGGGGCAGTGTGTGGTGGTGGTCATCGTGTCTCCTTGTGTGCTGCGTGGGTGAGCCGGTTTGCCACGGATGCGTGGCAGACGGGGCACGCCTGCGCCGTGATGGTGCCGTCGAGGTGCGCGGTGACCTGGTCGCGCGTGCATTTGCCTGGGCGCAGGCTGTAGCTGCTCCCGTCTGGCATGGTCACGACCTGTTCGCTGCCGTTCATGGTGTACATCCGGTCTCCTTCCTTCCCTGGCTTTGATGCGCCTCCCCCCGTGGGGGGCTTTAGGGGGTTGTCTTTTTCCTTGTCTTTTTCCTTGTCTTTTTCCTTGTTTCTATTGGGTGACATGGTTGTCACCCCGTGAGTACCCGATTTGTCACCCCGTGGCGCCCGATTTGTCACCCCGTGAGTACCCGATTTGTCACCCCGTGGAAGCGGGGTGCCCGATTTGTCACCCCGCTCACCCGCCGGCGCAAGCATCCGCAACGCTTTGCGGGCGCACTCATACTCACGGACGGTCTTCTTGAGGTCCCCGCGGAGGAACTCATCCGGCACGTCGAGCCTCCAGACAGCCGGCGCCCTGTCAGGCCTCGCCTTGCCAAAATCAGCGGCGGACCCGACATAGGCGATGAACCCACCGTCTTCGAGCCTGCGCAGCAGGCGCTGCACGTTCCGCTCGCTCATGCCGAGCTCCGCCGCCACGGTCGAGACGCTCGGCCATGACAGGCCGTCCGAATCGGCACGAAGCGCGAGATAGATCAGCACGCACCGCATGCCAGGGTTCGCGCATCCGCTGAACCGGATCGCCCACAGTGCAGCCCTCGTGCTCATCGTCCCCACCACCTTTCATTCGCTTGTCATTCGGCGCGCATGCGCGTGATCTGGCGGCGCATGCTGCGCATGATCCACGCGACGTCGGCAGGCGTCAGCCCATCGGCCTGCGCCGTCTTGGCGCGCGCCTTCTCACGCTGCCGCCTTTTCTTCAACCGCGCCTTCTCCCGGTCGCGGTCGCGCTGCAAGCCCACGCATTCCCCGCGGCCGCAGCACACCGGGGAATCACCGTTCGCGTGGAACATGTACGATCTCCCGCAGAACTCGCAGACCCTCGTTCCCATCGCCTTCTCCTTCCCTGGTCATGCGGCGCGCATGCGCCTCACGATGGGCATGCCATCGCCATTGCACGCCCATTCGGCGCACCACCGTGACTCGATGGTGCTCACGCCATCGGCGCACGCGGTGTCGCCCGCCATGTGCCTCTTTTCACGTTGCGCGGCGGTGCGCTCCTCCCTGCGGGCGCGCAGGCATGCGCGCCGCCCGCAGCAGCAGCCCGTCGTCCCAGGCGACACGAACCGCCTGCCGCAATAACGGCAGACCCTCACATGGCTCGCCATTGTCGGATCTCCCTCCAGCTGGTGGCGATCGCGATGATCGCCTCGCTGGGAGTGATCGCCGGGATGTATGGGTCGCTCCGCGTCCATCCGCGTGGCTCCCCCGGTCGCACCTGGAGGATCTCGCGGATGTGACGGTCCCATGCGGCACGCTCCTCGGCGTGCGAGGCGAGCCACCTGCGGTCGCGGTCACGCTGCCGCGCCTGGCATGCGCCCTGGCTGCATGCGCCGCGCACCTTGCCAGCCGTGGCGGCGGTGAGCTGGCGGCCGCACCAATGGCAGCGCGCGTCACACACCGTCATCGCACCCACCGTCTTCCGGCCCGAGCTCGACGCAGTGGTTGAGGATGCGGGCGAACGTCTCGAGGGTCATGGTCACCCACTGCGAGCCGACGCCCTCGCGTGACTGGATGCCGACGCCGCTGCGCTTGTGGACGACGACGGGGAGGATGCCGTCGGCATTGCCTGCCTCGGTCTCCGCCTCGCGCATCCATTCGGCGAGCTCCATGCGCCGATGCGACTTCGCCTCGATGGTGACGGGCTCGCCGTCGATGATGACGCCGCCGATGTCACCCCGGTCCCTGGACCCGTGGAGCGATTCACGGTGGATCGTCTTGTCGTCGAGAGCCCATTGCAGCCATCGGGTGACGGCCGTCTCGAATGCCGTGCCCTTCTGCTTCTGCCTGCTCATCAGTGCCTCCGTCTCCATGCCGCGCGCATGAGCGGCGGCGTGTCCTGCGGGCTGTGCGTGTGGCGTGGCATCCACGCGCCGCACAACCCGCACCATTCGCATCCATGCGACGCCTCCCACGGGCGGAGCGTCAGAATTCCGCGTCGCCCCATGGGTCGCCTCCCGTCGCCTTGTCGCCTCCGAAGCCGCCGAACACCCGCGCTCCCTGCGACGTGGCGCCATCAGCGAATCCCTGAGCCTGAGCCTGAGCCGACCAGTTGCCCTGGGAAGGGGACGCCGGACGCCAGGACAGGTCGAGTCCGATGGCGTCAACCTCGAGGCGCAGGCTATGCCGGTTGTTGCCGTCACGGTCCGTCCAGTCGTTCTCGGCGATGGTTCCCGTCGCGATGACAGGCTGTCCCTTCCGCAGGCTCCCGGCGACGTTCGTGGCGAGCGTGCGCTTGCCACGGTCCCATGCCTGGCATTCGAGCCACAGGGTCGTGCCGTCGACCCATTCGCCCCGCTGCCTGTCATATCGGCGCGGCGTGTACGCGACGGTGAAATTGCAGACGGTCGCCTGCCCTGCCCGCTTGAGCTCGGGGTCGCGTGCGAGCCTTCCCGTGACCGTCAGACGCGGTCCGTCACTCATCGGTCCCCTCCTTCGTGTCTGTGGGCGTCGCGTCGGTCGCGTCAGCCTGCGGGGTCGCGTCCCGGGGCTCCTGCCTGTGCAGGCTGCGCACGGCATTGGCGATTGCCTGCTCGGTGTGCGCTCCGTCGGCGGCGAGGCTGAGCGCCTCCCCGTCGGTGAGCCCGTCAGTGTCGGCGAGCCCGTCACGACCGGTGAGGTCCTTCAAGACGAGCATCGCCTGTGCGGCGCTCCTCACGCCGGCGCGCGCCATGCTCCCGTGAACCCACGCCCTGGCTTCCATAGGGTCCATGGCGGCGTCCTGCGCGTCGTCCATGCCGAACCCGTCCACTTGCCCGGGGTCGTCGGGTTCGACGCCCAGAGGGGCGTTCAAGTCGCTCTGAGGGGCATGCGTGGGCGGAGCGTCCGGCACGACGCGCGCCGTGACATGCTGCGCCGATGATTGGATTTCCTCCGGCGTGTAAGCCAAGCCGAGCACCACGTCCGGCACCGCCAGGCGCGCCGCGCTCGTCAACGCACGCCAGCTGAGCATCGTCATCGGATCCTTAGCCCACATGCCGCGCCCGGCGAGCCCCATGCGCTTGGCACGGTCCATGCTCCACGTCTCCGTCACGCTGCTCCCGTCGTCCGCGCGCGTGATCGTGCACGACACGACCAGGCGCTTCTCGTCGCGCTGGTAGTCGATGCGATGGCCTGCGCGGCGGATGAGCGCCGCGATGAGCATCGCGCTGGCGGTCGGCGTGCCGTTGATGACGTTGATGCTCGTGAGCGCGCTGATAGGCTCGATGCCCATGCTCTTGCCGAGCATGACCGCGCCGAGCACGTCGGCCGGGTTGCCGTTGAATCGCTTCGCGAACATCGCGCTGTGGCTCAGCGCCTTCGCCATCTGCATGTCGGTTCGCAGCTCGATCTCGTCGAGCTCCTGCTTGCTCATCTCACGCCCGTCGGGGCGCTTCTCGATTTCCTGCGTCATTGCTCAACATCTCCTTCGTTGGTGTCATGGTCGTTGTCGTGTGCCGTGCCGGCGGGGTCGGCAGGCGGCATGATGAGCCGCACCGCGTCGCGGATGCCCTGCGCCGTCCATGCCCGGGTCACCACGCCGCGTTCGAGTCTCACGGTGACTGTCGCCGCACGTCCGCGCCGCACTTCCACGCCGGGCGGCAGCTCGCCGCCCGCGTTGCGCACGAGACGCGCGAGGAAGTCCTGCGACATTGCCTCGCTTTCGGGCACCCACCGCTTGACCGCGGCAGGCATGCCGCCGAGCATCGTCACCTGGTGCGCGGCGAGCCACCCGCCGAAAGCCACGGGGTCGGTCACCTCGAGCCTGTCGGGCTGGTCGCGTCCGATGGCGATCGTGCCGACCGTCCCGCCACCGGCTCCGCTGATGTCCTCCGTCATGCCCTGCCCGTGGTCGGGGCGCGCCTCCCACGCGTGGATGCGCGGCTTGAGCTCCATGTCGATGCGCTTGGCGAGCAGCTTGAGCAAGCCGATCTCGCGCTTGAGCTGCCAGTCAGGCGTCATGTCGAGCCTGTCCTGCATGCCGTCGTCTTCTCCCGCCATCATCTGGCTCCTTCCTGTTTGGTTTGTTTTGTCGGGTCGGGCCCTGTGCCGGCGAGCCATGCGGCGACCGCCTCCCAATGGGCGGCTTCGTTCGCGCATGGGTCCGAGCACCATGTCCGACCGGGCTTCGTCTTCATTCCGCAGACCGGGCAGTGCCATGGCGTCGGCGCTGGTCTCTTCTCGCGCCATTCGCGGAGGCGCCGCGCCCACTCCTGGCGCCGGTCGTCTCCCGCGATGCCGCCGGGCACGCCGCCTCCGCCATGCCCCTGCCCTGCGCGCATGGCTTCGATGTCGGCGCGGAACGCGTCAATCGTCTCCTGCGCCTGGCGCCCCCGCTCCATGCGGTCGCGCTTTTCGTCACGGATTGACTCCAACGCGTGGCGCATCCATGAGCGTCCCTGGTCGTCGGCGTCCCACTTCCGGCGGCATTCGGGGCTGCCGCAGATGCCGCCGCAGTTCGGCGACCACCGGTAGAGCAGCACGCCGCAATACTTGCAACGCCTGGGCTTCATGCCAGCTCCTTCCCCGATGCGTCATCCAGTGACATCAGGTCCATCGCCCTGACCTGCTCTTCCAAAGCCAGGCATGCGCGCTCGGCCCTGCCAAGGGCGGCGATGGTGTCCGGGTTTCCCGGAATGCATGAGGTCGTGCGGGCGATGTCCGCGACCGTGCCGGCCAGGCAGGCGACCGTCAGCGCCAGCATCCGCGTCTCGTCACTCCTCTGAATCGTCGTCATCGTCGTCGCCTCCCGTCCATGCGAGCCTCGGCCACATGCCGGCGAGGTTGGTCGCCTCGCTCGTGATGATGTCGTCGGCCGGCGTGACGATCGCAGCGCACGTCAACGCCTGCCGGCAGATGGGCAAGAGCCCTTGGTAGGCCGCCGGGACGTCGGCGCGCACGTCACGGGCGACGAGACCACCCACACAGCCGATGCCGTGGATCGCGGCGTGGGCCATGTGATGCGCCAGCCACGGGGTGTGCCCCGTCGCATGCGGGTCGCCCGCCGCCGGGAGTTCGTGCCCAGCCGCATCGAACCCATGTTCGAGCAGCCACCTGCGGGCGAGCTCCCAGCCGACGACCTCGCCCCACTGGCCCATCGCCCTCACCGCGGCGCACACCGCGTCCAGATCCTGATTACGCATCACCTGCCGCCCCCTTCCATCACGTGCATCCCACGGCCGGCACCGCCGCCCCCGGCGTCAGGCACTTCCAACGCCAGGACGAACACGATCGGCTCGATCATCGTCAGCACGAACCACGTGCAGAACGCGACCGTGTCATGCCCGCCCGTGTAGCCTGTCGCGAGCAACGTCACGCCCAGCACCTGCATGGCCAACGCCATGACAAGCAGCACGACGTGCACCATCACCTTCGCCTTGAGACTCATCTCGACTCCTTCCCGACGTGAATCCCGCCGCTCACCGCATGCACCGCATGCGAATCCATCCATTCCGAAAGCTCGCGACGCGAGTACCGCACGCGCCTGCCAAGCTTCCAGAACCGCGGGCCATCCGTCCGCACGCACCGCCATTTGCACAAAGTCCGCACCGAAAACCCGGTCAGCTCCGCCGCCTCACGCGTGTCGACCAGATCGGCCGGCACCTTCTCAACGCGCCTCATCACGCGCCTCCAATCCGTCCAACGGCTTCGCGCCGTAAAGGTCGATGAAGAACCGTTGCCCCGCGCCGGTCACCTTCGCCGTCCTGCTGATGGTGACGTGACCGTCGCTGTGGGTGACAGCCGTCTCCTTGATGCGGAACAGGCCGCGTTCCATCGCCTTCTGCGTCGGAACGTTCCGGTTCTGCCCCGACTTGCCGAGGTACCCGTCCTCCCGCAGGCGGGCGAACAAACGGTTCTGCCCGACCTGCACGCCGTTCTGCCGCAGCATCTTCGCCAGCTCGCCCACCAGGCACGTGCCATCGCTCGCACTCACCGCGTCGGCGAACAGCACCTTCGGCTTCTGCTCCTCCAACTGGGCCGACTGGGACGCGATGGTCTCCTCCTGCTCGCGGATCCTGCTCTCCAGCCAGCGCATCGACGCGGCCAGCATCTGCTCCGGAGTCATCCGCTCCTGGCCGAGCATGTAACCGCCATGCTTGCGAATCGACGGAAGCACCTCGTGCGTCACCCAACGCTTGAAGCGTTGCGCGCCCTCGACCTTGCTGCCGAGGATCGCGGAGTAGAGGCCGGCTTCGGTGATGACGGTCATCTGCTGGACTCCGCCAAGGGTCTCCACTTGGCGGAGACCCTTCTCGTCGTCATCAAGACGGCGGGTCATGTGCGTCGCGTCACCGTAACCGAGCGTCTTGGCGATGTCGCTCGCGACGAACAACGGCTCCCCCTGCTCGTCGCTGAGCGCGCGGATGCTGCCGAACTCCGTGCTCGTGAATGTTTCGACCGGCGCTTCGACCGGGCTGGTATCATTGATGTTGGAAACCATTCTCTTTATCCTTTCTGGTTTCTTTGCCCGCAGATGGATCCTGCGGGCTTTTGTTTTTCTCCGCGTCGATCGCCTGGGCGATGATGCGGGATGGGTCCTCTCCCAGCCGTTCGGCCAGTGTGAGGAATTCGGACAGCTGCATGTCTCCGCGCTGATAGCGCGCTCCGACTGCCTGCCGCCCGCGTCCGATCGCCTTGCCCTGTTCCCAAAATGGAACGGACTCGGCGCGTGCGCTTCGTGCAAGAGCGGCGACCGCACGTGCCGCCACTCCGTTAGGTCTTTCTAACGTCATGGCTCCAGTATACGTTAGAACTTTCTAACGTCAAGTTAGCACGAGGCGTCGGCGTGTCGCAACTTTCTAACATGCAAAATAGGCCTATGGCAGTCAAAGCAAGAACATGGACAAAAGTCGACTACGACGTCTCCGCCATCCTCACGCAATGCAAAGAGGAGAGCGGCCTGTCCTACCGCGACATAGAGGCCAGGACAGGCATCAACTACGTCCGCGTGCGCGACATCTGCCTCGCACAGCACGGAACGCCGACGCTTGCCGAGTATCTGGCTATCTGCGACGGGTTCCGCCTTGACCCCGTGAACACTCTTCGCAGTATTCTCGCTGACACGCCTCTGCTCGACGATGAGCAGGCGTCTGATGATGCGCCGTTGACCGCCGACGAGATCATGACGCTCGCCGCCAACACCGACCCCAACCGCGACACGGAAGCCGAAACACCACGAGACTAGAAGGAAGGAGCCGACGATGACGGCACGACAGTACGGGCTCACGCAAGCGGAGGCCGACGCGCTGGTCACGGAGATCAAGAACGCGGTCGACGACCGCGTCACGCTACCCTCCGGAGGACAGCAAAGGACACGCTTCACCGTCCAGGCGGAAGACGGCGAGGGATTCTCCATAGCCCTCTACCGCGGCGCACGCAACCCAGCGAAACAGCACGTCGCGGCGATAGCCGTCGACCGCGGCGGCATCCCACTGCTCCGCCTATGCGTCAACGGCACACCGCACACCAACCCCGACGGCACCGTCATCCCCGGCACCCACTGGCACATCTACACCGAAGGATACGGCGACTCCTACGCCACGCCCGCCGGCGACATCACGTCGCCATCATTCGCCGAGAATACAATCAGACTGCTCGACAGATTCCACGTCATCAAGAAGCCCGACATGCAGGAGAGCCTGTTATGACAACCACACGAAACGACTGCGACCGCCTCGCCGACGAATGGGCCGACTGGCTCCGCCGCCAGTCATCCGCCGTACGCCTGGGCGACTGGACGGAGATAACCGTGCCGGTCCTCGACGAATCCAACGACGGGATCCGCTTCTATGCGAAACGCGCCGCCGACGGCACGACCACCTTCACCGACGACGGGTACACGCTCGAACTGTTCGACCTGCGCGGCGTGACCATGACCCCCGCGCGCAGCATGCGGGCCGCGGCCATCGCCCGCCGCTACGGCGCGCGCATCGACGGTGGGCAGATAGTCCTGGACTCGGACGGCGACCGCGGCGACGCCATGAACCGGTACGTGCAGGCACTCGCCGCGATCGGCGGCGTGGCCGAATCCGCGCAGCGCCGGGTGAGCGAGTACTTCGCGGAGGACGTCGCGGCGAGGCTCGACGAATGCAACGTCTTCTACACGCAGAACGTCGGCGTCCGCGGGCTTTCCAGCTACGAGCACAGCTTCGACTTCGTGTTCCAACGGAGCGCGAGGCACCCCACGCGGTTCTGCCAGGCTCCGAATTCGCTCACCAAGGCGACGGTCGAGCGGATCATGTTCGGATGGGACGACACGAGCAGGGCGCCGGAACGGGAGGAGTCGAGGCTCGTCGTCATCGGCGACGACCGTGATGGCACGCTTCCCGCCGCGGCGTTGTCGGCGTTCGACGCGTACGGCGTCGACGTCATCCCATGGTCCCAGCTCGCCGACCGCGCGCCGCAGGAGCTCGCGGCTTGACTGGCCCCACGTCCGATCCGCGCCCCGTGCCAGGGCCGGACCTTGACGCGTGGGCCGGGCGCCTGGGCGTGCATGTGATGGAGCAGCCATTGCCGTGCGGGTACTGCGGCGTGTGGGACTGGAAGCACAACCGCGTGATACTCCACAGCGGCCTCAACGACGTGCAGCGCCGCTGCACGCTATGCCACGAACTATGCCACGCCGAACAAGGGGACACCACGTGCGGCGGCAGGGGCGAGGCGCGCGCCAGGCGCAGGACCGCGCTCGCGCTCATCAGCCCCATCGACTACGCGGCGGCGGAGCAGGTCTGGGACGGGTGCGCCTGGCGGATCGCGTGCGAGCTCGGCGTCACCCTCCAGGTGTTGGACGACTTCCGGCGCATCCTGCACGACCGTGATAGGACGGTGCGGGCGTGAGATCAGAGGCTGTCGCGCAGGAGGTCGAGGACGTCCTTGTTCGTCTCCCCCGTCCGCTTGTCGGAGCGCATGTCGCGCATGGTCATCCACCGGCACACCACGCCGGACGGGAGGGACCCCTGCGGGATTGCGGCGCCCCGGCGCATGCGCGCCTCGTAGAGGGTGTACTCGTAGTGGCGCGGCTCCCCGCCGTGCTCCGTGCTGCGCTTCTCGCTGGAGCGGCTCGTGACGCGCCTCAGGTCGTACCCGTCCGGCCCGATGCCGAACGTGTCGTGCAAGTGGCGGCGGATGAGGGCGACGTTGGTGTCCTCGTCGTCTGCCGTCGCGTGGTTCGGCAGGAACCAGCAACCCCAGCCGTCGTCGCGGTATGCGAGGTAGCGTCCCGTGCCGTCGGTGACGGCCACGAGGGAGCTTCGCTTGCTTGTCCTGTCCATGTCGGTTATCTCCTTGTAGAGCGTTTCGGCCGTCGTGCGGCGACGCACCGCCCTGGCCGTCTCGATGATTCCGTTTGCGGTGGCGGCTATGGCGAGCGCAAGGAACAGCAATCTGGCGGGCTTGTTGCCGATGGCTGCCGCCGAGGGTATGAGGAAGGCGCCCTCGATGGCCGCGAGCGCCGCGTTCCTTATGGTGCCGTGTCCGATGTCCGGTGCGTGGCGCGTGAGCATCTCGCGCAGCCTTGTCGAGTCGACCATGAGCAGCATGGTGCCGATATTAGGCGGTGGTGTGGAGATGCGGCTGTATTGAGCCTGTCGTCTTCGGCGTGGCGTGCCCCGGACGAGGCGTTGGCGGAAGGCCACGCAAGAACCCCAAGGAATAAGAAAAGCCCCCGCGGCCATCACGGCCACGGGGGCTCCCTACCAGGCGAAGCCCGGCATCATCAAGGCAAAGGATACCGCATGACGACGATAACGCCATACGACACCAAACACGGGCGCAGGTGGCGCGTCCGCTACCGCAAGCCCGACGGGTCGCAGACCGACAAGCGAGGCTTCCCCCGCAAGGTCGACGCGGAACGCTGGGCCGCCGAGAACACCATGAGCATCGCGCACGGCACATACGTCGACCCACAAGCCGGGCGGCACACAATAGGAAGCCTGTGGCCCATGTGGATCGCCGCGAAGGAGACGCGGTGCAAACCCAGCTACGTGGCGACGCTGCACACGGCATGGGCGGCGCACGTGGAAAAGGAATGGGGCGGCGTCGCCGTGCGCGGCGTGCGGCGGCAGGCGGTGCAGGAATGGGTCAGCCGCCTCGCCAAGACGCGGAGCGCGAGCGTCACGCTCCGCGCGTACGGCATCCTCGCCGGGATCTGCCGGCAGGCGGTGCGCGACGGACTCGTGCCACGCGACCCATGCGATGGCGTGGAACTGCCCAGGCGCACGAGGAAGCAGCACCATTACCTCGACGCCGTGCAGTTGTTCGCGCTGGCGGATGCGTCGGGCTGGCGGCGCGGCATCGTGCTCACGCTGGGCCTGACCGGCCTGCGGTGGGGCGAGCTCGTCGCCCTCGACGTGCGTGACCTCGACACCGCCAGGCGGCGGCTGTCGGTGTCGAGGAGCATGACCGAGGTGGAAGGCGAGCTCGTGGAGTCCGAACCGAAGACATGGGAACACCGGCAGGTCGCCTACCCGCAGGTGTTGGACGCCGTGATGCGCGGGGCGTGCGAGGGGAAGGCGCCGGGCGCCCCGCTGTTCTCGAACGCGGATGGCACGCGCCTGCGTCGCACGCACGGCCCCAACAGCACGTCGTCCTGGTTCCACTGGGCGAAGAAACGGGCGGGCATAGATTCGCCGCTCACCATCCATGACCTGAGGCACACGGCCGCGAGCATCATGGTGGCGAGCGGCGCGAGCGTCAAGGCGGTGCAAAGGCAGCTCGGGCACGCGAGCGCGGCGATGACGCTCGACACGTACGCCGACCTGTTCGACGACGACCTCGACGCGCTCATGGGGCGGCTCGGCGATCGCATCGCGCGGGATTGTGGGCACGATGTGGGCACGGCGGACGGCACGAGGACGTGAATCCCAGTGTTCGCAACGCTTCCGACGGTCAACGCCTCGGCGTTCAATCCCCCGCGGCTCCAC
>NZ_PGFC01000007.1 GCF_002797875.1 Pseudoscardovia suis
GACACGCAGGAGGACAAGTCCACCCCCGCACCATTGCCCGTGCGTTCAGACGTTCATGCGCCCATGGAAAGCTCCCGGTCGGGCGTTGAGCCTCCCGTGAGCACCGACCCACCGGCATACCAGCCCACCGCCGTCCCGGCGGCTGAACCCACGAACAGCGAGGAGGACTGGAACCCGTGGGACGATACGCAAGCCGGTTCAGACACGCAGGCAGCCAACCCATCCGATGGCGGTGAGACGGAACAGCCGCAAGCCACCACGCCCACGGCAGGCGGGACGGATGCGGGTGATGCACGCGCGGTGCAAGGGGAGCGGAACCCGTGGGACAGCGACGCCGACGGAGGCACCGACGGTCCGTCAGCCCAGCCAGCCGCAAACCCAGCCGCCAAGCCAACGGACGGCAGGGTCGACATGCAGGACACCGCACCCACGGGAACGCCCATCACGCCCCCGTGGGATGACTCTCTCATGGATACGACGGCGGACGATGACACGCCACGGCATCCGAAAGCACGGCGTATCCTCGCCATCATGCTCGCCGTCATTCTCGTCATGGGCGTCGGTGCGAGCGTCACTTTCGTCGGGACGCGCACATGGAGCATGGTCAGGCGTCGGCAAGCCGAACAGGCGCAGCAGGCTCAGGCGCGGAAAGCGCAGGATGATGCGCGGGATGCGTGGGATGCGCAGGTGACGACGGGCAACGCCCTCGTCCAGCGTATCGATGCAAGCCCGGTGAAGGACACGCCGGAAGTGAAAGAGAAGAGGGATGATGTGGAGCGGTTGCTTCGCAAGCAGCCGTCAGACAATACGCTGAGCCAGGACACGTCGGATTTGAAAGCCGCGTGTGATTCGTTGGAGTCGGTGTGGCGTGCGTGCATGGGGGCTTTGTGCAAGTCCGTGCAGGATACGCTGGCGGGTCTTGTAGATGATGCGAACGGGTTGGCGGATGCGCCGGATTCGGATTCGAAGAAGGGCATGGTGTCGCTTGCCGCGAAGTGGGGTGGGCGCACGGTGGATGTGGAATCATATGCTGCTGCGGCGTCTGATGCCAGGGAGTTGCAACGTCTTGTGGGGGTTGTTCGTGGTGAGCGCGATCAGACGCAGGCGCAGGCAGAGCAACAGCAGGCGCAAGCCCAGCAGCAGGCAGAGCAACAGGCGCAAGCCCAGCAGCAAGCACAGCAGCAAGCGCAGGCGCAAGCCCAGCAGCAAGCACAGCAGCAAGCACAGCAGCAAGCGCAGGCGCAAGCCCAGCAGCAGGCAGAGCAACAGGCGCAAGCCCAGCAGCAAGCACAGGCACAAGCCCAAGCCCAAGCCCAAGCCCAAGCCCAGGCGCGGCAGAAAGCCCAACAGCAAAAACACCCCACCCCCACGCAGACAGGCGACAGCGGAATGAACCTCGGCTAAAACAAAAAGAGGGAACCCGGACGGTTGGTGTTTCCCGTCCGGATCCCCTCAGCGGAACCGCACGTCAGAACGCGGGCACCGCGAACGCATCATCACCCGGCTCATCCACGGCATCAGGCACATCGGACTCAGGGCGGTTCACATTGCCCTCCACCCACTCATGCACTTCATCCAGGGTCTTCGCGTCGAAATCCTCTTCGAACGGCACCAAGCCGGCCGGAGTGCCGCCACCCAGAATCAGGATGTTGTCGATGTTCGCGCTTGTACCCTGGCCAAGGTTCGTGCGCCAGCCGGTGAACGTGAAACTCACGACGGCGTTCTGACCCGCGTACACAAGCGAATCCCACAACGCGCGACGCGCATCCGCCTCCGCGACCTGCGCGGCGTTCGAAGGGTCGGGGTCGATGATGGGCACGGGCATGTCACGGATGATTCCGTCGGAATCCACGTATTTGACGGTGGGGCGGCGGTTCGCCTTCGCGGTGAGCTTGAGGCTCCACTTGCCTTTCAACTGGGGGCGTTTCTCGGACAGGATGACGAGCTTCTTGCTGGACGCGGATTCCGCGACCTTGCTCACGTCGGCGTCCTTGAACGCGAGGAGTCCGCCGATGGTGTCGTCCCATTCGCCGCGCGCTTCGAGACGCTGGATAGCCGCCTGCTGTGCGAGCGACGTCGCCTTGATGTCGGGCTTGTCTCCGGTCTTGTCGAAAGCGAGCACGAGGTCGTACTTGGGTGCGCCGGACGTTTCCTTCGCATCCTTTTCCTTGTATGCGTGCGGCTTGTACAGGTGGAGGTTGCCGAGCCGGACGACTCCGGTGCGCACGTGGGTGTCGTTGACATGGGGATTCATGATGTGTCTGCCTTTCCGTTTTGGGGCTTGTCGTCCCTTGGTTTTTCTGACATGCTCCACAATACGCAGTTTCCTGAACATGTCAAAAAAACATGTTTTCCTAGTGTTTGCAACGTTTTCCGGCATTCTTCGCATGTTTTTGCACGCATGTTGCTGCGTGTTCGGCGTGTCGCGTGTATGGTTGTCTTACGACAGGACAACGAAGGGAGGTCGGGATGGACGGCACCATAAGCCTGAAAAAGCTCCGTCTCAAAGCAGGCAAAACCCAGAAGGACATGGGTGAACTGTGCGACGTATCCCTCAACACATGGCGGTCATGGGAGAAAGACCCGCGCATCATGCCGCACGGAATGTGGCTCGACGCGGTGGCGTACCTCGAAACCGCCATACAAGCCAAGGAGAACAGCATGGCACAGCATTTCGAATGCAAGAAAGCCATCATCGGCGACGAAGCGTACAAGGACGAGGACGAGTGGACGGTGCCCATCCCCGAAGGGCTGACGGACACGTTCGAACCGTCGAAACCCTGCACGAAGGAACAGCTCATCCGCTACTCCACGGGCGGACCCGAACCCTACCCGGGGTATGAGAAGGAACTGGAGGCTTGGGAGGACGCATGGGAGGACGTGCGCCAACGCCAGGCGGAAGCGGACGGCGACACATACCTCACGCTGCCCAACGCGATCACGGGCGTGTCCGAGGACGTGGACGAGGACGGCAACCTTGTCCAGTACGACGAACCGCAGGTCGTGGTGGACGCGCAGTCCGGGGATGCGACGCTGGCCGTTCCCGACGGTGACGCGAAGGAAGCGGACGGCGACACAAAGGAAACGGACGAGGCGGACGGTGACGACGGCGTGGACTACGACTGGGGCGACTACCTGATGTGGAAGGACACGCTGGACGACGACGAGTATGCGGAGCAGAGCATGGACGAGATGCTCCACCCGGAGGATTACCCGGGGTTGGACGAGGCGTTCGACGCAATGCTGAAGAAGAAGGCGGGCGACGCGCCGTCGGACAAGGACGGTTCCGAAGACTGACCGTCGGACCGCGACCAGTTTGGCTTATCGACAAGGGATACCCGAAATCCGGGTATCCCTTTTCCTTTGCCCATGCCACGGGTGTTTCGGCTTTCCCTCACGGGTAGAATCGTAAGGGATACGACAGGCATCGGAAAGCAGGCATCATCATGGCATTCGACCCGAAACAGCATCCCCGCCAACCCGACGGACGGTTCCGCATCAAACCCGGCATGGACATGGCAGCCGCGCACGACGCGACACCCGCCGTCCCACCGTTGTCCCATCTCAGCGAAGTGGAAAACGCATTAGGGGAAGCCGGGTTCGAAGGCAACGAGAACCTCCCCGGCGTATGGGTCGCAGACGACGGCATGGATGACACGACCGTGCAGAAGACCGTCGGCAGGCTCCGGCAGGACTACCCGGATGACACGTTCACCGTGGACACCGATTGGAGGAAACGCCCGCGCGTGACCATCGACCTGTCCCGATACGGGTTGTGCCCGCCCCAACACGGCATGACCGACGTGCAGGCGGACAACATGCTGACGTTGGAAGGCGCTGGAGACGACGGTTATTTCGACGCCTGGGTGTCGGATGCGCCTGCGGACGGCGACTACGACTGGGACGAGGGATGCTTCGACATGGATCGCGCCATCCGGACACGGTATGCGAAATTCAACATGCGGTGCATCCCGGACGGCGAGGAACCCGGGTACTGGAACACGCATCGCATCGGCATCGAAGATCTGCAACGCTCATACATGACATTCGACAGCGGTGACACGAGGGACGAGATGGATGACGCGCTGCGCGTGCCCGGCTACCAATACGCGCATGAGGAATGCGACAGCATTGGCGACAACAGGCGCGCGTTGGAGGACGATCTCGAAGACGCCGGATTGCACTGGCGTGAGTATGACACCGATGCGGCTGTGGACGCCGCGCTCAGGGAAATGAACGAGCATGCCGCACGGGACGGCATGCACGGCAGGTATGGCGAAGACGACTACTGGGACATGCACCCGACATGGTATTGCGAATACAATCCCGTGAACGACCCCGAATGGGTGAAGGCCCATGCCGGCGAATGGCGCAAACAGCCACGGGAATCCTGAAACCAAGCGTTTTTTGACAGTCCGACGCAACCCATTATTCTGGATTGCGTCAAGTCGAAACGTGATGTGGAAGGATACTCAAATGACAGGAAGTACACGGACAGCCGGTGCGACGCTCATCGATGAAACCGACGAAGAGTATTTCGCAAGCCCCGCACTCGACCAAAGCCAGTTGAAGAAGTTCATGCACAATCCCGCCGACTGGGGGTGGGAGCGTTTGCACGGCGGCATGGAACCCACGCCCGCAATGAAGTTCGGCACCGCGTTCCACGCCTACCTGCTCGGCACGGCCGACGTGACCGCCATGCCCGAAGGCATGAACCCGCGCACCAAGGAGGCGAAGGAGTGGAAAGCCGAACAGGAAGCGCGGGGCGCTCTCATCGTCAGCCAGCAGGACATGCAGTTGCTCGACCGCATGCGCGACAACCTGCGTCGTGACGAGGAGCGTGCGCGCATGATCGACGAAGGGTTGCGCGAACAGGCGATCGAATGGACGGACGAGCGGACCGGCCTGCGGTTGAAGGCGAAACTCGATTTGATCCCCCGTGACAGCCTGTGGCTCGTGGACATCAAGACAGCGGCAAGCGCGCAACCCGAGGATTTCGCACGAAGCGCATGGCTCCACGGCTATCACATCCAAGCGGAGTTTTATCGTGCGGCCGTCATGATGATCGATCCCGCGCTGTTGCATAGGGAGCATCGTGACAGTCTCGGCATGCAGTTCTGGGTGTTCGAGAAGCAGGATGCGTGCGATTGGCGTCCGTGGAGCATCCGCGCGTCAAGCGAAATCGCCTCGTGCGCGCGTACGAGCATCCGCCAGGCGTTGCTTCGCATCGCGGAATGCGTGGAGAAAGCCGGTGACGCGGGTTACGGCGCGGATTTGGATGGTGCGGCCCGCTGGTGCGTGGAACGCATGGGGTATCCGAAGCAGGTGGAGGAGATCCAGTTCGCGGACTGGCAGTTGCGTGAGGCGGAGATCCTGTGAAGGGTGGAAGAATGGGGCATGGTGTGCGACGCAATGCGCGTGCGTCGCACACCATGCCATCCCACCCGGACGACAGGGAAGGGTATGCTGCTGTGTTCACCATCCCCGCGCAATGGTGGATGGTGACCAACGGCGTGCAGTCGGAGCGTGCGCGCGCCCGCACACGGCATACATTGCGCGTGCATGCGCGTGACACGTGGCGCGCATTGGCACGTAGGGGAGCCGCATGGCGTGTCGATAGGTTCCTCGCGGTCATCGGCGTCCAATACCCGCACGGGCGGCATGGTTTCCCTGCGGAGGCTGCGGAAACGGTGAAACCGATCATTGATGCGGGCACGGACATGGGCTTGTGGTCGGATGATGACAGTGCGCACAGGTGTTCGACCATCTACCATCTGATGCCAGGGGAGAGCGCGGGTGACGCGCACATGCTGACGGTGCTCATCATTCCCGTTCCCGCGAAAGCGCCCACGTATATAGCGCCACGGGACATCAACCGTCGTATCCTCGCAACCGACCCCATGGGGTATGGTGCGGGCAGTATTACGATGCGCATTCCGTTCCGCCTGTGGGTCACGTCGAACCTGACGGACAGTGATCTTGTGGCACGTCAGCATGGGCGGAGGAAAGCCGCCACATGGGGGTCGTGGAAAGCGTATGGGGTGCGTGCGAATGTGGCGGACGCCTTGGGGAAGCGGGCGCGCGTCGCATGGGAGCATAACAGCATGCCGCCCGTCCCATGGGATTCGTACATCGTGTTCGCGGGCGTCGGGTATGCGAGTGACGTGAACGCGGACCCGGACAATGCGGCGGAAACGGTGAACCGTCTCCTCCATGCGGGCGTGGAGGCGCGTATGCTTCCCGCCGTCACTCCGGACAGGCTGAAAGCCGTGGTGTTCTTCCGTTTGGCGGGGAAAGCCGATCCGGGCATGCATGATGTGAAACTGTACGCGGTGCGCATTCCGCGCGGCGTGCAATGGTTGGACTGTCTCGCGGACAGTGTGCGTGATTCGTGGGATGAGTGGGATGGGAGGCATGGGAAGAAGTGAGAGCGTTCATCCGTTTCATATGGTTGCATGCGCGGCGCATGCTGCGCGCCGGGGGCGTGCTGCTCGCAACGGGCATGGCATGCTGGGTTGCGGTGGGCGTGCGCGGCTGGTGGCGTGCTGCGGACAGTATGACGGTCATCGGTTTGCTTCTCATGGGTGGTGTGGGTGTGACGCTTGGTGTCGTGCGTGCGGTCGTCGCATGGTGCCGGTTGGGTCGTGCGGGGCGGCGCGCCTACCGTGACCGGCAGACGTGATTCCTCCACGCGGCTGAAGCCGGAGGCTTCCCGCGCAACCCCGGTGACTG
Source organism: Pseudoscardovia suis (assembly GCF_002797875.1). Taxonomy (GTDB): domain Bacteria; phylum Actinomycetota; class Actinomycetes; order Actinomycetales; family Bifidobacteriaceae; genus Pseudoscardovia; species Pseudoscardovia suis. The sequence goes on from NZ_PGFC01000007.1 coordinate 6,733, forward strand.
TGGTGCTGCCGCGCGAGCGAACAGGCGTTTTGACAAGCCGGGTGCGACAGGTAATCTTGGAAACATCAGCCGGGTGTTCCGACAATCCCGAAAGGAGTTTTCATGTTCCGTCGTCTCATCGAAGGTCTGTCAGGTCGATTGAAGTGGCTGTCGCTCGTGCTTTCATGCGTGTGGGGCGTCGCCTGGTTTGTGGGCGGGGGTTATGTGTTCGTGGAGTGGCTCAACGGGTGGGATGAGACGTCCACGTGTCTTGTATGCCGGGAGATGCTGGTTTTGTGGCTTGTGTGCATGAGCGTGTATGGCGTGCTGGCATGGCTTTTCCCCCATGTGCCGGTGTCCGGGTGTGGTGACATGGATGACGTGGATGGCGTAGATGAAATGCATGATCCGGTCGAGGATGCGCCGACCGTGCTGGTGGAGGTGCCGGAGACGCGTGTAATGGAGGGTGTGCCGCCGTCGTTCCCGCCTCGTCGTGCGCATCGTCGCGTGCATTATGTCGTTTGAACGGCTGGTGTTGCTTGGTGGCGTGGTTTAGAGTTCCGCGCCGTAGTCATCTTCCTTGGTGTCATCCCTGTCCGTGTTGTCCGGATCCATGCCGGTCGGTGTGGCGGGCGACTGGTCGTGTGGTGTGGCGGACGGCTGACTGTCCGCTTCCACAGGTTCCGCATGCAGATTCCGCATGATGAGCATGATTCCCGCTATGAGGAGCGCGAGACCGCCGATGAGCATGATGAGTCGGAACATGTGCCGCCAACCGTCGGGCAGTGTCGTGAACCATTGCGTGGGGGATGGGAGGGTGGTTTCGGTGGCTTGTTCGGGATCGTCTTCGCTGAGGGTGTTGCGGCGGCGTATGGTGGTGAGTATGCCGCCAACCCATCCGACGAGGGGTGTGCCGATGGCGAGGATTGTTCCGCCCGCCCACATGAGTGTCTGCCATTGATTGATGAGGTGGATGAGCTTGGTGAGGGTTTTGCGCATTGCCGTCTCCCGTTTGTCTTGTCTTTTGTCCTATCCTAGGTTGTTTTGTCCGTTCGTGTGTTTTTACTGTGCGGGTGGTTGCGTTTCTCCATGGTGGCGTACCGCTATGATTTCTATGATTCTATGAACTATGAGGGGATGGCGTGGGGCGTTGGGGTTGTTAGGGTTTGCGGGGTCGTGTGGTTGCGTTTCTCCATGCTTTCGGTTGCGTTTCTCCACGTTTCGGGTTGCGATACTCCATGCGGCGGGTTGCGATACTCCATGCGGTTTTCGGGGTTGGTTGCGATACTCCATGCGGTTGGTTGCGATACTCCATGCGGTGGGGTTTGTCGGAACGCCTGTGTTTTTGAGGGGGTTTGGAGTGGGTTGTGTCGTATGTCCGTGGGTTTCCTGGGTGTGTTTGCGCGCGTGGCGTGGGGTTTGCGGGGTCGTGTGGTTGCTTTTCTCCATGCGGCGGGTTGCGATACTCCATGTTTCGTTGCATTGTGGGATTGTTCGGAGGCGGGTGGGAAGCCCCCGGCATTAGCCGATAATGTGGATTATGTCAGAAAAGGGGCTTGCCCTATCGTGGGTGCGTCCTCTTTTCCTATGCCGTGCGCAGATTCGACTACCGGATCTGCATAAGTTTGACTACCGGATTTGCATAAGCCCGGCGGTCGAACCCGCGTGCCCACGACCGTCTAATTGATAGAAACTATAAGATAGCGTGCGCCGGAATCCCATATTTTCGCGGTTCACGCCATTGAACGCCGCGTCTAATTGATACTTCCTATAAGATAGCCCGTCACCGGGGAAGCCGTGCGCACTCCATCATGGAGCCTCGCACAGTCTCACCGGGGACACGCCACACGGCCTATTCGTCCCGGAGGCTACGCTCGATGGCCTTGCGTCGCGCGTCGCCCCGGCTTCGCTCCCTGTGCGGACGTGGGTCGTGGGGCGTGGTCGCGTTGCTCCGACGCAATCCACGCATGGCTTGGGCCATGAGCGGGTTGGTCACGCGCCACACGCTGTTCCGTCGCATTGTCTCCCCTTTCCTTTGTGCCTAGCGGTTGGTTTCATACGCTTGCGCGATATCCCACGGGTCGTACAACCGGGTGGTGAAATCCACGCCGTCCACCCAGTCGCCACGAGTGTCGGACACGGAATAGCACTCGAAGCCCGTAGCGTAGGCGCGACCGTCAGCGTCCACGCCGAGACGGAACACGATATACGACGTGCGGTCGCCTTGGTATGGCGTGCTGATGGTTTCGAGGATTTCATCATCACACTTGGTGACTGCCTTGTACTGGAGGCCGTGCTTCTGGAGGCGCGTCTTGTTGTCTTGACGGAGTGCGCTGGCGATGGCCTTGGTGAGGTCGAGGCGTGCCGTCTGCTCGTCGGTGTGGGTTGTGGTGGTCATGGCGTGTTTCCTTTTCTTTTTTGGCGGGGCTTGTGGGGCGTGTCGCGCGGCTACTTGGTGTCCTCGATGAACCTGATATCGGTCAAGTAGCATTGTTCGTCCGGGGTGTCGATGGGTTCGGCGTGGCCGGATTCGACCGCGTTCCACACGTCATCGAGGTCGATGTAGTCAAGCACGGTGTCCTCGGTCGCTTCGTCGGGGACGTTGAGGGTGACCTCGTAGCTGTTGGTTTCCGTGTAGGTGAGGGTGACTTTCTTCATGGCGTTTTCCTTCCGGTCGTGTTGTCTTTCCTGTAGACATTTTCAACACTACGCGCCTGTTCGTGAATGTCAAAACACTAGGGGAAGGGTGATTGGGTGGTCGGAACGCGCCCCCTTTTTCCTGTCCCCTGGCGCGGGTTCGACTACCGAATCTGCATAAGGTTGCTGCACTGAAAACACGCCGGTCGGGTAACGGACGCGCACGGCGGGATACTTGCGGCTAGTCGTTCCAATCGCACGAAACGCCCCCACCCTGTCCGTGGGTTCTCACGCATGTGATTGTTTCGCCGTTCGGCTGCTGTATCTTGCACACGGTCAGACCGTGCCCCGCGTCCGTGCATTGCGAGCTGGATTCGTCGCCATGCGTATAGCTGACCGCCCAGCACATGGCAACGGCGACAATGACCAGGAATAGGCCGAATGCCGCGATCATTTTTAGCGCGTTGGCTTTGTTTTCGTCCATTGTTTTTCTGCCTTTGGTCGGGTTGGAGGGTCAAGCGGTTGCCGCGCCGCAAGGGGCTGGGGCTAGGCCCGCCCCTCCGTGCGCCTACTCGTTGAGAATCACACGCTTGTCGGGGCCCTTGACCGTGAAGCTCTGCGTCGCCTCGTCCCACTCGCCAAGGGAGTACGCCTCGGAATATTCGCTGTGGAGGCAGAGGTTCGCTTCGTTGCGGATTCCCGTCTCGTCCTCGTGATCATTGTCGAGGACGATGCAATCCCCGTCGTCGTCTGCGGGCGCATGCCAGTCGCCCAGCTCGTTGATGGTGGCGCGCGTGCCGTCGGGCAGCATGAAGCGGACGATGAACAGCCAGTCGCCGGGCGTGGGGTCCTCGTTGGTTTCGAGGTAGGCGCGCACGTCGGTCGCCTTGAAAGCCTTGTAATACTGCTTTGCCATCATTTTTCCTGCCCTTTCGGAGTGTTGCGTGGGTTGCCTAGGCTTGGAGGGTTACGGTCACGCCAGCCGTCTTGCATTCCTCCACCGCGTTGTGTCGGCGATCCTCTGGCATGTCTGTGATTTCGTGGCGTGCGGCTGTGGCGAGGCTCACCCAGCGTCGGCCGGATTCGCCGTCATGTACGCGCCACTTGCCTGCGTCGAGGACATACTGGTATCCGGTGGGGGTGTCGTATATGAGCGCGTCCAGGCTGTCGTATGTCTGTGCCTTGCGTTCGCCTTTGCCTGTGATGCGGCGCGTGTACATATCCATGAGTTCGTCCACCGTCTTCTCATCGAGCTTGTTCAGGTACGTCAGCTCGTACCAGTGCTTGCAACCGAGCGCGGCCACGATGTGAGTGATGACGTCCACGGGTTCGTTTCCGAGGCTCCAAATGTCGCCCAGTTCGAGGAGCCTGTCCACTTTCATCGGGTCGGTGTAGTGTGCGGCGAGGGTGAGGCCCACCCCGGTGGGGTATCCGTCGAAGTTGCAGTAGATGGCGGTGATGGTGCCGTCCTGGTTCCTTTTGCCGATTATGCAGGGGGTGCCCATTGTCGTGTCCTTTCGGCTGTGTTGTCTTTCCTTGCTGACACCATCAACATTAGTGGGTATCCGATGAGTGTCAAAACACTGGGGAACAGGCTACTTGTCCGTTGGAACGCCTTATATGCGCATGGATTGCACGCCCGGGGTGCGCGGCGCATGATGCGCGACGCATGCGGAGCATGACCGCGCGACATATGGACCGCGCCACCCGGAACGCAAAGACGAAACCGGCATGCTATTGACCAACGCCCTGCACCGTTTCGAATCCGTCGCGCCGATAAACAAAAGAAAAGGCGGCACGCCTAAAACATGCCGCCAAGCAAGCCACGTCTCAACGTGACAAGAAACCGTACCCGCAACTAGGCAGGTCAGCAAAACTGGTGCCGCATTCGCGAGGGACGGCACCGTGACTGTCCCCACATCAAGTGGGCCAGCTATTGGGCATGATGCTCGCGAACATCACACCCGCGTGTACTTTATCACAGTTTGGAATTGTTCACCAGCCTGATTCCCTCGCCGATCCACCGCATCACGGGAACCGCCATGCTGTTGCCCAGGGCCTTGTACCGTTTCGAATCCGGCGCATGATCGGCCCCACGCCACGGCACGTCCGTATACCCGTCCGGGAAGCCTTGGAGCCGCTCGCATTCGACGGGCGTAAGCCGACGCACCGCGAAAGCATCATCACCGCCCGCGAACAGCGTCTGCTGCTGCCCGGTGGTGAGGGTCCCGCTCATGTCCCTTTGCACAAGCGCACCCTTCCCGCCGCCTTCCTTCCCGCTTCGGATGATGCACGTGCTCGGAGCATTGACAAAGCAAGCGTTTTTACTGTCATGCACGGTCAATGTAGGCGACACGTCCTCCCCCACGGCCATGTTCGTCCCACTATCCGAAGTGCACCAGACCCCATGCACGTCCGATGCAGTGAGAGTGTACATGGCTCCATCATCCTCGTAGCCTGGACCATTACCCCCGTTCCCCGGCTTCCTGTTGATTATGTTTCCGGCAATCGCCCCGCATCTGTCAGTGCCGCCAACTGCCTCTCCAACGCTTGCATCAGATCGGCGGGCAATGGCTTTCCGCGCTTCCCGGCTCGACGGATAATCCCACTGCAGGCTCTCGCGCTCAAAAAGAACCGGGGCGGCACGCCGCCAGTCTCTAGTATTGATGACAAGGAAGACACGTCTGCGTCTTTGTGCCACTCCGTAGAATTGAGCGTCCAACACTCTCCAAGCGGCCCCGCCATCAGGCCAGAGTTCGGCCACGCCCGCGAGGAGTGAGCCGAAAGCGCGTCCTTTGTCTGCGGATAATACGCCGGGCACGTTCTCCCAGACGATCCATTCCGGATCAATCTTGTGACAAGCTCGGAGATATTCGAGCATGAGCTGGCCGCGAGGATCGTCCAACGCCTTCCGCAATCCTGCGATCGAGAAGGCCTGGCAGTTGTGAACTGCAATTCCATCTGCTGTGTAGCTGTGGTCATCTTCCACTTCCATGTTGTAGACCGTTATGTTTCTGCGGCCTTCGGATTTTCCTCTTACCAATCCCCAGAAGCCGTCTTGTTTCATTACTGCACTTCTGGGGTGCTTCGTGTATTGCAACCTGTAGTAGGGGCGTTCATTGACTCGCCTACCGTCGATGACGCATTGACTTCTCTTGTTGACGGTTCGTATCATGCTAACCGCGTATCCAAGGCCAGAAGCCAGCATCTTCATGCCGATGCACAGCCGCCTGTTGATGGAAGTCGAACTGTACCCATTCCTGGTTTGCATTCCGTCCGACTCCATGTATCCGAGGAACAGTTGCTCACGCCATTCACGGTTCATTCCGAACACCCATGCCGGAAGATTCTTCCCCTCGGCATGAACTCCGAAATTGTCAACGAGCCAGTCATACAGTGCCGTCGAAGAGCATGTAAACCTTGTGGTGGTTTCCTGCTCGCTGCGTCCCCAATGCAATCCCGTGTCAGCCAACTTGGATTCAAGGTCTTCCGCTGAGTCGCGTGAACAGCAGACATAGGTTCGTTTCATCGGTGAGTTGACGCGGTTCCTTCGCATATGGATGTTCGCCCACCCATCGCCAAGCCACCTGCCGACGAAGTAGAAGAACGGCGCATTAAGGTCGAATGTCGTTCGGTTTGCCGTGTTTTCCTCGCATGTAGGTACCGGCAACGATTCAACCGAAGCGTTGAGATTAAGCCAGAATCTTCCTTCCATCGCGCTTGCCTGGACCCAGGTCGGTTCACCTGTGAGATGCCGCTTGTATGATCGGCTTGCCGTATCCCACACCGGATGCTTCTCGTCTGATAGGAACGGGTGGTTGGCGGTGCATTCCAGACTGTTTACGCCTTGTCCTCTGAGAATGATGGTGTCGGATTGTTTTGACCCCACTGATAGGACGCGACGCCAGCGATTTCTGTGCGTGAGAACCATATCTCCGGCTTTGACTTCTTCGATTGGCTTCAATCGTTCGGAGGTTAATACGAGCGTCCCAGCGGGGAAACATGGGCTGCCTCCGACCACAATGTCGGCTGTTCCACGATATTCCTCCCAATCCACTTTCGTCATGTCCCCCAGGTCGGGCACGTCGGGGTAATGGTGCGCCAAGACGGCTTTGGGGAATGGGTCGATTTCCGCGTAGGCTACCGGCATCCATCCGAATGGTTCCCATGCGACCGTGGCCGCCTCGATACCGCTGAAAAGCGAAACGTACTTCAACTCCTGATCCTTTCGGAGACCATCACCGTATGCCGTTTCCCAGTATAACCACAACGGGGCGTGTCGTGGAACCCCATGCGATGTTTTGACCCGGTCAACGGAAATCCACGCGCAACCACACCGGGTAAATGAGCCACGATCGCTTCCACCGGGGAATCCACAGGCTGGCGACACCATTCGACGCGCCCAGCAGCCATTGCACCGACTCGCATCGCAAGGCACGCGCGTAAGCCGTTTCCGGTGACTCCCCGAAACGGAAAGCCGGATACAAGCGCACCATGCCACGCCGATGCCCGTCGCGCACCGTCAGCCGCGTCACATGCCCCTGATACCCTGTCTCAAACTTGTACCAGTCGGTGAAATGCCGCCACGCGACGCGCAACGCCATGTCATCGAGACATTTCGTCGTGTCAGTCAATGAGTGCTTCGTAGAGGCCGCTGTCGATGGTGACGTATTCCGTTCCGTCGACGATGAGCTTGTAGATGGGCCAGCCGGGCTTGCCGTCTTCGTGGAAGCACTGTTCGCGCTTCAGGCGCTCCCACACGCCGGCTCCGAAACTTCCGTAGATTTCGTCGGCCTGTTCGTATGCTTCCTTGATGGTGAGCTTCTTCATTTTGGCGCTTCCTTTCAGGTGTGTTGTCTTTCCTTATGACACCAATCACACTACCCGACTATCCATGAATGTCAAAACACCGTAAAACAGGCGGAATCCCACATCAAGCTTCGTCCGTGTCCATTCCGCGCATGGCTTCGTCCAGCCTGTCCACGCCGAACGCCTCCCGGTATGCGCCGATGATTTCGTCGCGCTCGTTCCACGCCTCGTTTTCGAGAGCGAACGTGCTGACGATTTCGAGGTTCCCGAGACCGTTCCATCGCACCATCGCGTCCAAGTAGGAAACACCATCCTCGATGCTTCCGAAGAACATGGCGCGGAGGATTTCGCTCCGCTTCACGCCGTCGAGCATTTCGTCGGCGTCCATGATGGGCGTCGCGTCCGCCCATTCGAACCCGCAGTCCTCATAATTGAGATCGCGCGCCATGTCGATGAGCCTGTCCGTGGTCTTCCTCGTGTTCCTGAGTGCTGTCATGATGTGCCGTTTTCCTTTGCGTGGGGCGGGTCATGCCATTGGGGTCGCGTCCTCGCGCGGCATAATGATGATGCTGCCGTCATCATGGGTCAAGCACCCGTGGGCTTCCGTCTCGATGACATCCTCAGCCTTGTACACGTGGGGGCGGTGCCAGCCTTGCCAGTTGTCCCAATGCTCCATGTTGCGCCCGGCGAGACGCTTCGCCCCCAAGAGGGTGGGGGTGCCGCCGTAGCAGTAGGGCTCGTACTGTCCGCCGATGACGTAGTACCTGTTCTTGTTGTCCTTGCGCATGACGTGTCCTTTCGGTTTTGATTGCGTCACCAATCACACTACCCGGCTTTACGGGAATGTCAAAACACCCTACCAGCACGCCACATCACCGGGGTTGCCGCCGCCGCGTGGAGCCGGGTCAGATGTTCGTGCGGAGCATCCGGCGGACAAGCCTGTAACGGTCGGTCACGCTGCCTGTCGCACCATCCCACCGGGATGTTTCCACTGTCCCGTGCACAGTATGTGTTGCGATGAGATCCCCTGACTGTGTGTCAAGACTGATTTCGAGCCTGTTGCCGGGATCGTCGGAATGCCAGACGTGAAGCAGCGTATTGTCCTTGCTGAGTTCCGTGTGCCAGCCTTCGTCTTCGGGTAGTTGGCTTGCGGCTTCCACCCATAGGTTCGACATGGCAAGCCGTACCATCGACGGGGTGATGACGTCCGTGCTTGTGCCTATCATTTCGTGTCCTTTCGGTTGTGTTGTCTTTCCGGTTGGCATGATTCACATTAGTGGCTTTCCATAGAGTGTCAAAACACGCAGGAAAAGGCGAAACAAGCCCGTCAAGCTCAATGAAAGAAAAGGAAAGCCGGACGGAAGCGGACATCATCGCCCACCGCCATCCGGCTCCAATCATGCCGCCGAAAGGAAAAACCGGCATGACGCGTACGCGGAAGAGATGAAGGAAAGACCCGCGCACACGAACAGCATACCACGAGGCAAGACAACACACCCGAATCCGACGGCACACCGTAAAAGCGTAAAATCAGAGACATAAACACAAGCGGAAAGGCGATTCGAATTGAAAGACGGCAAACGCATGACGGTGAGATCATCACACGCGAACAAGATGGAACCGTGGAAGCTCGAAGTCGTGATACGCGGCGAAGGACGATCGGACGGGCGTACCGTGGCCGGTGTCGTAGGACGCACGATGCGGGGCGCATCCCACCCCCCACTGTCACAGCCGGATGGTTTCTGGGCGTGGACCGGAGATGGTTTGGGCGTAGTCGAATTGGAGCAGTGTCTGGACGCTTTGGCTGAGGTGCGTGGCGCGTTGTGCCGTCGGCTTGCCGAAGCGTGGGCACGTGAGGATTCCACAGCCGATGGGGTGTGAGAGTGTGTCCAATCGCCTGTCTATGCGTGTTTTGACACTCTGCTGATATCCACTAGTGTTGGGAATGTCATAAGGAAAGACAGCACAGCCGAAAGGATGCATCATGACAGTCATGACGCAGGACGCATACAAGACCGCCATCATCGAATGGGTCGGCATTCTCACCACTGGTACGGAACCAAGCCCGCAACTGGCTGAAGCGTTCACCAGCAGCGTTTACACGGATCGGCATTTGCGGGACATGATGCTCGTCAGCACTCTCAGTGTCAAGCCGATGGGCGAGGACGTTCTTATCGCGTGCGCTGACCCGCATGGTGAGGAAATCCACACGACTGTGTACGACACTCTCACCGCACTGTTCAACGACAACGGGTACACGCCGGATCATGAACGTTTTGACAATGCTTTGGACGCGCTTTTCACCCTGATGGCATACGCCAAGGATGATTCGTGGGTGTGTGCGAACGTGGACGCGATGCTCGCATACTTGTATTGGGCGTTGGGTGAGACGAGCGCAGCGGAAACCGCTGTGCAGCAGGCTTTCGAAGAGTCCGGTGATGGTGAGCCGCCGTCGATTGCACAGATGATTCGCAGGGCGCTTGGTTTCCGCATTCAGCCGCGGTATCTTGAGGATTTGGTCGAAGCGGACTAACGGCGGTTAGCAGTCGAAAGGGGTGTGGAAGACGATTCGTACCGTCTTCCACGCCCCTTTCGCTTCCTGTCAGACGCGCCGCTCATTCATCATCGTGCGTCGCATCATGGGATCGTGGGCGTGCGACAAGCACCACGCGATGCTTCCGCCCGGCATCCAATGGACCGGACTCATCAGACTCACCCGGCTCATCATCCGACCCACTATCGGCAACTGCCTCGGGATGCGCGGCAAGCCACACGGCATACTCGCGCGCCTGCTCCTTGAACTCATCTTCCGCACCCGGATGATTCTCGTTCCACAGCGACCACACCCTGTCGGACATGCAACCATCCACATACAAGGACAAGAGCTGCGCATAATCCCCCTCGAGAAGCACGTCGATGAACTTCCTCTGGACGGGGTCGGACGGATCCAAATGCACGTCCTCAGCCGGTTTCGACCATTCCTGCCGGTACCATTCGTCCATGAACAGGTTGCCCGTCCTATGACCCAACGGCAGGTATCCCTCCGCTTTGAGTCGTGCGAGGATCTCATCAACCCGCCTATTCTCTTCGTCTTCACCAGCCATGCTTGCCTTCCTTTCCATCCGGCAAGGGGGTCGGCTCCCCTGCCGTGTATTCCTCTGCGACAGTCTCCATCATAACGAACCTGTCACTGTCCTGGGCGGCTTTCACACGCTTGGAACGTGACGTCGGCGGATGCCTGTCGATGTGCGGATCCTCCTGCCCCTTGCCCACCACCCACGGTGTGCGCGACCATTCGCTCAACCGGGGGTTGGGGCCGTTCAACAGCCTGTCCGTGGGTTGCAGGTCGTCCACGCGCATCCATTGCAGACCGTGTTCGCCGGACATGATGTGCTGGAGCGGGTCGTTGGCATCAGGCTTCGAGGGGCGTGGCACGTATCCGGGGCGTATCCTGCGTGCTTCACGCAGCTTCGACTCGTACACGTCGCGGCGGGATGATTCCTGGAACTCGTATTCGTGGAGGCGTTTGCCGCCATGCCCGTCATCCTCCACTTGGGCGATCCAAATGTGCCCGCTGTTCTTCTGGCGTCCCATGATGAAGAACCGTGCGCCGACAGGATAGGATTCCAACGTGTGTTCCATGCTCCACCTGCTGGCCGCTTCGGTGAACTGACGGACCCTGCCGTTTTTGTCACGCCAGTTCGCGGCGATGACGCAGGGGTTCTGCGAGATGTTGTTCGCGCTGGATGGTGCGGCGGTCACATCGTATCCACGGCATCGTAGTTCCGCTGCGGCGGCGACCATGGGGCAATTGTAGCCGTAGGGGTTGTGTGCGCGTTGCTCCACGTCGATGGGTGTGTGCTTCCACCGGTGGAGCATCGCATGCCTCCATTGTTCTTCGGTGTAGAATTCGTCGAATTCCATCCACCTGTCGAGTTCGAGGTCGGTGGGTTCGCGTTTGTTGTGGCGCATGAAGTCCGCCAGTTCGAATTCCGCTTGTTTGTCGAATCCGGGGTTGACGGTCAGGTGGTCGAGGTGGCTGAGGTCCGTGGGCGGGAGCGTATGGTATTCCTCCAAGCCGGGTGTCGTGCCGGGTGTGGCGTGCGGCGTGGGTTTCGGCGTGGTCTTGCGCTTGGGCTTGGGTGTGGACGCGGGTTCCGTCTCAGGCGCGGGCGTAGGCTCCGGCGTGGGCGTGGGTTCGATGATGCCGTCACCCGGAATGGCGTCCCCCCAATCCAAATCCCAATCCAAATCACCCCCTAAGCTGCTGGGGATTAGGGAATACGAGTGCTCGTCACCCGGAATGGCATCCCCCCAATCCCAATCCCCATCGTTCATGGCCTCCATGTCATACCAGTCGAAATCCACATCCGGATACTCGTCGGTAAGCGTGTCCACCGCCTCCACGGCATCCACGGGTTCCATCACACCCCCGTACACGCCTTGCGCGAGCGTCTGTTGGAAACCAAGGTCGGACAGGCGTTCGTCCAACCCGTCGGGCAGGCCACCGTCCCGCGCCCCCGGCATGCCGACGCCCGGAAGTCGCGGCTTGTCGCGGAAACGTCCCTGCGGGTCACGCGGATGATCGGATGCGCGGAACATCACTCGCCTTCCTTCCCGCCGGCGTGCATCCTGCGCCGCCGTTCAGCCAATTCGAGGACCCTGGGCAGGTCGTACGAGCTGATGGCGTTCCTGGCGTCCCCGTCGGATATCTCCTTTCGGTTCCAACGGTCGGTGTACAGGTCGTCCTCGTTCCACTCGTCCTCTATGAGGATGTCCTCCGCATACTCGTCGGCCGTTTCCTGCGGATAGCCTTGCCGCATGAGTTCGTCCCTGACCTTGCGCGTGTTGGAGTGCAGGATGGTGGTGTCGCGGACGAACGTCAGGTTCCCACGGCCTCCCATGGCCCTCGTGTTTCTCATGATGGCGCCCGCGTTCCGATACGTATTCTCGATGCCAGCGTCGTTCCATTCCTCCACGGGCTCACCTTCGACCGTCAGGGCGAACACCACGTCTTGGTCCTGCGGCTCCCTGTCTCCGCTCGGATACCGTCCGGAACCGTCTTCCAAGAAGCCGAACGTGTCCCACAGTTCCCCATGCTCATCCGGGTCGATGGTTTCGAACGTGCGGTCGGGGAACTCCTCGTTCAACGCCTCCACCGTTTCCTTCGCATCATCCTGCGTCATGTATCCCATGTACATGCCGGGGCGGCTCATGCCGTTGTTTGTGCATGGCATCAGGCCGAAGTCCTCCATGCGTTCGGTTATCTCCGCGTTCTCCCTGTTGCGCGGGGTATTGGGGTCCTTGACCGTCCCCCAGCCTGCTATCTCGTGGACGGCGTGGCCTTTCCAAGGCTCGTATGTGCATACGGTCTGGGGGATGATCCGCTGCTTGCGCAACGCTTCCTTGTCGCGGAAACGTCCCTGCGGGTCACGCGGATGCTCCCCGGGTCTGAACGTCATGATGCGCCGCCTTTCTTTCCGAACGGGATGCGGATGCCACTTTCGATTCTACTCGGACGGGCATGATGAAACACCCGCGTGAAGGGTATGAGAAAAGTCAGACCGTCAAGCGGTCCAGCATAGCAGTCGCGCGGTTTCGCCTACGCGGTGGCTGGCGCCACGCAGGTCGATGCGGAACGTATCGCCGTCACAGGTGACGAGCATGCGTCCGCCCGACAGGGTGCGTATGACCACCATGCTGCCCGCGTCATGCACCGCCCACAGGGTGCACAGCGTGTCCGCGAGCGTGCTGCGCATGCGGGGATTGTCGGCGCACCCCAGGTCGGGGGCGTGTGCGGCGAGCACCCGTTGTTCGCTGCGGTCACCGCCGATGCTGCTTACGGTCGTGCGTAGGATGCGTGCGCCGCCCATTCCTTGTGTTTCGAATCGTGTGGGGCATTCCCATGCGAATTGCGCGCGGCTGAGGTACTCCCAGCGTTCCATGCCGTGGTTGCCCCACCGGGTCATGTACGTGCTGGCGAGCAATCCCATGGCTCCTTGTATGCGGGGTGCGAGGCTGGCGAGCGGCGCGTCCATGCTTGGCAGCGTGGTGACGGAATCCCCGACGGCGAGGAGGATGCCGACCGCTTTGTCGGGCGTGTTCGCATGCACCCATTCCGAATACACCTTGTTCTGTGCGGATGCGAGCATGTCGCACGGGTCGATGATGCCGTGTTCGCGTGCGACGCTCAGGCTCCTGTGGAGCGCGTCCATGCTTGCGGCGAGCTGGTGTGCGCGCACGCCTTCGAGACGGGTGTGGGGCGTCCACGCGCTTGGATGGCGTGGCGTGTCCGGATCGGGTGTGCATGTGAGGCGTGTGCGCGTGTATGCGGTGAGCGTGCGCACGGGATGCGTCCACATGCCGCGCATGGTGGTGTGGCTGCGTTCCGCCCATGCGAGATAGCGGCGGCTGAGGGTGATATCCGCGAGAGTGTCGAGGGCGAGCCGCGTGTCTGTGATAGGGGTGTTTCCCGGGGTCGCCGCCCATGCGATGTACTCGTCGTCCCTGTGGTCGGCGCGCATGGTGCTGCCGTCCGCCTGCTGTCTGTACAGCCTGTAGTCGCCCATTGTGTTTTCCTTTCCTTGCGGGGGCGTGTTGTCGCTCCTTGGCTGTTTCTGATGTCCAACCTACGTGGCGTGGGGCGTGCTGTCAAAAAACAGGGCGGGATGCTAGTATTCGGTTGCTATGGGTGGTTTGAACTCGGATGGTTTGGATGCTTTGCAGACGGTGGCGGGCATCATTGATCGCGCTCCCACGCCTCAGGAGGTGTGGTATGGGCATTCGATTCTGACGAGCACGCTGTTTCCTGCGGTGGAGCCGCCTGCGGGCACGGATTATGTGAGCAAGCGTGTGGGTGGCGTGGAGTATTTGCTGGAGGCTGGTATCGATCCGGCGACGCATGAGCGGCGTTTTCCCGCGGGGAAGTATCCGCGTCTCATCATGGCGTGGATGGCGAAGCAGATTCGCATGAGCGCGGGGCGGCGCACGGGGACGGTGGATCCTGAGCGGCGTATGGTGGTGATTCCGTCGATGCACCGTTTGGCGAGTGAATTGGGGTTGTCGCATGGTGGTGCGACGGCGTTGTTGTTGCAGGAGCAGTTGCGGTTGCTGTTGGCGAGTCATATCAGTGTGCGTGTGGTGAGTGAGGATGGGGGTGTGACTTACCGGGATTCGGTGAGCCTGCCGTTGGTGGAGGCTGTGCGTTTGGCGGAGGGGTCGGATGATCCGTCGAAGGGTGGTGCGGCTTTTGTGTTGACGAAGGATGTGTGGGTGCGTTTGTCGCGTGAGAGTGCGCCGTTTGATACGCGGGCTGCGTCGTTTTTGCTGTCGGGGCGGAGTGTGTTGCCGTATGACGTGTATGTGTGGTTGTCGGGCAGCATGGGTGGGTTGAGGCATCCTGTGCGTTTGGATTGGGATTGGTTGTATGCGCGGTTTGGTGATGGTGTGTCGAGCATGAAGAATTTTCGTTTGAAGTTTCGTCGTGCTGTGGGGAAGGTGCGTGTGGTGTATCCGGGTGTGCGTGTGGAGGTGGGGTCGGATGGCGTGTTGTTGTTGCCGTCGCCTGCTGCTGTGCCGCGTCGTGCGCAGGGTGGTTTGCCGGGTGTGGATGATGATGCGAAGTGGTTGTGATGGGTGCTGATAGGGTGTTTTGACATTCCTGCATGGTGGTTTACTCTAGGGGGTGTCAGCAACAGCCATTGGTTGGAAGGAAAGCCATCATGCAACAGTCAGACAGTGGGCAGGTTACGTTGCGTCAGCATCCCGGGTTCGACGGGTTGACGCGCCGTCAGCTCAAATGGATAGGCGTGCAGGTGCAACGCTTGTACGACAAGCATTACTCCTGCAGGTGCCTCCATGAGGAGGAGGTGATGCCGGTGCTCGCGTTCTGCGACGCATACACCAACGGTGTAATCGAGACGGAAGCGTGTGAGGCGGCTATCCTTCACCTTGGCTTGACGGAGGGTGGTGTGAAGGAACTGGAATCGTATGTGACTGATCTGACCGACCGTGGGTTGGGGTATGATGCGTGTGCTGTGGAGGACGCGCTGCCGGTGGAGTTGAGTCATCCCGTTTACGATTTGGAGGATGTGCCGTCCGCCTGATGTATGATGGGTATTGTTTGACAGGCTATCAGTCCTGATTGCGCCTTGTCGTCTGTTGCAGCGGACGGCAGGGCTTTTTCGTTTCGTCTTGGCGTGTGGCGTGCATGATGGCGTGCACGTTTGCGGGTGCGTTCCGCGCATCCCAAGACTGCACGCACCCATGACCGCCATGCTTCCAAGGGTCCAAAAGCATGGTTTCGCAACGTTTTTTGACATTCCCCGGCACGTGTGTAGTGTGATTGGCAAGCCCGGGATAGCCGGGGACAACAGAAAAAGCCCCAAGCGGACTGGAACTCCGCAAGGGGCACGGCCAGCAGAAAGGATATTTTCCATGGCCATTCAGCAGAATACAGGGCACGAGCATACCCTCGCAACCGTCGGCGCGTCGGACAGCGTGTTCACGTTCAAAGGAGACGACGGCAAGCCGATGCCCGTGCGGGTCGTGACCGACGAGGACGGCGAACCGTGGTTCGTTGCAAAGGACGTGTGCGCAATTCTCGGATACAGCAATCCGCGAAAGGCTGTCATCGATCATGTGGACGACGAGGATAAAACCGATGGGGTAACGATTCGTGACTCCATCGGACGCCAACAGAATCCCATTGTCATCAACGAATCCGGACTGTACGGCCTCGTGCTTTCCAGCAAACTGCCCAAGGCACACGACTTCAAACACTGGGTCACATCCGACGTGCTCCCGTCGATTCGCAAGACCGGAATGTACGCCACGCCGCAGACGATGGACACGATGCTCAATGATCCCGACGCGTTCCTCCGCCTCGTACAGGACTGGCATGATGCGAAAACACAAGCCGCACAACAAGCCAAGCAATTGCAGGCGCAAGCACCGAAAGTCGAAGCCTACGACGATTGGCTCGACGGCCAGGACACCATGCTCATCCGCGAAGCCGCGAAAACAATCAGCCACACGGGACACAGGTACAAGGAAAGCCAGATCCGCCAGCTCCTCGTGGAATGGGGGTGGGCGTACAAGTCGGCGAGTGGATTCTGGCAGCCGACCGCCTACGCTTCCATAGAACATGAGTGGCTTGTGTTGGTGCCATGCAAGTCGCATGGCGTGAAAAAGGATGGGATGAGGTTCGATTTCCCGCCGGTCATGCGGTTGACCCGCAGGGGTTTTGACCGACTGCGCGCCCGCCTGCGTGACATTGACAGCCAGGCTGATGATGATGGCGTGGGTTATGGCTTGCCGGACGGCGACAATCTCATCATGACACGGCATGGCGTGAAGCATCTCACGCTCAAACTCTTGGAAGAGTAAAAAACCGCGTGTCGTGCGCGCCGCCGACAACGGTGTTGCTGAAACGGCGCGCATCTGGTATACTTCTTCATGATGAAGCTGGGCAACGCCCGGTTCGCAAAAGCCGCTCGTCGGATCCGTCCGATGGAGCGGCTTTTGTGCACTCGACGCAGAAAAAGGTTCGGGAATCCCCCGCATTCATGCGGGGGAGGATGTCAATCGAGATACTCGTCTAAATCTCCGGTGTGAACCGGGTAGGAGACGCGCGACGTGATCTCCGGGTGCGCTGGGTTCGGCAGGTCAAGCGTGAACATGAACATGCTGTACTGGTTTCGGACGGTGTCCACGCGTGCCTGCGGGCGGGTGATCTCGCGTGTCGCCGTCGGATGGTTTTGCATGGCGTGCAAGCGTGCGTAGCCGCTGTTCCACAATAGGTCGATGCGTGCGATGGGGTTGGGCGTGCAGTCGGCGAGGATGCGTGCGATGACGGTGTATGATGCTTGGCTTGGCTTGCGGTCGTAGGCGTCGCACCATGCGACGAACAGGCGTTCCGCTTGTGTCATGTCGATGCGGTCGATGGTTGCCTGTCGGCTGGCGAGGGTGATTGCCATTGCGTCGAGTGTCTGCCTGACGGTGGGTTCGGTGGTGATGTTGTGCGCGTCGAGTGTCTGGCGGATGGTGGTTTGGGGTGTGCCTGTCATGGGGTGGCGTGTCCTTCCATTGGGTGTTCTGTCACTCCTCATGATAGTCGGTCAGGCGGCGTGCAATGGCGTGTGCGGTCCGTGGGCTGCGTGCCGTGGGTGATGGCCGTGGCGTCGGCTGGTTGCGTGCGGGTCGTGGGTGAGGCGCGCGTGTTTCCATGTGGCTTGCCGTCGCATCATGCGGTTTTGGCGGATGGCGCGCAGGTCGAGTATGAGGATGATGGCGAGGGTGAGGGAGGCTGTCCAGCCGATGGGCTGGCGGAATGTTTCGACAAGCTGGTCGAGCATGGTGTCCTGGCCGTTCCGTTTCTTCCACAACAGGAAACGGTGGCGTGCAATCCGCGTCCCATCCCGCGGATTGCACGCCACTCGTTGGTGTCAGGCGTTGGCGAGAGCCTTGTCGAGAAGCTCGATGTTGTCGGTGATGGCGTAACCGCTCCCATCCGCCTCTTCCGCGCGCATGTCGGCCTCGTGGGCTTCTTTGTAACCGTCGGGCAGCGCGGCATCCACGGAATCGTCGTTGGCGCTGATTGCGTCAGTCAGAATGTCCTTGCCCTCGTAGGATTCGAGGAAGTCCTTGATGTACCGGGCGATTCCCGTGGTGTCGAGGTGGTCGAGCACGTATCCGGCGATGTTCTCCTCGACCGTGGAGGAGAGAGTCTCTCCCGCGTACGTGTACGTAAGGTCATACTTGTCCACGCGGAACGTGATGGGCACCGTGATGGTGATTTCCTGTGTGGGCTTGCTGCTGGTCATGGCGTGTCCTTCCGGTCGTGTTGTCTTTCCCGTTGACATGATCAACATTAGTGGATTCCCACGCACTGTCAAAACACGCGGAAAAAGGCGAGACCACACGCCGGAACGCCACATGAAACGGCTAACGGCGATCGGAGTGCAAGCGTATGCGCGGGACGGCGGGCGCCACGTCGAAATAAGCCAAGCCGTGCGACCATTCGTCCGCCGTGCACGTATCCGAATCCGGCACATGCCTCGCCCCCAACGCGATGATGCCTTCCAACGGTAGTCTGCTTACGCCCAACGGCGTGCCTTCCTTCCCTTCACGTGCATGCTGTCGCCTGTCGTGGCACGCATGTCGGTTATCTGCGTTTGCAGGTGCGTCATCGCCCATTGCGCGTCCTGCCGGTCGAGTGCACGCCGCTGCTCTTCCTTTGCCTGCCGTTGGCGTTCCTTGCGTGTGGGCTTGTGGCGTATCGCGTACCGTTGCGTTCCCGTTGGCGTGCTCATGCGTCCGCCTGGGCCAGGGGGTCGAGGTGGTATGCGCGGCATGCCGCGTCCCACGCGCCTGTCCGATGACAGGTGAGCCGGGTGTCCAAAGCGTGGATGAGAAGCGTATCCCAGTCATAGGGCGTGGGCATGCCGTGTCCATGCCAATGGTGGAGGAGTTGCCGTGTGGTGAACGTGACACTGGGTGCGGTCGGGTCGGTGAACGTGATGGTGACGCCGGTCGAAGTGATCATGGGGTGTGCAAGCATAAGGGGTGTCGTTTCCTTTCCGAACGGGTGTGCCGTCACGCCCCACTATATGATACGCGGATAGGGTGTTTCAACCCGGCGCGCCATGCGTCCCCGGGTTTTTCGGGGCGCGTATCGCGCGGCGAACACCCGGCGGCATGCATGCCGGACGGGAAACCTCACTCCCCCAACGAAACCAACCCCAGGCCATCCACCAGACGGGGCGCCGCATCCCACACACCCACATCCGACGGTATTACGACACGCAACCCATCCGCATGCCGCACACCCACCACACTCATGTCACCATCCACGCGAATCGTGTCCACGACACGCAGCGCATCCCCCGCACCACACGCGACAAGAATCCCCGTGCGCGTGAAATGCACCATCCAATCCACGGGAAACAACTGGAGGCGCAACGCATGATACACGTCGATGAGCCTATGCGGACGCGGCCCGTCGCACCCCAGGGCGAGTTCCATTTCCGAACTGGTGAACAGCCATGCGCGCGGCTTGCCGTCCCTGTCGGAAAGGCGAACCTCATACCTCGGGTAGCGGCTGATGCCGTCCGCGTCCACGGCATCCTGCCATTCGATGGGATGCATGTCCCATGCCGTGTCCCCCGCCATCAGATGTGCGTCGGGGCATCATGGAACGCATGCAATTGCGTGATGGGGTCAAGGGTTTCGGGAAGTTTCCTCATTTTGTGTGTCCTTTCGCAAGTCTTGTTGAAACACCCTTGATTCTATCCAAGATTGCAAGGCAAAACAAAACACCCAGAAACGGCAATCGTTCAACCCGCCAACCCGCCGGACACCACGTCTTCCAGTTCGGCCGGCTTGAACACGAGCCGGACTTCGGCCACATAATCGGCAAGTCCAGGGAACCTGCCATCAAAATCACCGTCATAGTCGCGTACAAGCCTATAGGAATCGTAAGCGGGTTTGCCATGCGCATCCAATGCTCGGCTGCGGCTTACCGGCTTCCACCCATGCTCGCCTTTGCGTTTGCCTTCGAGACGCGCCAACGGGTCGGACCATAGTTCCCTGATCGCTTCCAACCGTTTCACCGGATCCATACAGTGTTCCTTTCCGTTGCCGCATCACCATGTTTGGGCGAACGCCTCCACGTCAGTATCAGTGTTCATTGCGCGTCCTCCGCTTCTTTTTCCAAATCGTCAGCCATCATTCTGAGGTATCCAGCTATTAACTTGTACGTGCTTGGTGGTTGAGGGTTGATATGCACGCTTGTCACGCCTTTATTGCCGATTAGTCGCTCAAACTTTGTGAGTGCCACGGGGTTGAATGTTTCAGGAATCACTTGGTCGCCTTCGCGTAATGCAACCCCTACGACAACGCTGACTTTTGATTCATCATTGGTGACATCGTATTCTTGTTTCATTTTGTGTCCTCCGCTTGATTCTCGACTTCTGAAGGCATGGTTCCACTGCATTCGAGCATGTGCTTGCAGTGGTCGATGACATGCGTCAGCGTATCGACTTGGAGGAAGTCGGCGTAAAAATCGCCTTCCCTCGCATCGCAAAGCTGCTCCGCCCATTCGGTGCACCAGTCGATGATCTCGTGGAGCGTCTTGTCTTTCTCGGTGTTCATTTCGCGTCCTCCGATTGATTCTCGACTTCGAGAGGCATTGAGCCGCCATGTCCGAGCATTTCCCAGCAGTGCTCGGCGACCGCCTCAAAAGCGTATTCGGCAGCGTCGGCGCTCAGTCGCTCATCACCATAAGTCGTGCGATACAGGTCGTACTGCTTGTCCGCTTCCTGCTCACACCATGCCATGATTTCGTGGAGCGTCGCGTCCCTTGCCCCTGCCTCCTTGTCCGCCATCAATGCGCCTCCTTGAGGTTGGACACGAAAGACGCCGCGTCCTCATAGCCGCCCATCAGCCTGAACGCATCGTTGCGCACCCACTTCTCCTCGTTCACATCGCAGTAGATGGCGCGGAGTATGTCAGCGTGCTCGTGGAGCTTCGCCACAACCATGTCGATAGTCTTGTCATCCATTGTCTTCTCGCTTTCTCTTTTCGTCTTCTTTGCCGCAAAGATGTGTTCCTGCTGATCGGTCGAGTATCCACACCAGTCGCATTCCCACCAGTCGATGTATCCGTAGTGCATGTGCGGTTGAAGCATCTCGTGCTTGCAGCGTGGACATATCATGTCTTCGTCCATCGTGGCTCCTTTCAAAAGTGACGGGTTATGCGGTTGCCGCCGCCGCTACGGGCTAGAACTCCTTTTCGATGTCCGCTGCGATGGTTTCAGGCGTGAGATTCTCGTCCTCCGTGTCCCAATAGATGCCTTCGCTGACAGGCCAGTCATCGTAGCGGTCGTGATAGCCTTCGGGTTCGTCCCACACGGTCGCGTCGATGACGGACGGGTAATGTTCGTCGAAGCCGATGTACATGGCGTTCGTGGAACCCTGCTTGGTCACCTTGATGGTGTCGTCGAGGCATTCACCGTTGGTCACTTCCTCGTCGTACTCGTCGCCAAGCACGTCATAGAGCAGGTGGAGCAGGTCATAGATGTTGTTGATGGCGATCATGGTGTGTCCTTCTGGTCGTGTTGTCTTTCCTTTTGACAGCATCAACACTACCCTGCTCCAGCGGAATGTCAAAACAACCTAACGGATGCGGGAAAAAAGAGGTGCCGGACGGCAAGATAATCGCCTGCGCGTCGCCCGTGTCAACCTGAACAAATCCACCAGAGCGGCGCGGTTGGGTGCCCCCGTCCTTGGCCGTGGGGAGGAATCACATCCTCGCACGATGCCTCATGTACTTTGCATGTCTTTTGGCACGCACCTGATCAGCGAAGGCTGGGTCATCAGCCATGCGCTGGCGTTCGCGTTCATACGCCGCTTTTGCCAATGCTCGCTTTTTCGCGCGGGAAGGCAAAAGAAAAGGGTGGCGCGGGATAGGAAGCAAACCTCCCAATCCCACGCCGCCCCATCATCGGACGGCCGACAGGCTACGCCTTGTACCCGTAGCAGGCGATGCCCTCGTAGTTCCAGTCCAAACGGGACAGCACGTCACGCTCGTAAGCGCTCCATGTGTAATGATGCTGTCCGCTGTTCGGATTGTAGAGACGGTACACGGGCGTGCCCGATTCGCTTGCATAGTAGGCGATGCCCTCGTAGTTCCAGCCCAAGCGGACGAGCCAGTCGCGTTCACCCGCGACCTCCGTGTAATGGTGGAGACCGTTGTTCGGATTGTAGAGACGGTACATCGGCTGCCCGTCGGCTGCGTTCACGACGGCTTGCATGAGCACGCCCTCGTCATGCCAGCCCAAGCGGACGAGCCAGTCGCGTTCACCCTGCACTTCCGTGTAGAAGTGTTCGCCGCTGTTGGGGTTGTACACGCGGTACACGTCTTGATGCGCCACGCTGGGCGTGCTTGAAGCAGACGGCTTGGATGGTTGCGTGGTCGGTGTGCTCGGCTTGCTCGGCTTCGTGGAAGGCTTGCTGGGCTTGGAAGGCTCCGACGACGGCTGAGTTGACGGCTGACTGCTCGGCTTGGACGGTTGAGTGCCCGGCTTGCTCGGCTGTGTATTCGGCTTGCTAGGCTCCGTGCTTGGCTTGGAAGGCTCCGTAGTCGGCTTGCTGGGGTGAGTAGAAGGCTTGGAAGGCTCCGTGGAAGGCTTGCTGGGCTGAGTAGAAGGCTTCGACGACGGGTCCGCGGCGGTCCTGCGGGCCGCGTCCAAAGCCTTCCTCGCCGCGTCCAGCGCGTCCGCCGCACGCTTCTGCGCGTCCAGGGCCTGCCGGTACGGCACCGCGTCCTTCTCGAGGCCGTCACGGTAGGCCTCGAAGTCCTTCTTCCAGTCAGCCACAGACATAGTACGGCTCCCCTTGGAGAGGTCGGTGGCCTCGTACTCCTTGCAGCCGTGCACCAAGTTGTTTTCGCAGGAGTTGGGGTCGTTCAGGGACTGGGAGCGGATCTCCTCCTGATCGAGGTTCGATTCGACGACGTCATCATCGAGAAAATCCTGTGCGAAAACGATTGTGTCGTCCTTATTAGAAAGGACGCCGATGCCGGTAGCTTTAATCGGATCGACGATGATGTTCAAGTAATGGCCGATGGCATCGAAGTCAGCCGTAGGATTCTGGGCCAGTTCCTTCTCCTGGTAATACAAAACATCGTACGGTTGGCTACTCGGCGTGTCGGAGCTTGCACTTAGAATATCACGAGTGTTGTATTCATGCGTATGAGAAATGACGCCCGTGGTATCAACCAAATAACGCGTCCAGTCGGCGTGCACCTCGCCGACAGCCATCACTACGTCACTCACGGGGACCGACGACAGGCCCTCCGACGCGCGGATCGCCTCGAACTGCTCCATGTACCCGAGCGCACGCTCCACGTTCGCAAGGCTCGTCGCATCCCCCTCCGCACCCGCATGGATCTGCTCCAGGTACTTGGATCGCGTCACCGTCGGATCGGTCAACACGCGGTATGCGCCGCCTGACACGCCCTGCCGGTCCTTGAAATAGCCGACGGATCCCAGCGCCTCCTGTGCGACGGCCCTTTCGCCCGCTGCTTTCAGCGACGTGACCCGCGCGTCCGTCTCCCGTTTCGCGTCGAGCGCCGCGTCATACGCCGCCTGCGCGTCATCCACGGTTCCTGCCGTGGCGGTGGGCACGGGCACAACCCCCACGCACAATACGCATGCGAGCACACCCGCCAGCATCACCACAAGAGGACGGACTGTCCCGCCTGTGTTTGATCGTCTTCCCATCTTGGGTTCCTTTCTCTCTTCACGACAGGCGAGGTAACAAGCCTGTCGCGCGTTTGCTGATCACAATCCACACTATCCGCAAACCGCATGCTGTCAAAAAACGTGTGGAAACCCTTGCAAACACACGCATCCCACGACACAATTCATGCTGTTCGGTTGGCATAATTGGAATCAGTTCCTCTACCCAGTTGTAGAAGGGGTTCTCCCGGGTCGCTGC
Organism: Pseudoscardovia suis; assembly: GCF_002797875.1. GTDB lineage: Bacteria > Actinomycetota > Actinomycetes > Actinomycetales > Bifidobacteriaceae > Pseudoscardovia > Pseudoscardovia suis. The sequence continues at coordinate 30,657 of NZ_PGFC01000007.1, forward strand.
AGCAGCCCTTGCTTTTCCCGCCGACATTCCATGTCTCACGATTCAGTGGCTTTCCTATATTCATCCGGCAAGTCGTTGAGATAACGCTCATCGCCGACATAGAAAGCCGGACCGTTTCAGATTCTGCGGCATGCGAGCGTTCAGAATCTGAAACCGTCTCATAGGATACGGGCATTTGCAACACGCGGACGGCAAGCATCCATTCCCCGACGGTCCGGATTCCAAACCATTGCCTTGGTTCGGTCGCCTCCGCCAGATGCGCAGAAGCCGCTCCATCGGACCAATCCGACGAGCGGCTTCTGCGAACCGGGCGACGCCCGGCTTCATCAAAAGAAAAGCATACCGAACGCACACCGCATGTGCAATGCGCGCGTCCCCCGGGTGTCCAACGTCTGCGCACATCGCATGCACCCGACTCGCTGACCATCCTGGTTCCTGTGCGGCTGTCCGATGGCGCTTCGAGCTTGGCATGACCATGCTTACTTGACAGTATCCGAAACGCTAACATTCCAAGGATATTGGCGGAACGCGACATGGGTTCCGCCAAAACAACACGAAAACCGCTAGTCCGACCGCGCCTCAGGCAACAGCTGTCGCCAAACCGGTCAGACAGCAAGGCGTTCGGCAACCAGATGGTTCAGGCTCACACCCTCCTCCTGAGCTTCCAACGCGAGCCGCCTATGCGCGTCAGGCGTGATACGCACGTTGAAACGTCCTGAATACGAACGGTCGGACAATGGTTGCGGCGGCTGTTCGCCGTGCGCCAGCATGTCCTCCACGCATTCGCCCGTAACCCGACGGATGCCGTCGAGTGTTTCTCCCGGTGTCAGTGAAAGCCAGCTGAGACCCGGGAATTCCACGACCGTTCCCACGTATTCCCCGTCTTCCTCCGACCATTGCACGCGATAGGCGTAATGATCGGCGTATTGTGCCACGGTGTTCATCGGAGCGCTCCTTTCTTCTCCAATGCGTCGAGCACCTGTTTCACTTGGTAGGGTTTGCTCATTCCGTCGTGAGTAGGTTGGATATTGACGTATGGGGTGCCTTTCCAAGGCGTATGGTATACGCGATGCGAGGTTCCGTTGCACCGTGGTGTTCCGAAATACCGTTCGCATACCTTGCATAGGTCTTGGAACGGTATCCCGTTGGGGTTCCGTCGCATGTTCTCGATGATTTTCCCGACGCTTGTCATGGTATCAAATATAGTACCACTGTAGTTGGTTGTCCAACACACGACAGCACGCTCACACGCTGAACCGGCCAAGCCGATGAATCACATCCACCCTGTCCACGGGAGACAGCACGCCGACCCTACGCCCGGAACGCCGCAACTCCGCGACAGGCATGGCAAGCCCACGGAAACACCTCACGGCACTCGGCTTGGACAAACCCTCGTTCCACCACTCCTGGAGCAACACAAAATCAGGGAAATCCTGCTTCTCCACGACGGACGTCACATACAACACGGTGCACGACTCCCCCAACACGGATTTGACGACGACCGGTCGTGTTTTCCTCAACTTCCGATCCTCCGTGAATGGAAACGGATAGAACCACACATCCCATGCGCGCGGCATGCCATCCACGGTCAGTCGTCCATCCAATCGGCCGGCAGCATGACCTCACCATCCGGAGTGAAGGAAGGCTGCTCCACCATCCGTTCCGGCATGGGCGGCGTATTGGTGCGCAATGGATGCGCCGACACCCATTGCAGTATGCGCTGGGGGCTGATGGTCCTGTTCTCGCCCGGCTCGTACACGTCCGACCATGGTGTGCCCGGCATGTGCGTGAGACGCATCAGGCCGGTCCCCGTGTAATCCACGGCATAGGCGGCGTACACGTCGCACAGCAGGTTCAGGATGTCCGGGTCGAGCGTCCTCCAGTCGAATCCGCTCCTTGGGGTGGGTATGCTGTCGCGTCCGTATTCCTTGTATTTCTCGTATACGGGGCGGACGACGGGACCGTATTTCCATGCTTCGATGGGAGTGTCGAACAATGTGCGCCCGTATCGTTGGAGGCTTGCCGCTTGCGTGAGGAAGAGGAGCTTGTTGAGCTTGAGGTTGGTCATGCCGTCGTCTTCATCGGGATCCCCTGCGTTCGCAAGGGTGATGTAGAAGTCGCTTATGGCCGTCGGGTTGAGTCGTTGCATCGAAGTGTCCTCCCTTCCGTCTTGTTTTCCCATTATGCGCCGATCCAACCGTCTTGGGAAGAGGGGTGTGTCGGCACCTGTTTCACAGCAGATGGTGCGCACGCAAACCCGCAGCCCACGCGCGCACCGCCCCATCGTCACCCGACTGCATCCGTGCACACGCCCACGCCATACGCAAGCACGGCAGACCTCACATCCTCCGGCAGATCGCTGAAACGCACACGCCCACCATCATACGAAACGCCCGCCAGGCGCATCGCCTCACATGACGCGCCTTCACCCAACGTGCACCTCTCCTCGACGAACCGGTACAACGCCAGCAGACGATGCCTGCCGTCAACGCACTCCTGACGCGCGTTCACTCCGCATCCTCCCCCGCTTGCATGAGCGCGACGGCAAGATGCGACCTGACGGTACGCGACGCAAGACCGTTGCCGTCACCCATGCTCACCGCCCGAATGTACATGTCGCGGAGGTTGTTGCCCGCATGCACGCCCGTCGGATTGACGAAACGGTCGTCCGGATCCGTCGTGGAGAACACGATGGACCTGCGGTCGAGGACCTCCAGCACGCGCAGGTTGTGCGCAGTGAACACAAGCTGCCCCAACCCACGGTTCGCAAGAGTGCGGAGCATGTCGCCCAACAGTATTTCGAATATCCCCGAATCGAGTTCGTCCACCGCTATGAGGGTGTCAGGTTCATTGAACATGCGGACGAGCAGCGACAGGATGCCGATGATGCGGCGGATTCCCTCCGATTCAGCCCAGAACGGTATGCGCGTCCCGTCATGCTGCGAGTAGAGGAACACGCGCACGCCTTCATGCCCCTCGTCGTCCGTGTCGTCCTTCATGTCGCAGTGCAGGGTGAGCCCGGGGATGACCGTGGGTAGGACGGTGTTCGCCTGCCGTATCATGCGGTCGATTTCCATGCGCATTCCGGCGGGCACGAAGCATGGGCGGCCGATGTCGAGGATGTCGAACCGTCCGTCGTGCATGAACGGCGTGTATCCGAAGCATACGCTTGCGGCCTGCCGTGTGGTAACAGTCCGTATGCCGTGTTCGGCGTAGGAGTTGAGGCGTGTGAGCGTGTGCAGCAGCGGGTCGAGGTTATCGGCGAGTGCTTTCCCCCGTGCGGCTGGCAGCATGGTCTGGGAGTGGAGCAGCCCGGACAACCGGGTGAGCCTGTCGCGCAAACCGGGTGAGAACAGGAGGCTGCGATGCTGGCTGTGGGCGAGTGCCGCTTCCTGCGTGAGGTAGTCGCCTGTGTGTGCTGTCGCGGTGAGGCTGTTCCATGCGCCTGCCGGTGCCGTCACGGGTGTGAGCAACCCGGTTTCCGTGTTCTGGAGCATCCAGCAGTCGATGAGGGTGCGTTTGCGTGCGCCGTTCTTGCGGATGGTGATGGTTTCGCGTTCGGGTTTCAGCCCGCTGCCGTCGGTGGCGAGGACCACGGTGTATGCGGTGGGCGTGCCGTCGATGAGGAATTCAGCGTGTATCGTCGCCTGCCGTGGCTCGTGCGGGTCGGGGGTGCGTTGCACGAGCATGCTTGCCTGTTCCCCGTCGAGTGGCGCGCCGAGCATGAGGAGGCGGAGGGTGCGGATGGTTTCGATGACGGTGGTTTTGCCTGTTCCGTTCGGACCGTAGATTCCCGTGACGCTTCCGATGGTCGGATCGTGGGTGAGTCTGATGGTGCCGTGCCGGATGTTTTTCGTCCCGTCGAGCCGTAGCATGGTGAGGCGTATCATTGCGAATTCCAATCTAACGGCGATTTTTTCACGGTATCTTGTGATTTTTTTACCGTTTCGGCTGATATTCTACGCCATGCGGCGTTATGAACGCAAGCACGCGGGTTCCCGTTTCACCGGCGTCGCGCGTGCCTCATCGGCACACCCGCGCGCACGCTCACCAGCAGGAAACCCAGTGCGAGCACACCCGCGAGACCGCCCGCGAGCACACCCTGCCCCCAATCCACCTGACCGGGCACGCTCACAGCATCCACCCACGGCACACGCTCGCACACCACCAGCAAACGCCTTGTGTTCAAGCCCGGCGGATCACACGTGTACAAGGTCAGCAGGGTATGTGACGCGTCCGCTTGCAACGCCTCATGCTCCTGCGTGCTGCCTGGATCCACGCGCAGGATGCGCACCACACGCCATGCGACCGACCTCTCGCCCGCCTGCGTGTACACCATGTCCCCCACGCCAAGCTCACCCAACCGGTAGAACAGGAGGCTCACGCCCAGACCACGGTGCGCTGCAATGACACTGTTGCCCGGATCACCCACGGGAAGCGTCGTCCCGTACACATGGCCCGCGCCATGCGTGAGCGTGCCCGCGCCTGTACCATGCCCGATGTTAAGGTCCACACCAATCTTGGGGATGCGGATGCTTGCCATCGAGTCGCCCATGCCGAGCTGCGACTGGTAATCCGTGTCCGACTCGTAGGCGGGTTGCTGGCTATCGGTGAACGGGTCCGGTGCCTCTCCTGTCGCCACCGTCGGATCCTGAAGCAGCTTGTTGTCGTATGCGCTGGCACGGTCAAACATGTCCGTGTCCTGTGCGAGGGACTCCACGTCAGTAGCCTGGGGCGTGCGCGGCATTTGCGCATACAGGATGAGCGCTGGCATGAGGAGCAACAGCGCGCCCATGAGACTGCACGCAACACCAAGCACGGTGAGGCGTGTCAGTCGTTTGCGGCGGCGAATATGCGCGGGGGCGGCACGCAGAATCATGTTCCACGATGCCGCCCCCGAACTGCCGCTCCTTACGGCGTCGATCATGGTCACGCGCGGCTTTCCATCATGCGGCGACGGACGAGCAGGGTAATACCCGTGCCGACGAGGATGATGCCCAGCATGCCGGTCACGCCGAACATGATCTGAGCGCCTGTCTGGGCGAGCATCACATTATTCGGCTGGTTGCGCAAGGTGAGCTGCATGTCAAGCCAGTTGGTCTTGTCATCCGCGACATACGCGCCGTCCTTTGTCTGGAGCATCAAGCCCTGTGCATCAGGGTACACATTGCCCTTCTGGTCGGTCGGGGCACCCCAGATGGCTTTCAGCGCTTTGCTGGATTCGTCCACTGGGACGAAATTCTTTTTGTTCTCGCTCCATGTGCGGAACGACAGGCCTTCCTTCTTCACGCCCTTGCTGAACGTGAACATGCTCTGGCCGAGCACCTGGTTTTCCTGGCTGATGGTGAGCACTGCGGCGGTCTGGTGGGCGGGATACGTGTCCGTTGCGATGACATGCCCGTCCTTCGTGGTTTCGCTCGTAAAGCCGTGGTTGATGAACGTGGCGTTCACCATGATGCTCTCCGACTTCTGGAGCTTACGGTAGTTCGGGTATGCTTCGGTTTCGGTGAGCGTGTACGTGCCGAGGTCCACACCGTGCAAACCAAGCTTGCCGTTCTTGCCGCTCTTGACGATCGTCGTAGTGCCAGTCTTATCCTCTGCGGTAGCCAGACGGTATATACCTGTGCCGCTGCCAAGCTCGACCCATGAGAGGGGCGTATCTTCCTTCTTCATGTCGGTATTATGCTGATTGTTGCCATAGTCCAGACGCTTGTACTTAACTGTGAACTTCGCGCCTTGCAAGCCGGCGAGGCTGGTGCTGCTCTTCTTCGTCAGGTCGATGTCATACAGCCATTGCTTGATCTTCGTGTGCGGCGTGTCGAACGTAATACCCGAGTTCGTCAGGTCGGAGTACTTAACGTAATTATCGTTCCACACCTTATTGCCATTGTCGAGGGCGGCGGGCGTGACTGTCGCCGTGTACTTGATGGTCATCTCATGCTGGTAGAGGGTGTGCGTATTGTCCGTGCCGCGAATCTCACCGTAATTCTTCACGAGCCAGCGTCCCAAGCCAATGACGAGATGAGTCGCATCCTTGTTGCCGAGGTAATCACGTTCGACTGCATACCATGCATCAGGTTCGTTCGGCTGACCGTCGCCCGTGGACTTGGACACGTCCGTCCATGCGTCGGGCAGCTTGTCGACCTTGGTGGGGGTGATGGTCACGGTGTCGCCGTACGTGCCGGGGATGGTGATGGAGAGCGTGCCGTCGTTAATCCTCAAGCCTTTGCTGGTCGTATCAATGACACGGTATGTGTACACCCACTTATCCTTATTATCGAAAGCGTTCTTGTACTTGCTCAGGTCGGGCACATCGTAATGCACGATGTACGGGATGGTGTCGCCAACGTCGCTACCGTGATCATTCGCGTCCATGCCTTCCGGCTTGCTTCCGTCGAGTGACTTAGCCTGTCCGCATGGTTCCACGTCCTCGCCCGCCTGATTCTTGATGGTGATGACGCCGAGCTTGCCGACGGAACCGAGGCGCGTGCCGTCCGTGGTGCCTGCGGCCTTGTCCTTCGCGTCCGCCTGAGTGGGCACGATCATCGACTGGCTGGAGAGGATGTTCTTCTTGGTGACGCAAGCGTTGCCGTTCGCATCCTTCTTCGGGCTCTTGTAGGTTTTGTCGAGTCCCGCGCCACTGTCGATGATAAGGTACACGCCTGTGCTGGGCACGGTCACCTTGCAGGTGGCGGCGTGCGTGCATGTGACGGTCTGGGAGTGGGGCTGGCCCTTGACGGCGTTCAACGCAGCGGAATCGATGAGGAGGTTGTCGGAGAATTCACGCACGCTACCGACAAGCGCTTTGCCAGGGCTGTTCACACCGTCCTTCTGGTAGCCACTTTCGTTCCAACCGTATCCCCATGTGCCTGCCGCCTGGTCGTTCTTGCCGGTGGCCTGCCGGAAGCCGCCCATCCATGCGATGGGGTCGCGTCCCGCGTCCTCCCAGCCGGGCAGGTTCTCGACCTTGCCGTCCTTGACGCTGGTGGTTTTGGCGAGCACACGGTCGAGGTGCGTGCGGAGCGCATCGGGTGTGTCGACGGCGACGCCGTCCGCCTGCTTGTCGCCCGTGTTGTGGAACGTTCCGTCCACGTAATCGGCGAGCTTGTATGCGGTGAGCTGCCTGCCTTCGAGAGTGTTCCAACCGCCTTCCTGCGATCCGGCGGCGTTGACCATGATGTCGAGCGCGCCGCCTTGCACGAGGTTTTCGGTGGCGGCTGCGCCGACGGGATTCTGGCTGCTCGTGCTGGTGGCATTGCCTGCTTCCGCGCTGGTCTGTCCCGCCCACGCGGTGCGCGTGAAAGCGAATGGCGTGGCGAGGCATGCCATGGTCACGGCGCTTGCCATGACCCGTGTGAACATTTGCCGTGCGATGGGCATGTGTCCTCCTTGATCTTCTGATGGTGCGTTCATGCTTCGTGCCGTCCCATGTTCGTCGCATGGGTGTGGCGGCGGTGCAGGGCGAACGCGATTCCCATGCCCGTCACGATTGTGGTGATGATGCCGATGGCGAGGAGGCGTCCCGCGTCATGCGTCCACCCGGTCTGGGGTGGCATGGTGAGCGTGGGCCGGAGGTTTCCGATTTCCGCCGTCCATGCCTCGGCTTGGTTTTGCACGCCTGTCGCGGTGTTCGCGGTGAGGGTGCCGCTGGCTGCGTGGGGCGTGCCGTTTTGGAGTGCGTCGCCCGTGGCTTGCATGGTGATGTGCGCGCCCCGGGTTCCGGGGGTCTGGGTGACGGTCACGTGCCATGCGCCGTTGCGGGGTTTCGCGTAGGGTTTGGGCACGCTGGTTTCGGTGAGCGTGTAGTAGCGGGTTTCGCCGCTGCCGATGTGCTGGATGCCGGTGTTCGCCTTGCCGTCCTTGCCGGTGGTGAGGGTGATGGTTTGTCCGCCTTTCTTGGGTTTCCAGCTGGCGTCGGTTTCGGTGAGGGTGAGTTTGGCGCCTTGGATGGGTTGTTTCGTGTTCCATGTGCATGCGCTGCTGGTGTCGCCGGTGCATGTGGTCTTGGTGAGGCTGAGGGTCCATTGCGCGTCCTGTTGGATTTGTTCGCGCGCGGGCTGCCACCCGTCGCGGATGATGCCGCTGATTGGAAAGCCCTGGACGGTCTGATCGGCGGGGTTGGTGACGGTCACGGTCCGGCCTGCGGCCTGCCATGAAATTGTGGCCGTCTGCCCGCCAAGGTCCGCCTTGGACAGTCTCCACACGTACGTGTAGTAGCCGGATCCGAGTCCTTCCAGCCCCTTCACCTTGGGGTCGGATGCGGGGTCGTATGTGAGGGTCTCGGTGCCGTCGGCGAGCATCTCTGGTGTGGCGCGCAGGGGTGTGAGGTCGGTGACCTTGCGTGCACCTACGGGTGGTTGCTGGCCTTGCGCACCTGGAGTGGGCGACCACCAGAGTTCGCCTCGGGCGATGAGGGTGACGCCGCTGACGGTGATGCCGGGTGTGGTGGGCCTGAGGGTGACGGTGACCTTGTCCTTGCTGGGTTTGCCGTCGTGAAGGCGCGTGGTGTTGCCGAGGGTCTTGCCGTTCGCGTCGACCGTCTGCGATGTGATGGACGGCTTGGCGGCACCTTCCGGCGGGACTCTTTGAATCGTCCATTTTTCGGTTGTGTCCTGCGCGCCTTCATGCGAGTACGAGTCCGCTTTCAACCCCGGTGCCGTTGCGACACTCGCACGCGTCACCGTCACGTCGAACCAGTAGTAGCCCGGCATCCACGCTTTCATGCCCAGGTCTGTGGGTGTGAACTGCGGGGAATCCGTCTCATGATCCTCGCCCTGCAGCCATGTGCCGTTGATCGGTTCGATCTTCTCCAGCGTCTTGGACGCCTTCACGTCCTGACCGTAACCCGTGGGCGAGTATCTCAACGTGAACTCACAATCCAGCCGGCCGCCCGACAGGACGCTATCCAACGGGTTGATGCGCAGATGGTCAAGGACAGGCTGCGACTTGCCCAATGCGGGAGCCTTCCCTTTGTCCCAGACCGTTTCCCCGTCCTTGTCCTTCCTGCCGGAATCCGAACGGAACTCCGTCTTCAAACCAAGACGGGTACCGGGAGTGGAAAACGCCTCCACGGGGTCCTTGAGCGTGACCTTCTTCGTGACCCCCTCTTTAGGGTCGCGGCTGGCGCCTTCATGCAGCGATTCCGCGTTACCGTAGACGGTCGCACCTTCCTTCGGTCCTAGGGTCACATCGAACCAGAACTTCGAGTTCCTGGGCCAATGCCCTTCCTCGTTTTCGTTGTATGGGTGACCGTAATCGTCGCGTAGGTTCGTGTTGCCTTTCTTTATCACCTCACTTGGTTTGACGTCGCTTGAATTGAATGTATACGATTGGTTGACGCCGATTATTTCGCTGAAGTCTACCGAGTTCAGTGCCATGCTGTAATGCGTGCCTTCTCTGCCAGTCTTCGGGTCCTTGCCATTCGGTGTGAGCATGTTGAACCATACCGTGAGGTTCCAATGGTCATTGGGTTTGTCGCTCGCGCCCGTGTTGTGGATGGTGATGGCATCATGAACCGATTCGTAGAAGTGGAAGCAGTCGTCGTTGCTTGACCATGTTCCGTCGGACGCCTCGCTGGTGGTGCAAGGTAGGTTCTCACCATATATAGCGTTCTTGTCCGCTGTGTTCGGGTTTGCGGATTCCTTGCCGGTCCTGTCCCATGTGACGGGGGATGCCCAGGTTTGCGTGGTGATGGAGAGGTTGTAATCGTGCCAGCGGAAGCCGATCATCCACTGGGCCGTTGGGTACTTCGTGTACCCCCAATTGGCGTAGTTATGGTTGACGTTGTTCGGATCTTCGGGCCGGAGTTCCACGAGTTCCATGTGCTTGGCCTGGCCTCCTGCATCATCAATGGACTTGGGTTCAAGGAAATCAGTGATGATCGCTTTGTACTCGGGGGTTCCCTGATACTTCGCCGTTACGCCGTTAGGGAAGGCATGGCTGTTCATATTGCCGCGTCCGAGGAGTGCGCATATGTACAAGTGCGTGTAGAACTGGGCGAGCAGCTGGATCGTCTCATCATCCTTTCCCTGCGTGAGCCCATAGGCTTTCCTGACAACGCTGTAGAGCGTCTTACCATCGTCCTTGTACGACGAGCCACCCTGCTTGGCTACCTGTATGCCATTCGTGTACCCGGGGCCGCCGTACCCCCAGTACAGGGTGTTCTGCAAACGCGTGTACCTGGTGCGCCCGTTTGTGGAATCAATGACGACGTTCAAAGGGACGGCCGGGACGGCCGGTTCTTGGGAGCTTCCAAGCGAGTCTGCCTCGGTGACCGTCCGCGCATAGTACCATGCTCCGTTATTTGGCGTGTTGTTCAGCGGGTCGATGCACACGATGCGCATGCCGTTGTCCGTCGCACCGTACAGGAAGTAGTCCCCGTAGTTCATACCATCACTGCTAATGGTATAGTCGCTGTACACCTGGAACTTGCTGTTGTTGAGATCATTGTTATCGTATCCGGCATTGCGTGCCGTGCCCGTGGGGGCAGACCTGAGTACGGCCGGAGTAAACACTGCGTCCGCCGTCGTATCGGACGGCTTGGCATTCACGCTAGTATCACCAGCCGTCACACTATCCACATTATCCGTGGTGTCGGGCGTGACCAACTGCTGTTGCTCTTCCACAGCATTCTGCTCCGTCACATGCCCCGTATCCACCAATCCGGCCATGTACAGTGTGTCGGGCGCCCGGAATACGGTCATCGTGCCTTGCGAACCGGCCGCGAAATACGTGCCGTCCATGATGCGCGCCGACCCTTCGCCCTTGAACACGCCCACGGGATCATGCGTGCCGTCAGTCGCCCGGGCCTTCACGGCGGACAGGATGCGCATGACGGTGGACGCGTCCGCCGTCTTCATCATGCCGGCGAGCTGTCCGACGGGGTCAGCGGATGCGGGAACTCCCACGTCGGCAAGACTGTCGCGCGCCATGCCGTCGGTAAGCGTCCAGAATGATGTGGTCTGTCCGATGAGCGTCTCGTCGTCCAACGCGGGGCGAATGGTGACCGTGCTTCCCTGCTCGCCGTCGGGAAGCGTGCCGATGACCGGCATGCCGTCACCTTCCCGTGATTGTGCGAGCACGAACAGGCTACTTGCTGTGAGGATGCTCGTCAGGATGAGTGCGATCGTGATCGTGAACGCGGCCAGTCTCTGCCCGTGCAATAGTGTGTCTGCGTGTTTCAAACCCGTCTCCTCCTTAATCCTGTCGTGCCGTGTGCCGCATGCCGTGCATGCGTCGGGCGCCCGTATGCAGGCCGACGCCCATGCCGAGCATGCCGAGCGTGCCGATGAGAATGCCGCGGATCATGCTGCCCGTGCTGGCGAGCGTGCTGCCGCCCATGCCGATCGTGCCGCCCACGCCATCAGTGGGCAGGGGCAGGGGGGTTTTGTCGGCGTGCACCGTGTACACGGTCTTGGTGAGCCCGTCGCCGCTGGTCACGGTGACGGTCGCTGTCTGCCCTGTCTTGCTGACGCTGACGGTCATTCCCGTGGTCTTGTCGTACAGGGCGTCGAGCGTCCACTTGTCCGTGTCGTTCACGCTGACCGTGTACTCATGCTTGCCGGGGTCGAAACCGTTGATGGTTCGCCCGTTCACCGACAGCCCCTGCAAGAGAGCTTCGTGTGTTTTCGCGGTGATGTACGTGACGGTGACCGTATGCTGTCCGACGGGCTGCGAATGGTCTTCGGGCAGGACGGTGAGCGTGTATTCGAACGTCATGCCGGTGGTGCGGCGGCTGCTGACGCTGACTGTCTGACCGGTCTTCGCCTTGTATGCGAACACGCCGCCTTCGGGTATCTGCCATGAGTCGCCTTGCATGGGCGTGTACGTGCCGTCCACGGCGGTCCAGCCGACGCTTTCCAACGTGGTGTCCTTGCTGTCCGTAGGCTGCGTGTCGGGTGTGATGGCTGTCGGATCGACTGGCGTGAACGTTTCGACGGCTGTCTTCCATGCATGCTGGCGGATTACGGTCACACGGTAGGTGCGTGTCTCCTGTGTGGACAGGCTCGTGACTTTCCATTCCATGCTGGTCGCGTCCGCTGTCTTGGTGACGCCGAGCGGCGTGACGGTCACCTGCTGCGGGTCGTACGTGGGGAGGATGTACGGGCTTGGCTGGTTTTCCCCGATGGTGAGCGTGTAGGAGAGGCGGTTGGGGTCCCAGTTGTCGATGAGGGGTCCGGTGGCGTGCCTGCCGTCCGCTTGCACGTGGATGCCGGTGAGGCGTGCGGGACTGTCGGCTTGGATGTCGGCTGCTTGGAATCGGAGTGTGACGGTCCACGGGGTGTTGTTCGCGGTGATGCTGAGGGTGCGGCTGCCGTCTGTGTTGAGTGTCTGCGTGATGGGGCTGATGGTGGCGTCCACGCCGTGTTCGGTTTCGAGGGTGAACGTGTTGGTGAGTTGCGCGTGCGGGAGGGTGAGGGTGATGCTGGTCCCATGGTCGGAGGGTAGGGGGATGCTGCTTGTTTCGCCTTGCGGGCTGGTGGTTTTCACGTTGAGGAGGGTGAAGTGCGTGTCTTGTGCGCGGCTCGCCCAGATGGTGATGTGCGCATGCTGGCTGAGGGTCTGCCCGTCGGGCGCACGGCTGGTGAGAGTGGTGTCGGCGGTGCCTTGGAGCGTCATGTAGGTGATGGTGCTTGTGCTGCCGTCGGGGTTGGTGACGGTGCGTGTGGTGGCTTGCGGTGTGCCTTGCCATTCGATGGGCATGCTGGTGCCGTCGCTCAATGTGAGGGTCTGGATGGCGGGTTTGTTGCTGTCGTCGAGGGTGGTGGTGGTTTCCGCCGTGTAGGTTTCGTCGGTCCCGGTGCCGGTCAGGCTCATGCTGCTGCCGTCGGACAGGTTGAGGAGGGTTTCCTCGCCTTGGGTTTGCGTCCATGGGATGCTGATGTCGATGCCGGGCGTGCCGTCCGCAGGGTCGGCGGGCAGGGTGTACCGGGTGGTGGCTTGGATGCGTGTGACGCCGAGGATGCCTGTGCCGGTGAGGTTCATGCCGGTGGTTGTGCCGGGCAGGGTGAGGGTGTGTCCGTCGCTGCTTGTCATGGTGATGGTTGCGGGCGGCTGGTGGGTGAGGCTTGTGGTGAGTGTCTGTGTGCCGTCAGCGAGCGTGTTGGCGCGCGTGTCGTGTCCGTCGATGTGGGCGGTCCATGTCTGGAGGGTGCTGCTGGTGGTGTGGACGGTGACGCGCCATTGGTGTCCGTCGACGCTTGACGTGTCGCCGGTGGCTGTGCCCGTGTGGGTGATGGTGAGACCGTTGCCATCGGGGTTGGGTGTGAGGGTGGGCGTGTCCTGCCATTCGACGGGCAGTGTGGTGCCGTCGCTCAGTGTGATGGTTTTGGTGGTGGGGTCCGTGAGGGTGATGGTGGTTTCGGCGGTGTCGGGGCCGGTGCTGGTGAAACCGTTGGCGTGCCCGTCACTGCTTGTCACGGTGAGGGGTGTGCCGATGGTCCATTCGGCGTTGATGGTGATGCGGATGGCTGGCTGTGTGCCGTTTGCGTCCGCGGTGTAGTCGAGTGTGCTGGTGTGGCGGACGGTGCCGGGTGTGCCGGTGTCGTCGCGCGTGTCGTATTGAGTGGGTTTGGTGAGGGTGATGCTGGTGCCGTCGTTGCTTGTGGCGGTGATGCTGTCGGGCGGCGGGGTCTGGGTGTTGTGTGTCGCGGTGAGGACGCCGTCGGTGAGCGCGGTGAGGGGGATGGGGGTGCTGTCGATGTCGGCTTGCCATGTGATGGCCGGCTCGTCGGTCGGCTCGTCCGAAGGCTGGGTGGATGACTGGTCGGTTGGCGTGGCGGTTTCGGACGATGATGCGGATGGCTCGGCGGACGGCTGATCCGATGGTGACTCGGATTGGGAAGCCGCGGGCGTCCCAGCCTCCTGCCCCTGCGGTTGCTGCGCGGACGCGACGCCCGTGAGGAGCATGCCCGTGCCGACGCTCACGCCGACCGCCGCCAATGCCGCTGCGATGGTTTTCCGAATGGCTTCCTGCGTGGCTTCCTGCACTCCGCGACTCCCTCCGATGACAGGCCCCCGTGGGGGCGTGTTGACTGTATGCGATTCTGATTCCAGTATAGTCTACGGCACACCCCGCGTAGGGTGTTTCAACGTGCGCGCACGGTGTCGAGGAGGCTTTCCGCCTGTCCGGGACGGATGGTGCGCCCGTTCGCCTGCAGGCCGGTGAGCACACCGTATGCGCCGAGCGCGTCCAATCCACGCCATGTGATGCCGTCCATGCGGATGGCGAACGTGCCGTCGGGCTGGCGTTCGAGGGTCGGCGGCATGCTAGTCGCCGTCCGTGATGGGTTGGACGGTGACGCGGACTGTTCCGTGCCGGGTGACGATGCGCGTGTCGTCGTGCTTCGCGCTGCTCGTGGTGTTCGTCTGCTCATGGGTGTTGGTGTCCATGCCTGTGTCCTTTCGGTTGTTTTCTCTTGCCTTGGTCATTATGTCATGTTGCGGACCGCGTGTGCGGCGTGTCGCGCACATGTCGCGTCCGCGCGTCCAGCTGGTCGCGTATGCGACATGCGTGAGGTTACGTCCATCACATGGTCTGGCGCAAACACCAGCGTGTCGCGTTTTGACTCATCCCCCGCACAAAGACGAAAATGAACGCATGAAGACGGAGACTCATTGGAACGAGGACGACACCCGGATCATCCGACTGTTGGATGACGCACGGCATCGCAGCGGACTGTCCGTGCACACGCTCGCCGCCCTCGCTGGCATGTCCTACGGCAGGATGCGAGACATGCTCGCCTGTCACAAAGGCGCGCCCCTATGGCATGAGGTGCTCGCCGTCGCAGGTGCCTTGGGCTTGGAATGGGAGGACCTGATCCCCGGCAAGGAGTCGGCCGGGGTGCTCGCAAGCGTGGACGACGGCGTGCTCCTAGGCGAAGTGGCCCGCAGGTTGGATGCCGCACGCCACAAATCGGATGTGGAGGATGCGCAGGCCGTCGTCCGGCGTTTCGAAGCGGGCGACCTGACGATCGCCGCGAACCGCGATCCGTTGAAAAACGTGGAAGCGTCTGGGGGCGAGGGACGGTGAGACGCATTCCCGTGCACGGGTCGATGGACTGGGAGCGGATGCTCGAAGCGTGCGACGGCGTGGTGCGCGTCGTGGAAGTGCGGTTGCCTGACGGTGTGTGCGGCTTGTACGACGAAACGTCAGGGCTTGTGCTGGTGGATTCGGGCATGCGCGACTGGCAGAAACGGTGCGCTCTGGTGCATGAGCTTGTGCATTGGTCTTATGGTGATCGTGGGTGTTCGCCGGGCGTGGTGTGCCGTGAGGAGGCGCGCGCGAGGCGGGAGGCGGCTTGCCTGCTGGTGGATGAGGCTGCGTATGCGAGTGCGGAGGCGTCGACGGGCGGCAAGGTGTTTCCGATGGCGTGCGAGCTGGATGTGACGGTGCAGGTGGTGTTGGATTTCCAACGTGTGCTTGCGTCCCGCCGGTAGACGGATTGCCAACATGTGAAAAGAAGCGGCCGGTGCGAAGGTACCCAGGCCTTTCGCACCGGCCGCCGACCGGGACTCCCCAATCCATTTATGGCTTCATGTTATCCACATGGCGTCGTCGTGTCAAGAATCCGGATGCGGCGCCGACCGTGTCGGCAAGCTCACCGCATGGCTCGCGGCCACCTACCCGTCCATCAGCATCGAAGACCTCAACGTGCAAGGCATGACGCATAATCAACTGTCGATGAAGGATGTGAAACGGCGGCGGTTGAGCAGGATGCCCTTCAACTTGCTGAAAGCCGCGATGGGATCGGCGTACTGTGCGCACGCCATGCCCCATGCGGTGAGCAGCTCATCCTCACCGAACTGATCGGCGAGCCGCGTGAAGAAACGCATGAGGTCCTCCTCGGTGTCGGGGTTGAAACCCACGCCGTACCGCTGCTGCATGATGTCGTCCAGTCGCTCGTATGTGTCGTAGCCCATTTGTCTGCCTTTCTTGTCGATTGACTGTGGTTTTGATTCTATACACGTGGGGTGTGCTGTCCCTCCGGGCGTGTCGTCCTGTTGTCTCCTACTGTTCTGGCGGTTTTCATACTGTCTGAGGCCGGGGATTCCCCTTTCCCTCTGCCAGTCTTGCCAACACTCCCCCGCACGTGATATTGTCAAACCCAGAACACAACTGAACAAAACACCCTTGGGGGGCAACGTCGATGAATGCGTTCCCCAAGGGGACACACCCTGATTTACCGGTTTAACGGGGTGTATAAAACTACCGGCCCGACTAGTCATCGGGAAGACGCGTCAGAGGCGTTTCTCCAACAGATTTCCCAACCGTCTGCGGCATAAACGGGCAGCCGACGCAGGCATTCCAGCATCGTGGTCTAAAATGGCGTTGGGGGAGTATACCGCCGTCCCAGTGTAGTAACGCACCTGGTTAGTGATGCGAAGCGACCGAGGCCTGACCGACCGAAAGCACTCGTATTCCCTAAGCCCCAGCAGCTTAGGGTTAGCTCTGCTCGGCTCCCTCAACCATTCCCTCCCAAAAGCAGAGGTTAAAAAGCAGAGACAACGGCTGAGGCAGAGACAACTGCTGAGCAACGGCTGAGGCAGAGACAACTGCAGAGCAACGGCAGGAGCTGGCGACGGTGAGAGCTTGAGCTTGATTGAGCTGGCGATGGTAGGAGCTGCAAGGGTTAGAAATTGAGTTTGTTTCCTCTCTCCTTGGAAGGATCTTGGTGATCCGTCTGAGGAGAGAGGATTTTTTGTTGTGTCTGCTTGTGCTTTGCACGGCAACCCGATTTTTTTAACAGCCGCGTTTGAGCGTTTTGACATGACGCGCCGTGGGAAATTAGAATGGATGCAGGTTGTTTTTGGGTTGCTTGAACCGTTCACAGCGTTTTTCTGGGAGGCGTCGATGGCTCGTCGTTATGCGTGTAGACCGTTGAAGGGCTTGTGCACTGAAGCGCAGGCACGGTATTTGCTGTTTCTCACGCGGAATTGGAGTGACCGTGAGTTTGATCGTTTTGTCGGCTTGTATTACAGGAGTGGGAGCGCGTGGAGGAAACAAGGGTCACGGCAAGGGAAACTCAGGCATGTGAGCCGTGAGTCTGCGAGTCGGATGATTCGCGTGTTGAAGGCTGATGCGGGTATTCGTGAGGCGTTGGCTGCCCGGGGTTTTGAGGGTGTGGATGCGAGTGTGTGTGCGGTTGTTCGCTCGTGGATGCGTGGATGCAATGTGCGTGATCCGATGCTTGTGCCGGATGGGGTGGTGCGTCAGGCTTTGTTGGTGCGTAAGGATAGGCGTTTGGCGCGTTTGGCGTTGGATGATGCGGGTGATTGACCGGATTGGCGGCTCACCCCAGTCTTGAAAGACGGGGCTTGCGTTGCCAATTCGGTCAAGGTCAACAAAAGAAAAGGCTCATAGGACAAATAGCGTGTCTCGTTTGTTCGGGTCGCCTTGATTCCGCATCATGTGGTGGATGCACTATGGTTCTATGTCCTCCAGCGTGATCTGGCGGTCAAGGCTGAAAATGTCGCGAAGCCTCGCATGGGTATACGCGGTCTGCTCGGATTTCTTGATCATGTCGATGAAGACGCTGACGGTGATGCCGCTGCCGTGGACGCCGCCTTCGTTGACTTCGGCGCGTAGCTGCTTGTCGATGCTGGGGGCGAAGCCGCCGGCGACGTAGGCGAAGAACGCGAGTGGATAGGCGCTGGAGCTGTAGGTGTCGAGCTTCCCGATGTAGTTGTGGACCATCCTGTTGTGATGGTCGCCCGTGATGCTGTACCGCGAGTATGCCTTGTTGTCGATGATGGCCTGGTAGCCCTCGTCGTCGGATATGAGGAGGATGTCGGGCGCGGATTTGCTGCCGGTCTGCCCGAGGTGGGTGGCGTCGTAGTGGAAAACGTCGCGCATGAGGTCGGTTGTGGCTTTTTCGAAGTCAGTGGCCTTGTCGGTACCTTTGAACGCCATCTCGTAGTAGTTGGCCAGGAATCCGCCGATCGCCCCGTGCGGATACGTTGTCATGAGGGTGTCCTCGACGAGCCGCCTGTCGGCTCCCGTGTCTCTCGCGATCGCATCCACCAGATCTGTCGTAATCTGGCTGACGGGGTGCTTGGACGCTTTCTGGATGAAGGCGGCCCGTATGCGTTGCACGTCGATGGCGCGGCTGGACACGGAACCGGTGGCGATGAGGTTGCGCGTGTCCTTCATGTGCCATGGGTCCAGGCCATAACGGCGTTGGAACGTCTCCTCGTCTTCCGGCCGCGCCACCAAGTGCGATGGCGTGTCGAGTATCCGCCGGACCCGTGCCTTCTTTTCGTCGGGAATGAACATGCGGTCTTTGTCGCGGGCGATCAGCTGGGTGTATTCGAGCCAGTTGAACATGGTGTTGGCGATTTCCCGCAGTTTCTCATACGGATCGCGAAGGTCGATGACCCTCTGGCCGAGGTATTCCTCGAAGAACGTGCCGGACAGCGCGGCATCGCCTTCCTCGCGGTACCGCAGGAGGCGTCCGACCATGCGCTCGTAGTCCTTTTCCGATTCAGCCTCGGTGCATACGATCTTCCCCACCTCGTCCTGACCGAGGCTTGGCGGCTGCCCCTCCCCCATGCTGAGCCTGTCGTCCATGAGCAGGCGCAGGAGGAAGCGGAAGGGCTTGATCCTGAATCGCCTGTCGACGCCGACGGAGAGGGAAAAGGCGGACGGGAACTGGTATTCCAGAACCTGCCGGGTCAGGACGTCGACGGGCGGTTTGCCGTCGACGATGGCTTGCCCGGCCAACGTCAGGTACACTTTGCCGACAGGGTCGGTGAAATACAGACCCAGGGATCGCAACCATGCGGCGTAGGTGCGTCCGCCGGAGCCGGAGGCGTCGCGTCTCCGGCCCACGCTTTTCAGCTTGGCCTTCTCCAGTTCCTCTTCGAATCGGATGTGGAGCGTCCGGTCGCCGTTCCATTGGTTCTCGAGGCTGACGGCGGCGAATACGGAGAGTACCTCGGGGATGCTGTTGAGCTTCCTCTTGGGACGGGTGACCCACCAGTAGTTGCATCGTCTTGGCATGGCGTGCTCCTCTCTTGTCTCATTCGTTTGGGGTCGTGCCTCTCTCCTGCCTGGTCTCAGCCTTTGAGACTTGGCCGGGCATACGGGTATGGTATGCCGGCGAAGGAGTTCAGTACGGCCGTTGTGACGACTTTGGCCAGTTGGCAAGGGACGGCCATGCCTATCTGGCGGCGTACCGAGGCGTATTTGCCTTCGAATACGTAGGTGTCGGGGAATGTCTGGATGCGGGCGCGTTCCCTGTTGGTGAGTTCCCTGTTGTCCCAGTGGTAGCCGAATGTGCCGCCGCCGCCCGCCGCGGTCATCGTGTAGGACGGTTTGTCCGGATCCAGCTTCCGGTAGATCTGCGAGATCCTGGTTTTCGTCTTGATACACAGCTCGGACGGCATCTCCCCGGCCGCCTCCGCCTGCCAGACGTTCTGTCCCGGCCGGATGTGCCTGAGACGTTCGACGACCTTCGCGGACAGTTGCCTCACGTCGTTGTTCGCCGCGTCCTCGGGGATGCCTGCCAAGGCGGTGCGCGCGGAAATGTCCGTGTCCTTGTAGGGTTCGGGGCTGGGGACGTGGAACTCGACCGGCAGGTCGCTCCTGATTCCCACGATGATGACCCTGTGGCGGGTCTGCGGCACGCCGTATTCCTCCGCCCGGTACAGGTGCGGCGTGAGCGTGTACCCGGATTCGGTCATATCGGTGAGGATCGTCTGGAAGTCGTTCGTGCCGGCCGAGCGTATCCCCGACACGTTCTCGGCGATGAACCACTCGGGCTTGTAGCGGCGCAGCACCTCGATGCCGAACCAGTAGAGTTGTCCGAACTTTTCGTTCGCGATGCCCTGGTGTTCGCCGACGTTGGAGAAGCTGTTGCATGGGAATCCGTATGCGAAGGCGTCGATTTCCCCCAGGGAATCGATGTCGAGGTCCCGGACGTCCGTCTCATGCACCGAACCGGGGTCTCCGGGGCAGATGTTCCGCCGGTATGTCAGGCACGTGTCATGGTCGTAGTCGCTCGCCCACCCGTGTCGGACGGACAGTGCGCCGTCCTGGCTTGTGGAATCCAATGCGCCGCAGGCCAACCCTCCCGGCCCGCAGTACAGCTCTCCCAGCGTGAACTCATGCTTTTTCATTTTGCTCCTTGGCTTTACGTGGTCCCACGTTCACAGCGGATTGACCTGCCGCCGCAGGTGTTGCGTCCTTTGACGTCCTCCCGGTGTTCACACGCCGGGATTCCAACACGATGTTATCGTGTTGAGGTTTCGCACGTCAAGGTGGAAGCATCCTTCCCGCGATAGGCGGGTTGGGTGTCTGACTCCGTTTCGGCGTGCCCGGCTTCGTCCAAGCCGATGAGATGAGTGAACCTCCTCGCCCTTACAGGCGAGGAGGTTCACAATCACTGTGCTTGTTTTTGTGTCAAGCATGCTGTGAGCGTGCTGACGGTTTGTGTTTTCTCCGCTTGTGTCATGCTCAACCCGTACTGGTTTTTAATCCATACGCGTTTCGCCATGTAATCGCACTTGTATGCCGTGTTTCCTGGCATCCAGACTTCACCACCCCACGCCTGCCGGTTCGCGTTCGCCTTCCCCCCGGCAAGCGACGCGATGCCACTGCCTTTCGCTTCGTTCGCGGGACCGTCCACCGCCAGGAGCACGTCGGGACTGTTCGCGTATTCGACTCGTTTTGCTTGCGTCCACTGCCATGCGCCGCTCGCCCATGCGTCCTGTAGCGCGACCACGTGGTCGATTTGCACGCTCATGCTGCTTTGCTTTCCCCGGTGGAAGCTGATGCGCTGTCCTGTGTATGGGTCGTGGAGTGTGCCGGATTGCACGTGGCAACCGGTTTTCGTCCATGTGACATCGGTCAGGTCACGGGCGAGGATGAGGTCGCGTGTGTTCCCCCCGTCACCGCACTGGTTGTGGGTCTTCGCCCATCCGCCGAACATGCTACCGCGATCATAGTCTTGCACGTGGGGTTGTTGGACGCGGATGTTCTGCGCTTGTTGGAGCGCTTCGCTCATGCTGATGGACGCCCGGCTTGCCACAGGCAGACTGTCGCTGGTGGTGGCTTGTGATTGTGATGGTTGCGACGCTTGCGTTTGCCCATCCGTTTGCGTTGCCTGCGATGACACCGACGGCATGCCGGCTAACGGGCTGGCATCACCCCACAATGGAGTCGGACTGCCACTCGCCTCCATGGGAGCGGTCGCCTCAGGCAAACCCGACGGACTGCTGCTCGCCTCCACGCCCGCACGCATGCCGGGAATGCTCGCGCCACGCACCCCAAGAACAGACAATGCGTCCTGCCCCGCGCCGCTGCCCGCGATCGCCACCAGCGCGCATACGATGCATACAACTCCCATGACGACCTGCCACGCGTTCCCGTTGTCGTGTCCCCTGCCAGCCATACTGCTCCCTTTCCTACGACCCGCTCCTCACCCTACACCCTTTGGTGTGAGGGTACACCGCCCTTCAGGACGGTGAGGAAGTCAACCTCTCCTACGATCGGTTGTTGACCTCATCGTACGACACTACCGCCGTGGGTTACATCAGCACACCCACACATGGTATTTGACAAGCAGACCACCGGGCGTGTCAACATTCAAACGCGTATACTCGAAAACACCGGGACACGCACCACCCTTCACAACCCCCGTGCCCCGGTTCACCCATAGGACGGCAGCCCACCCCCTTCACACACGCTGCCGTCCTCTTTCTTTTTCAGGCGAGAATCATCTGCACTATTGCGACAAGCATCGCGACGAGAAAACCCACGCCAATCAGAAAACCAATCAGCGTACCATTCTCACCCAGCCATTCACCCATGCTCAACCCCGCACGGTCACGCCGTTTATCAACATCCTGTTTCCCAGCCAAAACACACCCCCTTTCCTCACTCCACGTTCGAATCAGACACGGACACGGAAGCGGACGGTGACCCAGCATCCGACACGACACCCGCATCCAACGCCTCACCAAACTCACGCAAACCCTTCACAACACCCAACGCACCCCAATCAACCACACGCGCCGAACCGGAAGACGGGTCACGCACCAGCACAGTCACACTCGTAGACGACTCACCCACCACCCCACTCGCATCCGACTGCCTGACACGATTCGGAGTGAAACGCACCGTCACACCAACAGCACTCCATCCACTGTCAGCATCCGACACATTTCCCTGCGAGTCACACCACACACTCCAATCCACCGACGCGCTCTCAAACACACCAAAACCGGCAGGCATGAACGCGTGCGAAGAATCCGGATCCCCCACAAGCACCGTCAAAGCTTTTGAATCACCACCGATCCACGCTTTCGCCCACGCATCCACCGCATCCTCGATGTTCGAACCACCGCCCACGCTCCGATAACCGTCAGGCGCACCCGACCCCGACGCTCCCGACGAACCCACAGGCATCGCAAACAAGCTAGGCGACCCCACAGCATCCGCCACACCATCCGCGACACTCACCAACTGCGAGCAGCGGCGCGTCCTCCCATCCGACAAGCCGGTGAACGTGAAATCATGCACATACTCCACGCCACCATCCTTGCCCGCACCAACATTGCGCACGCCAGCCCACTGGAGGTTCGCATACCCGTCAGGCGCGGGCGACCCGCTGCCCGACAGCCACGAGTACACTGCGTCCAACGCTGTCTCACGTCCCGGACTGTCCGATTGCGATTGCGACATGCGTTGGCTCACCGCGTTCAACGTGTCCGACGCCATGCGACTCGACTTCCATGCGACGCCCATCGACAGGACGCTCATGAACACGACGAGGAGCATGAGGATCTTCACGCCCATGACGTGATGCGCTTTCCTCGCCTGCCGTATCGCATCCCATTCCACGCTGTCAGGGTTTGCGCCCGCGCCGAACGGATCAATGTCGGAATCACGTTTGCCGAACATGCTTTCTCCTTCCTACGCTCGGAACCATACGATTCCCAGCGTACTCGGGAAACAGGCCTGACGGCACGCCCGCGTCGCTACTCTTCGGCCAACGGTCCACGGAATTGCGACCAGTCCACGCCCTTCTCACGCACACACACGCGAATCATCTCATGCATCAACGTCGTGGAATCCACATCCAGTTCAAACCGCAGCCGACGCAACAACAGGAAATCCTCATCCGACAAGCGGCACGAGAACTTATGCCTGTATGCCTTGTACTCCTCCCCGTGCGCGTCACGCAACGCACGACCCTCATTATTATCAACAGCAGGCTCCACCGTGTCCACTGTTGGCGTCTCGGGAAGCCGCCTCACACCACGACCATCCGCACCATCCAAAAAAGCATTCCTCACCATCACCGTGCCTCCAAACCATTCACGAAATCAACAAGCTCACCCGCGACACCCGCATACCAGGCATCCACACGCACACGACCGTAAGCGCCACGAATCGACTCACGTTCTGGGACCATCGTGTCAAACCGCGTGACATGCGCGGAATCCAAATCATCCACCGCACGCCGCAAACTCCTCGTGTTCGCTTTCACCCGTGTGAGCAACACCACGCCATGACGGCACGCCGCATACGTCTCCCCCGCCAACCGCAGGTCCGCTTCACCCGGCTGCGTGGGAATCACCACCACGTCCGCGACATCCATCGCCTTCTGAATCATGCCCGTATCGGACGGCGGCGTATCAATCACAATCCACATGCCCGACCATCGTGTCTCCAACCGGCGCCTGTCCAACACCGCTTGGTTCACCGGCACCACGTCGAACGGCAGCATGGGCGCATGCGGATCATCCACACGCATGTCATCCACCGCGTCAGCCCATTTCGTCGCACCACCCGTATTGTCAGCATCCAACACGACCGCCCGCAAGCCGCGACGGCACAGACAGCATGCAAGCATCATGCTCGTCGTCGTCTTCGCCGTACCGCCTTTCGCACAAGCGACGGTGATCACCCTCGTCCCAACCATCCGCTTCACCTCCGCACGTGGGAACGTTCCATGACACCGTTCACGCTATCATGCGCGCGTGCGCCACGCCGAACAGAGCACAAGAGCACAGGAGCACAGAAAAATCCCATCCCATCGGACTTAAGAATCTGATCCGATGGAACGGGATTTCGGTAATGGCCAAACGCTACCCGAGGGTCGCACCGCCCATATTACTCATTGCAGGTGTTTCGCGCAACCCCATCACCGTCACACGATCCACTCACAGCATCACGCTCCCTCTGCGACTCCTCCATCCTGTCCACCATCGAACTGATACGCATCAACCCCCACACGCACATGAGCACGCTTACGAAGAACAACACGCCGCACACAATCAAAACAGTCCGGATCATAAGAACACTCCATACGCCATACCGGCATGCGAAACAACAAAACTAGAACTCAGAGTCACGCGCCCACTCATCCCCCAACACGCCCCGACCCGCGGCACCAGCAGCACGCTTCACACCATCACGCACACTCACAGCGACATCATTCGCACGCACCTCCAGACGATGACGCTTACCACCATCATCACCCTCCCACGAGGAAGACTTCAGCATGCCCACCACAATGACACGCGACCCCTTGCGAATGCGAGACGGCAGGCACTCCGCAAGAACATCCCACGCAACACAATCCATGAACACCGTATCCCCGGCATCCACCCACTGATGCTGCGCCTCGTCAAAACGACGCGGCGTGTTCGCCACGCAGAAACGCACGAAACTCTTCCCCTTCCGTGTCTTCTTCACCTCAACGTCAGCGGTCACATGACCCGTCACGACAATCGAATCAGCAGCCATAACCATCAGTCCTTCCAACTGCAACCGGGATCGCACTACACGTCGAACCACCCCCCGGCAGGTTTTTCGACGACACGACACATTCTACCAACACAACACGGGACATCCAAAATACCCATCGCAAGGGCGACACACCCGCATTGCAAACCCTCGGAACGCCCAATAGAATCAACGACAAGACAACACAACGACACACACACAACACAAAAACACAAAAAACAAGAAAACACCCGGAAGGAAAACACCATGACCAGCATCATGAAACCCCAACCCACCCTCGGTTGGATCACAGTCCCCACCTACCCACTGTTCGCACCCTACAAAGTCATGCCCGACAGCGGGCCACGCGCATTCGTCGGGAAAACCGTCCGCCTCATGAGCATGATCATCGACACGCTCATCCTCGATAACTCGCCATGCTGGGACGCCAGCACACGCACACTCCACTTCAACGGAGACTTCCAACGCTACGCGCGACTCACCAACGTCGTCAACGGCGGACACAGCCGCTCATCCGTCGACCAGCTCCTCGAATCCTACCTGCTCGAACCATGGCCCGTCTACGACGGTGAGATCCGCGTCGCGGAAAACATCGAAATGCACGACCTGCCCCTCAGCCAACGGTGGATGCGCGTCAGCGAAGACTACATGCGTCTCATCACCGACTACACGCCGCACCGCATCAGCTTCGACCATCTCCCCCAAGCCGGTTTCGCACTCGACCTGTACGTCATCTGCTGCCTGTACACGCCCGAAGGTCAGCGGCTTCACATTCCCGAATCGACATTGTGGGAGCTTCTTCCGCAGGACAGTTTGCGCCGCACGCAATCCCGTTACTATGAGGCGGCCGCGCGACAGTTGAACGCGCTCGGCAACGGCTGGGAGTACAGGTACGAGCGTGACCATGGTTTCGACGCAGCGCGCACCGACACGGGCATCGACGCGCCCGGCAGCGTGCTGCGCATCGCCTGACCGATCCATACGCTTGACAACGAGTGAGGGGTCCCGCCGTCCGGTTGAAGAACGGCGGGACCCCTCACTCGTTTCGGTTCACTCGCACACCACTAGTACACGAGCGCCTTCAAACCATTCACGCTCACCGCATCCCACTCCGCAGCAACACGCTTCGCATCATCACGCTCATGACCCGCACCAGCCGGACGGCCCAACGCCCCCTCACCACGCGAAGCCTCCACAAGCGCAAACAAACGACGCGCCAAACCCGCATCACCCTGCATCGCCAACGCCATGTCAATCAAACGATCCTCAGGCGCATCCGAATCAAAACGCTCCACAAGCTGCACAAACTGCTGCATGCGACGACGCGGCTTCACCTCCGTCAACACCGCCGCCACAGCCATCTCATCATTCGACCCCGACTCAGCGACAAGCTTCGCAACAGGCAGATAACCGTCACGCAAAGCATCCACCACGCCAAGCAGACTCCGCACAGCCGCAGCCGGAACAGTCGGACGATCGGAACGACGCTTGTTCGGCGCACGCCCCTGCTTCACCTTCGGCTCGCCGCCCGCCTTCTTCACAGCACGCTCATCCACCGCATCCGGCACGACGTTCAACGCAGGGAAACGAGTGTCGCCCTCCACCTTCGTCACACCATCAGCATCCACCGTCTCGTCATGACGCACCGCATCCGAAACACCGGCAGCCGGTTCATTCGAAAACCAAGACATGATCCAATCCTTTCAACAAGCAAACGGTTGATGTCATGCACCATCATACCCGGTGTGCGCCATCCGCGCACGCCCGCCGTCCGCCGTGCCACTTGCACGCTCGTGCCTTCGCGCATGTTTTCCGACACACCTTGCGCGGGGGCATGCGCGCTCACCGTTTTGACCGCATCGACATTGCATCGCAATCCTTCGTCCTCTCGCAAACCCCGAACGGAAAAACAAACGACCACAAGCAAAACCCCAAGCAAAAAGCAAACACCGCAACAACCACACAAACACACGACATCGCAATCACAATCAGACACACCCCGAGCCAAGCAACACAAGCAAGCACAATCAGCAAGCCAGCACAAGCAGAAACCCCAAACGCAGTACGAACAACAATCCAGCCAAACACAAAAAACAAGACAAGCAGACACAAACGCACAAAAACGCCCCCACGCAAACAAAAACAAGCAAAACAACACAACCAGACAGACAAAACGCCCAAGAAAAACAGTACTGAAATGCCTGACACAAGAAAAGACAACACAACCAATGTAAGATAAGACAAGAATTCAATCCCAAAGGCGAAAATCGCGTGCAACGTCTAGGTGCCAAACCACCCGAAACCACCCGATTCCGCCAAACCCGGAGGACTCATGGTCGTTTTCGTGTCAGGTTACGGTCAATTGCTGACCGAAGTCACCCGGCTCCTGCCAGCAGGCACCGGCATCCCGCCCGTCGGAAACGACCCCGGGGAGCAAGCCCGGTGGCTCGAGCACCACCCCGTTCCCCCCGGACGGCATGGTGCGATGCTCACCGACCAGCCCGCCCTATGGCAACCGGCGCAGCAAGCCGGATGGCGCGTCTACTGGTGCAGCCCCGACCAGCCGCCCATGGGGACCGAACCCCTGCCCGGCAAGGCGCTGGCCATGACACTGGGCGCGTTCATCCGCCTGTTCTGGGACGTTGACATAGCCGACACGCGGGTGGTCGCGGACGTCATGACCGGGCACGCCAGACGCTCCGGGAGCATACTGT
Source organism: Pseudoscardovia suis (assembly GCF_002797875.1). Lineage (GTDB taxonomy): Bacteria > Actinomycetota > Actinomycetes > Actinomycetales > Bifidobacteriaceae > Pseudoscardovia > Pseudoscardovia suis. Next base: position 58,125 of record NZ_PGFC01000007.1, read on the forward strand.
TCGTGACGAGCTGCACGGGTGGCGTCGGCAAAAGCGTCACCAGTCGCAGGCTCGCGGAACGCGCAAGCCGACAGGTGCCGACACTGCTCGTGGATGGCAACATGCTCCAATCATCGCAACGCAGTTTCTTCGATCCCGCGCGCACCCGGACGCTGCGCACCATCTACGAGTGGAGGGGTGGAAACCCCACGCGCGGAGCGAACCAAGGCAAGACCCTCCATGTGCCTTACGACGTGTGTTTCGCACCACCACCCGGCATGACCGTCACGTGGGACGAGTACGTCGAGTACGTGCGCGCAGCACGCCGCGCATGGGGGTTCATAATCATCGACCTTGACCGTGTGAGCGCCGTGGACTTCACCCGACCGGGCACCGCCGCACACGATTTCCTCCTGCCCCTCTCCCATGAAGGCGCGCACATCCTGTTCATCGTGAAAGCCGGAGTGCAGACGCAAGGTGATGCGGTCGGATTGCTGAGCGCACTACCGCAGACAGGCATCGACCCGCAGCAGGTCGGAGTGAAGGACACCATTCCCGAAGGCATGAGGCAAGCCGATTGGAAACGCATCGACTGGACGCGGTGGGCGACATGGCTGGGCGTGGAATTCCAATCCCATGAAGCGGGTATGCGCATCGCCGCAGGGGAATCCGGGTGGAACGACCCGGGGTTGGACAGGACACGCGAGAAAGTGCTCGACTGGGCGTTGCCCGGCATGGGTTTCGACCCTGATCGGGTGAAGGAGAAAGCGAAAGGATGGAAACTGTGAGCGGCATGACGGAACGACCGTGGACCGGGTTCTTCGATCCTGCGGACAAGAGGCTCTACGCTTACGATTCCGACGTGGACTGGTGGCGGGCAAGCCACATGGCGACCCTCGAAAAACCCGTGAAGGTCGCCGCCCGCGACGGCAACGAATGGATGATGCCGTACTGGAAGGTCGCGGAAGCAATGGTACGCGACCAACCCGAAACCGTGGACGCGATCATCAGCAGCCTGTTCGCCTGGAGGACGGCGACGGTCAGCCAGTTGCGCGCCGGATTGTGCGACATGCCATTGCCCGCGTTCAACCGTCACGAACCCGGACTGTGGGGTGCGCTCAACCGGCTTGGCATCATCAACGTCGGGTTCAGCCGGAGGGAACGCATCGAGGGAATCACCCTCCCCCAAGTGTGGGTCGGTGTCGGTGATGATGCGAAACTCGTACGCCGTGTCCTCGACTACATCGGGCAGGGACGCCCATGGCTGGCGCAGGTGATGACCTCCACATTGTGGCGTGCCATGCACACGCACGCACGGCATAACACGTTCGCCGCGCACGTCGGCCTGACAGCATGCCGTGACACGCGCGTCAGGCTCACCGCAGGCGACGGTTGGGGCGCGTTCCGTCTCATCGACCCGCAGGCCACACGCGAATCAGGGTCGCATGCGGCGGCAGGCATGGACACGGTGATGCTCACCCGGGACAATGTGCTCGCAGGCATCGAAGTGCAGACCACGGCGTCGGAAACGTTCATGCGGAAACTCGAAAGGTGGGCGCGTTTCCTCGCGTTCAGTCCCATGGAACGCCGTGGCATGCTGTGCGTCTGGCTGTTCGTGCAATCCCGTGCGGCGGACGCTTACCCGAACTTCCTCCCTGTGGTGCATGCGCTTTCCGGCATGCCGGAGATGACGGCCGGTGACCCGGATGTGGCGAGCCGCATGGGGTGGGCGACATGGGAGGAATGGTATGATCACGGGACGCCCACCGCGCATTGGGGCGAGTACACGGACATGCGCGGCATGCGGCGCAGCGTCTTCGACCCCATGTGGAAGGAACACACGCCCCGGCATGTGAACGGTGTGAAAGCCGTACAGGACTGGGGGTGGCGTTTCATGCGTGACGAAATGCTCAGGATCTACGGGTGGGACATGAGCGGCTGGGCGTTCCCCCCGGACATGCGCGGAGGCTTCCACGGTTTCACACCGCATGTCGTGACGCCCGGTGAAACGGATACGCCGGAGGCAGCCATATGACCATGGGACACGACTACCGTCCCGGCATCAGGGAAAGCCGCGTGGCTAAGGAAACCAACCGTCGCATACGTCTCGCTGTCCTCGCGCAAGCCGCACGCCTCGTGGACGAAGGGCATTTGGACAAGGTGCTTCCCATGCTCATCGCAAACTATGCGAACGATCCGAAACGCATCGGGCAGATTCATCTCATCCAGCTTGACGAAGCCATGTTCGGCACACAGTACATTACGGCGAAACGATGGGTGCGGCGTATGCGGGAACGCCTCCACGACACGACGCATCTCACGGACGGCAGGCTCGACATCGCGTGGGCGTTGGACACGCAGGAGCATACGGTGCGCATGACCCTGTGGCTGTGGATGCTCGCGGAAAGGGAGAAGCTCACAGCCTTCCGCGTGCCCGGCGGATTCCCGTACAGCCTCATCTACGACAATTGGGATCCCGCTTACGACGAGTACGCGCAACAGGCGGATGACACGGATTGGGATGACGACGAGCCGGACACGGACGGCACCATGGACGACACGGATTGGGAGGCTCGCGGCTGATGGACAGCAGGACGAAAGCATGGCATCGGGTGACGCGCACCCTCCTCACGTTGGACGAAGACCAGGCGCGAACACGCGCCAACACGGCAAGCGCGCTCATGGCCGGCACGACCCTCCTATTGACACGCACGGGAAGCCAACCACCCGAGGAATGGTTGTACGGGGAGACGGAGCAAGTGGAGAAAGCCGGCAGGCTCATCGGCTTCCAAACGACCCGTCTGGAGGATGATGCCTATCCGCCGCTCCCACCGGCCGTGGGACATGCACGGCATGCGACCGTCCCATGGCGTGCCCGTCTCAACAGTGTGAACGGATTGGAGAAAATCCGGGAACGCGGAAGCGAACTGAGACGCAGCGTGGAAACACTCATGCCACCCGACTCGTATGTGAGCGTCACCATGCGCCGGCGCGGCCTATTGGAACAATCACGCATCCGCGACTGGGTGGCGGACGAAGGCAACACCGTGGAGGATGAGAACGACTTGGTGAAAGCGAACGCCTTGTGCGCGCGCATCACCACCGGGTGCGCTGACCCGAATCAGGCGAAGGGATTCGCGGCGAACGTCGGACAAGCGGTCAGCAGTCTGAGCGACATGGGTGAGAAGACGAGCCTGCCGTGTGCGGGACTGCCCGCCGCCCTCACTCTGGGGGGAATGCTGTGCGTGCTGCTCACGGTGTGCGCGCCATGGGGGCGGAAGCCCATGCTCATCCCCTTGGCGTTCTCCCTCATCCACTTGCTTGTGACAGGCGTGATGCGTCTCATGGGCGTACACCCGTCCGATTGGTGGATCCTCCCACCACTATTGCTCGCAGGAGCGGTCATGCTGGGTGTCGCATGGACGCCACCCATCTGGCTTCCCCTCCCCCTGCTTCCTTTCCTCTTGTTCGCAGTATTCCGATGGTCGAGGCGCAGCCTGTGGGATGACATCATGGAACGCCCCCGCACACGCATCACCCCTCCAAGCCATCGCAAGGCTGCGGGCAGTGACAAGGAGACACGGCTCGGCATGCTTGACATGAGGAGACAGGTCGAGGATTACCCGTTGCAACGCAGTACGCTGATCCTCCCGCCCGGCATCGTGACGAGCCTCGCGCTGCCCGTGGATGACAGTGTCGCGGCACGCCAGGAAACACATCCAGTGCCGGACGTGCTCTCCCACGACGGCGTGCCGTTGGGAACCGACCAGACGGGACGCACCGGGCATATTCCCGCCGACCAACTGTACAAGGGTGTCGCCATCACCGGCGAACAGGGCAGCGGCAAAAGCGTCCTCACCTACGGTTTCATGCAATGGGCGTTGGCGCACCGGGATGACACTCCCGGCAGCATCTGGGGACAAGATAGCAGTGTCATCGACTTCGCCATGAAGGACGATCATGCTATCACGGCGATGAACCGCTGGCATGCCAAGCACGGCACGCCATCATCCCGCACCGTCACCTACTTGGCGGACGAACGGTATGCGACGCTCGACATGTGCGGCTTGTTGGATGGGTTGGATGCGGCGCGCACCGCGACAGGCATCGCAGCAGCCATGCAGTATTCGTTCGATGACGGCGATATCCGCAATGACTCCCTCGACGTGATAGCGAACGCGATGACGATAGCCATCACAGCGACACGCTACCAGTTGGCGCACGGCAAGCTCACCAGTCACTCGCCCGACCAACCCCTGCCATTGGGGGAACGCATCCGCCGCCTGTCACAGGACACGGAATGCTTCGGCTGCGAACAAGCGCACGAACAGAAAAGCCCCATCGGATGGGCACTCATGGCCTTGTGCGGGTCGGACGGACAGGTGGGAAGCGCACGCGCATTAGGCAAGGTGATGCGCGCCCTCGCAGTGGAACAGCCGTGCGACGACACGGTTCAGGCTGCGCGCGCCGCCGAACAGTTGTACGGGCGTCCGGACAGCAAGGGTCGCAACACGGTGAACGACCGCACGCTGTTGGAAAGGACGAACGCGAGCCGCAACAAGGTACGCCAGTTCATGGCATGCGAACACGTGTTCACGCCACGCCGCGGCAAACTCACATGGCGTGGACTGCTGGGCACTCCCGGCGAATACCATGTCGTGCTCGCCCCGCATGACGGGCGGAGCCTGCCGGAACGCATGGACAGGATACTCGGCGCATGGCTCATGTACCGCATGTGGAACACGATGACGGGCATGTGCCAAGGCTGGCAGGCGCAAGGCAGGCATGTGATGCTTGTATGCGACGAGCTGAGCATGCTTGCGAACTCGGACGACCGCATACTATGCCAGTTGCATGAGCAGGGCAGGTCGTTCGGCCTGATCCTCGTGTTCGCCACGCAGTACGTACAGCAGTTCTCACCGGGGCTGATGCGCAGTTTCACCGGGTACGGCACGTATGTGACGTTCAACACGAGCGACCCGGAGGTCGCGCAGACAGCCGCAGACAGGTTGACGGATTCGGATGGCGCGGACGGGTGGACGCGGGGCGCGGTGGTGAACCTTCCGGCTCATTGGGCTGCGGTGAGGACGCGCACCGTGGAGCAGACGCAGCCGTCGTTCCTCGTGCACGTGCATGATTTCGAATCCGACCCGGCTTGATTTTACCGTGCGGGCAGGCTGTAACACCCGGTTTCCGTAGTATTGTTGGTGGTGTGCAAGGTGTCTTGCATTTCCTTGTTTCCTTGAATGATTGGAGTCGATCATGGGTATGGTTTCGAATGCCGCGCTTGGAGTCACGGCGAAGACGATGGTGATGGCCGGCGGTTCGGGTGGCGATGTCAGCAATCTGAAAACCACGTACGATAAGTTCTTCGGGAGTTTCTGGACCAACGGCATCGGCCAGTTCCTCAAGACCGTCATGGCTCTCGTCGCGATCGTCCTCGCAGCCATGCTCATCCTCGCGCTCATCATGAAGGCAATGGGCAAGCAGAATCAGCTCGTCATGCAATATTCCAACGGCAAGACGATCTTCTTCACCATCCTCTTCATCCTCATACTGCTCGCACCAACCCTCCTCGGTCCGGCGCTCGGAGTCGTGGACAAGCTCATCGACTTCCTCAACACGGACAGCAACAAGCTGCTCGGTAGCTGAGACACGGGGCCACCGCCCCACACAAGGAGGACACGCCGCAACCACAAGAAGGAACCCATGGGATACTACGCGCCGCCAAGCGAAACAATGGACGACATCACCAGCGTCAGCTGCCCCGAACGCATGGAGAAAACCAACACCATACGCCTGACGAAAAACACGGAGATACGCTCCAAAACCCTCCTGTTCCTCATCGGCGGTGCCGTCACGGGACTCCTCATAGCCATCCTCCTGTGGGGCGTCCTCCACCAGTACGGCGCCATCTTCGTCGTCGCCGGAGGCGCACTCGGACCGTTCATGGGAGTCGGCACCGTCAAGGACGCGACACACGAACTCAGGTGGAAACGAGCCCTCCGCCGCCTCCAATCCACGCGCGTGGACGGCAAAGTGTTCCTCCCCAACAGCACGCACGCGGAAAACGTCACACGCATGGAAAAGGCGGTGTTCGTCAAATGAACCGACGCTCCCCCGGCATGCCGCGCGCATGGCATCTGCCCATCATCCTCCTGCTGCTCGCCCTGCTCACAGCCGTCTGCACGCCACCCGCATGGGCTGCACCCGACCCGCACAGCGATCCGGCAACGCAGGATGGCACTCATACGGTCACCGCCCTGTGCGCGACAGGCGGCAGCGGATCGAGCACCGACCCCACGTGGTGCCTCCCATCAGGACGGTGGGGCGACAAGGTCAGCTCCGTCGACATCCGCACCGAGGATGCGAAAGGGTTCAGCAGCATCGGCAAAACGCTGTACAACACCACCCAGACGATGAAACTCGCCCTGCCGAACATGGTGCTGCAATTCACGCAGATCTTCTGGCGCAGCGCCATCAGCTTCGCGGATTTCGCCGCAAGCTTCGGAACCAGCAGCAGCGGCACGAACATGAACGGGTTCTACGCGCGCCTCGACAAAAGCGCGGGCACGCTCGCACAGAACTTCCTCAACGGCGCGCTGCCCGCAGTGTTCACCATCCTCGCGATCTTCGGCATCCTCATGGCAAGCGTATGGGGCAAAGGCACCGTCGCCAGCAGCAGCAAACGCCTCGCAGCCACCATCCTGTGCATCACGGCGCTCACCGTGACCAGCACCGCCGCGATGCACAGCACGGAGAACGGTCCGGCGAAAGGAAGCCCATGGTGGGTGGTGCAGACCGCGAACAACGCCGTCAACAAAATGACCGTGGGACTCGACCTAGGGGGTGCGCTCACCGAAGGCAATTCGAACCTCATGGCCGTCGAACACAAGGGTAGTGAGGAACGCAACTGTCAGGACTACCTGTGGCAGATGCACAAGCAGTACAAGGATGCGACGGCTTCCACGGGCACGAGCAGCGCGGTGCTCAACGCCGTGAACCAGTTGTGGGAGGAGACCGCGTTGCGCAACTGGGTGACGATGCAGTTCGGCAATCCGACGGCCGGATCGCAAAGTTCGAAGGAGGAGGCTGCGGACGCGCAAGCCGTCTACTGTCACGTGCTGGAGGCGAAGGCGGGCACGCAGACGGAAGTGCAACGCCAGTTGGTGAACAAGCAGATGGGTTTGCAGGTTGATTCGAAGACCGCCGCATGGATTTTCAATGTGAACAATTGGATTGATCCCCTCGCCCCCAGCGTGTATGGCGGCGGGTCGGAGACGGATGCGCGTGACAACACCGGCAACCGTATCTGGAGGCTCGCGGAATTCTGGGAGACGTGCACGTCGAAAGGCAGTCAGGACAATGTGACGGCGCGCGACGGCTGGGGTGTGTTCGTGAACAACATGGGTGACAACGGGTCGGGTCCCATCAAAGGCGATGGTGGTATCACGCTTCGTGTGGGTGGCAATGCGACCAGCAAGGATGGTGAGCTGAGGAGCGTGGAGCCGCCGGATTCGGAGACGGGAGGCATCCGCAGCGCCACGACCAGCAGCAGTGCGGATGATACGGCGCGTCAGGATGCGACGACGGACGTGTGCGAGACGGTGTTGCTGAACGGGAACGGCACGAAGCAGTTGCATCGCAGCCAAGACAAGAACAGCGGCACGGACAAGCAGTCCGGCACGAACATGGGCGACATGGCGACCCTCGGCTGGCGGTTCGACGCGCCCAACGCATCCGCCACATGGGCCGAAGCGAACACAGACGCCTCATACCCACATGTACGCGCAAGCCTCGAACGCATGTACGGCGGCGCAGGCAAGGACACAGGCGGTGCGATAGGCAGCCTCATCGGCGCAATATGCGACGGTGGCATCAGCATGGTGATGAGCGCCGCGCTCATCATGAGCAAGATCGCCATGCTCCTCATGGGCATCTTCCTCGTCATCGCGTTCATGGTGCGCGCATTCCCATTCGGCACAGCCGTGTCAAACGTATTGCGCAACTGGTTCAAATACCTGACGGAACTGGCGATGGTCGGCGTCCTGTACAGCATACTGGGCAACGTCGCCACGGGCATCAGCGCCATCTGCCTGAACCTGACGAGCGGCATGAGCGGCACGTTCTTCTACAACGTGTTCTCAGGCTGCAGCATGCTCATCGCACTGCTGCTCATCAAAATGTTCTTCGAACACGTGCTGAAGGTGCGCAACCCGTTCGACCTGCGCACGGTGATGGCCGGAGTGGGTGGCGGCGCCCTGTACGGCGGTCTGACGAGCCGTGGCCGTCGCATGGTGATGGGCAAGGCCATGGACATGCTGCACAACGGCAAAGGCAGGGGTTCCGGCAAGGATGGTGCCGGTGAGGAGCATCATTCGAAGGACGCTGCGCATGACAAGCCGTCGGGAGGCGAATCCGACAGTTCGGAGCGCCTGGGGGAGGTCGCGCAGGAGGATGCGGCTGCAGCGAACGGTACCAAAGGCACCGGCGGTACCACGGGTCCGGGTGGTGGAACCACTGGCACTGGCAAAGCCGAAGGCACCGGCGGAACGGAAGCCGCGGATGCGACCGCCGACCGTACCAGCGGGACCACGGGATCGGGGGATGCACGGGAATCCGCCGATACGCTCGACCAGACCGCACAGGAGGATGCAGACACGCAGGACGGCGAAACCGATGGCGGCGCGCCCGACATGGAGGACATGTCCACGCCCATCAACGGCATGCCGCACACCACGTCTGTCAACCCCGATGTGGATGGGGCGGACACCAATCCCGACGACATACATGACGGGCAGGGTTCAGGCGACGCATTGGACTCCGCCGATACGCTCGACCAGACCGCACAGGAAAACACGGATGCGCAGCAGCAGGATGCCGACGCACAGCAGCAGGCCGGTGCGCAGCAGACCGCCCGCCAACGCTTCGACCGCGCCATGGGCCGCCACGGTGACCTCGCATTCGCCATGACACGCCCCGCCGCACGCGCCGTCACCGCCGCAAGCAGCCTCATGGACGGGAAAGCCCTCCCGTTCGCCCGAAAAGTGAAAGGCACCGTGGCGCACGACATACAGGACGCCGTGGACCGTGGCAAACGCACCTACTCCAAGCAGGAAAACAAGGTGATGCAACACAGGGCACGCCTCGCGCTCAGACTCCCCGGCGGCATCGGCTGGGTGGGCGAAGCGCTCATGGCGGAAGGCAAGGCGGCGCTCGTCGCACGCAGCCTCACGACCGGCGGCGCACGGTTCATGTTCCACACCGCCGTCCCCCGCGCATGGCATGGCATGCGGAAAGCCGTGCCAGCCGCATGGAGGTTCGGCGCACGGCATGCCGGTACGGCCGTGAAACTCGGTGCGACCGCGCTCATGCTCAGCAACCCCATCACCGCAGGAATGGGTGTGATCGCAGCCGGCAGGATGCTCACCAGCCGCAACGGCAGGAAGACGGTCGGCACGGTCGTGAAAACCGCCGGCACCATTGCGAAAACCACGGGAAGCTTCGCAGCCGCCGGAACAGCCACCGTCGCCGGTGAAATCCACCACCGGTACCTCGAACACAAGAAGGCGGACCGGCTGTCGGAGGATGAGTACAAGGCTCGACGCGAAGAACAGCAGGACATGTACCGCAAGATCCTGCACGCGCAGCATCTCGTGGACGAACGTCACGAACGCGAACAGGTGGATGAACGCGATTACATGGACATGGGCGCGCACCCCGTCCACCATGAGACGGTCGCATCGGGTCCGGGCATCGACCCCACGGAATCCGCGTGGGTTGACCCGGACGGGAACGACCACGGAACCTACAACGATCCGTTGGACCCGCATACGCCGCCCATGCCCGGATGGGCGCGCACATTCCAACAGCAGGCGCAAGACCAGCACAACCGGCAGGCGCAGCCGTCCGTCGCGTCGGACGTCGAAATCCATGTGGATGGCAAGCAGACGTCCCCCGAAGGGCGGCGACTGTCCCCCGAAGGACAACAGACGTCACCCGGAGGACAACAGGAAAGGAACCAACGATGACAGGCACTCTCATCACGCTCGCGGACACCGCGACAGGCACGCTCACCGGCACCGCAAACACGGGACTCGGCGTGTTCAACAGCTGGATATTCACACCCACCGGCGCGACACTCACCCTCATGCTCATCGTGTTCGGCGTACTCGCCGCCATACGCAAGGGCTCGCGATGGGTGACCGTCACCATGCGCATCGTGCTCGTCATGTGGCTCACATGGGTGTTGGGCGGCATCCTGCAAGCATGGGGCGTGCCCGTAAGGGAAACGATAAGCCTCGTCGGCGGATGGCTGCCCGGCCTGCTGAACAGCATCCTCCAATGGTTCAGCACGTTGTTCCGCATCGCCTGAACAGGAAAGGAACAATCCCATCATGGCACGAGGCGACGGGTTCGACAGCCCGGAATCGTTCATCAGCCCGCACACGGAATACGGGCTGCTCAGGTCCACCGACCCCATGCGCACCGTATGGCTATGGGCGGAAATCCCCATGGAACTGCCATTGCTGGACGGCGCGTCCGACACGCAGAGAGTGAACGCAGCCCACCAGTTCGGCGTGTTCTTCGAAGGCCTGGCATCCCAAGTGACCGTCAGCGGCATGAGATACAGAAGCCTGCTGAAAAGCCAATACCGGCGTTTCCACATGCTCGCATGCAGCTTCCCACGCCAGTACGAGCCTCCCCGCATCATGCGAGGAAGCGCACTGGGACAATGGCAGGCAGAGGCATACCGGCGGATGACGGTACAGGACTCATGCGCTTTCATCGGCGTACCCCTGTACACGGGCGGCGACCCGCTCATGCACGGCAACCACAAGCCGCGGCTCATGCGCCGCATCATGCGAAGCGTCGACCGCATGGCATACGGCTTGCAGAACGGTGCAGCGCAATTCGAAGAATACCTGGCCGACGCGAAGGAAATCGAACAGGTCATGCTACGCGCCGGCTTCCTGCCGTTCACGCAAATGTACGAGACAGATCCGGGACGGTTCGAACGAAACGTGGCGCGCATGAAATCATGGTGGTGCCTGAGCGCGTCGAACGCACTGCCCGTCATGGCCGAAACCGACCACATGCACTTGTTCCCGGACACGTTGAGCGCCGCCAGCGCGCAGAACATGTTCGACGATGACATTCCGTGCAGCCAATGGCACATCCCCCGCAGTTACCCAGCGAGCGTATGCTTCGCACAGTCGAGCGACTTCGATTCGAACAGCCTGTCCGACCCGGGGAACCTGTGGGCGGGACGATTATTGGAGGTCGCGACAGGCGGCGGCGCGAACGCCGTGGGTGTGAGCGTGCGAGCCACGGTGGAACCGTCGAAGATAACGGAATCGGAGATACGCCGCAATGATCGCGCCGTGAACGAAACAATGCGGGAACGGTGGAGCAAAGGGCAGGAGGCGACGGGCGACATGGAGGATGCGGCAGAGAACCTCGACTTGCAGAAAAGAGTGTACCGTCACCGTGACGTGCCGCCCACCCTCACTGACCTGAGCGTCGCCGTGCTCGCAGCCGGTAGCGACGAGCAGCCTGCGAAAAACGCTGTAAGGAGCCTCGGAGCGGTGCCGGGCATCGATTTCGTGAACATGAGCACGGGATACGAGCAGTTGATGGGGTTCAAGAGCATGTGCCCGTGTTCGCCCGTCACATACACGCCGTACCAGATGCATTGGAGTGCGAACATGCTCGCGGGCGCGGGCGTGGCGAGCATGGCGAAAGGCGGCGACCCGCAGGGCGCGCTGCTGGGGTTCACGGAAGCGAACCGGCAGCCCGTGTACATCGGCACGACGACCGTTCAGGACGAGGACAGGAAACCGTTCTTCGTCATCATCGGTGACACGGGCACGGGCAAGAGCATGGCGTTGGTGAGCCTGTTCGCACAATGGAGCATGATCCCGAGCCGTTCGGGCGGCGGGAACACGCCGTGCGTTCTCATCAATCCGAAGCAAGGCAATGATTTCGAGGATGCGGTGCGCGCGTTGGGCGGTGACGTGCGACGCATGGATTCCGACATGGCTGACGGCACGTTCGACCCTCTGAACGTGCTGGACGAGCCGGAGCAGGCGAAGAACATGGCGACCATCATGCTTGCGAGCATCCTGAACCCGGAGGGTGGCGCGGATTTCGAAACGTCGATCGCAGCCATGCTCACGTATGGTATCCGGCATGGCGCCCGTTGCTGCGGCATCGCATTGCGCATGGCGTGGGAAGCATGGCATGAGCAACGTGAGGATGCGTTGGATTTGCCGCGTGAAACGGGAGCCGTATGGGATTCCATCCGCCGCGGCCTGTCCTCCTACCGTATGCTGCGTCTCATCATCGGCACGAGCGACAAACTGGAACCGTTGCGCGTCAGCCAGAACCTGACGTTGATCAACGCGGGCGAGCAGAATCTCGTGCCGGATGACAAGGGTGGACGCACGGTGACCGGCCGCATCCAATCATGGGTGCTTCGCATGGCCGTGCTGGGTGCGGGTGCTGCGGTGCGTGGACGCGACGGCATGGTCGGTTTGGACGAGGCGTGGGTTGCGATGGGTGGTGACAAGGGTGCGGGCAGCACGTTGGAACAGTGGGCGCGATTGGCTCGCTCCCAACGGTTCACACCAGTGTTGGCGAGTCAGAAAGTGCAGGAGTTCATCGACGCGGGATTGGTGGGTGGCATCAGCCGTGCGCTTCTGCTTGCATTGGACAATCCGCCGGAACGTGACGGGACGGTGAGTCCCGCGAAGCAAGCGTTGCGCCTGTTGCAGATCGATGATGCGGGCGGGCGTATCCTTGGTCGTATGACGCAGGACCCTGTTCTGGGCAACGGCGAACCGAATTACGCTTCCCTGAAGGTGATTCGAACGGCTGTGCGTGATCCGGCGCACCCGGGTGTGGCGCGTCAGCGTGTCGTGCGCGGTTCGGTGGGGTATTTCGTTGATTTGAAGAATCCGCCGCTTCCTGTGGAAGTGTCGGTGAGTCCGCGTCTGCTGGAGCAGATCAGTACGACGGCGACGGATGTGCTGGCGCGCGAAGCTGCGAAACGCGGTAATGGGAACAATGGAAAGGATTGAAATCATGGATGGTGTTGTGGACGCGGATTCGCGTATGCAGCCGGAACGCGGGCAGATGGTGGAGTACCCGTGTTTCGGATCGGGTGTCCCGCTGCTGTTGGATACGCCGGATTTGCTGATGCCGCGCATGATGCATGGCGTGGGAATGCTCGTGCAGCCGGTGGACGATACTGCTGTCGGCAAGGATGGCATGGACGATTGGCTGGGTGAACGCACGCTGGTGAGCCCGCTCGTCTCATGGGTGCAGCCCGTGTTGCAGGGTGATGAGATGCTGTGCGGGGTGGATGCGATGGGCTGGCCGTTGATGCACGCGCCGGAGGGGCATGAGTGGGATCCTGACGTGGAGTCGTTCGACGCTTGGGTGCTGACCCATATGGTGGCGTTGATTCTGACGGGCAGGGTGTCGGAGGATGCGTCGGGTAGCGTGTTCGCACCGTATGAGCCTCATGGCGTGCATGTGGATGACTCTCAGTGGGGTCTGGCTGAGGAGTGGGTTGGCGAGCATGGCGGGCAGTTGATGTCGGTGAACATGCTTCGTGTGATTGCGTGCGCCGCGTCGGGTGATGTGAACGTGATGCCGTTGTGCCGTGGATTGGTGGAGTCGTGGACGGATGGTTCGTTTGACGATTCGGTGGATTTTCTGGTTGGCGCGGGGTTTGAGGCTGCGCGTGGTTTGGCGGCGGACTATGAGTTGCTGACGGGCGTGGAGTTCGATGTGTTCGCGCATATTGCCGCGCCTGAGGGCGTGGCATCCTGAAGGTTGTTTTGACATTCCCGCGTGACCGCGTAGTGTGAATGGTGTCGGCAAGGATTAACAACACGACCGAAAGGACACGGCATGGGCGAAAGCACCGAACTCCAAGGCCTGGGCGTGGATACGCACGGCCAACGGCTGGGCGACATTGTGAACATTGTGATCCTCGACCGGTTCGACCTGCCTATCCCGAACGGCTTGCTCGACCGAGTGATGGAGTATGCGACCGAGATTGTCGCTGAATGGGTTGCCGCGCATAAGGTCGTGGACTGGTCGCTTATCCCCGATTGGGTGATCGTGGGCGCGTATGCGGCTGCCATAACAAGATGCTGTGGTTTGAGCGTGGCACGCCGCTCACTATCCGGCATCTGAATCGTAGAGCAAGGGGAAACGGAGAAAAACAGAGGAGGGTGACGGTTTGCAGCCCATCACCCTCCTTTGTCGTCTCCGTTGTTTCAGTGTGCCGCCGGTTGCATGACGGCAAGCCCGATGCCGTGGAGTTTTTCGAAAGCTTTCGCCAAACCGGTCTTCGACACGCGCATGACCGGCGGGAAACTGAACGGTTCACCATCCTCGCCTGTCAATACGCGCACGGGCATCGACATGCCATCCGTCAAGTCGAACGTGTAGGTGAACACGCCTCCACCAAGGGAAGACACGCTGTCGGCTTGCATGATTTCACGGTTTGCGTTATACTTTTTCTTGGTCATTCAAAACCTTTCAGACCAAAACCCCGGAATGTGTCCGATGACCATTCCGGGGTTTTTCTATACTCCACTATCTCGGATGGTCAACAATCCTCTCTCCTGCCACGTCAAGTCGAAACTCTCAACACACCGCCAGACAGTCCGCCCTAACACAAGCCAATCGCACTAAACTAGGCAAAGGACAAGGGACACGCGACACACCCGGAGGGCACAGTGAAAACCAAACCAATCCTCGCCATCACCGCCATCCTCCTGCTGTTCGCCATGCTTACCAACACGATGACCACGGGCACCATCGCGACGCTCATGAACACGAGCGACACCACGGGTGACGACACTGCGAGCGGCGGCAGTGAATGCGAGGGCACGGAACTCACCGTGGACGACACCACGCTCCAAACGTTCCACAACAACAGGAACGCCGTCCAAGCCGCGCAAACGCTTCTCTCCAACATGCCTGACCCGGCGAACGGCAGTCTGACGTTCACACCCGTCATGGTCGCCGGGATCCTCGGCAATTGGACAATCGAATCAGGCATCACCTTCGACAAGCTCGAACACAAGGATGAGAATATCGGCGGGCGGCTCGACGGGACGAAACAATCCAACGAGTTCGCCCGCTCATGGGCGCGTCGCGGAGCATACGGTCTCGGCATCGCGCAATGGACATGGTGCAAGGACGCGGGAGGGGACGGCAACCGTGCGTGCGCGCTCATCGACCTTGCGGAAAGCATGAACAAAAACTGGTATGACCCCGACGTGCAGATGCGCATGGTCGTCAACGAACTCGCAGGCCCCTACCATGGGGTGTACGAACGGTTGAAGGAAAGCACGGATGCGGGTGACGCGGCACGCATCTGGCTCAGACAGTACGAGGGAGTGGACAATGGGACGGGTGATGCGCGTGCGCAAGCGGCGGAAAACCTTCTGCCAGCCATTCAAAGCCTTGCCGGCGGTAGTGCGACCATGGTCAGTATGACAGGCTCATGTGATGCGACCGCCGTCACTACGAGCGGCATGGTAGACGGTGAGGCTCCCGACGCGCAGGAAGCGGGACGCACGTTCGCATGGATGTGCGGTGCGGTGGGCGTGTGCAAGGACGGGGATTACGGGCAGGCATCCTCCCTGCCGTCCGCGTGGAAGACTTGGATGCGACAGTACATGAACGGTTTGGGCTACCAATGTTTTTGGTATGCGTATATGCGTGCCGCGATGGTGCATGGCAATACGAGCGCATGGTCACCGTACTTGGGTGCAGGCTATCCGAGTGGGATCAGGGACGGGCAGCAGGGCGTGTCATACGATGCGCAGCCGCGTGCGGGTGACCTCGTGGCGAACGATGGCACGCCGGATGAGCTTGCCTCGGCGGGCGAGCATATCGCGTTCATCGAACAGGTGAAGGATGATGGGACGCTTGTCATCAGCGAAGGCAATTACGGTGAGCCTGCGGGCGGGTGGACGACGTACAACCGGCGTGAATTGCACAGCAAGGGTGATTACGTGCATTACCGTTACCTGCATTACGAGGCGTGGGATACGGCCGCCTGAACGGCATGGGAAAGGGGGTGTGACCCGGACTCCGACAAATCCGGGTCACACCCCCTTGGGAACGGCTTCGCCTGGTTCGCCCGGAATGGCGTGCGAAACACTGTCAGAACCTAGCTTAACAAGCTAGTAGACGTTCGGCTTCGGCATGTTCACCCGAATCACCTCACCCTGACCCCCATACCACAACGCGCTATCACCCGTGCTCGACCCGCTCACACGCCCGGCACGCCACCCATACGCACCCTCACGAGGCAACGGCTTCTCACCGAACACGGGAATCGCATCATGCCTCCACGACAGGTTCGGCGGCACACGGTCGGGATGCATGTCAGCCGTCACATAATACGGGTCCGCAAGCCACCAATCCGTATCCGAATCCGCCATCGACACGCGACCATCCGAAGCGACGCTCATCGTGTCCTTCACGGTGAACGACCCCCACAACGGGCACCACGCCCACACGTCGTCATGCCGTTGACCGTCATACCCCAATGGCAGCGACTGATACCCCGAGTCGGTCGGCATGCTCCACAACAGCCATTTGACAGTGCCCGTCACCGTGCACTCCCCCGTGTCCGTGCATTCCGCGTTCTCCGCGTGCGCGCGGAAACCGCTTATGAGGTTCACGTCCCGAACATACCCCCACAAATCCTCCCCATACGTGGCGAGGGTCGGGTCGGAATTGTCCTCGGGTGGGTTCGCGTTCCATGCTTGCCGTGGGTTCGCCAGAATCCGGGGTGCGGAGGGTTCCTCTCCCATCGCATACGCCGCCGCCACGTCCTTCCAGGGATGTCCGACGAGGGTCGCGGGATCGGTGTCCGCGTCGGCACCCCATGAATGTCGTGCTTCGAAAGCCTGTTTGGCGAGGGCTTCTGTTTCTTCCACGGTGGGTTGTGATGCGCTTGGCGTGGGCGTGGGTGTCGCGGCGGATGGTGTTGGCGTGGCGTTTGGCGTGGGCGTGGATTGTGTGGCGCTTGGCGTGGTCTGGGGCTGCGTGTCATGCACAGGGGAACGCCTCCACACCGTCCAGCCGACGGCAAGCACGATGGCGAGCACTGTTGCGATGATGATGGCGGTCCTCTTCCTTCTACCGTTCAATCTTTTTCTCCTTCACGCTGTCGGCGTACACGCTTGGTGTTTTTCCTCGAACCTATCCTGTCCAAGCATACCCGTGCGACACTGCACTCGCACGGCATGGACACGCATCCATCGGACTAGGATGAGGAAAGACGGGACACCCGCGCAAGGGAACAACGCATTCGTCCCGCACCACACCCCCATGACACCATTCGAGGAAAGGAACCCACATGGTATGGAATCCCGCGCTCCACCCGCGCTGGTGGGACGGACGATGGCGCGAAGTCAACCTCGCCCCCGGCGCATACATGCTCACCGACAGGGCGGGAAAGATCCGCTCCTACTGGCTCAACGACATGAACCAGCTCAACGCATGCCAGAACATCCTCACCTACGGCAGCAAAGGCAGTTACATTACGTTCGGCACCGGCACGGACGGCAGCGCCAACCGGTTCGCCGGGGAATCCGTGGAAGCGGAACGCATGCACCTGCAGCCGAACGACGAAGGCGAACTGCTCGCCACATGCGCGACACGCAGCAGCATCACCGGCGTCACCTACCATGACGTGCCCGCACCCCCCGAACCCATGAGCATCACCCGGTTCAGCCAGTTCGAACAGTATGATGCGCCGGACTCTGGCACGTATTCGAAGAAACACAGGCTCGACCCCACGTGGGGCAAGGGCGGCGACAAGGGTGGGGGCCGTGACTTGGAGATTGGCCCTGAGGGGATCGACCCCACGTTGGGCAAGGGCGACGACAAGACCAACCCGTACAATGTCAACGGTTTCGGCTCCCAAGGCCAGTCCGAAGCCACCTACAAGACAAAAGGCAATTCCACGGGACGCGCCTACAGGGCGCCCGAAGTGAACAAGGCCGAAGCCATCAACCGCCAGGCGTTCGAATCCCCCGAAGCGAAAACCTATTCGCTTGACCCCGGCATGATAGCCGACACGGCCGCCGAACTCCGTCGCAAACTGCAATCGGAACGCCACATCAGCGAATCCGCCGCACGCCGCACACAAGTGTGGGTCGGATTCGACAAGCATGGGAACGCCGTCATCGTGCCAGCGGAAAACAATGAGGGCAAGCAGACGCGACCCCCTCACAACACGGGCGGCAGTCCGTTCGCCCGCGTCACCATGAGCGACCTCACCCGCCAATGCCGCGCATTGCAGGCGGACGGTCGCAAGCCCGTGGAATTCACCGTCGCAGGCGGACCCAACACGTATTCGACCGGGCGAAGCAAAATGAACGCCCTCCACTGGCGTACCGATTTCGATGATGCGAACGGCAGGAGCGTCACCGCGTGGGGCAGTGTCACTGCGCGTCCCGGCTCGTCGAAGAACGCGGGTGGTGTCACGGCATGGCGTTCCGAGGAAAGCCCCACGCGTTATCTGAAGCATGGGAATCTGGACAAGGCCGGGTATGGTGAGAGCGTGAGGCGCCGTGAGATGCGCCGCATCAAGCTCGCGGCACCCTACCGTAATCCGAAGGATGTGAATGGCGCGGTGATGCTCCTCGGCATGCGTCACGCTTTGACGACCGTCGGCGCGAAGGATGTCTCGTATGATGCGGCGAAGGGCGTGGGCGCGTGGCACAAGCCGGATTGCGACATAAGGTTCGACGCGAACGGTGAGTGGACGGGCGGCGTGGCGAAGACGTCGAAGGGGTTCGAACGCTTGTATAATCGGCGCATCATGCGTGACGGTGCCGGGAAGCGTTTGAAGTCTGCGGTCGTACCGGGACGTACCATGCGCCTGTCGGATGGCTGTTACCGTGCGAGCGTGTATGATCCGGCGAAGGGCAGGAACAGCGCGAGGTATGCGTATTTCGCGCCGGATGGCCGGGAGCTTGCGGGTGAATGGGTGTCGTCGGCGGATTCGCAGACGGTGCATTATTACGATGATCATGGGAAGGTGCGTGACCGTCAGCGTCTGTCGGGTGAGCGTGTGGACGTGCGCCCGGACACGAATTAGTTTCACCGTTTTGAGAGAATGCAGGCGGGCCCGTCGCACTGAGGATTAGGTGCGGCGGGCCCGCCTATGTCGTCCGTCGGCTTTTTGCATATCAAAGCGAACGCGGTAATTTGATGGTTAGCTTCCCTATAGGAAGAAACCGGCAATCGACACGAAACGCGAAACCATCGGAAAGGCAGACACGTATGAGCAAACGCAAACAAGGACTGAGATTATGCGCGGCGCATATGCCACTCATACGGCACAGCATCACAGGATTCGGACTGAAACAGTCCACGGTAGCGGACGCACTGGCCGCCGAACGGTTCATAGGCACGGACATGCTAGGGCGGATGAACGGCGTGCGTGCCGCGTATGAACGGCTCGCCCAAGCGCCCATGTACTTCGTATCCCATGACATGACGCTGCTGGCAGTGGATACCGCGTTGCACGGCGGCGCCCCGTCGGAGACAAGGCTGCCTTCGCAGACCGGGATCGTCGGGTTCGAGGGCGGCATCCACCTGGATGGAATGCCTGAAGGCATCGCGGACATAGGCATCGTCTGCTGGGACAACCAAGACAAGTGGTCGCGTGGCGAGGACGGGCGCATATATTTCGACATCAACACATACTCGAATACGCGGGCGGCGCACAACATCCCATTGTGGAAAGGCCTGGCCGATGCGCCGGATTTCGTGGAGGCGACACCGGGCGTGCTGGACATCAACGACGTGCAGGGGGGCGCTGACTGGTGCGTGTTCTGGGAAGGTGTGCTCCGCGCCGTGTTCGCGCTTGCAAACATCCCTACGGTGACGCACACACGGGATTACCGGACGAAACCGTTGGACAGGGTGCCGCGCAAATATGACCCGGATTTGCCGAGCAATCGTGTGAGGCTGGTGGATGTACGCGAAAACCTGGATGCGCCGGACGGGCGCGAACGGGAAAACATTGATGACAGTAGTGGGAACGACGGCAAGCGGCGTGAATACTCGTACCGTTTCATCGTGCGCGGATTCTACCGGAATCAACCATACGGGCCGGAACGCAAACTCAGGCGCAGGCAGTGGATTCCCCCGTTCGTCAAAGGCCCGGCGGACAAGCCGTTGCGTGTGAAGGACACCGTGAACGTTTTGCGCGGTGCGACTGGAGCAAAGGAGAGTCAAGCCTGATCGGATGGGAAAGGACCAAACATGCCGGTGTGACCGTCACGTTTGGCCCTTTTGACTTCCTCCCCCACAACCAAGGCCGGGGACACCCGCCGGGGTGCCCGGATGGTCTAGAACATGCGTCGCTCCCCGTCGGCATACCGTCCGCGTTCCACGTTCCGACGTTGCACACGTTCCGACGCTTCCCGGATTTCCTCATCAGTGAATCCGTAGGCGTCGCAAAGGTTCGCAAGCGTCTGCACCAAATCCGCCAACTCGTCCAAAGCAGCCATGCGGCTCCCCTGCCCCTTCCGATACTCGTTCACCGCAACCGACAGTTCCGCCGCCTCCTCCAACACCTTCACCGCCTGCGCCTTGTCCAAGCGTTGCATAGACGGATGGAACGCGACAGCCGAAAACACGATCCGCCGCGCAAACCGCGCATGTACGGTACACCAATCGCCCATCGTGGCAGGTTCAACGCAACCCGGGAAACCACACGCCTTCAACGGTCGCACCTCCCCGACGTGCTCGACGGGGTGAGCACTTCAGCGGCATGCCCCGCCTCCGACAGGTGCGCCACCGCATCCGCATACGACTCAAACGAACCCCAATACCACCAGCCGCCGCGAGCACGCCTCACGATGATCCACTTGCCATGCGCACCCCGGGGGACGCCGTTCACACGCTCCCCGAGGAACTCGATGCCATCAACAACCATGATTGCCTTCCTTCATTAAAAAACCAGTATCCACATACCCTAATACCCCGTCCGCGTCACGTCAAAACCCCTGTATGCTGGACTCACAGCCCGCCCGCGCCTAAGCTGGGAAACATGATACAACCCGTCTACACGTCCGACGAATGGCGTAGCCAAGCCGCATGCGCCCGGCAAGGCATCGACACGGACGCCTTCTACCCCGAGACATACACGGCGCAGGACACGCGGTATGCGAAACACATCTGCCAGGATTGCCCCGTCCGCACCCAATGCCTCGAAGAAGCGCTCAGACTCCACGACGAATACGGCATATGGGGTGGCATGACGCCCACCGAACGACGCAACACGTTCCGCGCACGCATGCGCCGCACACACCATCGCATCGCATGACCCCCCCCCGATCAGGAAGACACATGGCATCCACAAGGAACCGCACCAGCCAGTCGCCACACCCCATTCCGCCCGTCATATGGACGCTCCTGGGCATCGCCGCAGGCACTCTCATGCTCACACGCGCACTCCCCGCACTCCCAGTCGTCTGGCTCGGCATGCTCGCAAGCGGCATCACGGCGAAACCCCCGCAGCCGCGAAGCGGACGGCGCACCGATCCCATCGACCCGCGCGACCAGCGTCGCTACGACAGGTGGAAGGCGTTGAAACGCGGACTCCTGCCCAACAAGGATTGGACACGATGGCGGCGCGTCTCATGGTGGGTCGCACTGACCTGCACCCTCCCGACCATGCACCTCCACCCTCTCCCCCTCCAACCATTGGACACGATGGCAGGGTTCATGACCGTCATAGGCGTCACCCGCATGCTCGACAGGCGGAAGGACATGCGCCACCCGTACACCGGGGTGAGCGTCACCGCATTCCATGCGAAAGCCGCACCATGGAAACGCATCACCGCCATATGCGCGCCCCTGATACCCGTCGTCCCCGCGTACATGCTCACCGACGCACCATGGAACATGCTTATCGGCATTCCCATCCTCCTCCACCTCCTCCTCGTCACCATCCTCGACCGCACACGCCAATCCACGCCGTGGCGTCGGCGCGTCGAATGGCAGCATACGCTCGACGGCTGGGTCAACGAGGATGCCAGCCCCATCGGCAAAGCATGGCAGGGTGCGACGGTCAGCCAGGTGAGCGTCCTCGGCGACAAGGACGATCCGCTCACCGTCATCCGCATACGCTACCCGCAAGGCAACCAGAACGCTTTGAAACTCGGTGTCACCGCAATACGTCCCCTCGCCACGCAAGCCGGGCACAACATCACCGAACTGCTTGAAGCGCGGCACGGCGACGCATACGATCCGAACGCGCTCAGGCTCGTCCTCGCCCACGATGAGAAAGCCATCCCGGACACCACCAGACGCATCGACGAACGCCTCGCAACCCTCGTCACCGACATTGCGTTCGCACGCACAGCCCGCACATGGAACAAACGCGCACCACTGACAAAAGCGCATCAGGTCGCGCAAAACGACGGGGACTGCGCATGGCTCATCACCCTCACGCTCCCACCCGAAGGGGGAAGCACACCCGACCTCATCAGCCTCAACTGGCTGGCCGACCCGCAGACAGGCCCCCAGGCGACCCTCCGGTTGCCCGTCGAAGCCGATTTGTACGACGCCTACTATCTCGCCATGCAACCCGGCACGCCCGTGTCCGACACGGGCAACAAGTGGCGTCCGAAAGGCAGGCTCACCGACACACGGCATTTCAACGATTATGTGCTGCTCAGCGCACGCTACCGCAGCATGCAGAACATGTGGGTCGGACTGCTGCCCGCGAAACTCAAACCGCCCATCCCCGACTACGACAGGGAGGAAACCCTCACCGGCGACGGGTGGAGCCTCACCCTCACACCGTTCGCACTGGAACCGCCCGCCACGCCAGCCGACTATGCGAAAATCGATTTGAGCCGCCTCGACCCGGAGGCACGGTTCACGGGAGTCAACCCCGGTACGGACGGCTCGTCGTTCGACCTGGTGCGGGTGAAAGGCGGTGCGCCCGACGGGCTGGGCATGCTGAACGGCGGCGGTCCCCAGCAACGGTATTATGCGCGGGCCATCGTGTTCCGCGCGCTCGTCAACGCACTGCCCGCGTCGAAAGGCACCGTCTCCCTGGACTCGTGCACGCAGGAAGGCAAGGATGTGAGCGTGTGGCGTGCGAACGTCACCACCGGGGAAGGCGCGACCGTAGCCGACCTGCGCAAACGCGCGCCCGCAATCCAAGCGCAGACCGGTTCGAAACTCGTATTGTGGAATTGGCGCAACCCCAGCGAAACGACCCTCTGGTTCATGCCGGGACGGTTGACCGGCGTGGAGGACGCACAGCATTTCAAACAGCGCCGCCGTCAGAAAGAGATACTACCCCTCGCGTTGAGCGACGCATGGGGGGTCGCCGGGGTGAGTGATGACAGCGGGCGCACGCCGAAGGTCGTGGACCTAGGCGTGTTCCCCCGCAACCACAGTCTGCTGAAAGTGCGTTTCCGCATTCCGGCGGGCATGAGCATGAGTCGCATCGACGCGAACCAGGACAAGTTCCGCACCGCAGCAGGCTACGGGTACGGGCGTATCCTGCCGCGCGGCGACGAGCATGGCGCGGACCTGTGGGACATGGCGCTCAGCAAGGGAAGCCCGTTCCCCACGATGGTGAAAGCCGACTGGGATTACGTGCGTCACTCGGACGGTCTCACGCTTCCCCTTGGCGTGGACGACATGGGCGAACCCGTCGCATGGAACGTGCATGACACGTATCACATCGCCGTCATGGGCAAGAGCGGCACGGGCAAGAGCAGCGCCGCGCAGATCGTTGTCGCGGACGCGCTCCTCCACGGGTGGCGCATCATCATCATCGACCCCAGCAAAGGCGCGATAGACTTCACGCAATGGGCGCGACCGCTCAGCCTCGCCTACGTGGGCAACGGGCAGTTGGACGAAACCGAGGCGACCATACGGTGGGTCGAGGATGAGATGAACAAGCGTGTGCGCATGCTCAGCGAACACGGTGCGGGGAACATCCTCGACCTGCCCGAAGGGACCCGCCCCGACCGTCTCCTCATCGTGTTCGATGAGTTCAACGGATATTTGACGAAGATGGGCAAGACCGCGCCCAATCCGAACCGTGACATCAGCATTGCGAACGACAATGCGCGCATCCAAGCGCGGAACAACAGCATCACGCGCACCATGAGCGCGCTCAGCAAAATCGCATTGCAGGGTCGCACGGCGGGCATCAGCCTCCTCATCGGCGGTCAGAGGCTCGGCATCAAGGACTTCGAGAAATTCCCCGGCGGCACGCAGTTCTACCGCACCCTCGGACGCCTTCTCCTCGGCAATGACACGCCCGAAGGCGTCATCAGCCCCGGCAACGTGAAGGAAGCGCACCGGCAGCAGGCGGCGATGAAAGGCGAAGGCGGGCAGGTGCCGAAGGGACGCGGACTGTGGGAGGACATGGACGGCCGCATGACCTGCATCCAGACATGGTATGGCGGCGGGCAGGACGCGTTGAAGGAAACCGTGGAAGGCATCACGCCGCCCCAACCCATCGACATCACCCCGTTCATGCCGGAACGCGCAGCCATGCTGGGCGAAGTCACGCGCCAGGCCGAGCAGGCGACGCAGGAGACCGAGGCGCGCGAACGGGAAATCAGCCGTGAAGTCCAGGAGGCGGAGGAAATCGACGTCGACTGGGACTTCTGAAAAACCAGTGGAACACCCTACAAGGAAGGACACACATCTTGACGGATACGACGCATGACGGCGGATTCAAGAAAATCCGCCTCCCCCACGGGTTCGACCCCACCAACGAACAGCACATGAAGAAACTCACCATGCAAGTGCAGGAACTCGCCGCAAGCCGTATGCCGGAACTCTCGGACTACAGCCTGTACAGCATAGACGAGCAATCCGGGTACGCGATATACGCACCCATCGACCAAGTGGACGCGGTCGCGGGAAGCACGCCGGAACCCCGGTATTTCACCGTGGACGCGGGACGTGCAGCGAACCAGAAGCGCACCGCGCAGGAGTACGAGCAGAACAACCCCGGTTGGTTCGTCGTGGATATCAACATGGTGCAAAGGCTCGTCACCATGGAGCAGCTCGATGAGAAGACCCTCACCGTGCGCCGCCTGTTCGCGGACGTGCTCAAGGTCGACCCGTGGAAGGTGCGTGTCACGCGCACGCCGGAAGGCGGGTGGAAGATCCGCATCAACAAGACGGCGCGCACCTATGTCGCCAGCAAGTACGACAAGGCGGTTCAGGAAGCCGTCGATACCATAGGCGCGCCCGGCTGGTTCTTCAAAGCGAATCCGAAGGCGAACGTCATCATGGTGTATCCGGGGGAATTGCCCACGTTCCCCAAGGCGATACCCATGCCGCGCACGGTCGTGGAACACCCGAACCTCAGACACGGGTACTATGGCATGCGCCTGCCGGACAAGGGACGCAAGACCGGCGACATGCTGTACAACGATTGGAAGGATTCGCCCGGCGTGCTCGTGGCGGGCGCGTCGAACGGCGGCAAGAGCGTCCTCATCAACAGCCTCGTGTACGGGTTCGTCGCGGGCGGCGGCATGCTCGCCGTCGTGGATGAGAAAGGAAAGAGCGCCGACTTCCAGTGGGTGCGCCCATGGGTGATGGACAAGGGCTGGGGGTGCGACGGCTTGGAGTCGAGCGCCGCAGTGCTGCGCAACATACTGAGGATATGCGATGAGCGTGCGCGCATCATCAACGACGCGGGCAAGATGAACTGGTGGGGTCTGCCGGACGACGTGAAACGCGATAACCCGCTCCTGCTGCTCGTATGCGATGAGATAAGCCAATGGGCGGTCGCACCGAAGGTGCCGATGGGATTGGACAAGGACAATCCGGATCTGATAGAGGCGAAGTATGAGAACGCGATTTGCTCCAGCTCGTACATCAGCCTGCTGAAAATCAGCCAGAAGGCGCGTTTCGCCGGTATCTGCTTTTTGTATGCCGCGCAGTCCGCGACGCAGCAGGCGGGTCTCGACCCGAAGGTGAGGCTGAACCTGACGACGAAACTCGTCATCGGTGAGAAGGTTCAGGAAAGCATCTACGACAATGTGCTCAATGATGCGAAGCATTCGCCCCGGGTTCCGCAGAACGTCATCAAGGAAGGCGTCGGCAAGGGGTGCGGTGTGAGCGAAACCCCGGGTCAGGAAACGTGCGTGTTCAAATCGTTTTATGAGGATGATCCCGCGCATGGCTTGGAGTGGGCGGACATTCTGCGCGAACGGTTGGAGAGGGAGCGTCCCACGGTGATGGACATGTCGCGTGGCGCGATCGCATGGCAGGATGTGGTCGCGTTGGTGCCTGCCGCTGCCGACAAGCCGGATTTCTCGGGGGATGGTGTGGAGAGTCTGGACGGTTCCCCGGTGGAGGGGTTCGGCGTGGATGGCAGGGATGTCGCGGATCGTGACGCCCCGTTGAAGGGTGCGGCCGCCGCAGCCCATGTGAGTGCGTTGGAGTTGGCGCGTCGCACTGCGCGTGAATTGGAGCGTGACGGCATCTGAGCTTGTCCGCGTCGCCTTCCGGCGGGTGTTTCGGCTAGACTGAATGTATCAGTTGGATGCTGGAGGGAGTGTTTGTGGCTGCGGATTGGCTGACGGGCGGCAACCGGATCGACCCGAATCTCATCGTGTCACGGGCGGACGATGCGCCGTCCCATGACGTGGAGCGTCCCGCCGTGCGTGGGCATGCGCGTCCCGCCGATGATGCGCATGGGCGTCCTGATGATGATGCGCGTGTTCGTGCGAAAGCTCCTGCGCTCGTGCGAACACCGGGACCGGCGGCCGAACCAGCCAAGCCCGGGAAGCCAGCCGGCACGGACATGGAACCGAAGCCGGCCGTGCAAGCGGATGACTGGAACCCGTGGGATGATCCCGCTCCCCCATCCGCGACACGCATGGAACCCGAGTCCGTGGATGGCGACTGGAATCTCGCTGAGGGCACGCCCACACCCGTGTCCGGCATTCCCGGGGACAGCGCGGTGGATACGGACGATTGGAATCCGTGGGACGAACAGCCATCCCAGGCTCACGCCGCGCCAGCCGCCCCACCGTCCATTGACGCGGATTGGAATCTCACGGACGCGGACGCGACGTGGAACCCGTGGGATGATGCGCCCAAGGATACGGGCGGTCATGCCATTAAGGCTCCCGCCCCCACGGACGCAACTGGAGACGGTGGGCACGAGAGTACGCGCGCGGGGACGGACGAACGCTCGGACAGCCGAACTGCAGAGGAGGACGGAAGCACCGCCGACCGTATGCCGATGGGCACCGGCTCCCAGGAACCCACGCCCACGGATAGCATGGACGGCGATGAGCGTGAGAGCATGGGCGCACAATCCGAAGCTCACCCCGCCGACCTTGCGCCAAAGGGGTTCGACTCCAATGAGTCCATGCGCACAGACGGCGAAGAGGAGTGGAACCCGTGGGATGATACGCCGTCGGATACACGCATGCCGGATGCGCCGGCTCCCAAACCAATTGCGAACAGCGGAGATGGTGTGCACGAGAGCACGGGCGCACGGACCGAACCGCGCACCGATGACACGGACGGACGTGAGGCAGAGGGCACCGCCGATAGTGAACCGAAGACGAAAGGCTCCCATGAGGCAAAGCCCACCGACAGTGCGGAGGAGTGGAACCCGTGGGACAGTGAACCCGCTACGCCCGGAGTCCGAATGGACGGCAACCCAGACGCAGGAGGGAATGGGGGCGCTGCCCCGCACGCGACGCAGCATACGGTCTCCGCGACTCCAAGCCCCACGGATGCGGACGCAACGTGGAACCCGTGGGATGATGAGCCGGGTGGCACGCCCGGCATGGAAACGCAGGACGCGACCCCAGAGGAATGGAACCCGTGGGATGACGGGTCCACGGATGCCGCCGACCGGCGTGAGGATGCGCAGCCCCGGCAGGACACGCAGGAGGACAAGTCCACCCCCGCACCATTGCCCGTGCGTTCAGACGTTCATGCGCCCATGGAAAGCTCCCGGTCGGGCGTTGAGCCTCC
>NZ_PGFC01000008.1 GCF_002797875.1 Pseudoscardovia suis
GACCGGACCCAGCCGGCCGCCGCCCCTCGAAGCAGCAAGAGAAGAACATACACCACCCCCCGCAAAAACACAAACCACCCACAAACCCACACCCCCAAAACCCAACAAACAAGCCACCACCCACGGCGTGTCGCACACACCCACAAACACACCACACAACAACCCAAACAACACACAAAACACACAAAACACCCCGCATCAAACAACAAATCACTCACGACACGGCGTGTCGCAACCGCCGAACCCGGCACCTCACACAAACACACACCCGAAACGGGACCTCGCCTCCGTCATCGGCGACCAAGCAGAAAACCGCCGAAGACGGAAACCGAAGATCCCAAGGAACCCCGGGCTCCTAACCCAGGCGGTCACGGATATAGATTTGCGTCGTCCCTCCCCGATGGGCCGCCTGCTCCCAACCCCGGCGGTCACGGAAAAGTGCTGTGAATCAGGCATGGGCCGCGTACCATCCCACGTCCTCATAACGCCAGCCCATACGCACAAGCATGTCTGCCCCAACGGTTTCAAAATGTAATGATGAGCGCCAATCCCGCGTTCGGATTGTGCAGGCAGTACGCGGAATCACCGCCCGCAGGAGCGGTCCAATCCGTCCCCCATGAGTGGTCCAATCCCTCCCCTCGGACTCCCATCACGCGCACACCAGGCTGTCAATCTCCGCCACATTCCCCGTATAGAAATGCTCACCGCTGTTCGGATTGTACAAGTGGAACATCGCCACCGTCGATGCAGCATGGCGCAACGACTTGGCCGCAATCTTCGCGCCACCAGCTCCACATCCGCATTCACAGGACGCCAGGAATACGAACAGACAACCCTACACACACCCGTCTCCGCCACCCGACCGGAACGCACCAAACAACAACTTGACCCGATGCGCCAGAGGCAGCGCGAAGAATAGATGCGCACGAAAACAGATGTGCGGGAAAACAAAAAGGCGGAACGTTGAACGTTCCGCCTTACCTGTGCCCCCGCAGGGGCTCGAACCCTGGACACGCGGATTAAGAGTCCGCTGCTCTAGCCAACTGAGCTACAGGGGCATTGGCTGATTACCAAAGCCAAGTGATGAATATACTCGACATTTCAGAAAACGCAAATCCAAGACGCACTATCGGCGTGTCGCGCCTGTTTCCAACGATTGTGTTCCAGCGAATCAACAACAATGCCGCACACGGAATCGACCAAGAAACAAGTCATCGGCAACATAAGACAAAACATCAACGGCATACGGCGAACCACATGCAGCACAAGACACCGTGCAAGATACTGCACAAGGCTTCAACTCCGCAACGGCAATAAAACGGGCGGCATGCGCCTTCATCTAGAAAGCACATGCCGCCATACTGGGAACCACGAAGTCGCAGCCCTCTGTGCCAGTCAGACCCTCGCCGTGCAAAACAGCAACGGTCAAACCCTGCTGATCGGACGACGCCGATCAGGCCCTGCAGGTCAGACCCTCGCCGTGCAAATCAGCAACGATCAGACCCTGCTGAACAGATTGTGCTGATCAACCGCACCGACCGATACTGCACCAACCGATACTGCACCGACCGACGATGCCAATCAGACGATCTTGGGCATCGGAGTCGTCAGAGACGTCGTGAGATTCACGTGCACTAGGCCTGCGCCAGCGTGCACTTCAACCTTCTTCAGCGTCACGGAACGCTCAGCCTCAGGCGCTGAATCGTTATCGGTCATCGTCGCCGGGGACTTCACCGCCACCACCGCGAGCTGGTTGATGTCGATGCCCGCCTTGTTGCACAGCTCGGTGGCTGCCGCAAGGCTCGGAGCGAATGTATCGCGCTCCACGACACGCTCCGCAGGCACGCCATAGGCGCTCTTGGCGATCCAACGCACCGTGTCAACAAGCGGCGTGCCCTTGTGGCTTTCAGGCGCGGCAGGAATGCCGGCGGCATCCAGTGCAGCCACAAAATCGTCAAGCTGCGGCGTCAAAGCGTCGCCACCGTCGCGGAACAGGTTGCCCAACACCGGCGTGCGGAAGCCCAGCTCCGCCGCCTTGCTCTTGAACGCCGGCACCTGGTCGTCCTCGCCTTCCCACAGGTTGATGAGCGGGAAGGTGGCGATGCCCAGGCTTTCGAGGCGGTTCACGTGGAACGGGTAACGCCAGCTGAGCGTCGGATCGTCATTCCATGTCGTGGCGCGGGTCACGACGACAGCGGCGCTCGGCCACTGTGCGCCATATTCGCGAGCCGCGATATCAAGCCACTTCTGGGCGCCTGCATCAGTGCCGTAACCAGCTTCGACAACCACCACATCATGGCGAGCGCATGCCAGTTCGACAGACACGAGAGACGGAATGCCGATGGACACATTGGCGAACGGGCCGCAGTGCACATACACAGGCGATCCCTCGCGGGTCTCCGTGTAGGCCGGCATGACGGCGGTGGCAAGGATGTTGGTGATGCGCCATAGGTCGATGAATTCACCGAACGTGACGGGCTCGCCGTCCTTCGTGCCGGCAATCATCGCAGCAACGCGCTGACCGAGTTCCTCCATGGAACGCGACAGCACCACGATCTGCATGAGCTCGCACGTAGGCGTGAGCACAACGCGCTCCGGCACATCGCCCTTGCCGCGGTCAACCGCGATCTGGCGCAGCGAGCGCGACGGGACTTCCGAGACGCGAGGCACGAGAATCGTGTCGAGACGTCCTTCGTCCACAGCCTTCTCCGCGAATGAAACGAGCAGGTTCTGGGCGGCTTCGATGCTTCCCATCTCGCCGCACAGACCCCAGTCCACAAGCTCGGGGTGGGTCAGGGAAGCCTTGCCACCGCCGGACGCACCACCCTTCGAGCCTGCCGCGGTAATGCCCATGGAAGGCTGGCGGAGCACTGCCGCCGCATCAATGCCGCGCTTGCGCAGGGCATCGATGAGGGCGATGGTCGTGGTCGTCTTGCCTTCGCCACGGCTCGCCTTGAGCGGCGTGTCGGCGGTCACGAGCACCACTTTGCCACGCTTGCGCGGCGCATCCGGGTTGTTTTTGAGATAGTCGAGATACCCGAAGGCATCGATCTTCTTGAATACGCCGTATTGGGACACGAAATCCTCGTAAGCGGTCATTCATCCTCCTGTTTTGTGGTGGCTTTTGGTGGGCTTGTTTATCAGGCTCGCCGTCCTGTCGGCTGTGCGGAACAGCCGAACTCATCCATTATCGGACATATGGAAGCCGTTGCGCATCGCCATACTCGAAATGTAAAGGACCTTGCCCAGCAATGCCGTGGTCTCACGCTGCACCAAGCCTGCAATCTCCTGATTGGCTCGCGTGAGAATCGGCGTGGAATCAGCGTATGTCTTGCCGGCGACCCGGGCATCGACCCTGGCGACGAAGGCGTGCCCCGCGGCGGTGCATGTCTCCTGGTATTGCTCGATGGCGGCGCGGGTGTCTTTGTAACGGGAATCAGCCAGCGCACCGATGAGACGGTTGGCCCAATAGAAGTTGGACGTATCAACATCCCCCGTCGTGTCGCGCAGATATGCGGGGATGTCATCAACATTGGCATACAGCGGCACGAGCGTGTTGAACGGGTTGCTGCCGTAAGCCGTCCATTGAATGGCGCAGTTCGCTTCAGCCACATAGGGGCGCAGTTGGATGACGCACAGATGGTTGTTGCGGTTGATGCCAATGGGACGGAACATGGACCGCGTATGCTCATCCCCCTTCGTGCCATAAGGATCGTAGGGAGTGCCCTGGTAGTGGGACGACAGCACGTATTTGACATCCTCGATGGTGATTTTGCGCTCAGGCTGGCGCGCCCATGGGATGTCGTCGCTCATGGGGCCGTGCAAGGCTTCGGGTCCGTCCCACACCTCGTCGTAGGGGTTGAGGAAACGCTGCATGTACCATGCGCGAGGCGTGTTGTAGACGTGGTCGGAATCGGAATGGGAGCCGAACGCATCACGCGGATTGAACGGGCTCGCGTTTTCAACGGCAAGGTCCAGATGGTTGCGCTCGATGAACTCACGCAGATCCGCGGAGCACATGGCGTCTTCCTGATCGCCCAGCGCATCATCAAGATCGAATTCGTCAATGCCCAGCTGATTGGGCATGGTCACGTAGCTGTCGTCAGGCACACGGCGCGCAATCCAGTGATGCCCGCCGATGGTTTCCAACCACCAGATTTCATCGACATCGCTGAATGCGACGCCGTTCATCTCGTAAGTGCCGTACTTCTCAAGCAGAGCGCCCAGACGCTGCACGCCTTCGCGCGCCGACGAAATGTAAGGCAGCACGATTGTGACGAAGTCCTCTTCTCCGATGCCGCCGGGGACCTCCGGCACGTAACCGTCTTCACCTGGCTTTCCCTGCGCCTTGTGGGGCACGACCAAAGGGTCTGCACCCAGCACCCGTTCGTTGCTGGTGATGGTTTCGGTGGCGCTCATGGCGACGTTGCGGGAATTAACGCCGTGCTCCGCCCAGATGCCTTCGTCGGGGAGCGCATTGGGCACTGCCGTGTATCGCATCGGGTTATCGGGCAGGTCGATCTGCACGTGGCTGAGCACGCTGCGGTAATGCCGCGGCTGCTCGTCGGGGTGCACGACAATCGTCTTTTTTGCAGTGAACTGTCCGTTGGGGGAATCCTCGTTGCGGGCAATGATCGTGCTTCCGTCATAGCTGGCGTTTTTGCCCACAAGAATCGTGGTGCAAGGCATGGTGTCTCCTTCGTGATGCTGATACTTGCTGATACTAATGACGCCGGTTCCGGTGCCGGCCGTGTTGTGTCTCGATGAAAACGGCGAGCCTCATGCGGATGGCGTCAAGGGCTGTGCGGCCGCCCCATCAGCTCATTGCACCGTCTCATTGCACTGTGGCTCGTCGTGTTTTCACGCCTTACCGGTGAGCCAGACGCTATCGAAGTCCACAAGGCTGCGGTTCATGCGCATCGCATTACGCAATTCGTTCAACCAGAATCCCTCTGTGAGGCCTTCGATGGGCTTGGACGTGGCCCACACGCTCAGCATGTAATCATGGTCACGGTCAGGCGGGCACGGGCCCACATAACGCTGGTACAACGATGCATCCGTGCATCCGACGAACCGTGAGACATAGCTGTTCTTGCCCTGCACGGCCTCCGGAATCATCGCAGGCTGGCGGCGGGAGAAGTCCTCCGGAATGCTCAGGGCGGATGCATCATTGAAATCGAACATCAGGGCGTCAACCGGCACGTTCGCCACAGCCCAGTGAATCCATTGGAATCCGCAGACCGGAATCGCATCATCATCGACGAGTTCCCAGTGCAAGTATGCGGCGGATGCTGGCAGCTGCGTGAGGTTAAAGGGGAACGAGACGAAGCTCATGCCGTCTTTTTTGAATTCGGCGGGAGCATGCTTGGCGTACTTATCGGGGATGGCAGTGAAATCCGTTTGTATGTGCATACGCCAATTATCACGCATCCCAGCGCGCGACGCGTAAATTCACGCGGCGCGAAATATGCAGCGCGCAATATGCAGCGAGTATGAATTGCGACGTCTGCATGCACCCGCATGCCCCATCCGCCATCTATTCGTGCCATTCATACGAATCCATGCGAATATCCGCACGAAGCCAAGGTCCAGTGCCATGCGCAACGGGAAAATCAGCTGCCGAATGTCACGCGGCCGGCGTTGGGAGCCGGGAAGACGATAAGAGAGCAAAACAGCGCTTCGAAATCGAGTCGAGGATTGCCATTGCCACCCAGCCGGCGCCGCGCACGCGCTATCAGCTCCATGCGATGCACGGCATCGTCGCGGCCTATGCTCGCCGCCAGGTCATACAGCGCGTGCCGGTTCTCAAGGTTCACGATTCCCACAGCGTCTTCGGCACCATTCTGGATGACCGCCACGTCACGGTAAATGCTGGCGATGGAGTTGAGGGAACGGTCGAGCACGTCGCGCATGATGCGCGTGGAGCGGCGTTTCACGTCGTTTTTCTTGCCTATTGCGTTCCATTCTGAGCGAATCACGGTTGGAATGGGATCCTTTGCCTTCAAACCATTGATACGGCGGAATTCAGCTTTCTCACGCTCCACAGCCTTGTCGACTGTTGCCGTCGCCTGCGCCTCGGCATTTGCCAGCAAGGCATCCGCCAGCACTACTGCATCGGAAACACGGCGCAGGCCCAGCACCCCCACGATGAGCTCGTCACGGTCGGCGAGCGCCTGATCATCCATTGCATACAACCGCGCGATGCCGATATGGCCTTCCGACAAGCGTGCGCATCGGGCGGCGAGGCGTGAATCGACGCCGCAGTCTTTTTCGATGAACTCCGCCACGTCACGTGTGAGGGGCACGGCGAGAGTGACCAACCGCGTGCGGCTACGAATTGTCGGAAGCACATCCTGGGGGCTGGGCGCGCACAGCATCCAGATGGTGCGTTCGGCGGGTTCCTCGACCTCCTTCAGCAGCACATTCGTCGTGCGTTCAAGCATGCGGTCGACATCGGTGATGATGATAATGTGCCACGGCGCGGTGTGAGGCGTCTCTTCGGACTTGTCCACGAGATTGCGCACTTCGTCAATGCCGATTGTCACTTTGTCGGTTGCCATCACCGTCACATCAGGATGGTTGCCAGCCATGACGGAGCGGCACACGGCGCATTCGCCGCAGCCATGGCGCGGACATTCCAATGCCGCAGCGAAAGCGAGCGCCACATTGCTGCGTCCGCTTCCCGGAGGCCCGCAAAACAGCCATGACTGGGCAAGATGCGATGGATCGCCTTCGGCAATCCTTGACAGCATGTCGACGACTGGCTTCTGCCCGATGATGGTGTTCCATACACTCATCGTGCATCCCCTTCGCTGCCTGCCATGCCGCGTTCGTGCAGCAATACGTCAACATCGCGTTTGATGCCAGCCCACACCTCGTCGATGCTCGCCGACGCATCCACGACCTTGATGCGATGAGAATCCTGCCGGGCAAGGTCGAGGAAGGCTTGACGGGTGCGTTCGAAAAACGCGGCCCCGGCGGATTCCAAACGATCCGCCTCCCCCGTCAGACGACGCGACGACGCCTGGTAGTCCATGTCGAGCAGATAGGTGCGGCGCGGCCACAGGCCATCGGTCGCCCATTGGCTCAGCCTCAGTATGTCGTCCGAGGTCAGTTCTCGCCCGCCTGCCTGATATGCCAAGGATGAGTCGATGTAGCGGTCGCAGATCACCACGCCGCCGGCACGCAGCACAGGGCGGATGACCTGCGCCACATGCTGCGCGCGATCCGCGGCATACAACAATGCCTCTGCGCGCGCGCTGATGTCAGGCGCCGCCGATCCATCATCACGATGGACGCCATGCAGCAGCACGCCACGCACCACCGTTCCCAGCTCCGTGCCGCCGGGCTCTCTGGTGAGCACGACGTCAAGCCCTAGCGAACGCAGGTAATCGCGCAAACGTTCGGCTTGCGTGCTTTTGCCTACGCCGTCCACGCCTTCGAGGGAGATGAAGAGGCCTGTGGCTTTACACATGCGGGTCAGTCTTTCTGCGTTGTCGATTTCTTGGCGGCGCTTTTGCGCGTCGTGGTCCGCTTGGCGGATGTCTTCGTGGTCGTGGCGGACTTGCGCGACGTGGTTGTGGACGATGACTTGGATGCAGCCTTCTTTGTGGAGGTCTTGCGCGTTGATGACGTGCGGCGTCCTCGCTTCGAAGGACCTGCGGCGCGCTTTTCGGCAAGCAGGTGGTAAGCCTCCTCCGGCGTAATGGATTCCGCCGTGTACTGCTTGGGCAGTGTGCGGTTCGTGGTGCCGTCGGTTATGTAAACGCCGTAGAAGCCATCCTTGATGGTCACGGGCTTGCCGGATTCAGGATCGGTGCCTAGTTCACGCAACGGTGGCTTGGCTGCGCCACGGGAGCGTCGTCCCGCCTTGGGCTGCGCGAACAACGCCTTCGCCTGATCGAGCGTGATGGTGAAAATCTCATCCTCATTTGATAGCGAGCGCGAGTCGGTTGAGCCGTCAGGCGACGTCTTGGTGATGTATGGGCCGTAGCGGCCGTTCGTCGCTGCAATCGGCACGCTCACCAATTCACCCGTCTTGGGATCGGTTTCTTCCACGTCACCCACGATGCGCGGCAGATTCAGCAGTTGCAAAGCCTGATCAAGCGTGACCGTCTGG
Source organism: Pseudoscardovia suis (assembly GCF_002797875.1). Taxonomy (GTDB): domain Bacteria; phylum Actinomycetota; class Actinomycetes; order Actinomycetales; family Bifidobacteriaceae; genus Pseudoscardovia; species Pseudoscardovia suis. Next base: position 8,120 of record NZ_PGFC01000008.1, read on the forward strand.
GGCGACATGGACTTGAACAGCGACGCCATGCGAGGCTTATTGGCGGTCTTTGCCGTCTTGCGCGTCTTGGACGCGCCCTTGGACGCGCTTGCATCCGCGCTTGCGTCTGTCTGTGTGTCAAAGGCGGATGCGGCGGGAGAAAGCGCCACGTAGGGGCCGTAACGCCCCACGCGCACTGTCACTTCCCCACCGGTCTTCGGATCGACGCCCAGCACCCGGGGGCCTGATGCGTTCTGTTCGATGAGCTCATGGCCTCGTTCCACCGTCAGTTCATCCGGCGCGATGGTGTCGGGAATCGTGGCACGCTTGGGCTTGCCTTCGGCGTCGAGATGCTGGGTGTCTTCCAGATACGGGCCGTAACGGCCAACGCGCACCTGCAGGCCATCGCCGATCTCGATGGTGTTGATTTCGCGCGCATCGATGTCACCAAGCTGTTCGACCTGCTGGTGAAGGCCTTCATGGGCTTCGGCGGCGTTCGATACCGAATTGTCGCCATCGCCGAAATAGAAAGCCGTGAGCCAGTCCTTGCCGCGTTCCTTACCGGACGCGATCTGATCAAGACCGTTTTCCATCTGCGCGGTGAACTGGTAATCAACGTACTGGGGGAAGTTGGTCTCCAGCAGTTTCGTCACCGCGAACGCCAACCAGCTGGGAATCAACGCGCGTCCGCGCTCATACACGTAACCACGGTCGATGATCGTGGAAATAATGCTCGCATAGGTGGACGGGCGGCCGATTTCCTTCGCTTCCAGAGTGCGCACGAGGGACGCTTCGGTGTAGCGTGCCGGCGGCTGTGTCTCATGCTTTGCAGGCTGCGCCGCGCCTGCCTGCAACACGTCCCCTTCCTTCATGGCGGGCAGCGATACATCCTGGTCGGCAGAATCCTCGGACTCCTTCTTACGCGCCGCGGTGCGAGCACGGTCGCCATAGGCGGCGAGGAAGCCCGGGAATTCGATGACAGTACCGCTCGCTTGGAAGATTGCCATGCCGTCACTCGACGTGGGCGCCTGCAAGCGCACGGTTGCGGTGGAGCCTGTGGCGTCCGCCATCTGGGACGCCAGAGTGCGCGAATAAATCAACGAATACAGCTTGAACTGGTCGGGTGGCAAGGCGCCTTGCAATGACTCGGGGGAACGGAACGTCGCACCCGCGGGGCGAATGGCCTCATGGGCTTCCTGAGCGCCCGCCATCTTGGTGGCATACTGCTTGGGCTTGTCGGACAGGAATCGGGAACCAAATGTGGCTTCCACCGCCTCGCGTGCCGCTGCGATAGCCTCGCGCGACAGCGTGACGGAATCCGTGCGCATGTAAGTGATGTAGCCGTTCTCATACAGACTTTGGGCGGCGCGCATCGTCGCTCGAGAGCTCATGCCCAGGCTGTTGCCCGCCGATTGCTGCAGCGTGGAGGTGGTGAATGGCGGCACCGGACGACGGTGATACGGCTTCGTCTCCATGGACATGACGGTAAGGTTCGCGCCTTCCACGTCATGCGCGATGCGTGACGCTTTCGCCTCATCCACCAGGACGACGCCATCCTTGCGAGCGGCAGGCGTCAATGCGCCAGTGCTGTCGAAATCCTTGGAACCGACGATTCGCGCATCATCAAGCTGCACGAGGCGGGATTCGAACGAAGAGCCATCCTTTGCGGCCTCCACCGTCACATCCCAATACGGAGCGCGCACAAAAGCCATGCGTTCGCGTTCGCGTTCCACGATGAGACGCGTCGCCACGGACTGCACTCGTCCGGCGGAAAGTCCGGGGCCGACTTTGCGCCACAGCACCGGAGAAAGCTCGTAACCATACAGGCGGTCAAGGATGCGACGCGTCTCTTGAGCATCCACCATGTGTTCGTCAACCTGACGGGTGTGCTCCAAAGCGTCTTGGATGGCGCTCTTCGTGATTTCGTGAAACACCATGCGCTTGACGGGAATCTTGGGCTTGAGCGTCTGCACCAGATGCCATGCGATGGCCTCGCCCTCGCGATCCTCATCGGTTGCCAGATAGAGTTCGTCGGCATCTTTCAAGGCTTTGCGCAGCTGAGCGACGGTCTTTTTCTTGTCGGAACCGACGACATAGTACGGCAGGAATCCATCATCGACATCCACGCCGAATTTGCCGTATTTGGCCTTCTCGGCGGCAGGGACCTCAGACGGCTGCGCAAGATCGCGGATATGCCCCACCGATGCGAGCACCGTGTATCCGCTGCCCAGATAGCCTCCGATTTTTTTCGCCTTGGTCGGAGACTCGACGATTACAAGCTTGTTCCCAGTCGCCATATGCCCTCCTTGGTCACCTCGACTTCACAATATATACGTTTTTGCGCCGACGAAATTGCCATCGTGCCGTGGCAAGCCAGCAGATGCCGGCATCCGCCCCACTCGCAGCCGCACTTTGCCGCCTCCACTCACTTGACTTTGGGAGGCCGAGGCGGCGTGCCAAAAATGCCCGCGCCCGTCAAAGGAGATGCGGTGAGCTGGCGCAGGGCGCATACGACACCGCTCACCAATGCGCCGGCACCCACAATCGCCGCCACGGCTGACTCACATGCAATGGACACGCCCCACGTCGGTTCGTCCGCCAGGTTCGGCAGCAACTGCCAGATGCCATACAACGAGTACCCCAGTGCCATGACGCCCAGCACGATAAGGGCAGGCGCCACAATCTGCACCGCAGCAGAAGGCTTGCGGTCCACGATGCGGTCCATGCCGGAGCCGCGGGTGAAAGCGAGGACGATGCATGCGATGGCGCCTGCGATGAACAGCGACATCACCACGTCAGATGGCCGATGCCAGCGTCCTGCCACCAGCGCCAATCCCACCGCGCCGCTTGCAAGCCAACCGATCAGCGCGACCCATGCACGCCACGCACGTGACACTGCCAGCATCAAGGCAATCATTGCCGCTGCAAACAGCAGCGTGTGCCCCGATGGCGCGGAATTTGCAGGATTAGGCCGATTGGGGTTGAACGTCGTCCTCGGCAGATGGCTCTTGGCCACGCCGGTGATGATCAGCACAACAGCCGCAAACGCAATCAGCTGAATGATCAGCCCCACCCGCCGCCTTACCGCGGCAATGGCAAGACCTGCCACGGCTGCGGCACCGGCGATGCCCAACACCACGGCGGACACATGAAAGGCCTGTACCAAAACCTCAGTGAACGGCTCCTGGCTGGACATGGTCCACCACACCATCGTGTCGTATCCCTGCCCCGCATCGGTCAATACGCCTTTGACATACACCAGCGCGGCAAGCAGCAGGAACACCGCTCCCAAGATGCCACAAGCCACGATGGTGCCCGTGCGGGGATGCGCGGCCTTCGACTGCGGCTCAGCGACCTGCAATCCTTCGGACGGTGCGGATCCATCCTGCTGCGAAACCACTACAACCTCAGGAGAGGCGACGGACGCCGCTGGATTCACAACCGCGCTCTCCGTCTCTGCTCCCGCAAACGCAAGGTCCGATGTGGAATCCGTCGTCGGACCGGCGAATCCGGCGAATGCAGCGCCCTGCCCAGGCTGCACGACGGATTCCTCATCCTCTTCAGTCGGCCATGCAATCGCAGCGTTGGCCGTGGTCGCTTCCGCATCAGTGAAGCCGCCAGACACCATGTCGTCACCTGCCGCATACGGGTGCGCCTGCTCGGTCAACTGCTCGGGCGCCTGCCCTTGTGCCGACGGCATGGGCGGCAGAGGCACAACGGATGCATTCGGCTCTGAAGCGCCTGCGAAACCTGCGGCATTGCCCACGGTTTCGTTGGCGTCGCGGGCGTCCTGTGCACCCGCGACGCCAACGCTTGCTGGCCCTTGCGCCGGAGCAGGCGGGAAATCAGGACCGGATGTCACGTCGCGGTTGGTGTCTTGAGTCATACCCCTGACGCTACCCCAAAATCCCAACCTCTGCCGCACAGCGCGTCAAAGATTGTGGATAACTCACGAAGAAAACCACGCGAAAAATCATGCATGCGAGTCACGAAACGGCGCAAGAAAGAGCGTAAAGAACACGAAAGAGCGCAGAAAAGAAGACTCCTACGCACCCGTCAGAGGCCACTTACCCTTGCTGCATTCCTGCCCTGGGGGGATTGGGTGACATAACGCCACGTAGGAGCTTGAACTACTATACACCATTTTCGTCGGACGCAGGCACATCCATGAATCCGGTGTTGCGCAGGTATCCTTTCCCAGCAGTCACGTCGTATTGCACGAGCTTGTAATCGTCGAGCAATTGGCGCTGTTCATCAGTCAAGTCTGCTTCATCGATGGGGTTGCCCTGCGCATCGAGGTACTCGGCACCGCTCGTGGATGTTGCATCGATTTGCAGACCCATCGCGGCGATTTGCTGATGCATGCGCGTCAGGAACGCCAGATAGGGGCTCACTTTCGCATTCATGTGCTCGGCGGCCTGCGCCATGAAGAAGTTGGACGACGAATACGCAGCGTCCTCGTCGCTGAGCTTGACGCCCGCCGAGGCGCTGGCTGCATTGGACCAAATGAAATAGTCGGTCTCGTGCAGTGCGAGCGCGTTGGCCGGGTCGGAATTCGCGGTGGCGAATGCCGACGGGTAATGGTCGCCGTACCAGATGACGGTCACCGGCCTGTCAAGCTGGTCGAGCTGCGCGAGGAAGTTTTGCAACGCCTGGTCGGTGTAATTGAGGCCCTTGGCGTAGGTGTTGGCAGCGCTTTCTTCATCCTCCGGGAAATCTTCGCCCGTGGCGGCATCCGTCACGTGGAATTGGTTGTTGTCATACCAATCGGTGTATGGCAGGTGGTTTTGCATCGTCATGACGTTGATGAATTCCGGGGACTGGTGATCCTGGAGCTCCGCCATCACACTGTTGTAAGTGGCGGCATCACTCACATACGGGTTGCGGTCAATCGTGTTGAGCATCGTGGTAAAGGGATCGTCCGGGTTATCCAAGGTGCGCAATGAGCGGAACCCGAATTTTTTATAAACTATCTTGCGTCCGTACAGCGTCGAGTAATAAGGATGGATGCCAATGGAATCGCCCTGCTGCCACAGCTGATTGAAGCTCGGAGTCCACTTCTCCTTAGGCACCAGTTGCTGGTAAGGCGTGGAAAGCCCCGCCGAGAAGTTTGGCAATGCCATGCCTGTGAGTGACATGTATTCCAAGTTGGCGGTGCCTCCGCCGTAGCCGCTGGAAAGCATGAGACCGGATGTGGTCTGTTGCTGAAGCTGATGCAAATACGGTACTGGGTCTTCATTCCACTGGGTTCCCGGCACACGCGTGGGATCGGTGAACGATTCCGACAAAATCATGATGACTGTGCTGTCAGTCATGTTTTCGGTGCGCGTGGCATTGATGGCATCAGCCTGTGCCGCGTAGCGCGATGCTAGGTCTTCCATTGTCTGGCGGGAATAATTGGCAGGCTCATCCATGACCTTGTTGTCGAGCAAATGGGTGAACGCCACAACCACACCGTTGACCTGGGCATCGGTGCGGGAATCATACAATGCCGGCTGATCATTAAACCGTGCATCGATTTTTTGCCCCACGGTGCCGGTGACAAGCATCGACGAAGCGAACCACACCGTTCCGAGCACATACACGCAGCACAATGCCACGCGCACCGCCGCCGCGATACGACGGTGTTTGGTGGGCGAAATGAAACTGCGACGGCAATCGAAATGATTGAGCACAATCATCAGTACCACTAGCAGCACCAATTGACGGATGGTGCTACCGATAAGGCTTTGGAATGAATCCGGTATGAAGCTCAGCAACTTGCCGCCAGCACCACTGGAGAGAAAATTGAGGTCGGAAGGGATGATGATGGAGTTGCGTTCCTCTACCTTGATGGAGTTCGCGATGGAATACACGGTAGAAATGGTCAGAAATAGCCATGCCGCAATCCAGAATCGGTTGATGGCGACAATAAGGAAGACGAAGAAGGCTGCTAGCAGTAAGGCATTAAGCCATGCAATGCCTTGGGGAATCGAGGAGAACACGCTCCACCCGTTCTCTGCCGCCTGTACCGTGATGTCGTGGTTGAACAGAGTATGGAGGAACAGCGCCCCCGAATTCTGCTGCGGATCGCGAGTCTTCGGGTCATCGGGATAGACGGAGGATTGCAAAATCCACAGTGAATACAGCACAAGGCCTGCAAAAACCGCGACATGCACGAGTTCCCACAGCACCTTATGCCACCACGTATGGCATACCGGGCGCTTCCACAGCCGACGTGCAAGACTGAGATTGGCAGGCGTGGAATCCTCTGCTGTCTGATCTTCCTTGGACTCGGCACCCTGCGGCTCTTCTGCCGCAGGCGTCTTTTCTGTTTCTTCTGCTGCTGCCGTCTCGCGTTCGCGCTCCTCGGCTGCAGGTTCCATGGTGGACTCACGCTCAGGTTGAGGCGATCCGAAGTCCTGCGGCAACGCCGGACTCAGCTGCCGGGCATCCACAGTGCCATTGTCTGGGGACACCACGTCCCCCGTGCTGCTGGTATCGGTGTTGTCACTGCCGGCGCTGCTATCGTCATTGACAAACGGGGTGTCGGTCACGAACTGGGCGGATTGCATGGCGGCGATGTCATCCATGCCATCGATCAGATCAGCAATGTCGAACGGATCTTGATGCGCTGATGTCGAATGCACCGATGCATCCTCCGCACTGTCAGCCGCATGCTGGGAATCAGACTTGTCGGTGTCCTGACGGATGCCGTCCCACTGGTCCTCATGATCAAGCGCCATATACCGCCCTCCTGCTTTATCGAAACTTTCCCATAATAACGCAAGGAAGGCGCGCCTCTGCGCAAACACCTTCCCTGACGTCACTCATCCGGCATCGGCCCTAGGCCGGGTCCGCGCACATCGATACCGCCAATCACCGCCACACGGCATACAGGACCGCTAGAAGCCCCACATCATCTGGGATTCGGCACCGTTTTCAATGGCTTGCCGCTTACGTTCCTCTTCAGCCTTTTTGCGTTCCTCTTCGGCTTTCTTCTGCGCTTCTTTCTCATCTTTTTCACGACGGCGACGATCCCAGAAGGATTCCTTCTTCTCTTTGTGAGCGGCCTTGTCTTTCTCGCCATCGTTTTGCTTGCGTTTTTTCTGAGGCTGCGGCTCGGGGTCGTCCATGCCCTCCATGCCGCTGTAAGGGTCAAGACCGCCAGCCGTGAAAATCGCTGGCATCTCGGACGTAGGAATGGGAGCGCCTGTCCCCTGCCATGCCTGCGGGTTGGATCCTACGAACTGGTCCGAGGCAGCGGAGGCGGTGGAGTCAGCGGACGCAGCCTGTCCGCCCTGCGCGTCAGGCGTGTTGCCGTGCGCAACTTGCGTGAGGTTCTCGTCATTCCATGCTGGCCAATCCACTTGGAGTTCGCTCGGCCATTGAATCGTGTCCGCCAGCGTGCGTCCATAGTTGGGGTCTCCGGGACCCCCGGGAACGGCATCGCTGCCAGGCGCGGCATTGCCCGGATACCCCTGCTGATATTCCTGCGGATACGCTTGGCGTCGTTCGGCTTCCTGCTGACGCCGCTGTTCCTCTTCCGCGCGCTTGCGCAATGCTTCTTCACGCTGACGCTGACGTTCGCGCTCCTGGCGTTCCGCCTCTTTCTGCTCTGGCGTGCGCACATCCACCGGCACGTCGGAGAACGAAATGAACTGTGAGGGATCGAACACACCCATTCCGGGCATTGAGGCAGCACCCTGACCGCCATTGTCTTGATTGGCGCCTTGCCCGGCGTCTTGTGTGGGATACGGCATCTGCCCGTAGTCGCTCGCCATGTTCCTCCCATCTGCCAACTGTGGCTGGTGCCGCCATGGCACCAATCCGCGTATCACGCGGTCGCTTCTGTGCTACTCCATTGTAAAAGCTTCCACGACTCCGCGGCGTTAATTCGGCTGCGTTGTCACCGTGCATTTCACCAAGTGTGCATGACAGCACGCCCAGGCGGCGGTTCCTGTCGCAATGCATGGACCTGCGCCAAGCCCAAGGAAGGCCGCAGCAGCCTATATCCACAGCAGTCCACGGCATCCTCCACAGCATCCTAAATAAACGCAACTCCCGATCGAAGTGTCATGGAGACACCTCACAAATCGGGAGTTGCATCTATGCACAGCTATATCGCCATATCGCTATATCGCTGCACAGTTATATCGCTGTATCAGGCGTGCCACACATCCTTGCCTGCGGCCTTGGCTGCGGCAACGTCAGCATCAAGCTGCTCTTCGTTGGCTTCGGATTCGCCGGTGATGAACTTCTCGACGAGCTCCTTGGCCTCGTTGTCCTCGTGCTGCACTGCCGGGGACTTCATGAAGTATGCGGAAGCGGACAGCACCGGGCCGCCCAGACCACGGTCGAGGGCGATCTTGGCAGCGCGCAGAGCGTCGATCACGACACCGGCGGAGTTCGGGGAATCCCACACCTCGAGCTTGTACTCAAGGTTCAGCGGCACATCGCCGAAGGTCGTGCCTTCGAGGCGCACGAACGCGAACTTGCGGTCCTCGAGCCATGCCACGTAGTCGGAGGGGCCGATGTGCACGTTGTGAGGATCCATCTCGTGAGGAACGATGGAGGTGACGGCGCGGGTCTTGGAGATCTTCTTGGATTCAAGGCGCTTGCGCTCAAGCATGTTCATGAAGTCCATGTCGCCGCCGACATTGAGCTGATAGGTGCGATCGAGGCGCACGCCGCGGTCCTCGAACAGGCGGGCCATCACGCGGTGCGTGATCGTGGCGCCGACCTGGGACTTGATATCGTCGCCGACGATCGGCAGCTTGGCGTCGCGGAACTTCTGCGCCCACTCCGGGTCGGAAGCGATGAACACCGGCAGGCAGTTAACGAAAGCGCAGCCTGCGTCAAGAGCAGCCTGAGCGTAGTACTTATCGGCCTGCTCGGAGCCAACCGGCAGATAGCTGACGAGGATGTCGGCCTTGACATCACGCAGCACCTGGGCCACGTCCACCGGCTCCGCATCGGATTCGGTGATGACCTGGCGGTAGTATTCGCCGAGGCCGTCGCCGGTCGGACCACGCTGCACGGTCACGCCAGCAACCGGCATGTCCTTGCAGAACTGGTAGGTGTTGTTCTTGCTGGCGAAGATGGCCTCGTTAAGGTCCTTGCCAACCTTGGCTGCGTCGACGTCGAATGCAGCGACGAATTCGATGTCACGGATTCGATAGCCGCCGAAGACGTTGTGCATGATGCCCGGAATCTTCTTGTCATCCGGAGCATCCTTGTAGTACTCGACACCCTGCACCAGTGAGCAAGCGCAATTACCAACGCCTGCGATGGCAACACGAATCGTCATAAAAACTCCCTCGCGAGATGAGTTGTTAATATACCGTTACGTAGCTTACTCCATTCCGCCGAATACTCCCACTCTTTCTACCATAACGGGAGCATCACAGGAAAAAGGAAGACACCGCTTCGCAACGCCACGCATCGCAACAAAGACCAGAGGGCGGAATGCGATTATCGTGGTAGGCATGGCTGATAAACCGCGCAGAGTAGCAAGCTCGTCGGGCAGGCACACCCCTGCGCATGCCCCGTCCCCTGCCCACAATCGCAGGGTGAGCTCACGGACGAATGCGACCCGCAGCGGTGCGGCACACAGCAATGCACCACACAGCAATGCACCACACAGCCATTCACCACACAATCGCGTGCCTCAAAACCGCAACCGCACGGTTGCCGCGAACAGCGCCCTCGTGCATGAAGCGCCCCCCAAACGCCGGCATCCTCTCATGCGGCACATCCTGCTGGCGGTGGTTCTTGCCGCGGCGGCATGTCTGGGAATCCTCGGCTATGAATATGCCACGCTGGTGATTCCTCAACCGGATGCCTTCGCCGTCGCGCAGGCCAGCACCGTGTATTACAGCGATGGCACGACGCCCATCGGCAAACTGGCAGGCGACAACCGGCACATCATCGACTGCTCCACGTTGCCCGATTACGTAGGCAACGCCATCGTGGCATCCGAAAACCGCACGTTCTGGACGGACAGCGGCATCGACCTGAGGGGCATAGCCCGCGCTCTTTTCACCAACGTGACGACCGGTTCGCGCCAAGGCGGCTCCACGATCACGCAGCAGTATGCGGAACGCTATTATCTGGGCGAAACAACGACGTACCCCGGCAAGGTCAAGGAGGCGCTGCTTGCGCTCAAAATCGCGCAGACGCAAAGCAAATCAACAGTGCTGTGCAATTACATGAACACAATCTATTTCGGGCGCGGTGCCTACGGCATCGAAGAGGCAGCGCTGCGTTACTTTGGCGTCTCCGCGTCGCAGCTGACGATACCGCAGGCGGCGCTGCTCGCTGGCATCATTCCCGCACCGAACAGCTGGGATCCCGCAGTCGACGCGACAAGCGCGCAGCAACGTTTCAATCGCGTGATTTCCATCATGAGGGACGACGGTTATCTGACGCAGGCGGAAGCGGACGCCGCCACCATGCCTGATACCATCGACTACACATCCACGGATTCCAGTGATTTCACCGGCTCCAACGGATATCTGCTCATGATGGTCGAAGACGAGCTCAAATCCACTGATGCATTCAAGGACGCTGACATCGCCAACGGCGGTTACACGATCATCACGACGATTGACAAAGACAAGCAGGCGCTCATGCAGCAGGTGGCGTCACCGGCGACGAACGGATTGGGTGAACCCTCCGGCATAGAAACGGGCGGCATGAGCGCGGATCCGCGCACCGGCGCGATCATTGCGATCTACGCCGGCGACGATTACCAGTCCAAACAGCTCAACAACGCCACGCAGGCGCATTACGAGCCAGGCTCGACCATGAAAGCGTTCTCGCTCATCGGAGCCATTGAGAACGGAGTGAGTGTGGATTCGACGTATTTCAACGGAAATTCGCCCCAGACTTTCGCCGGATTGGAAAAGCCCGTGGCGAACTACGCCAACAAAAGCTACGGCAATGTCACGCTCACGCAAGCCACCGCTTATTCGGTGAACACGGTGTTCATGCGCATCACGGAGAAGCTGGGACCCGCCTCGGTGGCGCAGATAGCGCATGATGCCGGAATCTCCAGCACACTGAGTGATGATTCGCCGTTCGTGACGCTGGGCATCGATGGCGTGAGCGTGGAGGATGTGACGCAGGCGTATGCCACGATCGCCAACCAAGGCACGAAGGTGAGTTTGCATTGCGTTGAAAGCGTCAAGGATTCCTCAGGCGTCATGATGTATGCGGCACCGACGAATGGCACGCAAGTGTTTGACGCGAATACGGCGAACCTCGCCACGCAAGCGCTGCGCGGCCCCATGCAGTTCGGCACGGCGCGGGCTGCTGGTGCCAGTGTGGGACGCGCGATGGCAGGCAAGACCGGTACCGCCAACGACAACACCGCCGAGAGCATCGTGGGCTACACGCCAAGCGTTGTGACGACGTTTGCAATCTGGTATCCGGGAACGGACGGATCGGCGCAAACGCTGCCCTCGTGGAACGGGTATTCATACGGAGAGGGATTCCCCAATGTGCTGTACGCGAAATACATGAAGCAGGCTCTCGCCGGCACGAGCGCCGAATCGTTCCCGCAACCGACCAGCACAGGCATCGCCGGCGGCTCGGACGGCACATGGGGCACCGCGGGTGGCATGTGACGAACCGATGAAGCCGCGGCGGGGGCACCACGCGCACGATATGCGCGGCACCGGATGCTGCGCATCGATAGATGCACGGATTGCATAAATACGACGATGGGGCAGTCTGACTGGCAGACTGCCCCATCATTGATTCTGATGTGGCGCAATCACGACGTGGTGGTTGGACAACCAACCTAGCGCCGAATCACCGTCAGGGATTGCCCGGTCTTACTCCTCGGACGGAGCAGACTTGCGCTCGTGACGGTTCACCGCGGAGATGATGGCCTTGAGCGCCGACGTGGTCGTGGAGGAATCGAGGCCAACGCCCCAGATGATTTCGCTTTCGGGCTCTTCGCCGATCTCACACTCCACATAGGATGCAGCCACGGCATCCGCGCCTGCGCCCGTGGTGTGCTCGGCGTAATCATTCACAGAAACCGTGAGGCCCAACACGTTCAAAGCGCTGGCGAATGCAGCAATCGGGCCATTGCCCACGCCGGAGATGACACGCTCGGTCGGGTTCTTCAAATCAGCGCCGCGGTCAAGCAGCTTGACCTTGAGCACGGTGTCGGAACCGTCTTCGCCGGAGCTCACCTGGAGGTTGAGCAGCTTCAGACGGCCCCACGGCTTGAGGGACTCATCCGCGGAGTCACCCACCACGTGGCCGGCCGCGGTCGTGCCGTTGTCTTCAACAGGCAGGTACTCGTTCTTGAACAGACGCCAGATGTCCTCGTCCTTGACCTCGCGCTTCGTCTCGTCGGCGTAGCGCTGCACGACCTTGTCGAATTCGATCTGGAGGCGCTTGGGCAGGTCGAGATTGTGGTTGACCTTGAGCAGGTAAGCCATGCCGCCCTTGCCCGACTGCGAGTTGACGCGGATGACCGCCTCGTAGGAACGGCCGATGTCCTTGGGGTCGATCGGCAGGTAAGGCACGAGCCACACGAACTTGTCGAGGTCGGCACCGGCGCGTTCTGCAGCCACATGGCGAGCCTCGAGACCCTTCTTGATGGCGTCCTGATGGGAGCCGGAGAAGGCGGTGAACACGAAGTTGCCGGCGTAGGGATGGCGCTCGGAAATCTTGACCTGGTTGCAGTATTCCACGGTCTTGCGGATCTGCGGCACGTTCGACAGGTCGACCTGCGGGTCGATGCCCTGCACGAGCAGGTTGAGGCCGAGCGTGACGAGGTCGACGTTACCGGTGCGCTCACCGTTGCCCAGCAGGCAGCCTTCAACACGGTCCACGCCAGCGAGCAAAGCCAGCTCGGTGGCTGCCACAGCCATGCCGCAGTCGTTGTGTGGGTGGATGGACAGCACGACGGAATCGCGGTTCTTCAGGTTGTTGCTCATGTATTCAAGCTCATCGGCGAACACATTCGGCGTGGTCATTTCAACCGTGGCAGGCACGTTGATGATCATCGGATGGTCCGGCGTGGGCTTGATGACGTCGATGACGGCGTTGCACACCTCGGCGGAGTATTCCGGTTCGGCACCGGTGAAGGACTCCGGGGAGTACTCATACGAGATGTCGATGCCCTCGGCTTCGCTTTCAAGCTTCTTGCACAGCTTGGCGGCGTCGGTGGCGAGCTTCTTGCAGCCTTCCTTGTCTTTGCGGAACACGACTTCGCGCTGCAGCACGGACAGGGAGTTGTAGAAGTGCACGATGGCATGCTTGCAGCCACGCAGCGATTCGTACGTCTTGCGAATCAGGTGCTCGCGAGCCTGGGTGAGCACTGCGATCGTCACATCGTCAGGAATGAGCTCGCGTTCGATGAGCATGCGGATGAAGTCATAATCCGTTTCGGAAGCGGACGGGAAACCGACCTCGATCTCCTTGTAGCCCATGGAGATGAGGAGGTTCCAGAAACGCAGCTTGCGCTCGGAATCCATCGGGTTCACAAGGGCCTGGTTGCCGTCGCGCAGATCGACGGAGCACCAGCGAGGCGCGCGGTGCAGACGCTTCGTCGGCCACGTGCGCTGCGGATAATCAAAAGGAACCTGCTTGTCGTATGCAACGTACTTGTAGTACGGCATCTTGCTCGGCTTCTGCGGAGCGCCCACGAAACGCGCTGGAGGCAGCAGCGGGTCATTGTTCCCTCCATTGGACGCCGCGGCTTCGGCTGCCAAATCAAACACTGATGACTGATCCATGCTTTCCTCCTTTACTCGAGAGATAACCGTTCTCCACCGTCAAACCGAACGGTGGAGTTCATACGGGCACAGTTTACGCATACGCAATGCAAAAATGCTAACCGAGGGTCGAAACGCGACATCCGGCGCGTTAAACGATATACGCAGCGGCATGTCAGGCATTGCGACAGGCGGTGAATCAGACGATTCGCCGGTATGCCGCCCAGCGCGCCAGCTCGCCTCGATTGGAAAGCTGCAGTTTGCGCAGCACGGCGGACACATGCGTTTCGACGGTTTTGACGGAGATGAACAGCTCTGCGGCCACCTCCTTGTAGGAGTAACCGCGGGCGATGAGGCGCATCACCTGCTGTTCGCGAGGCGTGAGCGAATCAAGCGACGCATCGTCGTGCGCCATGACATCCGCCGCGGAAGCCGCCTCGCTGCCTTCCTGTGCGGCGACTCCACGTTCCAGAGCACCGTCAGCTGGCTGCGTCACCGGCACGCCCGTCTCGGGGCGAAGAGCCGACAGCACGAATCCGGCAAGGCGTGGGCTGAAAACCGCATAGCCTTCCGCCACCTGATGGATGGATGCCAGAAGGTCCGCGGCAGTGATTGTCTTCGTCACGTATCCGCGAGCGCCAGCGCGTATCACCGCCCCTACGTCAGCCGGAGCGTCCGAGACGGACAATGCCAAGTACAACGCGCGCGGCGCGGCATTCAGTGACCTGAGGATTATCTCGGCGCCTCCCCCGCCTTCGCCGCCCGGCACGTGCACGTCCAGCAGCACAACATCCGGCTGGGTGCGCCCTATCATCGCCACCGCCTCTTCCACCGTTGCCGCCTGCCCCACGACATCGCAATCCGCGGCGATCGTATCGATCACGCCGCGACGGAACATCTCATGATCGTCCACCACCGCCACTCGCACGCGATGAGACGTCTGCGAGTCTTGCGATTCTTCGGCTTGCGTTGGTTCCATGGGATCCTTCCCTTCGTTCCTGCAGTTTCCTTGCCTGATTTGCATGTCAGGCTGCCGTCATGACGCCTGGCATGTCATATGCACTTCCGTGCCCCAGCCGGGACGTGAATCAATGACCGCGGTGCCTCCCAGACGCCGCATGCGTTCCATTATGGAGTCCTTGACGCCACTGTGCCCTGCTGGCAGATGCTCCGGATCAAAGCCCTCGCCGTGGTCGCGCACAAAGATCTCCACTGTGATGCCTCCCGTGGCGGCATCTTCCGTGCCTCCTGCAGCATCACCGACCTGTGCACCTCCGACCTGTGCACCTTCGACCTGTGCACCTTCAACCTCCGCATAAACGGAAATGGGCGGTGCCCCATGCCGTGCTGCATTGCGCATCGCCTCCGCGGCTGCAGACACCATGCCGACAAGCGTGGGCGTCATCGCGCAATCCCCCACCACGACCACGTCGATGGGGATTTCCAAAGTGTCTTCCACACGAGCGGCGGCGACCTTGACGGCGCGAGATAACGTCGTCGGAATCGCCTGCGTGCCTTCCTGCGACGCATGCCCGCTCTCTGACTGAGTGGTGCCGGTCTCGGCGGGGTCAGCCTCGCCGCGCCCCGCATCAGACTGGTCCGCACGCCCCGGTCCGCCAAGCACAGCACCGGGATCGCCATACAGCCATTCACGCAAATCACGTTCCTGAGAGCGCGCCAAAGCCCGCGTTTTCACCGGGTCGTCAGCGTCCATCTGGATGAGCGCCAAGGTCTGGAGCACGGAATCATGCAGCTGCGTCGCATAATCAGCGCGCAACTCCTCTTGCGCCGCCCGAGCCCGCTCCTCACCCAAATCGCTGACGAGGCTCAACCACCACGGCGCCACGATGAGAGACAGTGCGGCGATGAGAATCACACCGCCCAGCAATCCACGCAACACATACATCCACGGCATGAGTGAGGCACACACCTGCACAACACCAGCCACCGTCACCACCACGCTCGCCACTGTCATCGCCACCGACGCGGCGGTCGGCCTGGTTCGCCCTTCATCCGCCGCGTTCATGATGATCGTCATCTGCGTCCAGCCCAAAGTGACGCCGACGAAAATGCACACGCATCCGCCCGCACCCCGCACAGACACGCCAGACACTCGCAACACAACGAACACCATGACTGCCAGCAGCGCGACGAGGCGCACGACGGACCCCATGGTGACTGTGCTCAAGGAACGAGTGGATGTGCGGGCACGAGCCGCGGCATCCACAAGCCGCGCCAACGGCGTGCGGCGCAATGGCGTCTGAGGCTCGCCAGCCGGTTGATTCATAGCCATCGTGTGTCTGCCCGTCGCCTTTCTGTAAGCCGTTGCCCCTGATGAGAACTCTAGCCGTTCAGGGGTCTGCATGGGTATGGATTCAGGGGCACCCGAGAAAAATCAGGGACGAATCAGGGCAAACCCTGATGGCAGCGATGCGTGTTATGCGGTGGAATGGTATCAGTTGACAACCCAGCAGAAGGACGAACAATGAACGCTGATTCACCAACAGGCAACGGCACACCCGGCCAGCAGCCACCGCGCCAACAGAGGGAAGCCGTAGGACACAGCTTTTTCAATTGGATACGCAGCCTAGGGATCCAGCGCACACGGGACCGGTGGATTGGCGGCGTGTCAGGCGCCATCGCCGGGCAACTAGGATGGGATCCGCTGATTGTACGCATCATCTGGCTTGCCCTTGCATTTCTCGGCGGTTTCGGCGTCATGCTGTATGGCATCGCTTGGATGCTGCTTCCCGATGAGCGCGACGGAAGGATCATTGCGCAATCCGCCATCGAGGATGGCGAGCTTCCCGCAGGATTCTGGGGCGCGCTGATTTTCATTCTCATCGGCTGCCCCGCGTCCGCGCCGCTGAGCATTCCGGCGCTCATCCTCATCGCCGTGCTGTTGGGAATCCGGTATCGAAAATCGTCGAAATCGCCTCACGGCGCGCCTTCACAGGCACCCGCAGGGGCACCGTCCGCCGCCTTCGCCTCGAGCACAGCGCCTCGCACGGGCGCGCCGTCCGCAACAGCCGCATCATATGCCCACAACGCATCAGGCACGTCTGGGTATGCGGCGCCCGTCGCACCTGCCGTATCTGCCACGCCTGCCGCGCCGTTCACCGCCAAGCGCAAGCGCCCCAGCGCAGGACCGGCCGTCGTCGGCGCCTGCGCCGGAATCATCGCCATCACGCTCGGGCTGGTGTTGCTTGCATACGTGC
This sequence comes from Pseudoscardovia suis, assembly GCF_002797875.1. Classification (GTDB taxonomy): domain Bacteria; phylum Actinomycetota; class Actinomycetes; order Actinomycetales; family Bifidobacteriaceae; genus Pseudoscardovia; species Pseudoscardovia suis. The sequence goes on from NZ_PGFC01000008.1 coordinate 25,035, forward strand.
GGACCGGTTCTCCATGGAACTATGCGATCAATGGCGTGGACCTGTTGAAAGCACTGGCGATCTGGTCCGTGGCAAGCGTCGCGTTCCTCGGCGTCTCTCTGATTTTCACTGGCATGGCTGGGCGCAAAGGCGGCGGTCTCACTGCACTGTCCATCCTGATGGTCGTCGTCGCACTATGCGCGACCGGCATGGATTACACAGCGCGCTATTCGACAATCGACGGCATCAGCAACCAGCAGGCCGTTGTGCGTGTCGCCGGCTCAGACGCCACATACACGTCCTCCGATTTCGATGCATTGGCACGCGGCACCGTTGTCTGGGGGTCGAACACCACCATCGATCTAAGCAATTGGAATTCCATCCGCGACACCACATGCCCCGAGGGGACACTGCCCTTGTGGGCGACTGCAAGCACTGTGACCATTCGCATACCCGCGTCATGCAAAGCAACATTCTTTGAGACGGGGCAATCGTCGTTCGTGCTGATGGGAAACCTGGAAGGCGGAGAAACGGAGGAAGATCTCGACGGCACCATGGACGATGAGGATTCCACGCATACAAGTCAGGCACCGTCCATCGAGCCGGTGCTGCACATCCCGGTAATGGCAACAGCCAGCCATGTAAAGATCGAAACGGTCTGACAGCGCGATGCCCATCTGCACAGCGTTGTCGTCGCCGCGATGCCTTCCCTGCGCTACCCTCGCCGCACCGCCTTCGCTGCGCTACCCTCGCTGCACCATCCCCTATGCAACACCAGTTCACATCCAACACCAGTTCTCATCAATGAACGGAGACACCATGACACCACACGATTCGCACACCAGCAATGAAACCCAGGACGCAGGCGACACCACACGACTCGCCGACGACCTCACCGCAACTACCCCCATCGCGCTGCCAGCCGATGAAACCCCCACAATTGCCCTCGGGCAGCGGGACGATGCCGCCGCAGACCAACGCAATGCCGCAGCAGGCTATGCACGGGAAGCCGCGCACAACGGATACCCGGGCGGCGGCGCGCCACGCACAGGCAACCCCTACGCTGCTTATCCCGGCTGGAACCGCAACGCTCCCGCCTCTGCAACCCCCGTCCCTTCGCCTCGCATCGTTGAGGATCCCAAACCGAAGGCCTGCACGGGCACCGTGGTATGGGGAATCATTGTGACGGTCGCCGCGGTTCTCATGGCCGTCCCCCTGGCAATCGGCAATATCACCATCGATTCGATGTTTTGGCTGCAGGCAGCGACCGCCGCCGCGCTGGCATTGGGCGTCGTCCTCATCGTCGGCGCCATTATCTCAGCGACGCGAGGCAATGCATCCCGCAATCGTACTGGCAAGCCCGCCGACAGCCACAACGCAACGCCCCATGGCGCAACACCCAACAGCGCCACGCCCCACGGCGTCTGACGGAGTACGACAGCCAACGAAGCACAGCGGCCGATAAATCACACCGGCCGCTAGCGCCACAGCAAAGATACCCCCAAGCGCGCCACGCAATAGGCGTTGCCAAGCCATGAATGCTTGGAGTTGGGCCACACGGCTGCAAGGCGCGGCGCGTTTTCGCTCATGCAAATGCTGGGCACCCGTCCGTCCGCCGAGCGCGAGCCCAGCAAGTTGTAGCCGTTCTTCACATCCAACCAATCCGGGTGCTGCGTGGCTATCGCAAGACCCTCCTCCATCGTCAGAGGCAGACGGTCGTCCGATTCCATGAGCTTGCGAGCCACGTCAGGCTCCCGGTTGATGTAGCACGTGCCGGTATGCGGCTCAATGACGAGATAGAAAGGTCCTTCGGGCGGTTCAAAGCTTTGCGTGGGCTCGAAACTTGCTATATCCCGCGGCGGCATGGTTGTGAAACCGGCATAACGGCCAATGCTTGTGCGCGTGATGAGGGATTCGGGGCTCACCAATTCGCGCGTAGGCACGAGCAGCACTTGGTCGGTCAACGTGTCGTTGAATTCCAGTGCATGGACGAGGGGAAGGGCGAGCGCCCGGAACGCCGCGGATGACAGGTCGGCCACGTCAGGGTAGCCGAGCGCCACGAGACGATCAAGCTGTTTCAACACTTCTTCGGATGCCTGTGACATGCCTCTAGGTTACCGCGGCGCAATGGAAAGAATCGCATGAGGCGAATCCAGAGGCAGGCAGCGGGTGGCTTGAGCGGCGAAGCTGAGTGGCGAAAGTCCGGGGCGCGGATGAGAGCAGCTGAGCGACGCGACGCGAATGAACAGACGGAGTTCAAGAGCTGAGAAAAGGCAGAAGCGAAAGCCTAAGCGAAGGGGACGTGCAGCGTTCAACGCGCTGCACGGCCCCTTGCACAAGAATCGGAGCGGAGCGAATGGCTCAGCGGCCGGTGCCGCCGTACACGACGGCTTCCACGGAGTCGGCATCCAGGCCGAAGGCGGTGTGGACCGCACGCACGGCGTCCTTCATGTCGTCAAGCGGCACGACGGCGGAGATGCGGATCTCGGAGGTAGAGATCATCAGCACGTTGATGCCCTTGTCGGACAGTGCCTTGAAGAAGCGGGCGGTGATGCCCGAATGTGTCTTCATGCCCACGCCGATGAGCGACACCTTGGCGATGCCAGTGTTCGTGTCGGCGGACTGGTAGCCGATGGAGTCGCGGTTGGCGCGCAGCAGTTCGGCTGCCTTGCGCACCTGGGCTTCCGGAACGGTCAGCGACACGTCGGCGGTCGCGCCGTTGTCGCCGTGCTCGGCGAGCGCCTGCACGATCATGTCAATGTTGATGCCGGCTTCGGCGAGCAGCGTGAACACCGTGGTCACGCAACCCGGGCGGTCCGGGATGCCGCGCAGCGTGATCATTGCCTCGGAGCCGTCGTTGGCGACGCCAGAGATAACCGGGGACTCCGGGCCATTGAGGTCAGGGAAGATGTCTCCCATGGACTTGCTTTCTTCTTCAGTCATGCTCGTTCCTTTCGCTTGACAGATACGTCTTTTCCGTTTTCAAAGAAGGGTTGCGTTCGGGTTTGCGCCCGATTGTTCTCTCGCCCCGATTGCCTCAGCCGATGTTGGGCACGGTGCGGGGATCAACTCCGTCGTCCACCACGATGGTGCCGGGAAGGTGAGAGAACGAGCTGCGCACGTGCAGCGGCATCTTGAAGCGGCGCGCGTATTCGACGCAGCGCAGCGCCAGGACCTTGGAGCCGGAAGCGGCCATCTCCAGCACGGCGTCATACGAAATCGCGGGGATTCGCTGTGCGGTCGGCACGATGCGCGGATCGGCGGTGAACACGCCATCCACGTCGGTGTAGATCTCGCACACATCAGCGCCCAAAGCCACGGCGAGCGCCACTGCGGATGTGTCGGAGCCACCGCGGCCGAGAGTCGTGGCGTCACCGATGGAATTGACACCCTGGAAGCCAGCAACAATGCCGATTTCACCTTGGTGGAGCGCATTGATGACGCGGTCGGGCTTGACTGCGCGAATGTGCGCAGCACCGTAACGGGCATCCGTGACAAAACCTGCCTGCGAACCAGTGAAGGAGTGAGCGCGTTCGCCCTGTGCGTGGATGGCCATTGCCAGCAGCGACATCGAAATGCGCTCGCCTGCGGTCATGAGCATGTCGAGCTCACGTGCCGGCGGCTGCGTATCGATTTCGTTGGCCTGGTCGATGAGTTCGTCGGTGGTGTCTCCCATTGCGGAAACCACGACGGCCACATCGTTGCCTTTGCGCTTAGTTTCGATGATTCGACGTGCGACGCGCTTGATCGAATCCGTGTCGGCGACGGATGAACCGCCGTATTTCTGAACGATAAGAGCCACGTTATTCCAATCCTCGTATGTGCGGGTTCAGTATACCCAGCTTGAGCGATAATACGTTGCCGTGAGCCGTGCAATACTGCGGTTTTCCATCATGTGGAACACGGGCTGGCGCATGGTGTGGCACATAGCGCGGCGCAGGGGCGGGTTCACACACGCCGCCTTCCGGCGAGTGCACGCGCCAGCGTCATTTCATCGGCGTATTCCAGGTCGCTTCCCACCGGCAGACCGCTCGCCAGACGGGTCACGGTGATGCCCAATGGGGCGAGCAGCCCGCTTAGGTATGTGGTCGTCGCCTCGCCTTCGATATCAGGATCAAGGGCGATGATGACTTCCTTCACGGGAGGCACATCGTCACGGCCGATGAGCGGCACCGGGGCGGCATTGGACATTGCAGCCGCGGCATTCCGCTGCCCGTCCTGCTGCGACGACTCCCGTTCGGCGATGGTCGCATAGATGCCATGGGATACGGATGCGCTCTGCTGAGGCAATGTCTGATCACCGCTTGGGGCAGACTGCCCACTGGATTGCGTTTCTTCCGGCTGCCGATCGGCATCCGGCTGCTGCACAGAATCCGCCTGCCGGGAATCCACCTGCCGGGAATCCACCTGTGGAGAATCTGCCTGCTGCGTTGCCGCCAAGGTCTCATCCACCGTGAGGGCGCCATGCGGCCCCAAGCGACGCAACAGCTGGGATATGCGCAGGTCCTGCGGACGCACGTCCGCCATCGGATTGATGACGCCGCCCAACACGTGATACAGCCCGTGAAACTCATGGGTGCGTTCGATGCTCATGACATCCTTGGGCTCCTGCACCACGCACAGCACGGTGGGGTCACGCCGCGGATCGGCACAGATAGGGCAAATCGACGATTCACACACATTGCCGCAGATGTCACAGAACCTCACTAAACGTTTGAGATCCACGATGGACTTGGCGAGCTGATCCGTCTGCGCGCTGTCTGCCTGCAGCAAATAGAAAGCGATGCGCTGCGCACCCTTCTGCCCGATGCCAGGAAGCGATGAGAAAGCATCGATGACGTTTTGAATCGCACCGTCATACAGCGCCATTGCCATCCTCCGTTATGTCTCGCACTTCTTTTGCATCGAACGACTTGGCTATCTCTTCAATGCTCATGCCTTCGGAGATATCCGCGTCATCCAACGAATACTCATCATCTTCGGGACCCATGCTTCCACTGGCGTCCTGCTGCGGCTGGAACGCGCGGTCTCCAACAGGTTGCGATGACTGCGGCATCGCCTGTTGCGCCGCCTGCGGTGCCTGAACCGACCCTTGCCCCTGCGATGCGTCAGAACCAGCGAATCCCTGCAGGGAGATTCCCCCGCTCACGGGATCCTGAGCCTGTGCAGACGCTCCCATCTGCGGGCGGCCGGAGACCCCTCCCGCCACGGGTTCACGAGATGTCACCGGTTCCCGAGATGTCACGGGCCCACGAGATGCCGCAGACTCCTGAGCGCGAGACTGCGGTTGCGAGAATCCTTGCAAGGGCCGCGACTGGAATTCCTGCGCTTGCTCAGCCCATGGATCGACTTGATCGTCTGCATCCGGCACCGCAACATGCTTATGGTGGTGCGGTTCAGCCTCGGATTCAGCGGGTTGAGTCGCCTGCACCGGGGCATTGCCCAGCGACGGCTCGTCTGCCCACGGATCTTGCAGCTGCGCGATGCCCGCGTTCGTAGTGGCAGGACCGGCGCCTGGGTCACCATCCGGCCCGGCAGCGCCATCCTGGTCCTTGGCGGCCTGCTCACCGGGCTCATGCTTTCTCTCAGGCCGATGGAGATCGGAAGCACTGCCCAAGGACGCGCCTCCTCTGAGCTGGACGCTGTAATACAGCGCCGCCCTGCGCGCCTCTTGCTGCTGCTGTGCGGGAAGCTTCGACAATGGCACGGAAGGCTCACCGTCCTTCGCCATTCTGGCAGGCGCCACCACCGTGCCCTCTCCAAAGAACTGATGCACCGCCTGCCTGGCGAGATCCACCACCTTCGAATCGCCACACATGGCCATCGAGAAGGCCTGCTGCGCCACAGGCTTGATGAATGTCAGGTTCAGTCTGGCTCGCGCTGGATTGCGCGGATCCCTCTTGAGATTCACATCCGGCACTTGTTCACGAGTGAGGAACACCTTGGCGTCGTCCGGCAGCGATGCCACGGCCTTGTCCCACAACTCGTCAACTTGCGCCTGGCTCGTTGCAGCAGCAGGCGTTGCAGCCGGCACAGGAGCCGCCGCGGCAGGCACCGGTGTCGGGGAAGCGACCGTCTGGGCAGGCTCAGTCTGCACTGCGCTCATCGCCGACAGCGCGGCGTTAAGACCCGCGGCATTGGAAATACCCGCTCCGCCTTGTGGCGCCGTTGGTGCCGCCGGTGCAGTCTGGGTCTGCGAGTAACGCGGACGGACGGGAGCCTGCGCCGGCTGCGGCCCCGCAGCGGTGTGCGCGGGCTGATCCGTCGCAGCCTTCTGGTCGGCGGGCACGAGCAATTTAGCAGCAAGCAGCTCCAGACGCATGCGCGGTGAAATCGCGCCTTTCATCTGCTCCAATGTGTCATTGATGGTCTCCGCCATCCACGTGAGTTTCGCCAATCCCAACGCGGACGCCTGGCGGCGCAGCTCGTCGCCATCCTCCACGCGCACATCGTCGCTGAGCACTTTCTCGGCCTGCTCGCCCGCCAAGGTGAGCACCGTCAGGTCACGCACCCGAGCCAGCAAATCATCAACGAATTTCTTGGGTTCGTAACCGCCCACCACCACCTTGTTGATGATGCCGTACAGCTTCGCCCCATTGGATTCAATAACAGCATCCACTGCTTCCCCGATCAGGGAATCCGGCGTGAAACCGAGCAGCCGCACCGCGGAATCATAGGTGATTTCATTGTTTTCGGCGCCCACCATCAGCTGGTCGAGCACGGACAGGGTGTCGCGCACGGAACCGCCGCCGGCTCGCATGACAAGCCTCAGCACGCCTTGCGCCGGAGTGATGCCTTCCTGCTGGCAGATCTTTTCGAGGTATGGCCCCATGACTTCCGGCGGCACCAGGCGGAAGGGATAGTGATGCGTGCGGGAGCGGATTGTGCTGATGACCGCGTCAGGCTCCGTGGTGGCAAAAATGAACATGACATTGTCCGGCGGCTCCTCCACGGTTTTGAGCAACGCGTTGAAGCTTTGGGGCGTGATCATGTGGGCTTCGTCCAAGATGATGATCTTGTAACGGTCGCGGGTCGGCCCGAACGTGACGCGCTCACGCAATTCGCGGGCGTCTTCCACACCGTTGTGGCTGGCGGCGTCGATTTCCATGACATCGATGGACCCCGGACCGTTGGCAGCCAGCTCACGGCAGCTTTCGCATTCGCCGCAGGGATGGGACGTGGGACCTTTGACGCAATTGACGCATCGGGCGAGGATTCTTGCCGAACTGGTTTTGCCACAACCACGTGGACCGCTGAACAGATAAGCATGGGTCAGGTGGTTGTTGTCAAGGGCGCGGCACAGCGGTTCCGTTACCTGCTGCTGTCCAATCACACCGTCGAAGGTATCGGGACGATACCGCCTGTACAACGCCAATGCCATGAGCCGCTCCTTATTCCGTTGACTCCAAGATTACCTAGTGGTGCGCCAATGTCGAGACGATTCAGCCTCTAGCCGCGCGGGGTGTGCATAGCTCGGCGTGTCCGAGCGTCGTCGCGCATTCGTCCGTGTCTTGTCCGTGTCTCGTCCACGCCTCACCCGTGTGTTATCCGCATCTGGCCCGCATCATGGTGAGCCATAACCGCTCCAGCCATATCAACTGCAGCATTCGTGTCTCCTTCAATCCATGTCACAGCCAATGGGGCCAGCCCGCGCCACCGCCCGGATGCGCACGCCCGGCAGCGCACGTCCTGCGACAGCCAATCCGTTCGCATTCGCTTCCACGGTCACGATTGCATCCTCCCCTTGGACGGAGCACGCGTGCATGGCTGCACCGTTGCGTTGCGCAACCACTGAGGCGATGGCGCACGCCCTTTCTGTGCCCGAGCCTTCATAAAGCCGCGCTGCCGCTGCGAGCGCAGCTTCATCCGCCGCCGTGCCGGCCGTCGCTTTCGCCATGGCAACAGTTCCCATGGCGGATGCGGCGCCGAGCATCACGAATACCACCAGCATCGCAATGAGCCCCGCCACTGTGCCCGAGCCACGACCCGCATGCCGAAGACGGCGGCATCTGCCGCATCCGAGGCGCTGTATGCCACCCCTGGTGCACCACATGTTGCTTTCGCGGCACCTACCGTATCCATCTCCCGCCGCAGCCGCGACGTGCATCATGGCGACCATGCGAACGCCTGTCCCTCTACCGCCGCGGGCAGCATGTGCAACGGGTCGGGCACAACAGCGGCGCGCACACGCACATCGATGCCTCTGCCCTCGCCTGCCATTCCGCCAGCGCCCCAGTCGCCGGATGCCGCCGTGAGCGTGGCATCAGCGCCAGAGCCAGCGAGTCGTGACGCCATGTCGTCCGCCCATTGCTCCAGCTCACCCGCCACTGCGGTGGCCGAGGCGGCGTCCGACTGCATCTGCTGTGTAGCACGGTGAGCGATGATGCGGGCGGCGTCCTGACATTGGATCCGTACCACCACCGCACGGCCAAGACAGCACAGCACGATAGCCAGCACGGCGACAGCGGGAAGTATCACGGCGAATTCCGCCGTCACAGCTCCCCGCTGGCTGCGTCCATGCTGTGTTCTTGCGAATCCGCCCCGCCTACGCAACGCTCAGTGCCCGCGTGATCAAGGACGTCAACGCTTCCCTCACAGCGTCTGATTTAAGGATGCCCATCAGCACCGCCGCGAAGCTGGTCGCCGCCACAAGCACCACGGCATATTCCGCCGTGGTCGCGCCATCCTCGCCTTGCAACTTCGCCATCGCTTCGCAATACTTCCTGAGCATCTTCTCGCGATGAGACTGTGGCAGTTCGTGCTCCTCTGCCAGCCCTTCGCCACAACCAATGCGGCACCCGCAGCACCAGCCGCGACTGTTGGCGATGTGCATGGAATCCGTCGAACGATGGCATTCTGTCGCCTTTTTCTCATCGCGATCCTGCGTCGTTTCACTCTGAGGCGTGATGGCGGTGTTGGGGATGGCTGCCAGCCCCAAACGCCCACGTGTCAAGCCGATGAGACCCATCCCGTGAGAGCCTGGCCCCTCAGGGGATGCAATTCGCGTCAACGTAGTGGTCATCGTGGTCCTCTTTCTTTGTGATCTTCCCTAATGGTGTGGTTCCTTCTGATGTTTGTGCGCGGCGCATGGCTATGCCTGCCGCGCAGTACCACCGACAGGTGGCCTTCCGGATGACCCGGGATTGCCTCCCACAATGTCATGACGCGGCGTGGAATCGAGGGGATTTTGACCAATGTGGACCGTTGTGAAGCGACAAACACAAAATTGACGGCACTGTGGATAAATCAGCGCCTGCACCTTCCTCTCGCCGAGGCATGTGGATATCCCACGATGCAACGATTCGGCAGAGGCATTCCCCGCAGGAGACACAACGGAGCAATCAAAGAAGAGAGCTTCCAAAGAAAACATCACGGCAGAATGCGACGACGGTTGTCCCCGCATGGCAAAGCACGCCGCCGCATCACAATCGCGCCCTGCCGCGATCACAGTCACGCCCTGTCGCGGCTTACCAAGAGCTCGCCGCCCACCCTGCGACAACCGGCATCACGCCGACGACAATGAACGCCGGCAAAAAGCACAGTCCCACAGGCATCAGCACGGATGTCTGCAATTTAGCGGCTTCGCGTTCCATTCGGTCATGCGACTCACGCCCCAATGCATCCACCGCCGCTTCCATACGTGGCAATGGCGATGACCCATGCCGCCATGACGGTTCCATCGCCTCCTCAACAGTGGCGAGTGCCACGTCCGCCGGCCCCGCGAGCGCTTGGCGCCATGCCGACTCCCATTCATTGCCTGCAAGTAGCGAGTCCCCTACATCCGACGCCGCCTTGCCGAACGGACCGCCGACAGACGCTCCCACTACACGCAAAGCGTGGGGTATCGAAGCGCCTCCGCGCAACGCCACCATCATCAGTTCCAAGATCATCGTGGGCTCGGGCATGAGCGCGTCATCGTCTGCGGCGACTTCATGGTCCGCGCCCGTCGATGAACGCAACCGTCTGCCCGCGATTCTCGAAAAGGCCTCGCTGCCGCCGCCGTGCGCGCATGCCACCCATGCGACAGCTGCTCCACACGCCACCCATGCCGCCACGCTCATGTCAGGCTCCCCCGTTTCGATTGTGCCGACCCAGCCGGCCCTACCGACCCAGCCGGACCAGCCGATCCAGCCAATCCCGCACGCACTCCGAAGCGATGCACCAGCCATCGCATCCACGCAATGCCACAGCCTTCGAACGCCGCGCCCACGCCTAGCATCCCCCATCCTGCGGGATTCCCCAGCAGGAACGCCATCGGGCGAGCGCCCATCGCCTCACCCGCCAGCAGTGTCACCAGCGGGAGCGCCATCAGGATGCGCACTGTCGCAAGCGGCATAGCGAGCGCTTGGTCAGCGTTCCGCCGTGCGTCGCGCTGTCGCGCGCATTCCACACGCACCGCCTCCAGGCATGAGCCGGCATCGCACCCCGCCTGCGCGGAAAGCGCGCACGCCCATGCCACGCTTTGCGCGGCGGCATTCACATCAGCGCCATCACCCACCCCACGCGCCCGTAGCGTCATCTCAATGCGCCGTGCCGTGAGACCAGCCGTAGCGAAACGGAAGCCGGCACAGTCTTCAAACGCTTCCTGCAGCCCAGCACCCGCCTTCAACCGAGCGTTCACGGCGCTCAATGCAGCATCGATGTCGCCTGTGGCGGTCTTCATGCCAGTGTGTGCTGGAGCGCATGCGCCACGCCCGCCCATGCCATCCAATCCGCCTCGTGTCGCGCAGGCAGCATCATCAACGATCCCGTGCAGTCGGGCCATCGCTTTCTGCCGGCGCCCTCCCGCCAACCACACCACGACAGCGCAACACGCACCGGCTATCTGTGCCAAGCCAGCCATTCATGACTCCCGTTCTCGGATATTTCCGCCCCATAATCCACATATCCACACAAATATGCACATATTTCTGTTCTTACTTTCTTATTTGTTGTCTCTTTATGTGCACTTTCATCCCATGAAGCCAATGCACGGCCTTCACCATCGCCCGTAATCCACGAATCGGCAAAAATCATCCCATTGAGGGGCATATTGCATGATTCCACCGCCATCCCATGAAGCCAACGGCACACCCACCAGACGCGCCGCACCGCCCGTCACGCTTTCACGCATCGCTAATATGCCGATCTGTGCGAGCCAACGCCTTCCATCAGCCCCACGTTTCACGTGCAACACTGCGTCGAAGGCGCCTTCGGCCATTGCCGCAACAGCTTCAGGGCGCACATCCGCCAGCAATCCCAATGCGATGAGACGAGCCGGCACTCTCTCGACGCCATCGGCGTGAATGGTCGCCATCCCGCCGCGATGACCGGAATTCAATGCCCGCAGCAAATCGGTCACTTCAGCGCCGCGGCACTCTCCCAGCACAATGCGATCAGGGCGCATACGCACCGTTGCCTTGACCAAATCGGATAGCCCCACTTCGCCGGCCCCCTCGATGTTCGCCTCACGAGTGACCAGCGACACGCAATCATCATGCCCCAGCGACCCCAATTCGCGGGTCTCCTCCACCGTCACGATTCGTTCCGAGGGATCACACTGTTGCAGCAACGCTTTGAGCAGCGTCGTCTTGCCGCTTCCCGTGCCACCGCTGATTAACACGGTCGCATGGGCAGCGACCAACCCCTCCAGCACCCCCAGCCACGAAGCCGGCAGCGTCCCAGCCGCCACCAGTTGCGGCAATGATGCAGATTGGGCCGAAGGAAGCCTCAGGCTGATCGATGCACCGAACGGCACAATCGGCGCAATGACGGCATGCAAGCGCACGCCATCAAGCGTGCCGGCATCGCAAATAGGATGCGAATCATCAAGCCGCCTTCCCATCTGCGCGCATAATTGCACGGCAAACGCGCGCACTTGAGCCTCCGATGCAAACCCACGCGCAATCGTGCGCCGCTCCATTCCATTGCCGCGGTCAGCCCAGACACGACCGTCCGGAGTCACCGCCACATCCGTCACGCCAGGCTCGCGCATGACCGACTCCAATGGCCCGAAAAGCACTCCCGAGCCCAAACGCCCGGAACCGGACCGCGCGGGAGCGCCATCGCCATCAAACACTTCAACGCTGCGCATCATCAACCCCCACCTCATGCAGTGCGCGGCGCAACACAGCAGCCAGTTTGCGCGGGACCTCCCCCACGCCTTCGCCGGCAAGCACAGCAGCGCATAGTCGGCGGCTCCGAGGCAAGGGCCCCAGCACCGGCTCATTCAAGTACGCCTCGGCATCACGCGCCCCAAGGTCCGGGCGCATCGCCTTTGACGCCGCAGGTACAACGCCCACCAGCACTCGGCTTGTCACGCCGCACAACGCCGACGCACACTCATCCACCGACGCCGTGCGCACGTCCCGAGCATCACGCCTCCTGCACTCATGCCATGCCTGAGCGCGCGCCAGCCCCAGCACACTGAGCTCCACCAGCTGTATCTCTCGTACGCGCAGTCCGCCTGCAGATTCCAGATTTCGCTGCGCAAGCCCTGCATCAGGCACCAGATCCGCCACCGCCACCTGCGACTTCTCTGCGCCGGACACGGAACTACGCGTGCCACTGAGCTGCGTATCGCTCAACGCCGGATCCACTAGCCACACATCGCTCTCCGCACAGCGAATCTCGCGCGCCGATTCCACGCGCGCTTCCGGTCCCGCTTGTATTCCGCGCCCCGCTCGCGCCCCCGATTCCGCTCGCGTCCCGTCCAGCGTTCGTACGCCGCGCGGAAGCGACGGAGGTGGTGGAGGCGACAGCGCCGCCTGCCTCGAACGGTCAACAGCCGCACCCGTCACCGCAGCCGCAACGTTCGCCCCACTCATCATGTTCGCCCTATTCGCCCTAGGCATTCCAAGCGCACTATTGACTCCAAGCGCCTGCGGCGCCCCATTTGCACCCGACGACACGCCGCCTAGGCCTCCGCGCTTGAGCGCCCGGGCGATGCCACCCCTGCCGGCATCCACAATCACCACATCGCAACATTGCGCCAGCGCATCAAGCGCCGCCGTCACATTCCACCACGGCGGCACCTGCGTCTGCCGGCAATCCGACGCCAGCAACGCAACGCCATCCCAATCGACCAGTTCACGCATCAAAGCCTCAGGATCCATGCGCCCCAACGGCGTGGTAATCGCATTCCAGCGCAACCCGGGCGCATCCTCCACACCCAGCGTGACATCCAGCCCGCCCGCCTCAAAATCCACATCCACCAGTGCACACCGTGCACCCTCCTGCGCCAGCATCCGCGCACAACACGCCGCCGTGACCGACACACCGCATCCCGCGTTCGCCGAGCCAAACACAAGGATGTCAGCATGCTGCCGGGAGTCGCCGCCATTATCCATAGCTGTCGGAATCGCCGCAGCCCTAAGCGCCGCGCCATCCGGATCCACACCAGAATGTGGCGAAAGCGCAAGGGGTGGCATGGCGACCGATGGCGCGGCGTGCGCCGTCTGCGTCGCGCGCATCGATGGGCAATTCGATGGAAAGAGTGTCATAGCAGCCAAGGCAACCACATATGGCTGCCTCGCGGAGACGAAACCGAGGAATATGCCAATTTTGTGGATAACTTCTTTTGCGGATAAGTTCGTTGCCCCATCGCTTGCTTATAACGAGGTCCGCATTATTCGCTGATGAGATTTTGGCTTGCAGGATTGGCGATTACGGACCTCGGGCGAGACCCAGGCAAACGTCCCGGCACCGCGTGTGACTATCGCGACACGCCGCAAGCCGACAGATACGATCATGTTCGCTCATATTACGTGCCTTGCGCACATGATTCGAACACAAAAACGAACAAATCGACAAGTTTCCACCACATTCGTTGAAATGTGAAGATTCATGTTTTCGGCTTGATTTCAACGAAAATACATGCATAATAGAAGTACAAGCAAAACAGAACAGCGGAGCCCACAAGTTCGATTGGATGAAGGAATACCAAATTGTTGGGCGGATTTATTTAAGGCTTACCGCCACAACAGAGTTGTTGTGTTGAGATTCCGCTTCTGTGGCGCTTGTGCGATGGCCGCCCCTCCGGATGGAGGGGCGGCTTTTCGTTTGCCCAACCCCTCTCGTGCGACTCCGTGAGTCAATCCCATCCGCCCGATTCTTGCCCGATTCTTGCCCGATTCCATCCCGTCCGATACCCTGACCCAATTCCGCGTCCAATTCCGCGCGACCGATTCCGTTCCTGCCGCTCCCTCGCCCTGCTGTCAGGACGCGCTCACACAGCCCACGTTGCTGACACACCCACCGCACAGGACCTACCACACAGCACCCATCGCACAGAACCCACCGCATACAACCTCGTTGCGCACGCCACCGATGGGTGAACACACCGTGAATTGTTCACCGTTCGGTCGCTTTTTCTGTGAGCCGCGACACGAAACGCAATAGAGTAAAGGTATGGTCCAAAAGTTTACCGAACCCGCGAAGGCGATATTGCGCAGCCAAATCGCCGAGCACATCGCGGAAACCGAGAACAAGCAAGACACGCGCTCTCGCAACTACGAACCGCTGCCGAAGGATCGGTTCTTCGACCGCGAAATCAGCTGGCTCAAGTTCAACAAGCGTGTGCTGGAGCTTGCCGAAGACACCACGCTGCCTATGCTGGAGCGCGCGAATTTCGCCGCGATCTTCGCATCTAACCTCGATGAGTTCTTCATGGTGCGCGTCGCAGGCCTCAAGCGCCGCATCGACTCGGGCATCGCCGTGCCCAGCGCCGCTGGCATGAGCCCGCGCCAGCAATTCCGCGCCATCAGCGAGGAAGCACACCGCCTGCAGGACGAGCACGCGCACTACACGATCGAGCACATCCTGCCTGATCTCGCCAAAGAGCGAATCGTGCTGCTCAATTGGAGCCAGCTGACGCTCCCGGAGCAGGAGCGCCTGAGCAAGTTCTACCGCGCCCAGGTGTTCCCCGTGCTCACGCCGTTGGCGGTCGACCCTGCCCACCCGTTCCCCTACATCTCCGGGGGTTCCCTGAACCTCGCCGTGCTCGTGGAGAACCCAGTGAGCGGCAAGACGCACTTCGCCCGCGTCAAGATCCCTGACAACATGCCTCGCCTCGTGCCGGTCGACGACCTGACGCACGAAGACGAAAGCCATGCACGCTATGGCTTCATCACGATGGAGAACCTCGTGCTGTCGCATCTCGACTCGCTGTTCCCCGGCATGATCATCAAGGAAGCCCGCGCATTCCGCCTCACCCGTAACGAAGACATCGACGTGGAAGAGGACGACGCCGAAAACCTGCTCAACGCGATGGAGCGAGAGCTGCTGCGCCGCCGCTTCGGACCTCCGATTCGCCTGGAGCTTTCGGACGCGACGAGTCCGTTCCTTTCCCAGCTGCTGGCGACCCAGCTGGGGGTCACCCCTGACGAGGTGTACCGTCTGCCGGCACCGCTGGACCTCAAGGTGCTGTTCGAACTGGGCAAGATCGATCGCCCGGACCTGAAGTACCCGCCGTTCATCCCCACGACGAATCGTCAGATCGCCGCCGTGGAATCCAGCCAAGCGCAGGATATCTTCGCCGCAATCCGCGAACACGACATCCTGCTGCACCATCCTTACGATTCGTTCAGCACGTCCGTGCAGGCATTTCTTGCACAGGCCGCCGCCGACCCGAAGGTGCTCGCCATCAAGCAGACGCTGTACCGCACATCCGGCAATTCGCCGATTATCGATGCGCTGGTCGACGCCGCCACGGCAGGCAAGCAGGTACTGGCGCTCGTTGAGATCAAGGCCCGCTTCGACGAGGAAAACAACATCGCGTGGGCTCGCAAGCTCGAACGCGCTGGCGTGCATGTGGTTTACGGTATCGTGGGCCTCAAGACGCACTGCAAGCTCTCGCTCGTCGTGCGCCAGGAGGATGGCGGCCTGCGCCGCTACTGCCACGTGGGTACCGGAAACTACAATCCGAAGACCGCGCGCCTGTACACGGACCTCGGTCTGCTCACCTGCGATCCCGTGGTCGGACAGGACCTTACGCGCCTGTTCAACCAGCTTTCCGGATATGCACCGAAGTCGAGCTTCCACCGCCTGCTCGTCGCTCCGCGCACCGTGCGCAGCGGCATCATCGAGCGCATCCAGCGAGAGGAAGACGCCGCACGCGCCGGTAAGGAAGCCTGGATCAAGATCAAGGTCAATTCCATTGTCGACGAAGCCACGATTGACGCCCTGTATCGCGCAAGCCAGGCGGGCGTGAAGATCGACATCGTCGAACGCGGCATTTGCGCGCTCAAGCCCGGCGTGCCCGGCATGAGCGAGAACATTCGCGTGCACTCGATCCTCGGTCGATTCCTCGAGCATTCCCGCATCTACGCCTTCGCGAATTCGCAAGGCCCGCAGATCGGCGAAGGCCCGCAGTCCGGCCCCGAGGTGTGGATTGGCTCCGCTGACTTGATGCACCGCAACCTTGACCGCCGCGTGGAGGCGCTCATCCGCATCACGCAGCCTGAGCAAATCGAAGCACTCATCAAGTACGTTGACCTGCAGATGGATGATTCCACCAGCAGCTGGCATATGCAGCCGGACGGCACGTATGTGCGCCATTCGGTGGATGAGAACGGCAAACCGCTCATCGATTGCCAGGAAGTGCTGATCAGGCAGCATACGCGGCGCCCGATCAGAGCGATCAACAACTGACACACAGCGCGGCATCGAAAGGTGCCGCGCTTTTGCGTCGCCCGCATCACCCCATGCCGCTTGCGCATCCGCCATGAAAACGGATCGCCGGATGCGATCTGCACCAGCGGCATTCCCGGTCATGCCCTCAATCACGTATCATGCCTTTGTATTCGTGAAACTCGAGTAAGAATCCCATCATGTCTAACATTCATGTAATTCACGCAGCAGGCGGAATCATCTACCGCTGGGTTGGCGTCCACAAACCGATTCCCAATGGTTCGCTTCCCACGGATCACGCTGCACAGCAAGCATCCGACACCCCTGCGCCCGACGTCCCAGCGCCCGATACCTCAGACTCCAACACACCCGCGTCTGGTATCCACACGCACGACGACTCAAACTCCGATACCTCAAACTCCATGACACCGGTAAGCCAGAATCCCGCAGATCATGCCGACGATCCTTTTGCTGGATTGGAACTATGCGTCGTTCACCGTACGAAATACGACGACATCAGCTGGCCCAAGGGTAAATTGGAGACAAACGAATCGCTGTTCCATGCCGGCGTGCGCGAAATCGGCGAGGAAACCGGCATCAAGGTCGGGATGCAATCGCATCTGCAAACCACGGAATACGATCTGGCTTACGAAGGCAAAAGCTCAACGAAGGGCATCAAACCGCGCGGCGTTCGCAAGACCGTGGATTATTGGATCGCACGCCCACTGGACGATGCGACCGCCCAAGCGCGGCAGAACCCGTTCGGCCCGGTGTATCACGCCGATGAGAACGAAATAAGCGACGTGCTGTGGATGACACCACGCGAAGCGAGGCAATGGCTCACCCGCAAATGCGACAAGGAACTCGCCGATGAATTCGTGCGCCGCGTCAAGAATGGCACTGCGTTCGCCACGACATTCCTGCTCGTGCGCCACGGCAAGGCAGAAAGCCGCAAATCCTGGAGCGCCACGGACGATCTGCGCCCCCTCATGCCGCGCGGAGCGGCGGCGGCATACGCCTTGTCGCGCGAAATCGCCTGCTTCGCCCCCGTCGATCTGTATACATCACCGTGGAAACGCTGCGCCGACACCATCGGCATCTACGCCATGCAATCCGGGCAAAGCGTCGCAGAAGAACCACGCCTGACTGAAGACGCCTTCGCCGACGATCCGGATTCCGCATGGGAGGCGTTGTACGATGAGATGAAACACTGCGCCGACACCTGCCGCGCCGCAGCCGTGTGCATGCACCGACCGGTAATCGGCGGCATGCTCGACCACGTGCGGGAGCTATGCATCGATGACTCGGTTGCGAAACTTGTCCCGAAAAATAACCCCTATATGCCCACAGGCCATGCCCTTGCCCTGAGCCTCATCGCCACGGCAGATGGCCCGCGCATCGTGGACATTCAGAAAGTTGGCCCCATTGTCTACTGATTCGTCTCGTGGCGCTTCAAGCGCCAGCGGTTACGGCTCCATGCGCGCCACGGGGGCAGGATTCGCCTCCGGCCAGCGTTTTGCGCGGCCTGCACAGCTCGATCCTGCGCTCATGGACCATATGTCCGGAGGGCTTGACCCCCAGCAGCTCAGCGATATGAGCCATGCGACCGCTGCTTCCTTGCTCGATCGCGTGCATCACACAGCCGACCCGGAAGTGGTGCGACGTACTCTCAATCTGGTGGAAACCGAAGGCGTTGATCTTGTGGCGGAGCTGTGGAGTCATTCGGATTCCGATACGCTCCCCGGCATTCTGTGGCGGCTGTATATGCTGCGCACATGGATGCAACGCAATGACGACGCGCTGTCGCGCATCTGGCGCGTGGGTGAGCCCGCGGCAGGCCCGGCATCCGTAGTGGCCGGCATCGACGAAGCGCCCACAGCGCAAGACATTGCCAATACCGCAGACTCCATTCTTTCTGGCGCTTTCACCGGGGATTTCGCAATGGCGTTGGAGCGTGCCGGAGCCTTCTGCGATGTGATTGCGCGTGCTTTGATTTCGATGAAGCGCGGCGAATCCACTGCGCAATCCCTGCACCGCACCGCCAAGGACTTCACCGTGGCGGCGAAGCTGTGGCGGGAAGGCCGGCTGGATTGATTGCCACACGCACCCATCGTGCGACACACGCACAGGATCACTGGCGCATGTGCCGTATGATGGGTGCTGCATCGGACCGTGCTTAAGCCCCGGGCTTCATTTTTTGCCGCTGCGAGCGGCCTTCGCGCCGACAGGCGCTTTCGCGGTTCGATGCATTTTTATGCGTTGATTTTATGCTTTGCACGTTCACACGGCTGCCAACGGTACAAGGATTCCATCGCGAGTCTTTCATTGCTGCGATGCTCATCCGCCCGGACCCGTGCAGGTCTCGCCTTCCGGATGCCGCTCCTGCTTCGCAAAATCTCCGTAAGCCAACGCTGACGCAGGGCGCCATTTGCTGTCTGCGCAATGACGTGTATAATCCTTATTCGTTGCCCCTCTAGCTCAATGGTTAGAGCAGCGTCCTTTTAAGTCGTGGGTTGTGGGTTCGAGTCCCACGGGGGGCACCACGCAAGGCATCTCATTCGCTGCGGGTGCCTTTTGTCTTTATTACGCATCTTATGCAACGCAATGCGTGGCATCGCGCAAACGTTTACCGCGCAACGTTCACCACGCAATGTTTGTTGCACAGATGTTTATGACGCAAGCATCCGCAGCTCAAATGCGCATCACGCAAACGTTCATGCGGCTTTTGGAAAAATCCAATAAAACCCGCACCATCTTGCTGCCGCAAGACGTGATATGCTTCTAGATGTTTTCCGCTTCGCGGAAGACACGTCCCTGGGTGCACACATTCCATTCCACCGCGCCTGGGGATTTTTCATGCCCACCGCATTGCCATGATTTCCCTTCGGCATATGGATTCAGGCACGCGGATTCATACACGGATTCACCGACCACGTCACAGGAATGTGGAAGGACCACAGTGCATAACACAACGCAACACACAGCTCAGAACGCACAGAACACTCAGAACACCCAGACTGCACAGACCACACAGGGCGCACAGAACGTACAAACCGCCCCAAACCCCAAGAATGCACCTGCCATCAAACCAGCACAGCCATCGCAACGACCGGACCTGTCGCCCGGCGCCTTGCGCCGCAGCCTGCTCGCCTTGGCATCGGGAGCATTCATCCTCGGGGCAGCGGAATTCGTCATGATGGGCATCCTGCCCCAGGCCGCCGCTGCCACGCATGTGAGCATCCCCGTGGCGGGGCATTACATCTCGTCCTATGCGTTCGGCGTGTGTGCTGGCACCATCATGCTCATCTGCGGACGCCGCGTGCCTCCACGCAACCTCATCATCGCGTTCATGGCGATCGCTGTGGTCGGCAACTTGGGCAGCGCGCTATCCACCGGTCAGGTGATGCTGCTTATTTCGCGCTTCGTCTCCGGCCTGCCGCATGGAGCGTTCTTCGGCACCGCCACACTGGTCGCACGCACTGTGGCGCCGCGCGGCAAGGAGGCGCGGTCCGTCTCGATGATGGTGACCGGCCAGACCGTGGCGAATATGCTCGGCGTGCCCGCGGGAACTTTGCTCGCCGAAACGATGTCGTGGCGATATGCGTTCGGATTGCTCGCCGCATGGGCAGCGATGACCATCGTGCTCACCATTGCGTGGATTCCCATGATCCCGCCCATCAAGGATGTCGGCATCAAGGGCCAGTTCGCGTTCCTGCGTCATCCGGGGCCATGGTTTGTGATTGTTGCGGTGTTTGGCGGCAACGCGGGTCTGTTTTGCTGGTGGAGCTATGTATCGCCGTGGTTGCAGAACATAGGCGGTTGGTCTTCTGCGCTGGTGCCGATGCTGATGGTGCTTGCCGGCGCCGGAATGGTGTGTGGAGGCATCGCCGGTGGTCGTCTCACGGACCGCTGGGTTCCGGGAGGCACGGCCTCCCTGTCGCAATTCATCGGTGTCGTTGGACTGCTTGCCGTCTTCTTCATCCCTGGTTCCCGCCCGGAAACCGCTGTGCTTACGTTCATCATCGCGTTCTCGATGTTCTTCAACTCCGCGCCACAGCAATTGCTGATGGTGCAGGCCGGTGCGGGCGGCGGCGAGCTGATTGCAGGAGCCGCAGTGCAGGTTGCTTACAATTTCGGCAACGCCATGGGATCGGTGGTCGGAGGCGCCGCGCTGACCGCCACCGCGATGAACTATCATTCGATTGGTCTTGCCGGCACCCCGTTCACAGCAGCCGCAGGAATCCTTCTTGCCGTGTATTCATACAAATACGAACGCCGCCGCTCCGCGCTGGAACGTCTGGAGAAGATCGAGGTGTAGGACTTTGCGCATCGCCGTGTCGGTCATGCCGACTGCTCGCGGCCATACGCGCCTCGCAAGCTTGTGCTTCCTAAGGGCGGATTTGAGCGGATGAGGTAGGTGACGACTGTCATCGGCTAGAATGTGGCACGCTGACCGTACACGGATTGACGACATACATGGATCGGCAATATGCAACAGCACGGTCGATTCGGATGTCGATTCATCGCGTCGATTCAGGATTCAGGGAGGAAGCATGAGCAAAGCGCCGAAGAAGAATTCAGCGCAAAGCCGCCCGTCGCAACGTTCGGCGGCTCACAACAGGCCTTCGCAGCGCGCAGGTGCGCAGCGCAAGGCAACGCAGAAAACAGCACAAACGGCAAACACAGCACAGAAGGCAGACTCGGACGCAACCGCCAAGGATCCCGCCAATGACATGCCAGGGCTGCGCAAATCGCTGAAGAACCGCCACATCCAGCTCATCGCGCTCGGCGGTGCAATCGGCACCGGCCTGTTCTATGGCTCAAGCGAATCCATTCAGCTGGCCGGGCCATCCGTGCTGCTGGCGTATCTCATCGGCGGTGCCGCGATTTTCTTGATTGTGCGCGCGCTGAGTGAAATGTCGGTGGAAGACCCGAAGGCCGGTGCCTTCAGCTACTACGCCACGCGCTATTGGTCCAAGCGCGCCGGATTCATTTCAGGATGGAATTACTGGTTCAATTACATCCTCGTCTCCATGGTGGAGCTCGCCGTCGTGGGGTCATTCGTGCAGTACTGGTTCCCGGCGATTCCCGCATGGGTGTCGGCAGCGGTGTTCCTTGTCATCATCACTGCAATGAACCTCATGGGCGTGAGCAAGTTCGGTGAGTTCGAGTTCTGGTTCGCCATCATCAAGATTGTGGCGGTCATCGCCATGGTCGTGGGCGGTCTTGCCGTCATCATCGCGAAACTGCCGACGCAATCAGGCATTCCTGCATCATTCGCCAACTGGTTCACCATCGACGGCGGCTTCATGCCCCATGGATGGCTGACCCATGGCGCGGACGGCACATGGTCCGGCCTGCTCATGGCACTTGTCGTGGTCATGTTCAGCTTCGGCGGCACCGAGCTCATCGGCATCACGGCAGGCGAAACCAAAAACCCGCGCGTCACAATCCCCAAGGCCACGAACAGCATCATCTGGCGAATCCTCGTGTTCTATGTGGCTGCATTGGGCGTAATCATGGCCGTGGTGCCCTGGAACACCATTGACGGTTCAAGCAGCCCGTTCGTGCAGATCTTCGATTCCGTGGGCGTGCACGCCGCTGCGGGAATCCTTAACTTCGTGTGTCTGACCGCCGTGATGAGCGTGTATAACTCCGGGCTTTACGCCAATTCGCGCATGCTGTATTCCCTTGCCAAGCAAGGCAATGCGCCCGCATATCTGGCGCGGCTCGACAAGCGCGGCGTGCCTCGCGCCGGCGTGCTCACCTCCGCCGCAGTCACGGTGATCGCCGTCGTGGTTGTGTTCCTGTGGCCGGAGTTCGCGTTCAACTATCTGATGAGCATCGCCACCATTGCCGCATTCATCAACTGGTCGATGGTCATGCTTACCG
The DNA here is from genome assembly GCF_002797875.1 of Pseudoscardovia suis. GTDB lineage: Bacteria > Actinomycetota > Actinomycetes > Actinomycetales > Bifidobacteriaceae > Pseudoscardovia > Pseudoscardovia suis. The sequence continues at coordinate 47,514 of NZ_PGFC01000008.1, forward strand.
AAATGCACTTCCGCAAACAAGTCGCCGCCGGCAACGGACCGGGGCGCTTGGCGGGAATGCATGGCAAGGAGGCGTTGGATGCCATCGAATTCAAGCTTCCTGGCCATGTTGTGACACCGTACCTGGTCATCGCATTCCAGGTGATGATCGCGGTGCTCATGTGCTTCTCTGCGTCGTATCGCATCGCCGTGTATGCCGGTGTGATTTGGCTCGTCGTGCTGTTCGTGGCATACGAGGTGATGTCGCGCGTGCAGAACGCACGGCTTGACGCCGCCCGCGCCGCGAGCAAGCAATACGCCAAGCGTCAACGCAACTAATCCGTAATTCTCACACCATCGCAAAACGGCAGTGACTGGCGCGTGGATCTTCCACGCCCACCACTGCCGTTTCGTTATTGGCATGCGTTGTTGTCACGCGTCAATAACGCATCAAGCGCTGACGCCTCTTATCATTCGCTGTCTCTCGTCATTGATGCATCCCACCGCAAGATGTGCCTCATCGTTAGCTGATAACAGCGCCGAAGGGAGCCCAGGCGAGCTTTGCCATCTTGAACGATTGCAATCCTGCGGGAATGCCAATGATCGTTATGCAATTGAGGATGCCGGCCAACACATATCCCGCGGCAAGCCACCACCCGCACAGAATGATCCAGAAGAAATTCGCAACCGCCGAACCAGCGCCGCCGCCGTACTCCACATAATGGCCAAACGGCGTAAGCGACACGGCCGCCGCCTTGAAGCACTGCATGCCAAGCGGCACGCCGACAATGGTGATGCACAGAATCACTCCGACAATCGCCCATGCAGCCGCAAGCTCAAGGCCGCCGAGCACAATCCAAATGATGTTGGCAATGGTTTTCATATCCGCTTCCCTGATTTGGTTTCCGTTGTGTTGATTATCTCCCTGTTTGTTGTACCACCAATAGCACAGACAGCGAAAAGCCACAAATCACACGCAGGAGCTATGCGCCGATTATTGGGAGGAATCATTCACACGGGTGGCGCCGCGGAAGTTTTTACACACACGGGTCATCGCCTCGTTGACGGATTGGGTGTGCACCGTGGGGAACACCAGCACCAGGTAATCGCCCGGCTCCACACGCGTGGAGTCGTATGGAATCACCTCGACGGGGCCGCGCAGAATCGTCACAAGCCGCGCGCTGGCAGGCAGGCCCAGGCTTCCCACCAGCGCCCCATCGGCCATGCTGCCCGGTTCCACGGGAAACTCCATGATCGCATTGCCATGCTGCTGATGCTCCGCCCCTTCATGCGAGCGCATATAGCGGTCGAGCAGCTCCGTGTAAATCGGCTTCGTGTGCAGCAGATCGGAGACGAACAACGCCGTGAACGCGCACAATGCTACAGGCAGCATGTGCACCAGCGACCCCGTCATCTCCACGGTGAGCATGATTGCGGTCACCGGCGCTTTGACACTTGCCGCGAGCGCCGCCGCCATGCCATACACGGCGAATGCGGTGACATAGCGCATGGGAATGAGCCCCAACAGCGAAACTGCCATACCGCATGCAGCGCCGCATGCCGTGCCGATGGCAAGGATTGGCATGAAGATGCCACCGGGAACGCCACTGCCGAAGCTGGTGGCAGTGAACACCATCTTGACGACCATCAGCAGCACAAGCATGCCCAGCGACATCGTGAGGTTTTCGCTGATGCCGATCATTGATTCACCGCCACCCAGCGCATAGGGAAACAGCATGCCCACGCATACGGCTATGAGCAGGCTGATCGGCGCCCGCGCCTGCCACGGCAGTTTGCCATACAACGTCTGCGCTCCGAGGAGCACACGGTTCGTCAGTGAACCGACGAGCCCCACCACGATGCCAAGGGGAAGCATCCACAGCACATTCCAGACGGGCATCTGCGGCACGCTTGAAAAGTCCAGCACGGGAGTGAGACCGAACCAGTTCTTGGACACGAAGTCCGCCACCAAGCTCGCCGCCGCCGCGGAAAGCAGCACGAGGGGTGAGAAACTGCGGTAGACCTCTTCGAGGGCGAACATCATGCCGGACAGAGGCGCATTGAAGGCGGCGCTCAGACCCGCTGCCGCACCGCCCGCCACGAGGAGTCGCCCCTCGCTATGGGAGCCGCGTATCTTGCGCGACAGCAGCTGGCTGCCGGCTGCGCCGATTTGGATGGAGGGACCTTCACGTCCCAACGACATGCCGAAGAGACTGCACAAACCTCCGCCGAGATATCGCACGGCAAGAATTGGCAACGGCGCCATGTGCAATCCCTTGAGCAGCACGCCTTCCACCTGTGGTATGCCGGAGCCAGATGCCATCGGCACCTTTTTGACCATCCAGCCAATCAGCAGACCGGCGGCGACGGCAAGCGCGCACCATCCGACGATCCACAACGGCTTGCCATGCAGCCAGCGATAGATCAGCACTGCGCGTCCCGTGCCCCAGGCGAGCAGCACGCGGTAGGCGACCACAAGCACGCCGACGATCACCCCGCATAGCGCCGCTTTTCCAGCGATGACCCACTTGACTTGGTTCGTGTGCGACATGAAGCGTATGACGCGCGAGGCTCTGTGCGGCGGCGTGGAGGCGGACGCATGTGGCTGTGCGGCGGCAGCGCCCTCAGGGGCGGGAGTGGTGGCCTGCGGGGAGGAAGCGTCCTCGGCGGTCGTTCCCTCGGTTGTCGCAGCGGCGGAATCGGGCACAGCGATGGCAGAACTGCCGTCGGGTCGTTCGTCATGCGGGCTGGCTGGTGTATCGGGGCGCGGATTCACTCCCCTATTGTATGCAGCCGGCTCTCATGCAGCGGCGGCCGGCTGCGAACAACAATGGGGCCTATGGATGCGCGATAACCACGTCCAATAGGCATACAGTGCGGAATCAGCCAAACAAGTCCCATGAATACCGTTAGCGCAACAACAGCCCGTCCAAGACCTCGTCATTTCCTTCAACAACAGTATGTGCCGAAAATAGCGTGCGGCCACCGCGCACGGAGCGGATCACATCGCACCGCTCATACACCGCATCAAACACAGAATCAGCGTTCAGCACCACGAAATTCGCTGGCTTGCCGACCTCCACGCCATAGTTGTCGCGCATTCCCAACGTTGTGGCGCCATTGACTGTGAGGAACTTCAGCGCGTCATCGATTTCGGGGAAGCTCATCATCTGCGCCACATGAAGCACATAGTCAAGGATGATCATCATGTTGCCATTGCCCAGCGGATACCACGGATCTTGCATGGAGTCCTGACCAAGCGAGACGTTGATGCCGGCATCCGTGAGCTCCTTGACGCGCGTGATGCCGCGACGCTTGGGGAAAGTGTCTTGACGGCCCTGCAGATACAGGTTTTCCGTGGGAGCGCACGCAAAATTGATGTGCGCGGCCTTGAGCAGCTTCGTCAGGTGGAAGAAGTAGGCGTTGTCGACGGAGCCCAGAGAGCACGTGTGGCTGGCGGTAGTACGCTCGCCAATGCCCGCACGGTAGGCCAAGGCACTGAGCAGCTCGACATAGCGTGAGTTCGGATCGTCGGTTTCATCGCAATGCACATCAATGAGCTTGTCGTATTTGCTGGCGAGCTCAACGACGGTGTGCATGGATTTTTCGCCGAATTCACGGCATTGTTCGAAGTGTGGGATGCCGCCGACGCAATCGGCCCCCATGCGCAGGCCTTCCTCTACGAGTTCGGCACCGCTCTCGCCATGTGGGCCTTCGTAAGAGTACATGCCTTCCTGAGGGAACGAGACAATCTGTATGGTCACGACGTCCTTGAGCTCTTCCTTGAGCTCAAGCAGGGCCTTAAGGGAGGTGAGGTTGGGGTCGGTCACGTCAGCGTGGGAGCGGATGTATTGCACACCGTGGCGCAGCTCCATCGCGATGGCCTTGCGGGCACGGCTCTTGATCTCATCGACCGTAAGGTCGGATTTGGTGTCGCTCCACCGCTGAATGCCTTCGAACAATGTACCGCTTTCATTCACAGCGCCTGGCTTGCGGGCGGTGAACACGTAATCGAGGTGCAGGTGTGTGTCACAGAACGGCGGGCACACGAGTTTGCCACCCAGATCAACCACTTCCACGTCCGCCATGTTGTACCCTTGGGCAGCAAGCGTGGACGCAAGACCTTCACCGATGGCGGCAATGCGACCGTTCTCCGCAAGGATGTCTTGCAATGGTGCGGTCTGCGCGACTGTACTGCCAGGCTGACCTGTGGCGATGTGCGCATTGATAAAGAGGGTGCGCGCAGGGGTTGAGGATGCGGTGGTTGTCGCCTGGACAATCTGTGTGGTTTGTGCGGTCATGATTCGCTCCTTTGTCTGGTGTGGAATGTGGAAGTTTGAATTATCGGTTTGCCGATTGTTGAAAATTCCGAATGATGAAAAAACAGAAAGATTTGCGTGATGAGAAGTGCCAGCGATTAATCGCGTATCGGCGCGAGAAGCTGATTGAAAGCTGCGTTCCTTCGCCGCATCCAATCCACTCCCTGTGCCTGCGCTGACTCCAAAATCTCGTCTTCATCATCGGTGAGTAAATGCCCATGGCGCACGAGGGTCTTGCCGGCCACGATGACCGTGTCGACAAAATTGCCTTGCATGGCGAAGACGAGCGCCCACAGCAGATTCGTGTCCGTGGACGTCTCGTTCCAGCACACCGGCCGCAAACTAGGATGGTCGAGCCCCACCATGATGAGATCTGCCTGCTTCCCCGCTTCCAGCGAGCCAATGGAATCTTCCATACCCAGCGAGCGCGCCCCATTGATCGTCGCCATGCGCAGCATGTGCCGGGCATCAAAAATCTTGGCATCTCGGTATCGGGCTTTTTGCATAAGCGATGCGACTTTCATCTCTTGGAACAAATTCATGCTGTTGTTATCAATGGGGCCATCGCTTCCCAGTGACACATTGATGCCTGCTTCTTCCATGCGTTTGACTGGTGCTGTGCCGCATCCCAGCTTCGCGGCCGAAATCGGGCAATGGCAGATGCTGGCACCGGCTTGTGCAATCAGTTCCATGTCGCGTTCGCTGATGGGCACGCAATGCCCTAGTGACAGGAAATCGCCCAGCATTCCACGTTTTGCAAGCAATTGTGTGATAGACATACCGAAACGCGTCTGAGCCGTGTCTTCCTCCTCAGGGTGCTCCGGCCCGTGTGTGTGGATGCGCACACCGTATTTCTCATGCATCTCGAGCGCTCGGCGATACATCACGTCGCTCGAGTAAAAGACGTCCTCAATGCCGGCTTCCACCTGTACTCGACCGTCAAATGCGCCGTGCCAGTCCTTGATAAGCCGCTCGTTGGTGTCGCTTGTTTCAAAGAAATCGTAAGGCGGCACATCAGCGGCGTAGGGGGCGAGAAACACTCTCAGCCCCATCTCCCCTGCGACAATTGCCGCCTGGTCCATGTGACGGTGCATGTCCTGAACCGTTGTGGTGCCGTTCAGCAGGCATTCGAGATAGCCGAGGCGGTAAGCCTGGCGCGCATCCTGTGGCGTGCACGTCCGATGCTCCAAATCGTAGACGGGCAACCAGTCCACTAAATCAAGGTTCTCGTCTACACCGCGAATCAATGATGAATGATTATGGGTGTCGATAAGACCGGGCATCGCAACATAGCAGCCTTTGCAGTCCATGATGTCCGCGTCACGCGGAATTCGAGCCGCGTCCATCTCCCCCACATAATCAAAGCCTGTTCCGTCGATGAGCAGCATGCCATCGCGTATGACCGTATCATTCGAATCGACGGTGACGATGATCACATGAGTGATTGCCTGCATCGGGACTCCTTTCACCGAGAATTGCCACGCCATGCCGTTGCCGCCATCGCGATACTTCGTAATGCATTTGACGTATTGAACTGTTTAGGTGATGTCAGTATCGGCAGTAACGGTTGCCCAGCGGTAAAAGCCGCGTGTGTAACCCGACACCCAGATTGGACAAAATGTCATGCCATTCACTGTGCTCGATGTGCTTCGCGACCCCGTATTCCGCGAATGCGACCCGATTGTTGCCGGCGGAGATGACGCGCTGAATAACCCTGTGCGATGGGCCTATACGCATGAGCGGTTCGATGTCGTGCAGTTTCTGCTCGGCGGTGAATTCCTCATCATCGAGGGAAGCGCACTCGCCGAGCATAATGACGATGCCAGTTTGCGCACTTATGTGGATTCGCTGGCGCAGACAGGTGTCAGTGGATTGGCCATAGAACTCGTGGATTTCTTCACAAGCGTTCCTGCGTCCCTCTCCGACGAAGGCGATAAGCGAGGAATCCCCATCATCGGTTTGCGCAAACGCCAACCATTTGTCAAGCTATGCCAAGCGATCAATACCCGAATCACGCAACAACAGCTGCTCGCCCACATGGCAGTGGACAATGTGATGACTCGACTCAACGCCAAGCTCTCACACGCACGCTCAACGCAGGATGTCGCCGCCGCCTTAGCTGATGCTACCGGAGGCAAAGTGCTCATCTTTGATTCGAGCGGGTCCATCACTGCGAGCGCCGCAAGTTCGAACGCGCCAAGCGGTTCCACCGCCTTTTCTACGAACACTCACGCAACTGCAGTACTTGACATCACACAGGACGGCTTCACGATTGCCACCGTTACGCTTTCCCAGAGCATCACTCCACTCAGTGCAGAAACTCTCAATCAGGTAACTGCCAGCCTGTCACGCGTACTGCCGGCCTTCATGACGCTCACCATTCGCATTAAAATGACGCAGCGCCTGCTCAGTGGGAACATTGATGGCACCGTTGCATCAGCGCAAGAAGCCGCAGATGCCTCGTCAATGATGCAAGCACTGGGACTCGCCAAGGACGTGCGTTGCATCCCCTTCGCGCTCGCCATCAAAAACCTCAGCAACGACTATCTACAGCTCTCTCCGTTGCTCGACGAGCTCCGCCCACGGTGTCTCATGCATTGTGATTCCAAGGGAATTGTCGGCGTATGCATGCTGACAGCATCCGACACAAACGGTCCGGAGGAATCACCATGCTTGCCATTCCGCGACAATAGTCACCTCCAAGCACTACTCGGCACACAGTCCATCAGAATTATCGCCGGGCATGCCATCCACGACGGAGAAAGCTTGCTCAACGCGATAGCAGCCTTGAGATTCGCGATGCGACAGGCCTGGCCCGACTGGGGATCAGTAGCATCCCTTGATTCCTACGCTTACCGCAGATTCGTGCACCAAGCCGACACCAGCACGGCCATCACGACTTTCATCTGCCAAAGCTCCCCCTGGCTCTTCACAGCCACCGGCGATGCCCTTGACACACTGTGCGCAATGCATGACTGTTGCGGGAACAAAAGTGCTGCATGCGCACTGCTAGGAATCTCCCGCCAAACGCTTTATAGCAGATTGGAACGCATCAGTCTGGCTGCGGATATACCCCAATCCGATTTGAGAGCATGGTCACTGCTTGAGATGGGCGCCGAGCTCATTCGCGCCCTGCGGGCCACGGGGAACCAATCATCTGGCGCAGTCGCTCGCCACTAACACCACCGCCACTCCCATCACCTCCACCCGCCTCCAGCACAGCCCTTTGACAATCTGTCTAATGTCTTCCAAAGCCATGTAACGGATGGTTCATCATCGGGCAAACCATTCTCCGCATAGTAGACGTCATCGATGCAAAAGCTCTTGCACTGGTGAACTTTTCTGTTCCAGCGCATCTGCGGACTGGACTTGAGTAATCGCAGAGCCAACAGCTTCATCTCCAGCAACAATCTCCGGCGTCACCGGATAATCATTGAAAGGCGGTGCATCATGGCACAGCTTACGATTTCGCCATCGTTCGAAAACACCTCGCCCTCGCACTCTTCTGTCGCATCAGGCGCTTCTAGTCCATCGGGATCTGACAACACGAATTACGAGGACTTCCTCAGCGTTGTTCCTGAGCAAGCGAAAACAAAAAGCCTTTGGGGGCAATTCTGGGTCTGGTTTGGCGCGAATGTGGCTCCCATCAACTGGCTGCTGGGAGCACTGGGCGTGCAGATGGGACTTGGCCTGTGGGAAACATTCGCGGTCATTGCTGTCGGCAACATCATCGGCATGTCCATCTTCGGACTCATGGTGCTGCTCGGCCAACGCACCGGTCTCACCGGCATGCTCCTCGGACGCCGCGTATTCGGCAGGTTCGGCAACTACCTGCCCTCCGTCATCCAAGCGACCGTCGTCATTGGCTGGTGCGCCATCAACACGTGGGTGGTGCTCGATCTCATAACGGCGCTACTTATGAAAGTCGGCTTGGTCGATTCCATCGCCGGTCACTTTGCGCTCAAAGCATGCATCGGTGCGGTGGTCATGATCATCCAGGTCATCGTGTCGCTGTTCGGTTACAAGGCAATCTCCACCTTCGAAAAATGGACCGTGCCGCCGACTGTGGCGATTCTACTCGCTATGACCATCGCTGCATGGGGCTTCATGGGCATCGATTGGAACTACGCTGGCACGCTCAGCGGGACCGGCACTGACAAGATTGCCGTCATCTCTTCAATCATGACGGCAATCGGCATCGGCTGGGGCTTCACTTGGCTCACCTACGCCTGCGATTATTCGCGCTTCGTCAGCAAAGCCGTGCCTCACAAGAAGCTGTTCGGCGCAAGTGCGCTCGGCCAACTGATTCCCGTCGTCTGGCTTGGCCTGCTTGGCGCCACGCTCGCCACCAAGTCCGGCAGCATCGATCCTGGCCAGCTCATCGTCGACAACTTCGGCGCCCTTGCCATCCCTGTTCTCTTGCTCGTCGTTCATGGTCCGATTGCGACGAACATCCTCAACATCTACAGCTTCACGCTCTCCGTGTAATGCCTTGACCTCAAGGTCAACCGCCGCATCATCAACGTCTTCGTCGGCGTCATAGCATGGCTTGGCGTATGTCTGTTCCTGTCTCTCAACGACATCGGTACCACACTCGACAGCTGGCTTTCCAGCGTTGCAGGCTGGACAGCCGTGTGGGGCGGCATCATGTTCGTGCATTTCTACATCATTGAGCGCCATCGCAACGAATTTGCCTCCGTGCTCAAGGCACCTGGCCAGGACGGCATTCCCGTTGTGCGTTGGCAGGCAATGGTTGCCTTCCTGGCTGGTCTGCTTATGACGTGGATGTTCAGCTATGGCGGCCTGCCCATCTTCCAAGGTCCCATTGCCAACGCGATGGGCGGCATTGACCTCTCCTGGCTCGCAGGAATCCTGACGTCCGGCGGACTGTACTACCTGTTGGCAAAGGCAACGCATATCGCTGAGAGCAACGCGAAATTAGCATAACGGCCGCCAGCACAGCTCGGCGCAGGTCCACCTCTTGTCTATCGTTTCCATCTCGCCCCTGCCGCACCGTCGATTGACGCTGGGGCAGGGGCGAATTATTACCAATTCGGCAGCACTGCTGCTGAGATAACACAGCTGCCGCAGCGGCACCGCAATTGGTCACACAGCAGGCATTACTGCACAAGTTCCACCACAACAGATTGGAGACAATCATGATTATTCACAACGTTCATATCGAAAACGCACCCGAGCAAACGGATATTCGCATTGCGAACGGCACGTTTCAGCAGTTCGCGCCCGCGATAGAACCCCATGAGAGTGAGGAAGTCATAGACGGTCAAGGTGGTGTGCTCATTCCGCCATTCGTGGATCCGCATGTGCACCTCGATGCAGCGCTTACTGCCGGCGACCCAGAATGGAACGAAACCGGAACGCTCTTCGACGGCATTCGCATTTGGTCCAAACGCAAGAAGACACTTACCCAGCAAGACGTCACAGACCGGGCACTGCGCACCTTGCAGATGATGGCGCGAAACGGCATCCAGTATGTGCGCACCCATGTGGATGTGACCGACCCCAACCTCACAGCGCTCCACGCTCTGCTTGACCTTCGCGACACGGTTGCGCCGTTCATGACCTTGCAGATCGTGGCATTCCCCCAGGAGGGCATTCTTTCATTCCCTCACGGCAAAGAACTCATGGAGGAAGCCGTCAAGGAAGGCGCGGATGTGGTGGGAGGCATCCCTCATTACGAATTCACGAGCGAATATGGGCGGGAATCTCTGCGCTTTCTTATGGAACTTGCTGAACGCAATGACCGTTTGGTGGATGTGCACTGCGATGAAATTGACGATCCGGCTTCGCGTAATCTGGAGACCTTGGCGACCCTTGCTTACGAGAGCGGCATGGGGAATCGTGTCACTGCCAGCCACACGACAGCGATGGGGTCATACAACGACGCTTACACGTACAAACTGTTCCGGTTGCTGAAGATGTCGGGAATCAACTTCGTATCTAACCCATTGGTCAACATGCATCTCGGCGGACGCTTCGACACGTATCCTAAGCGCCGCGGCCTGACGCGAGTAAAGGAACTCGCCGAAGCCGGCATCAACATTGCGTTTGGCGAAGACGACATCCAAGACCCGTGGAGTCCACTAGGAGCCGGCAACATGCTCGACGTGGTGCGCATGGGACTCTATGCCGCGCAGATCATGGGATATGGGCAGATTATGGATTCGTATCAGTTCGTGACATACAACGGTGCAACAACACTGCACATCGCAGCAACAGACTATGGCATCGCCATAGGCAAGCCCGCGAACTGCATCGTGCTCAATGCGCCGAACTTCTATCATGCACTCAACGAGAATGCAGAGACCCTCTACAGCATCCGCAATGGCAAGGTCATTGTGCAGACAAAGGCAAAGAGCGTGAGCACGGCGTTCTGAGGGGCGTGATAGCCGCCTCGCCGAAAAATCCGCCAGAGAGACATGTTGAGATTAGAACAACGACGTGCTGATAGCACAGATGCAAAGACTGAAATGCAATTGGGCTGCCATCCTGTTCGAGGATGGCAGCCCAATTGCATGGTTAGGACACGCCAAGCTGGCGTTCAATCACTAGCAGCTACTGGCTTTTCGGAATTGTCAACCTAGTCGAACTATTCCTTCTACTTGCCGTCCCAGTTGCCGACGAGCACCTGGTCCGTGGACCTGCCGTACTCCATCGTCACGTCCGCGTACTTGCTCCCCAGCGCGGTGGACAGGTACATGGTCGTGCCGCGGCGCACGCCGAACGTGTCCTTGCCGTCGCCGTTCCAGTCGCCCACCAGGACCTGGTCCGTGGACCTGCCGAAATCGAACGACGTGGACACCGCTGCCGACGAGATCGACTTCTGCAGGTACAGGGTCGTGCCGCGGCGCACGGCCAGGGTGTCCTTGCCGTCGCCGTCCCAGTCGCCCACCAGGACCTGGTCCGTGGACCTGCCGAACTCCACGGTCACGTCGGGCGCGGAGCCGTAAGACAGCGAGTTGTACAGGTAGTACACGTTGCCGCGGCGGATGCCGAACGTGTCCTTGCCGTCGCCGTTCCAGTCGC
>NZ_PGFC01000009.1 GCF_002797875.1 Pseudoscardovia suis
GACCGGACCCAGCCGGCCGCCGCCCCTCGAAGCAGCAAGAGAAGAACATACACCACCCCCCGCAAAAACACAAACCACCCACAAACCCACACCCCCAAAACCCAACAAACAAGCCACCACCCACGGCGTGTCGCACACACCCACAAACACACCACACAACAACACAAAACAACCCACAAACACACCCACAAACACCAAAAACACCCCAACAAAAACAAAAACCCGCGTGTCGCGTCTTGCGACCACGCGGGTTGCGCCTCAATCGACCGCCTTACCGCTCTACACGATTCCCCACCGGTGTATCGCCAGTTCCCAGAAACTTACTTACGCGGAATAAGGCTGCCTCGCTTGCGCCCTGTTTGCGCCCTGCCTGCCCTATGCGGCGACCTCGCCGCCATGTGCAGCGATAGTTTCGTCGACCAAGCGCGGCAACGCGTCCTGGATCGGCTCCGAGATGAGGCGCTTGGCGATCGAATCGTATTGGGTGCGTCCCATGTTCATGATCGTTACCGGCACGCCCGCCTGAGCGGCGATCGGGGCCAGGCTTGCCGCCGGATACACCTCCAGCGTCGAACCAATCACCCAGAACTCATCTGCCTGTGTCACAGCCTGCATGCTGCGCTCCATTGCGCCCTCGGGCAGAGATTCGCCGAAATACACGACATCCGTCTTGATGATGCCGTTGCACACCTCATCGCCTCTATATGGCAGATTGCGGTGGCAATGCGGATCCGGCTCGGCATCGAGGTTATTCATGATGTCAGCCGTGTCGTATTTGTGGTGGCAGCGCATGCAATGCGACGTGCCGATGGTGCCATGGAGGTTCACGATGAGGCTGGGGCTGTTGCCGGCTTTCTCGTGCAAGGCATCGAAGTTCTGCGTGGCGAGAAGGCTCAGCAAGCCAGCCTTCTCGAGCTTGACGAGCGCCTTATGCGCCGTGCCAGGCTGGGCGCCCCACACAGGGCTTTCTTTCTGCCAGCGCCACGAATATTCGCGCGCTTTCTTATCGGAGAGGAACAGATCGATGTCGTATACGCTCTGCTGATCGGGATGCTTGGTCCATACGCCGTCAGGACCACGAAAATCAGGGATTCCGGCGCTTGTGGAAATGCCGGCGCCGGTCAGCACTGCAACCTTGTATGTCATGCTTTCAGCTTAGACGCACGAGGTTGCGCAACCCGCGTGAAATCCGCCCACAACGCAACATGCCGGTGCCTTCCCGATGAACAGTGCGGAAACTGAACGTCGGGGAAGCACCGGCATGTAGATCAGCAATCTGCCAATCAGCACGACCCGCCGATTGAGCCTGCAATCAGACCTTTAACCAGGCCTGCAACCAAGCCTGCAACCAAGCCTGCAATCAGTAGATCTGCTTGGGATCGTAACCTTCGCCGCGCAGGGTCTCGAGGATCTGCGCGATGTGGTCGGGGCCGTTGGTCTCGACGGTGACCTCGAGCACCACCTTGTTGGAGTAATGCGTGTCGGCCTTGAACTGGTCGTGGGTGAGCTCGATGACGTTGGCGCGCAGGTCCGCGAGAATGCGGGCAATGTTGACGAGCTGGCCAGGCACGTCCGGAAGCTCCACGGAGAACGACATGATGCGGCCGCGGGAGATCATGCCCTGCTGGATGACCGCGCCGATCGTGACGGTATCGATGTTGCCGCCAGACATCACGGGCACCACGACATGCGGGCCGGACGCCTCGTTGTAGGCCTTGCACTGCAGCTCGAGCTGGCCGAGCGCCGCCACGGAGACCGCGCCTGCACCTTCGACGACGAGCTTGTGCTTCTCCATCATCGTCATGATGGTCTCGTAGATGTCGCGCTCGGAGACCTGCACGAGGCCATCAAGGTACCGCTGGAGCAACGCGAACGTGAGGTCGCCGGGGTGCTTGACGGCAACGCCTTCGGCGATCGTGTGCACTTCGTCGGCCTCGACCACATGGCCGGCGATGAAGCTTTCCTTGAACGCGGGGCTGCCGATCGGGATGGCGCCGATGACGCGCACATCCGGGCGGAAGATCTTCGTCGCCATGGCGATGCCGGCGCCCAGGCCGCCACCGCCGAGCGGCACGACGATGTCGGTGACCTCGGGGAGGTCCTCGAGAATCTCCATGGCGATGGTGCCTTGGCCGCACAGCACGTCATAGTCATCGAACGGCGGGATGAAGGTCATGCCGCGGTCCTTGGCGAGCTGGATGGCGTAAGCGTTGGATTCGTCGAACACGTGGCCGTGCAGCACCACCTCGGCGCCGAGCGCTTGGGTGGCGTCGACCTTGAGCGGCGGCGTGATGTCGGGCATGACCACGATCGCCTTGGCATGGCGTTCGCGAGCGCCGTAGGCGACGCCCTGCGCGTGGTTGCCGGCGGAGGCGGTGACCACGCCGTGCGACAGCTCCGCGTCGGACATCGACGCGATCTTGTTGTAGGCGCCACGCAGCTTGAAGGAACCTGTCTTCTGCAGGTTCTCCGGCTTGAGATACACCTGCGCTCCGGTGCGGTCGCTCCACTCGTCGGAATGGATGAGCGGCGTATGGCGGACGGTCCCCTTGAGGCGCTCGGCGGCGGCTTCCATGTCGGCCTTGTGGTCGCGCTTGAGATACTTCTCGACTTCAGATTGCTCCATGCGCATCATCGTAATCCTCCCCCACGTCCCAAGCACGTAACAAGAGCGAGAAATGGACGGGCTTGCGGCCTCGTGTCCCGACACGGGGCAAATACAGCGCGAACACGATGCGAGCGCCGCAAACAGACAATCGAATATCAACACCAGAAATGCATGCCCCCCCCCGCGAATCTAGAGCCAACGGCAAGTTCTAGTGAGGAGAGAATCCATGGAAGGGTTTCCTGGCAAACATGCGAAACCGTCATTCATCACGAAGTGGTGGTTCTGGGGGATAATCGCAATCGTCCTCGTCGTCGCTTTAGTACCATCTCGCAGTCAGTCGCCATCGAGCGAGGTATCTTCAGCGACGGCGAGCGCAACAACCTCAGCCACCGTCTCCACAACGCCCCCTAGCGCGAACGCATCTCCGACGATTGACCTCAGTGCACAATCGCAACAGCTCATTTCAGCAATAGCCGCATCGACGAATGCCGAGGTGATGGGCACGGAGACATTCAACCCTTACGAGGAGCATAAGCAGGGCGGCCCTCATAGCCGAGTTGAGTATCGATTAGACGCATATAAAGAATCCGCCGGTGTCCACGGAACCATCAACGGCGTTTCCGTCGACACCGTTGTGTATCGCAACGGGAAAATGCAGAGAGTTTATCTGTTCGGGAACGAAAATGACGTAATGGCTTTGTACCCCCAAGTCGCGAAAGTACTTGACCCTTCCCTTTCTGATGCAGATATCACTGCAGCAGTCACGAAGTATCAAACAGATGAAGCAAAAACCCAGACCGACTTGTTGTCACTATCCGACTCGCATCGATTGATGCAATCAGATTCAATCATCGGTTCCGGGAACGATTGCGAAGCATTCATGGATGCGAATACCGGCAACTAACGCTCCCAGCTTCTTTTCATACAGCCTGAAAGACGCGGAATTGCAACGATTTTCGGGCGAAATGCGTCTTGTATAATCATGATTATACTAATCACGATTATACAAGACTTGGGCTGCGGCGATGCGGGAGAGACACCCCGAGCAAATGGCCGCGGGAAGTGCCGCAAGCAGACGGTTATTCTCACATTGGTCACTCCTGTGCGGGAATCTGATCATCCCAATAGAACGAGAAGAAGTAATCGGGCCGGGTATCGAATCGGCGTTGAGCCCCGATGTCGACGTGCCCTTCTCCCCATTCCACCGCACACGGTTCGCTCTGGAAAGTCACCTCATCTACCGACGGCACATATACGATGGTCGATCGCGACTCCAGCACGTCACCAGAGGAATCGACATGTCTCAACGTGAACCGGGTGGGTACTCCGGACAGCGAGTACCATGCCACCCTGTCGGCCTGAAGGGTGTATATACCGTCAGGCGACGCAGACTGGCACCATGTGCGATTGCCTAGAACGGGCACCTTGGTCAGGCCGAAAGAACACAGGAACACCAGGGAGCAGACGATCAAGACGTTCGCCACGAACGACAAGCCGTGCAGTGCATCCGAACCGCCGTCTGGTCTCCTCCGCTCCACAAGCCAGCACACGAAGAAGACCACAAACGCGAACGTACACAGCGCGACGATGAGGAAGGTGGCGAGGAATACGGGCACCACGACATAAAACAACACCGTTGCGAAATCACCCGCAGCAATCAGACTGGCTCTGTTCATCGCGCCGCCTGAACGCGGGCAACAAGACTCTCATTGGACGGGCAGCCCGGGAAGGTGATACGCACGTATCTTCCGCCCTTTCCGCCATCCAGGGTGCGCACATCGACACCTATCTCGGTGACGATCGGATCGCCCGCCGCACATCGGGGTATGACGAAGGTCAGGTCCTTGCCGTTCAGCGTTTGCGCCAACGACAATTGCATGCATGTGCCCACGACGCCAGGGCACGTAATTTCCCGAGGGACCCAGCCCGAGTATTGCGGGTACTCATAAGTTCCCAAACCATACGGGAACAGGGACGTGATTCCCAGTGCTAGCATGACGAACGCCAGCACAACCTTCGCGAGCACACGGCGGGGCATCAAGCGCGCCTTGGGCATCGGAAGCCTTGCCAGCGCTGCCATCCGGTTTTCCCACACTGCCGTCGCCGGGCGTGTTTGCCCTGGGCTCTGTGCTCATGACGATTCCATGTCCTTCCAGTAGATGCGGAACGCCGGCCACGAGTAAGGGGGCTTCGAACCGGTGAAGTCGCTCCCCCAATCGCTCACCACCTCCGAAGGGTCCGAAATCTCCTCGACGTCATACATGAAGACCTCGCCGTACTCCTCGTTGACCACGGCGACGCAACCCTCCAACGCACCCAGATACGTCGTCGTGTCCGTGACCACGTCCCCCGACGCATCGCGCTGCGTGACCGTGACCTCGTACCTCCCGGTATCGAACGTCAGGTCGTACACCCCGAAGGATAAAGCGTTCACGGTGATCGAACGGCTCCCGTCGGCCGTGGACGCCGTGACCTGCGAACACGCCGCGCGCCTGTCCGCGGAATGGGCATCGAACAGGAAGCCCCAGACCAAGCAGCACGGAGCGATCAGGAACGCCACGACAAAACAGGCGCAGACGAACGGCACGGGACTCGACCCCGCCCGCCGCCCCGCGCAGGCCTCACGCTCGTCCAACGCGTCGAAACCATCCATCCTCCTGAACACGCCGCCCCCTATTCAAGAGACAGGCACATGTCGAAATCCAGGCGGACCGCGACCGGCCGGTTCTCGTCGGACGGCAGGAAGACCACGACGCCCCCGCCGTCCCACCGCGCCCGCAGGCCCTCCGGGAAGCCGGATCCCCGGCTCACCGCGAAGCTCCTGCTGGCCTCCCTCCCCCGGTAGCCCCCGTCGGAGTCCGTGGTGCGGAGGGTCACGTCCACAGGGACCCTCCGGCCGAACGCCGGGTGCTTCGCCACCTGCAATGTGTAGCCGCCGTCAGGGGACACCGACGTGAGGACCACCTCCGGCGACAGGCTCGGATACACCAGCTGCCAGACAAGCGGCGCCAGCAGGACCACGAAGACAACCAGCTCGGCGAAGAACGCCGTGCGCCAGTTCCTCCGCGCCCGCCCATCCGCCACACGCCCCCTCGGGCGGGACGCCATGCGGGAATGGTCATCAAGCGTCTTCTTTGATTTGACCGGATGCATCATTCCTCTCCTCTCCTGTCCATGATGAAATCGGTGAATGCGCGTGCGGCCGCTTCGGACTGATCGGGTGTTATCGGACACTGGCCGCCTTCCTTCAGCAGTGGCCAGGTGATCACAAGATACTTGGAATTCGTGTAGGTCTTCGTCAGGTCGAAGACCTTGCTGCGGGACCAGTAATTGCTGAAGGAATGATATCGCTTGAGGCGTCCGCTCGAATAGTATTCCCGCACCCCGTCGGCGAAACCGTGGTGAGTCCACTTGATCGAGGTATAGACATTGTATGAATCGGTGTCAGCGTACATGTCGTCCATTGAGAAGGTGGTGTCATCGCCGCCTATCAGGCCATAGAACGCGTCCCGGTAGCGGTTGACGAAGTCCTCCGATCCGATCTTGCCTGTCTTCACATATCTCTTGTATCCGTCCAGCATGAGCGTCTGCAGGTCCCCAGCCCAGCCAGCGAGGTTATCGAGATGGTATTCAGGCATGAAGGATTCCGCTAAGCCCTTGAAAGATGGGTCTTTCTCGAGTCTACCGGTATCGCCAATGCCGGTTTCGTATATGTACGCCGACAGCGTCGCGCCCCAATGGCGCAGGTCCACGGCATCGCCCTTCTCGTTCGCGTTGACGGACGTTGTCGATTCGAAGTACGGCACCAGCCTCTTGCGGGTGTCCGACTGCTTCGCGTCCCAGTCCATGACGTAATCCTTGAAGCCATTGTCGACCGGTCCCCCGACGCCGGGCCATTTCGTGCCGCCCAGATAATTGGGGTTGAACTGCCTGACGAAGGAAGCGATGTACCAGTACTCGATGTCCGTGCCGTACTTCAGGATATCCTGGCCGATGCCGTTCGCCCGCGTATAGCTATAGGCGAGTTCCTCCAGCTGTCGCATTTTGTCGATGAAGTTGTCGTTCAGCTGGTAAGCCATCGGATGCGGGTCGACGCCATCCGCGTCGAGATCCCTGTCCGTGTCCGCCTGGGTGGGGTCGGACACGTAGTTCACATAGGACGGCAGGCTAGGCCACGAGTACACGGCCGACGGGGTGCCGTTGCGCGCCAGCTTCTCCGACCAGGGGCGGATGTCGATGGTCGCCGTCGTGACCGAACCCCCGAGCTCGGCGATGTCACTGGCACCGTCCTTGTCCGTGTCGGTTCCGCTCCCCTCGCGCAACGGCGCCGCGAGACGGACCACCCGGGGCAGGAAGGTGCTGTCGGACGGACCGGCGCAATCGCCGAGCACGATCCACTGCCCGCCGGCGACTTCATCGCGGATGGACTGGGCGACCTGGAGCAATTGTGACTGGAAGTCGCCGTTCAGGTCCGCAAAGATGCCGCCGGTGCCCTCCCACAGCGCCTCGTAATCGTCCTTGTGGGATTGCCCGGTGACGACGGACACATGCCACCCGGCGGCCTTGAGCCTGTCGGCGGCGTCCTGCATGCCGGCGAGCCCGTGGGAGTTGTCGGCCTTCGCGCCCGCGTCGGTGACCAGGACCACGAACCTCTCCGCACCGTCCCGCGCGTCGAGGTCCAGCACCTCGCCCAACGCATCGAGGGGCGTCTCGGGGTCGTCGCCGCCACCGTCCACGGTGAGCGCGTCAATGGCCTGCTTGAACCGCCCGAGGTCCGTGTACCAGGGGGACCCGTTGTCACGCGCGACCCTGGTGGAGTCCGGGCCGTCCGCGGTGGTGTCCCTGAAACTGACCAAGGCGAGGCTGGCGGAGACGTCGGCGCCGTCGATCCTGTCGACGAACCGGTCCACGTTGGCCTTCACGTTGCCGATGGCGCCTCCCATGCTGCTCGTCGTGTCTATGGCGAACACCACATCCGCCTGGCCTTTCACGTCCCATGTGGCGATCGTGGCGCCGGGCGCCCTCATGACCGGCGCCCTCGACAGGGACGGGGACGCGGGCGCATTCCCACCGACAGGCACCAGGCCGATCCCGCCGGCCCATTCGATGAAGTCCAGCACGAAGTAGTACCCTCCCTGCGTGATGGGCACGGTGAGAGTGCGCGCCGCCACGTCCCACCGGGCGTCCAGCGCCTCCGCCTGGCCGCCGTCCGAATGCATGACGAGCAGGCCGTTCGTGACGGTGCCGTCCGGAAGCGCATACTCATGCAGCGCGTACCCGTCGGACAACGCGAAGGAAAGCGTGCCCGAGCCGAACGAACCGTCCACCCGCGCCACGTCGCCCACGAAGCCGCGGGCGTCTCCCTTCAGCCACCCGTCGTACGCAGCGACCCTCACGCCCGCCACGTCCCGCGCCGCGCCCGTCACCTCGAGGGATGGCACGGCCAGGCTGGCGGCGTCCAGGAGCCGCGGTTCGATGCCGCCCACGGCGGACGGGCCATCCGAATCCTCCGCACCCAGGGTGCGCGTCACCGTCGCCGACGCATCGCCCGTGCCATCCCCGTCCGAATCCGCCGCCAGCGGATCCAGGCCCAGCGCGGTCTCCGCGCCGTCCGGCAGGCCGTCACCGTCCGAATCCGCCGCCAGGGGATCCGTGCCCAACGTCACCTCGCGGGCATCGTCCAGGCCGTCCCCGTCGGAATCCGGCTCCAGGGGATCGGTGCCCAGCCCCTGTTCGCGCAGGCTCGACAGCCCATCGCCGTCCGGGTCCGCGTCGCCATCCGCGACCCCATCCGCATCGCTGTCCGCCGAAAGCGGATCCGTGCCGGACCTCCCCTGCTCGAACCCGTCCAGGAGACCATCCCCGTCGCTGTCCGCGACGGCACGGTCCGTGCCGGCCACCAGCTCCATGCAATCGGCCAGCCCGTCCCCGTCACTGTCCGACTCGCCATCGACCCACGCGCCGTCCCGATACCACATCGTGCCCTCGGCCTCCAAGCCCGGCTCCATGCGCGCGGGCACCTGGCTGGCGCCATCCGTGAACACCACCCGGGCACGCGAATACCGCTCGATCCGGTACGCCCACCAGCCGCCGCCCGCATCCGACATCGCCACCCCAGGCCACGCAGGCCCCGTGTCCGAATCCGACGCATAGTAATACACCCGCGGCTCGCCCCAGCCATCCGGCCGGCGGAACAACACCGTCACCCCCTCCGGACGCGACCCGGTCCACACGCCGCCCCGGTACCACGCCTCGCCCGACACCGCGAAACCCTCCTCCATCCGGGAAGGCACCTGCCGCGACCCGCCGTCGCTGAACAACACCCTCAGCCCGTCGCCCGCGCCGAACACCGTCCTGCTCCACCAGCCGTCCCCGTCAGGGAACATGCGCGCGCCCGGCCACCCCGGCCCCGACGCACCCGACGAATCATACCAATACAGGCACACCCGGCCCCACGAATCCCAATCGAAGAAATGGACCGTCACCCCCTCCGGCTCGCTGCCATACACACGGCCGTCCACGACCCACGCGCTCCCGCCCGACAGCACGACCCCCGGCTCCCCCGCGCCAGGCCACTGCGACGCCCCGCCGTCGCTGAAAATCCCCCTCACGCTCCCATAACCGGGCACCTCGCACGAATACCAGCCGCCACCGCGCGCCTCCATCGCCACGCCCGGCCACGCCACCGGCCGCGCGTCATCCGCATACCAATAGAAGAACAGCGACTCCCAGCCATCCGAATCATAGAACCACACCGTCAGCGAACCATCGGACGAAGCCGAAGACGAAGCCGCCGGGGACCCCGAGCCGCCGGAACCATCCGCCTGCTCCGCCGCCGCGCCCGCCGCCCCGCACGACACCGCCACCGACAAAGCCACCAGGCACGCCAGCGCACGCAGCAACACGCCCCGCACGCCACGCAACCCACACGACCAGGAACCCCGACCCGTCATCGCGGTCCTCCTCCCGGGCCCGCTCCCAGGCCCCGTCCGATCCCATCAGCCTCCCACGGCAGCAAGGCGACACCGCCCCGCCAACCACGAGTGCGACAAACATAACAAACACACGACCCACGACACGCCAACACACAAAACCCACACACAACAATCACAAATCGCCACAAACTTCCCATGAGATACACGAACGCCCGCAGTATGAGGTGGGCTCACACCGCGGGCGGTTGGGGGTTGGGAATTATTGGAATCCTGCAATCAGGCAAGGGACAGAGCCGCTGGCGACCAAGTAACAGACCGGTGCCAGCAATGAGGCGACACCGACAGGTGACACGGACAGACCCTAGCTCAGAAGACGTCTCGGACAGACGGCTTAGACAGATAGCTCGTGGCTCGTGCAGCCCGCTTAGATGACGGCGTAGCCGGCGATGACGCACAGAAGCGGCACGATGACGCAGGTCGCCATGTAGGCGGCGGCGGTGCCGAGGCGTTCGCTCTTGAGCAGTGAGGTGATCTCGTTGATCGCCGTCGAGAAGGTCGACAGGCCGCCGCAGAAACCGGTGGCGAGCAGCAGCTTGGCGTCGGCACCCATCGCGCCATACGCCGCCATTGCGGCGAACATGCCGGCGAGGAAGCTGGCGATGGCGTTGATGAGCAGCGTGGTGAGCGGAAACGCCGCCTTGTAGGCACGCTTGATCTGCGTATCGATAGTGAAGCGGGTGACGGCGCCCAAGCCACCGAGCGCCGCGATGCCGAGAGCCAGAACGAAGGATGACATCACTTCACCTCGCTTTCGGATGCATCAGAGCTTGCGGATGCATCAGGGCTTTCGGACGTATCAGAATCAGCAGCATTGCCCACATCCATGGAAACGCCTGCGGAAACCGGCTCAGACGGCGCGTCAGCGACCGAGGAAGCGGAATCCGGCCCAGAATGCCCGGCAGCGGCCTTGGCACCCAGGGAAGCGCCCACTGCGGAGCCTGCGTAGGCAAGCAGCACGCCGACCACGTAGGTGAGCGCCACGTAGATGACGAACGCAACGTTGGCGGGAATCGTGGGGCCGGCGCCCGTGGTAGTCACCACAATCGAGGTGCCGCCCACGCTCTGGGAAGCGGCGTCAGCGGCATCCTGCGCGACGCGCAGCTGGGTGAAGCCTTCCAGAGCGAACGTGGACATCGTCGACAGGCCGCCGCACAGGCCCATGCCGAGAGCGCGGTTCGTGCGCTCCTTGCGGCGAGCGCCCATCCATGACGCGGCGCCAAGATACGCCGCGACCGCCGCGTAGACGAACGCGGCAAGCATGTTGGCGGTGAAGGTGCCCCAGTAGAGCACCCCGCCCGCCGAGCCGTTTTGCGGCAGCGCGACCGACAGCGCGTAACGCAGCAGGGTGCCGACGAAGCCGCCGCAGAACACCGCGGCGTACACGCCCCAATCGGTCAGAGGATTGTAGGCAGGTGCGGGCGCTGGCACGGCGTGGTCATCGGCGGCCGGCTGAGCGGCATCGGCCGGTGCATAAGCGGCAGAATCCTTGTGCAAAGCTTCAGAATCCGCCATGCCGGTCAGTCCTCCCCGAGCAGGTTGTGCACGGAGATGATGTGGTCGCGCGCGGCGCCCGTGCCGATGGCGGAGATGCGGCAGCCCGAGAGCTCCTCGAGGCGCTTCACATAGGCCTGGGTGTTGGCGGGCAGCTCATCGAACGTGTGGCAGTTCGAGATATCCTCCGTCCAGCCAGGCATCTCTTCGTAGATCGGCTTGGCGCGGGAGAAGACGTCCTGATCGGTGGGCATGTCGTCGTAACGGGTGTGCGTGCCGTCGGCGTTCTCCACGTCGTAGGCGACGCAGATCGGGATGGACTTAAGGCCGGTGAGCACGTCGAGCTTGGTGAGCACAAAGTCGGTGAGGCCGTTGACCTGGGTGGCGTAGCGCTGCACGACGGCGTCGAACCAACCGCAGCGGCGCGGGCGGCCCGTCGTCACGCCGTACTCGTGGCCTTGCTCGCGCAGCCAGGTGCCGGATTCGTCAAACAGCTCGGTGGGGAACGGGCCCTCGCCCACGCGGGTGATGTAGGCCTTGCCCACGCCGATGACGCGGTTGATCTTCGTGGGACCCACGCCGGTGCCGGTGCACGCGCCGCCCGCGGTCGGGTTCGACGACGTCACATACGGGTAGGTGCCGTGGTCCACGTCGAGCATCGTCGCCTGCGCGCCCTCGAAGAGCACGGTCTTGCCTTCGTCGAGCGCCTTGTTGAGGATCACCTGGGTGTTCGCCACGTACGGACGCAGCTTCTCGCCCATCTCGAGCAGGTAGTCGGTGGTCTTGTCGATGTCGACGGGGCGGCGGTTGTACAGCTTGACGAGCATCTGGTTCTTCTGGTGAAGCGATGCCTCGACCTTGTCGTGCAGATGGCTGGGGTTGTACAGGTCATGTACGCGAATGCCCACGCGGTTGATCTTGTCGGCGTAGGTGGGGCCGATGCCGCGACCAGTGGTGCCGATCTTGTGCTTGCCGAGGAAGCGCTCGGTCACCTTGTCGAGTTCACGATGATACGGGGCGATGATGTGCGCAGAATCACTGACCAGCAGCTTGGAGCAGTCGACGCCGCCTTCCTCGAGGTTGGCGATTTCTTGCAGAAGCACCGCAGGGTCAACCACCACGCCATTGCCAATGACCGGCGTCGCGGTGGGGCTAATGATGCCAGACGGCAGCAGGTGCAGCGCGTACTTCTTGTCACCGACCACGACCGTGTGGCCTGCATTGTTGCCGCCATTGAAACGAGCGACGTAATCCACCTTCGTACCGATGAGATCCGTCGCTTTGCCCTTGCCTTCGTCTCCCCATTGGGTACCGATAAGAACGATTCCAGGCATAGTGCCACCTTCCCTAGTCGTGCTCTCACAGACTATCGCAATGGCTCTACCGCTAGGGTTTCTCGGCACGCGCCACGCTCACAGTGTGGAATCACCACATGGAAGCCCGGGAGGAACAGAGAAGAGGCAGAGATGGCAAGAAGGATGCGGAACAGTGACAGAACGGGGCGGGGCGGCGGGACGGTGACAGGAAAGACCTTGTCACCGTCCAAATTCGCTACTTGAGTGCCTTGCCGGCGGAGCCGAGCTCTTGGCACGCCTCGACGACGCGCTTCGCCATGGAATCCTCGGCCTCGCGTCCCCATGAACGCGGATCATACTGCGCCTTGGCACCCACTTCGCCGTCCACTTTGAGCACCTTGTCGTAGTTGACGAACATATGCCCGGCGATGGCGCGGGTGAAGGCGTATTGCGTGTCGGTGTCGATGTTCATCTTGACCACGCCGTAGCTCACCGCCTGCGCAATCTCTTGCGCCGCGGAACCGGATCCGCCATGGAACACGAGCAGGAACGGCTTGTCTTCGGCCCCCTGCGGCAGCGGCGAGTGCAACTGTCCGTCGCGCACCGCCTGCGCCACTGTGGACTGAATGTCGCCGAGAATCTGTGGACGCAGCTTGACGAATCCAGGCTTGTAGGACCCGTGCACATTGCCGAAGGTGAATGCGGCGGTATACAGGCCGTTTTCGCCCAATCCCAGCCTCTGCGCAACCTGCATGCCCATGCTCGGTGTGGAATACAGCTTGTCGTCGATGGCACCGGTCATGCCATCCTCCTCGCCGCCGACCGCGCCGACTTCGATTTCTAGACCGGTGTGTGCCTTGCGCGACTTGTCAAGCAGTTCCTCGGCGATTGACAGATTCTCGTCAAGCGATACCGTGGATCCATCCCACATGTGGGAGTTGAAGAATGGCTCGCGGCCATGCGCGACTTCTTCAGCTTCCAGGTCAAGCAACGGACGCACCCATTCGTCGAGATACTGCTTGGCGCAGTGGTCGGTGTGCAGTGCGACGGTGATATGCGGATATTTCTTGGCAACCTCACGGGCGAACGCCGCCATCGCCAGGGAGCCGGTGACGCGATCGGCAACCCGTTGCCCCGAGAAATAGGCGCTGCCGCCTACCGACACTTGGATGATTCCATCGGACTCAGCGTCCGCAAGCCCTTGCAGCGCTGCATTGAGGGTCTGGGAACTGGTCACATTGATGGCAGGCAAGGCATAGCCGCCTTTACGCGCGGCATCATACATCTGCGCGTAGCGTTCAGGAGTCGCAATCGTCATGAATCTATTATCGGACGCATTTCTGACGAATCCAACATCGCAACGCCGCGGTCTCCCTCAAACAATGCGCTCAAGCAATGCGGCAAAAAGAAAAGCCGACCACAATGGCCGGCTGATGGAGCGGGCGACGGGAGTCGAACCCGCCTCTGAAGCTTGGGAAGCTTCCATTCTACCGATGAACTACGCCCGCATGGTAGTTGCGAAAAGTGAGTCTAGCACAGCCACCGGGATTGCGCATCTGGGAGAGGGCCAAATCCTTCTCCGATTCCGCAAAACGTCGCAGCCACACAGCCAGGCAACCTCAGCCTTTCGCAACCTCAGCCTTTCGCAATCACATCATTCGGAACTGCCGGAAGCGTCCGATGCAGAACCCGATGAGGCATATGCCGAGGCGCTCGAAGCGGCAGCGGAAGCCGAAGCGCTGGCGGAGGCGTTGGCTTCTTCCGTGGAGTATTCGCGGAAAATTTCAGCAGAGCTGGAATCCCCGCCATCAGGCAGGTAATACAGCCACGCGTACTTGGCCATGTCGGAATCCGAGAAACCTGCCTTCTGCACCGCGGCATAGATGTCAGAGAACGCATCCTTGGTCAATGCGCCCTGCGGCACATACGTGTAGGTCACGCTGGCGTCGGTGTCCCATGACATCGCGCTGCCATCGAGCTGCTTCAACGTGCCATCTTTGTAAAGCATCGAGTTGTAGAGCGACTCGCCCACGGCCTTGACGGTGACCGCGCAATCGCTCGCCACCGAAAGCGTGTAGGCCTTGCTGGTCTCCTGGATGTAGCTCGTGGGGATGGTGGAGCAGGCATCGGTGGCAGGGGTTGTGGAACCGGTTGCGCTCAATGTCGCGGCGCTGATTGCCGATGTGCTTGAGTCTTGGGATCCGCACGCCGCAAGGCCGACCCCCGCCACAGCGAAAACCGAGAACGCAGCAGCGGCGCGGAATGCAGCGGTGCGTGCAGCGGTGCGAGAGAAATGAAAGTGACGGGACATGGCGCCTCCCTGTGCCGGCATTCCCCGCAGCGAGCGCACACACATTGCCATTGCGCTTCGGCGAGGAACGCATTGTGATTTCGATTCACCGCGATTTTATAGCTGCTGCCTGAAAACATACTGCGAGTAGCACACTGCGAGTAGGCGCGGGAACAGGAGAGGGAACGCGCCTCCCCTGCGCAATCAGCGCGACGAGTATTGAGAGTATTGCGCATACTGCTCGTATTGCGGAATTTGCGCGGATTCCGCTGCCGCACCATGCATCTCACGGTCCATTTGGCGCAACCGCGCGATGCGGTCGGATGTCGGCGGATGCGTGGAGAACAGCTTCTGCAAGCCTTCGGCACGGAACGGGTTTTCAATCATCATCGCGGCAGTGGTTTGCGTGCTGGACGTGACGGGAATGGTGTTGCCGGAATTCACCGAGCCTTCGATGCGTTGCAGCGCCGAGGCGAGCGCAGCGGGGTCCTCGGTCAGCTTCGAACCGTCTTCGTCTGCATCGTATTCGCGGGTGCGCGAAATCGCCATTTGGATGAGCGACGCACCGATGGGCGCCAGGATGTAGGCGAGCAGCATACCCAGCGGGTTGACGCCGCGATCGTCATCATCGCGGTCGTTGCCGAAATACATGAGCGCGTAGCCCAGATAGGTGATGACCGTTGCCATGGATGACGCGATGGCGCCGGTGAGAATGTCGTGATTGTAGACATGCATGAGTTCATGGCCAAGCACGCCGCGGATTTCGCGCCATGAGCAGATTTGCAAGATTCCCTGCGTGCAGCACACCGCCGCATGACGTTCATTGCGGCCGGTGGCGAAAGCATTGGGGCTCATTGTGGGAGCGATGTAGATGCGAGGCATGGGTTTGCCGGCCTTGGTGGACAGCTCTCGCACGATTTGGTACAGCTCCGGCGCCTCTTGTTCACTGACCGGCTGTGCGTGCATGGAAGCGAGCGCCAGCTTGTCAGAGAAGAAATAGCTGAAGAAATTCGTCCCCAGGCCAAGCAACAGATAAAAGACCAGCGTGTCTTCTGACGCTCCGGTGAACCACCAGATGAGCATGATGATGCCCCACATGAGCGCAAACAGCAGCGTGGTCTTGAGTCCGTTGAAGTGCCCGTGCACATGCATCGTTCCGTTTGACATGTTCCAAGGATACAGAGCGCGGTGTCCCGGCGCTAAATTTCACTGCGCGCAAACTTCACTGCGCGCAAACTTCACCTTCACCGCGCGCCACCTTCATGCGCGATTGATTGCAGCCGCAAAAATGGTTTCGGCCCCCGCATGCGGGAACGCGGGGTTCCTATGCATACGAGGGCCGAATCGCCGTCACCGTTTCAGTGGGCTGTATGGTTCTCAGGCGGTTTCTTCGCCACGGGCGACACGCCGAATCTGATCGGGCTCGACGAGCTTGATGTGCTCACGCCCCACCTTCTCGCCCTGCGCATGCTCGAACGCAACGACGCGGTCCCAGCCTTCACGACCGATGGGCTGCAGCCCCTTGCCATGCAGGTAGTCGAGGACCTCGGCCTCATCCCCCGCCTTGTCGGCCACACGGCCCGCCATGCCGCTCGCCGCCCAATCATCGAGGATGTTGTTGACGGTCTCGAGTGCATCGGACTTCGTGGAGCCAATGAGGCCCACAGGACCGCGCTTGGCCCAGCCGGTCGCATAAACGTAAGGCACGGTCTCGGACTCGGCGTCGGCAGTCGGCTCGGTCTGGATGCGGCCTTCCACATTGAGCAGGCGTGTGCCTTTATCGTCATAGGCCACGCCGTTCACTGCGGCAGGCTTGTAGCCAATGGCATGGTAGACGGCCTGCACCGGCACGTCGTAGGTTTCGCCAGTGCCCCTCATCTTGCCATCGGGCGTCGTTTCCGTGCGTTCCACGCGCACACCCGCCACGCCACCGTTGGCATCCGTCAGCACTTCCACCGGGTTGGAATTGAAGTGCAGGTAATAGCGCTTGTTGGCCGGCTGCCCCTGGAAGTCAGTGCCGCCGTCGTATTCCATGTCTTCCGCCATGTCGCGGATTGCGTAAAGCTCCTCAACCATCTGGCGAGTGAGCTTGTCATCAGCGGCGACCTCCAGTGTCTCGTCCGACAGGTCGAAGTCGTCTTCGTTCACGATGAGCTGCACACCCGGCAGTTTCTCAAGTTCGCGCAATTCCTGCACCGAGAACTTGGCATGAGCCACGTCACGGCGCACGAACAGGTGGAGTTCACGGCAGGCGTTGGACTTGATGCCGTCATACACATTGTTGGGGATATCGGTACCCAGCAGATCATCGGCGTTGCGTACGAGCTCGCGGGCGACGTCCATTGCGACGTTGCCGCCGCCGATCACCGCCACGGCCTCATCGGTGAGAGGCCATGTGCGCGGACCCGTGGGGTAACCGTCGTACCACTCAACAAAATGCGCCGCGCCATACACGCGATTCGCATCATGCCCAGGAATGCGCAGCGGCTTGTCATCCACGGCGCCGGTGGCAAACACGATGGCGTCGTAACGGTCGCGCATCTCGTCAAGCGTCACATCCTTGCCGAATTCGACATCGCAAAACAGCCGAATCTTGGGATTATTGAGAGTCTTGGCAAGCGCCCCTTGAATGAACTTGATGGATGGATGGTCAGGCGCCACGCCGTAACGCACCAAGCCGAAGGGCACCGGCAGCTTCTCGTACAGGTCAATCGTTGCGTCGTCGCCCAAACCAAGCTCGGGGCCGCGCTGCTTCAGCTGGCGCAGAAGAATGTCGGATGTGTAGACGCCGGCGGGGCCTGCGCCCACGACTGCAACGCGCAGGGGACGCGATGCGGCATTGGTGGCGGAAAGATTCTCAGAGTTGTCAGTCATAGGAATTGATAGTAATCGTAGGGGCGGCGCAGCGGAACCCCGCCGCCCCGCACGATTTGCGTCTTTCTTTCGTTGCTTCTTCTGTTATTTCCGTTACTTCTTGCGGTCGATGAGCGCGGTAAGCGCCCACGTGATGGAGACGACATCGATGCCTTCCTGAAGGATTGCGCCGATGACTGCGGGAATGAGGTTGAACGCCGCGCATACCATGCCCACGATTGCCAAGCCCAAGCCCACGAACACCGCTTGCAGCATGACGCGCTTCGTCTGACGCGCTACGAGAATGGCGCGGGGCACCATCTCGATGTTGTCGTTCATGATAACGACCTGCGCGGATTCCGAGGCGGCGGTGCTCGTGCCATCTGTCATGGCCATGCCAATGTCCGCCGACGCCAACACTGGGGCGTCGTTGACGCCGTCGCCCACCATCATCGTGACGGTGCGCGTCATGGATTCGCCCACATACTTCATGAGCAGGCGGTCCCACCATGGGGTCTTATTGGGGATCTCTTTGCGCGCTTCCTTCACAGCGTCGGCCTTTTCGCCTGGCAACAGTTCATAGCGCACGTCATCGATGCCGACCTGTGCCGCGATTTTCTTGGCGGCGGTGGGCTTGTCGCCCGTGAGCATCGTCAGACGCTTGACGCCCAGTCGCCGCAGTTCGTCCAGCGCGGCGGCGGAATTAGGCCGGGGCAGGTCGCGCAGCACGATGCGCGCGGCAATCTGACCGTCGATGGCAATGAACGTGCCCATGCAATCGTCCGAAAGCTCGTCGAACAGTTCGCTGGGATCGGCAGGACGCACCTTGCCAATCACCACGTCGTCATCCACGACCTCCATCACATAGCCAAAACGCCCGACGCGCACCGTGTGCCCGGACACGACGCCTTCAATGCCTTGGCCGGATTCCTCACGCACCTCGCTCACCTCACGGCGAATGTCGGGATGCTTCTTGTATTCCTTCTCGCCTGCCGCCACGATGCCGGGCGCGAGAATATGCACCGAGTAGTTCTCGATAAGCCCTGCGAGCGCGATGATTGCTGAATCTGACATGTCGAGCTTGTCGAGGATGCGCGTGGAATCGGGCCGGTCGAGGCGGATGACCTGCGGCTGCTTGCTGGTAAGCGTGCCCGTCTTGTCAAAGAACACATGGGATACGCGGCCGAGGGTCTCCAGAATCTCCTGCGACTTGATGAGTATGCCGTTGCGGGCAAGGCGTCCGGTGCCTGCCAAGTAGGCGACAGGAGCGGCGATGAGCAGCGGGCATGGCGTGGCGAGCACCAGCACCTGGGCGAAACGCACAGGCGTCTGCGCGATGAACCATGCGACGCCGGCGATGGCCAGCGAAATCACCGTGAACGGCACGGCGAGCAGGTCGGCCGTTTTCACAACGGCGGGACGCGAACTCTGGGCGCTCATGACCATTTCAAGGATGCGCTGGTATTGCGAATCGCGCGCGACCTCGGTGGCACGCAGACGGAACATCGCATCGCCGTTGATGGAACCGGACAGCACTTTCTGACCGGAGTAGATGGTGCGCGGCACAGGTTCACCGTTGACCTGTGAAAGGTCGAGCGTCGCCTCGCCATCGAGCAGCATGCCGTCGACAGGCACGGTCTCACCGGGACGCACAACAAGCGTGTCGCCGATCTGTACATCGTCCACGGTCTTGTCTTCCCAGTCGTGCCCGGCCTCGTCAGCTGCGATATGCGCGACGGTCGGCGCCGCCTCCATGAGCTTACTGAGGTTGGATTTTGCAGCGCTTTCCGCGTAATTCTCGATTGCGGAGCCGGAATACACCATGAGCACCACGACCCATGCCGCCCAGTATTCACGCACTGCGAGCGTGGAAATAAGCGCTATCACCGCCAGGATGTCGAGACCGACATGGCCTTCGCGAATGTCGCGGATCATGCCGACGACCGTCTCCACCAGGCAGATGGTGACCACGGCGATGACAATGCCATGGCTCACACGTGGTGCGGAAGTCTGACACAATGCGATGGGGATGACGCACAGTATGACGATGGGCAGCATCGGCACCATCTTGCAGATATTCCAAACCGTTCTCATGTTTACCTTGCCTCTCACGTTGTTTCGCATGCCCGGGGCGTGCGACGTTGTTCGCTGGATTGTCAAGGACGACAAGGTGTCGCGGTTTCCCTCCCGCCTCGTCTTCTTTACCTTTTCTCCATCTTCCCACATGACCCCTGTGCATGTGCAATTTGCGGTATCGGAGGTCTTGCGATCTCTTGGATTCCGTTGGAAGAGCACAAAAACGCCTTCCATCCCTCGCGTGTCGCGAATGGAATGGAAGGCGTTGGGATTCGGAGTCTCCGGCAGTGTAGTGCGGTTTAAGTTCCGCCTGCGCGTCGGAAGCCACGACCTGACTATGCCGTAGGCATAATGGTTGCCCGTTGACGCGTTTGCGCCAGCGAATCAATCACCGTCAGTTATTGTCGCCGTTGCCGAACAGGCCGAACGGATCGTACAGGCCGCCGCTATCGCCGTTGCCGTTGCTATTGCCGTTACTGCCGTTATTGTTGCCGTTGCTGTTGCTGGACGACGAGGAGGACGACGTGCTCTCCGTTTGGTCCATGGTGACTTGGATGTCTTGCATGGCGCCGTTTCTGATGACGGTGAGAGTGACGGTATCGCCCTTGTTGGTGGCGCGCACGTAGCCGAGCACCGACGAGGAGCTGTTGACGAGGTTACCGTTGTAAGCCACGATCAAGTCACCCTTCTGCAGTCCGGCCTTTTCTGCCGCGGAACCAGAGGTGACGCTTTCGATCTGTGCGCCGGCGCGGTATCCGTTGTTGTATTCGACGTACTGCGTAGAGACCTGCACGCCGAGCTGCACGTGTGCGACGGAACCGGTGTTGATGATTTGGTCGCATACGCTCTTCACCAGGTTCGACGGGATTGCGAAGCCGATGCCGATGGAACCGGACGACGAGGAATCAGAGCTGCTCGACGAACTTGTGGTGGCGATCGACGAGTTGATGCCGATGACCTGACCTGCGCTGTTGAACGTAGGGCCGCCGGAATTACCCGGGTTGATGGCGGCGTCAATCTGGATGGCGTTCGTCACAACAACCGATGATGAAGAGGATGACGAGGAGTCATCATAGGTGGAGACCGGGCGGTTCAGCGCGGAGATGATGCCCGTGGTCGTCGTGTTCGACAGTCCCAGCGGATTACCGATGGCCATGACGCCTTCGCCGACTGCAAGGCTGTCGGAATCAGCGAAGGTGATGGGCGAGAGACCGTCTGGCACCGTGTTCATCTTGAGCACCGCAAGATCGGTCGTCGCATCCGTGCCCACGACAGTGGATTCATACATCGAACCATCGGAAAGCGTCACATAGATCTTGGAGGCACCGGAAACGACGTGATTGTTCGTCACGACATGCCCATCGGTGTCGAGGATCGCTCCTGAACCGCGAGCGCTGCCCTCATTGGTCGTCACGAGGATGGATACGACAGAATTGCTCACGTTCTTGGCGACGGTGACCCAATCGGAACCGTCGGCGACCTGCGTGGAGGAGCCGGTATCGGTGCCGGTGGAGCTCTTCAGAGCGGTCGTGGACGTTGAGGTCGAGCCGACTTTAATCCAGCCGTGTTCGACTGCCGCAAAGCCGATCGCCAGAGACAGCGCAACAGCCACGATGGCTGCAATCACGGCTGTCAGGACTGGAGATGCGCCGTTTTTCTTCATTTGTGCTGCCGGCGGCTGCTGCGGGAACGGCTGCTGCGGTCCGTTGCCAGCGTTGCCAGCATTGCCGCCGTCCGCGCCAAATCCAGGGCCAGCGTTCACATTCGCCGCGTACCCGGCATTGGCTGCGTCGTTTGCCTGAGGGGCCTGAGGATTCTGATATCCCGGCGTGGTGTAACCGGTGTTCTGCCCATTGGCGCCCGACATGCCGGCATTCGGATCGGAATACCCGTAGTCGTATGCACCATAACCCGGCGCCAGACGATAACCGGTGGATTCAGCAGGACGCTGGGAAGCCGCACCATAGTCCGGAGCGGGATCGGGAATCGTCTGGATGGGCTGGGTCGGCTGGGTGGCATTAATCGGTTCGGTGGGCTGAGCGTCCGAAGCCACATACAGCGGCTTCGTCGGCTGCTGCGACGCGTCCTGTCCTGCCTGCGCCTGCTGGTCGGCGGACGCATCACTGCCCGTGGTGGAATCATTGGAATTGCTAGAGGTGTCGGGGGTCGAACTCCACGAAACCTGGTTCCAGGAATCCTGCTGCGGATCCCTCTGGGAATCGTTATCGCTCATGCTTCATGCTCCTTCGTGCATCCGCGGGTTGCCCCGCCGCATTCGTGTGCTGATAGAAAGTAAAGAGCACAATCCTGAAAGCCTTCTAAATGCCGCATGAAAGAAAACATCCAACTTGTGTGCAAATTCCTCATGGCGTCATCTACCCCGCTCGCACCTGCGGGAATCCGATTGGCGAGCTGACATTGATAGGCGTGGGATGCCATCGCCTATGACGGCGGGAATCCACGGGAATCAGCCCCGCCGCGTAATCTGATGGCATGACTTCCGAGGGTTTGACAGCACAGCCACCACACATGACCGACGCAATCGCAGGCGCAGCCATCGCCGCAACGGCCGCGACCTGGCCGGCGACGCCGCTCGGCGCGCACCCCGACAAGCCCGGCGACCGCGCGGCATTCGGTTTCACGATCGGCACCCGCATACCGGGGCGCCATGGCCGCACCGGCGTCATCCACACGCCTCACGGCGACATCGCCACGCCGGCGTTCGTGCCAGTCGCCACGCAAGCGACAATGAAAGGCGTGCTGCCTGAGCAAATGCGCGACCTGGGAGCCCAGTGCCTGCTGGCGAACGCCTTCCACCTGTTCGAACGCCCCGGCGAGGATGTGCTCGACGAGGCGGGCGGCTTGGGGCGTTTCATGAACTGGGGCGGCCCCACATACACGGATTCCGGCGGTTTCCAAGTGCTTTCACTCGGCGCAGGATTCAAAAAGACGCTGGCGATGGACGTGCAGGGCATGAAATCCGACGACGTGATCGCCAAAGGCAAGGAACGCCTGGCGTTCGTTGATGAAGATGGCGTGACATTCAAGTCCCCGCTCAATGGCGCCAAGAAGCGTTTCTCTGCGGAAATCTCCATGGGCATCCAACACAAAATCGGCGCTGACATCATGTTTGCGTTCGACGAGCTGACCACCCTCATGAACACGCGCCAATACCAGGAGAAGTCCGTGGAGCGCACGTTCCGCTGGGCCAAGCGCTGCGTGGCCGAGCATGAGCGCCTCACGCAGACGCGCCTCGGCAAGCCGTACCAGGCGCTGTTCGGCGTGGTGCAGGGCGCGAACTACGAGGACCTGCGCCATCTGGCCGCACGTGAAATCGCATCGCTGGACTTCGACGGCTTCGGCATCGGCGGCGCCATCGAAAAGCGGATCCTGGGCGACACGTGCCGCTGGATCTGCGACGAGCTGCCGGAGAACAAGCCGCGTCATGTGCTGGGAATCGCGGCAATCGACGACATCTTCGCCGCGGTGGAGAACGGCGGCGACACCTTCGACTGCGTGGCGCCGGCCCGCGAGGCGCGCAATGGCGCGATCTACACGCGCACGGGGCGCTGGAACATCAAGCGTGCGGCGCTGAAGCACGACTTCCGGCCGCTCGACCCCACCTGCGACTGCTACACCTGCACGCACTACACGCGCGCCTATCTGAACCACCTGGTGCATACGCGCGAGATGACCGCAAGCACGTTGGCGACGATTCACAACGAACGCTTCTTCGTGAAGCTGCTGGGAGATATCCGCGACGCGATCGACGGCGGATACTTCCCTGAATTCCGGGACGAAACGCTCGCACGCTTCTACGGCGGCTCGGACCGTGTGGCGCCGGGAACGCACGCGAATTCAGGCGCAGCAGATTCGCAATAAACGCACCGCCAGGCGCGCCAATGATCTGTCGGAATCTGCCGGGCCCACGAGGCACACGCCGCACGGCAGACCCTCATGGGTGCGCAGCGGGATGTTCACGGCAGGCAGGCCGCCGACTCCGGCGAGGGACGTAAGGCGGATCGTGGCCGCACGCGCGGAGGCGATGCGCCTGGCGGCGTCTTGCGATGCGCTGGCCGGCGGCGCCACGGACGAAGCGGTGGGGATGACCAGCACACGGTTCCCCAAGCGCTCCCGGAGTTCGGCGCGGGCAGCACGCAGGCGGCGCAAGCCCTCCTCGTAGTCCGGCTGCGCGAGTCGCGAGTCCCGCCGAAACCGCGCTGCGATGTCGGGGGCGAGGGCATCCCAGTTGCGACCCACCCACGCGCCATTGTTGCGCCACGCTTCATACCCGCGCACCGATTGGAAAATAGATTCCCACCAATCCAAATCCTCCGGCGTCACCTCCATGCGCGTCACCGAGGACGATCCCGCGGAAGACGGCGCCGACAGCGCCTCGCCACGCCTTCCGACAACAGCAACCAGCCGGCGGCGGAACCCGTCCACCGCTTCCGCGACATCGGGCTCCACCGCCGCATCGAGGCCGGGAGCCACGGCGAAATCCACGGCTTGCGGCGCATCAGGGATGGCGATGCTGTCATCGTCAGGCATCAGGGCATCGACCGCCCGAATAAAGACCTTCGGATCGCGCGCCAGCAGGCCCACGGTGTCGAATGACTGCGACAGCGGGTGCACAAGGTCGCGCGGAACGCGATTCCATGTGGTGCGAATCGCCCACAGCCCCTCATACGAACCGGGGATGCGCAAGGATCCGGCGGTGTCCGTGCCCAGGCCGACATCCGCTTGTCCGGTGGCCACTGCGGCGGCAGGACCGGAGGACGAACCGCCGCTGATGCGCCCGGGGGCGCACGGATTGGGCGGAGTGCCGTAATGCGCATTTGTGCCGGCGAGGGAATAGGCGAATTCATCGGTTTGCGCAATGCCGACAATGGACGCTCCCGCCTCCATCAAGCGCATGACGGCAGGGGCGGTGGCGTGTTGCGCCGCGGATTCGGCAAGGAAACGCGGGTTCCCCGCGCCGATGGCGAATCCCTTCACGGCAAACAAATCCTTGACGGCAACGCCAAGGCCCTGAAGCGAAGCGCCGACGGATGCGGAACCACCAGAGCTATCAGATTCAGCGGGCATGGCAGGCGAGGGCACGAGCGGATTCCCCACGACCCGCCAGATCGCTGTGTCGAATGCCCGCGACGCCGAGAAAACCGGCGGTCTTGAAACGCTGACCGCCGCGGCACTTGCCGCAGCACCGTCCGCCGAGCTGTTCACATCCACGTCCCGCCTCCCGCAACCATCACACGACTGCGATATCCAAAGCCATGGTAGCAAGCCGCGGTTAACCAGGGCCGGACCGCACACATTCACGCACACGGCAGGCGTCAGGCTCTGCCCAATACGTCAGCTGGTCGCAAAAACAGGCGTGACGGAACCGTCTGTGATCACGATGGTGTCATCCCAGGAATGCCAGAAACTCCGGGGTGAGTCATACGTGTCGCCGCCGCTGTACGTGACATTCAGCACGAGTTCGCTGGACACGTTGTCAGATATCGCGCACACGACCGTTCCGTCGTCCTGCGGCTTACACCGGTAGGGGGATAGCAAGTCGCCTTTGAGTTCGCCCGGGGTGTAGGAGACGTTCCACGTGGAACCATTCTGCAAATCGAGGTATTCCGAGAGGAAAGTGCACGTATCGTCGGACAGGTCGCGAGCATTCACCTTGTTGACGCAACTGCGCGTGTGAGCGTCCAGTTGCCTCAGAATCGATACCTTGGCTTCGTCGGTCCAATCGATGTCGATGAAGAAGGTGTACGGCCTGTCGGCCTCGACGACGGCAATCCACGTGCCATCGGCGGAACGCATTTCCGCGTAGCCATATTCCTCGGAATCCTCGCCTGAACTCCCCGCCGAATTGGCGGCATCGTCGGTACCGGCGCCTGCGGAGCCGTCCGCATCGTCAGGACCGTCAGGATCGTCAGCATTGTCGTCGCTTCCCCCGCCATTGCCGTTCGACGTCTGTTTGCTGAAAGGAACGAAAGGAGCAGTGGCGTCCTGCTGCACGATGGTGAACGATTCCGGGTCGTCCGCCGGCAGGGGCGTGTTGACGGAATAGATGCCCGGATATGCGGGGACGCAGAAATCGTCATCCGACATGGGACGCATCAGCTTGCAAGAGGTGTCCGACGTGGAGCATATCGACTTCGGATCGAAGCCCGCGTCAGACACTGACACACCGTTTATCGTGAACGTCTCGGAACGCGGCAACTGCATGACATT
Source organism: Pseudoscardovia suis (assembly GCF_002797875.1). GTDB lineage: Bacteria > Actinomycetota > Actinomycetes > Actinomycetales > Bifidobacteriaceae > Pseudoscardovia > Pseudoscardovia suis. The sequence continues at coordinate 25,840 of NZ_PGFC01000009.1, forward strand.
CAGCAGACTCTTGTCGAAGGCCCATGATCCATTGGGCTTCAGATGCAGCGAAAGAGTGGTGGAGTCTTCGTATTGCTTGCCTTCTTCACTGCCTAGGACGTAGGACACGCGAACCGAGTAACCGAAGGGCGTAAAGGACTCGCTATCGAAGTTGATGTTATAGCTCGTGATGCGATGATCGGCGTCCAGCACACCCGACGCAAGAAGCGCCCGGGAGGACTGCGGCACGCCCGGGTTAGCGAGTTCCGTGGCGCGTTCAAAATCGCCGTTCGAGACAGCCCAGACATATGAGGCAATCAGCTCGCGCGGCACCTTGACGCGCGGGATGATGAAGGCAGACGCAACGAAGGCCACGATGAGTACCACAATGGCACTGCCCCACACAGCTGCACGCGACGAGGACCTTGCGGGAGGAAACGGACTGACACCATGCTCAGGCGCATAATTCGCTCCCGAATCAGCCGCGCCACCGCGCCTGGAGCCGGATGCGGACGGGACATCGGACGCGTAATGCTCATGATACGCAGATGCATCAGATGCGCTGGGTGAATTGGACGGCCACGCTTCGAACGGCGACGCGACATCATCGCCCGGCGTGAACGAATCCGATCCGATTGACATTGGCTCTGTGTCGCCTTCGCCATATGGTGCATCCAGGTGGGATCGCCATCCGCTCATGTCATTCCCTTTCGCGTAGTGCCGCTCACCACCATCTTACGGTCGCCATCGGCGTTCGGTGCGATGCGTGCTGTCCTGCGACGGCCCCTTGCGCCGCCTTGCCTGCACCATTTGACTCGTCACCCACCGGACCGCGCGCATCCTCGCGGAGAGGCACAGACATCAAGAAGCACAGGCACAGGAAACGCAGAAGCCCTCGGAATCACCGGATTCCGAGGGCTTTAATCGTGCGCGCGGGGGGAGTTGAACCCCCACGGCCTTAGCGGCCACTGGCACCTGAAGCCAGCGCGTCTACCATTCCGCCACGCGCGCAAACAATTTAATACGATAACACCACCATAAGGATTTTGCAACTCCGCGCGTGTTGTCCCGAATCCGCCGCATCCTCCGTCTTCGGCGACCCCACACACCACACGAAACCGAAACGGGGATATCCGCCGAGGCGCCATAAGAAGGCGCAGTGAAAAACACTCACAGCATCACGAGAGTGAAAATGCTGGCAGCATCACAGGAACAAACCCGACAGGAAATACTTCAGGGCAAAAAGAATGAGATGAAAAATCGCAATACCACATTGCGGCATGCATAATTGTGGGAGAAAAGAAAAAGTGGAGCTAGCCGGGTTCGAACCGGCGACCCTCTGCTTGCAAAGCAGATGCGCTACCAGCTGCGCTATAGCCCCGTGCAATATTCAGAACAAACGAACCAAATATGCAAAGTGGGCCCGGGAGGACTTGAACCTCCGACCTCATCCTTATCAGGGATGCGCTCTAACCACCTGAGCTACGGGCCCGCTGTGTTTGTCACACAAGTGGATATCTTACACCCAATAATCAATACGTCAAACGGCGTGTCGAATATCGGTGTGTCGCACTTTCTTCCACGTAAGGCTAGGCATAACGGGGTTTCTGCGATCTGTTCGACGGCAATTTCAAATCGTCTAACGCCGCCCGGACAGCGGAAAGCACAAAACAATGAATGTCGGCGAAATCCTGCGCCAGGCGATCAGCCCCTGCTTCACCCAATGCAACGGACACCAGAAACAACGAGCCCCAAAGTCAACGGAAACCGGCGATAACAACATAGGGACAACACCTCAGAGGCAACAACGCAACACAACAAAATGACACCAGAGACAACAGCACAGACCGCGGCTGCGACACGACGAGCGTCAGTGCTTGAATGAATCCATGCGCACACCCCATGCACCTTCTCCGACCGCCCCCACCATGGAAGCATCCTCAGCGGTCACAACTGCCCTACACCGACAGGCACCTTCACCAGTTGCAACCACCCGCGAAACGCCTTCTGCGGTCGCAACTTCCACACCAATCACAACTTCCGCAGCAACAGCCAAGGCGACATCCACCACGACCATTGTGGTGGACGGAATGACGGTACTGCTCACGCGCAAGCGCATCAAAAACATGTATCTGCGCATCCGGCCGGTTGATGGCGCAATCACCGTATCCGCGCCGCTTCGCATGCAGCGCGCGACAATCGAGGACTTTATACGGGCGCATCGTGCATGGATAAACCGCACCCAGCACAGCATGGGAGATGCCAGAAGGCATCAACAACCGACACAACCCGGCAGCTCCACCCTCAGCGCACACGAGCTTTTCATGCTGTCATGGCCGCCGGAACGGCAACAGGCCGCAAAACAGTACCTTCGCGCACGCATTCCACAGCTTGCCCACAAATGGACGCGCATCATTGGACGCGCGCCCACATCCATCACATACCGCGCTATGACAAGCCGCTGGGGCTCATGCACCCCGGCCACAGGCCGCATTCGCCTCAATCTGGAGCTTGCCCTCGTGCCAGAGCCGCTGATGGAATATGTGCTCGTGCACGAGTTGGTGCACCTGTGGGAGCCTGGCCATGGCGCAGGCTTCCAACGGCGCATGGATTCCCTCATGCCCGATTGGAAGCAGCGCCGTCACGACCTCAACACGCTGTGGCGTTTCTGAGTGGCGCCGCCACCGCGGCGTCACCAAGCCACGCCATCACGCATCACCACTCGCCTCTCAGCGCGGCAGGTCAGGAACCGTAAGCTTTGCCGGGGAGTTGATTGTGTTATGCGGATTGCGCAGTGCCTCATTATCTGATGCTGTGGTGTCATTGCGAACATTGAGATCGTTGACAGCCATTGCATTCGTCAGTTGCTGGAACAGGTCCGTGTAACCGCCAGGCGTTGCAGCAGGCAGCACCACGGTCTTTGCGTTGCGCGATTCAGACAGCGAGCGCAGCACATCAAGGTACTGGTTGAACAGCACAACGTTGTTCACATCATCGATGCCCATACCCACAGCCTGCAGGCTCTTGATCTGGTCGACGATACCGCTGGCGATCTCACGACGGTAGTTGGCCTGGCCTTCACCCTGAAGGCGAGTCTTCTCGGCTTCTGCGGCTGCCTGGGTTTCGATTTCAATACGGTTTGCTTCGGCACGCTCACGAGTGGCTTCCTTCTCACGCTGTGCAGCGTTAATGGAATCCATTGCATGCTTGACCTGATCGGACGGGTCGATGGACGTGATCAGCGTCTTGACGACGGAGAAGCCGAAACGGCTCATTTCAGCACCGACAGTGCGCTGCACGTCAGACGCCACGTCATCCTTGCGGGCGAAGGCATCGTCAAGCGTGAGCATAGGAATGGCGGAACGCAGCGCGTCCTCCATGTAGCTGCGCAACTGGGCGCTGGGGTCTTGCAGTTCGTAGTATGCCGTAGCGACCTGAGTCGGGTCGACGCGGAACTGCGTGGATGCAATAACGGTGACGAACACATTGTCAAGCGTCTTTGTCTCAAGCCGCACGTCAAGCTGGAGCACACGCAGGTTCGTCTTTTGTGCAATGCGGTCGACGAGCGGAATCTTCAGATGAAGACCCGCGAACGACACGCTTTGATACTTGCCCAGTCGTTCAATGACGTATGCCTGCTGCTGTGGCACGATGTAAAGGCCGGTGCCGATGATGATCAGCACGATGACCGCCACGATGATTAAAGCCACCTTTGCTCCTTGTCTCTTTTCTTCGAGCGCCTTTCACAACGCCCCTCTGCCAATGAGATTGTCGAACGCCAACGAAGAACCCCGATTCGAATCAAGATCCCTCATGGCATCGCTCACGCGCCGCCCTCTCTTGCCGGCGCCCTCAGCACTCGGATTCTTCCGTGAATAATGCCGATTGCCATCATTATCGCATAGAAGCAATTGCAGCGCGAAGTGACACGCCCAAGCCGCGGCCTGCATCACTCTTTTTCAGGAGTATCCAATGTGGGAGCATCCGCCGCGGGAGCATCCGCCGCGGCATTGTCGGATTCCGCAGCGGCACCTTCGCCTTCCGCAGGCAACTTGCGCACGCGAATCGTCTGAATGCGCCGCCCATCCACGGCGGTAACCGTCATGTCGTAGCCGAATTCCGTCTGCACGGTCATGCCCACATGCCCCATCTCTCCGGTATGAGCCATCACATACCCAGCCAATGTCTCATAGGGGCCATCATCGAGTTCAATGCCGGTCAGTTCATGGAAATCATCAAGCGTTATGCCGCCGTCCACGTCAATGGAACCGTTATGGAACGTGGGTCGCACGGCGCTTGTTGCAGGCTCCGGCAAATCATATTCGTCACGAATGTCGCCCACGAGCTCTTCGGTCATGTCTTCCAGAGTCACGATGCCATCGGTGCCGCCGTATTCGTCAATGACCACTGCAAGATGAATACCGCTTTTGCGCAGCATGGACAGGCTCGGCAGCAGCTTTGACGTGCCCGGCAGCTTAATGCCCTGCCGTGTCACATCCGCGACGGTACGCGCATGAGGATCGCGCACATCCAACAAATCGCGCACGTGCACAAACCCCAGCACATCATCGAAATCCTTACCGATCACCGGATAGCGTGAATACGGCTGATCGCGCACGAACGCCGCCGCCTTGTCGATGGGATCGTCACCATTGAGGAACGTCACATCGGCGCGCGGCCGCATGACTTCCGACACGCTTGTTTCCGCCGCGCCGAACACATCCTCCAAAATCACACGCTCGTCCTTCGACAGGTTCGTGTTTGTGCTCACGAGCACCCGCAGCTCGTCATCGCTCACTTCGCTCTGCGTCTCGTTGGGGTCGAGTCCCACGAAACGCACCAGAAGGTTCGTGTTATGCCCGATGAGCCAGATGATGGGCGTGCAGATTGTGGCGAAAGTATCGATTGCCGGCACGACCGCCCGGGCAATCGCCTCGGATTTTTGCAAAGCGATGCGCTTAGGGGTCAGTTCGGAAATAACGATGGAGAAATACGAGATGATAAGCGTGAGCACGATCATCGACACCGTGCCGGCAAGACTCTCCGACATACCCGCTGCAACAAACAGCGGGGAAACATAAGGAGAGATTGCCGATGCACCGAACGATGCGGAGAGGAAGCCGGCAAGCGTCACACCCAGCTGCACAGCCGACAGGAACCTGTTGGGGTCGCGCGCCACTCGCGCCACACGCGCCCCGCGGGCATCCTCCAGTTCCATTTGCTCAATCTGCGAACCTCGCAGCGACACCAGCGCCATCTCCGAGCACGAGAACACACCGCCAAGCAGCATGAACACGAAAATAAGCAGCACATTGAGCCAAACGGACATGCTTCTAATGTAACGCACCCGTTCAACGACGTGCTGGCGTCAAAGGTGTTGCGCTAGAAGCTCAAAACCTCCACGCGCCCTGTCTCCATCGAATAGCGCGCACCGGCGATATACACGGTGTCGTCAGCCACATGGCGGCGGATCACTTCGGAGGAATCCACAAGCCGTTCGATTGTCTGCGCCACCAGGATGCGCTCCACGTCAGCGGGGTCGTCAAGCTCAGCCTCACGCGCAAGGTCAATCGCAGAATCCAGCTCGCCCATGATGTGCGGCAGGTCGGCGTCATGCCCACCTTCCATCGCGGCCTTGACGGCACCGCAATTCTCGTGGCTCATGACGACGATGACCTTCACCCCCAAGGTCTCGACCGCATATTCCAGCGATTCGACGACGGTGGTGCCCAGCACCGCCCCCGCGGTGCGCACGCAGAAAAGGTCGCCCAGACCCATGTCGAACACAATCTCCGGTGGTACGCGCGAATCAGAGCACGACAGCACCGCCGCCAGCGGACGCTGCCCCGCACGCAGGCTTTCGCGGGTGGCAACATCCTGACCGGCATGCTCGGGCTTGCCAGTGGCGAAGCGACGATTGCCAGCGAGCATCTGGCTCCAGATGGAGTTGGCCCCGAATTGGTCGATGGATGTGATGGGAGACGTGGTATTCATGGGCACCATCGTACGTCATGCCGCAGCGGCAATGCGCCAGATTCCCCTCTGACGCAGCATTCCAGCGAGCCCCCCCCCGCCAGCGCAACCCGCCAGCGCAAGCCGCCAGCGAGTCCCCACACACCCCTCGCCAACGCAAACCACCGCCGCAAACAAAAGGCCGCCGCCGGCAGCCCAGTGCTGTGTGCAAAACCACACAGCACCAAGCACACCGACGGCGGCCTTGGCAAACAAAACCGAATCAGCCAGTGTTCTGCAGGCCTGCAGCAACACCGGAGACCGTGCACAGAATCACGTAGATGAACTCTGCCGTCTGCGATTCACTCAGCTCCTTCTTGTCGTTGAGCTCACGCAGCTGACGCAGCGAACGCACCTGGGTGATCGACAGGGCATCCACATACGGCGAACGCACGCGGATTGCCTGGCCGAGCACGTGACGGTGCTGCAGCGGGTAGTCGTCGCCTACGATGTCAAGCACCCACTTGCGGGTGAGTTCCATCTCTTCGAGGACCTTGTCGCGCAGATCGTCGCGGTCACCCAAAGCCAGGTACATGCGAGCGATACGTTCGTCGGTCTTCGACAGCGACATCTCGATGTTGTCGATGAACGTCGAGAACAGCGGCCACTCCTCATACGCCTTACGCAGGGTCTGGAGGTCACCGAACTTCTCGCATGCGGTGCCCAGGCCGTACCATGCGGCGAGGTTGATGCGGGCTTCGGACCACGAGAACACCCACGGAATGGTGCGCAGATCGTCGAGGGACTTGGCGCCCAGACCACGCTTGGCGGGGCGGGAGCCAATCGGCAGCAGGCCGACCTCGGTCAGCGGGGTGACGGTGGAGAACCACGCGGCGAAGTCCGGCGTGTGCAGCAGGTCGAGGAAGCGCTCGTGCGAAGCTTGGTTGAGCACATCCGCCATCGGCTTGTACTTCTCGGTCATCTCCGTGTTGATCTTGTCGATGCTCGGAGCGGACTGGAGCAGCGTTGCCGCTGCCACGGACTCGATGTGGCGCATGCCAAGCACCGGGTTGCCGTAACGGGCAAAGATGACCTCGCCCTGCTCGGTGAGCTTGAAGCGGCAGTTGACGGAGCCGACCGGCTGTGCCAGCACTGCACGGTTGGCGGGGCCGCCGCCACGACCGACGGCGCCACCACGACCGTGGAACAGCGTCAGGTCGATGTTGTGCTTCTTGGCCCAGGCTGCGATGCGGCCTTCGGTCTCGTGGAGGGCGAGGATGGAGGTCGTCGGGCCGGCGTCCTTGGACGAATCCGAGTAGCCGAGCATGACTTCCATCTTGCCGTTGGTTTCCTTGAGACGCTGCTGCACCTCCGGGATCTTGATGATCTCTTCGAGCACGTCCACCGAATTCTCAAGGTCCTCGAGCTGTTCGAACAGCGGGATGACGTCGAGCGTCGGGGCATCCTCGGGGTGGGCGAATGCCAGACGGTTCAGCTCATACACGTCGCGCACGTTCTGCGCGGACTTCGTGAACGAGATGATGTAACGACCGGCGGCCTTCTTGCCGTTGCGCTTCTGGATGGCGCCCAAGGCACGGAACGTGTCGAGCACCTCGCGCGTCATCGGCTGCAGTTCGCCACGTTCGCCGTGCAGGCCATGCTCGCGAATGTCTTCCAGAGCGCGCCTATGCACGACGGAGTGCTGACGGAATTCCATCTGCACCATGTGGAAGCCGAAGGTCTCCACCTGCCAGATGAGGTTCTGCAACGGGCCGTAAGCGGAGCGCAGAGCGCCAGCCTTGGCAAGGGAATCCTGCACGACACGCAGATCGGCGAGGAAGTCCTCGGCGGTCTTGTACATGAGGTCGGCGTTGCGTTCGCGAGTGGCGGCCAGACGGTCGGCGATCACGATCATGACAGCGCGATGCGGTTCCTTGCTGGAGATGAACTCGGCCTTGTTGGTCAGGGTCTCGCTCATTTCTTTCTGGTGATTCCACAGGTTGAGCAGCTCCGGGCTTGCCGGGGTCGTTTCGTTCTCCATCGTGAGGTTGCGGCCCACGGTGCGGGTGGCTTCCTCAAGGGTTTCGAGCATGTGGTTGTAGAACTTGCGCGCAACGGTGCGGCTGACCTTGGCGGTGACGTTCGGGTTGCCGTCGCGGTCGGAACCAATCCAGCTTCCCGGATGCACGAACGCAGGGCAGATCGGCTTGGCCTTGCCGGCCTTGTCGCCGAGCAGCCAGTCGTCGAAGCGGCGATACACCGCGGGAATGGTGTCGAACAACGTGTTGTCGAAGATATCGATGATCGTGTCCGCTTCCTCCACCGGGGTCGGCTTCTTCAGCGCGATCGGGGACGTGCGGAACAGCGCATCGATTTCGTTGTACAGCTTGCGATCAACCTCGTTGAGGTCGCCGCCGCCCAAGTGACGGCGCACGGCGAGCAGCTCCGAGATGCGACGGATCTTGCCTTCAACGGCCTTGCGGCGCGCCTCAGTCGGATGGGCCGTGAACACGGGGTGGAACTCAAGCTTGTTGAGCAGTTCGAGAGCCTTGTCGTAACCGACTTCACGAGTCAGCTGCTTGAAAGCAGTCGTCAGTTCGTTGACAGGATCGGTCTCTGCCCTCTTGGGGACCTCGGACTCGCGCTTCTTCAAAGAGCTCACGCGGTAGTTCTCCTCGCTCAGGTTGACGAGGTGGAAGTACGTGGTGAAAGCGCGAGCGAGCAGTTCCTTGTGGCGCAAATCGGAAGCATCGATGAGCTTCACTGCCGCCTCAAGGCTCTTAGCCGCAGGAGAATCGGAGGAAATCTTGTCTGAACTCACCCAATGGTCTTGGCTTGCCACAACGACATCGTCGAGCAATTCATCGAATTGCTTGAGCAAATCCTCGTCGTATTCGCCAATGACATCGCGAAGAATCTTCAGACACAGGTCCATGTCGGACTGAAGGCTTTCCGGAAGCGTGCGCTCCTCGGGGCCCTTCGTGCCGGTGCCGGATGAGATGAGGGTGGAATCAGCCGGCGTTACCGGCGCTTCCTGCCCTCGGGACTCTTTTGTTTTGTCTAGCATTCAACCTCCTTGCGCATCTCAGGCGGTTGCTCGTCTACCGGCTCTCCCCGGCTCCTCCGGGGTTGTGTGAAGCGATCGTTCCGAGCCCAAAGCCGCTATGGATGCGTGGGTAATGGACGTTCCCGATTATAGGCTGCGATGTTTCGAAGGTTTTACAAGGTTCAGATGATGAAAACGAGGTTTTCACATTGTGAAACGCGTGATTGCTCATTATGAAACATCTCGGCAGCATCATCCCTCTCTTTGTCACAGCGGTCGGGGCAATATGTAGGGAAGCCGACACGAGGAGATTGCATTGGTTTTCCATATCAGCACAAACCGCAAGGACACACGGGCGGAGCACGAAAAAAAGGTGCGCGCAGCCGCTGCCGCGGTGGGCAACCAACACCACCATTCGATTCCGCTGGATATGAAGGACATTCGCGAAGACCTCGACACGCCTCTGATTGACGCGAGTCTCGCCGCCAAGACAAGCGTGATCGTGCGCGCCGGAGCCCTTGACCTCTCGGGAGGCACCGGCAGCTTCCGCGTGCGTGAGCTTATGGGGCGCATGGCGATGTCGATGGGCTGCTACGTGCGGGCGGATGTGAAACTCACCGACATCGAAGCCGAATGCTCCGATGGCGAAAACCGCATGGCCGAGGTGGTGGACCTGCCCACAACCGGCGTAAACACCGAGCGCATCTGGTACATGGAGCATTTCGCCGACTGGCTTGCCGTGAATCTGGGGCAAAAGAGCAAATATCACAATGCCGGGGATTTCTCCGCCTCCATGGTGGACGGCCTGCCGCAAGGCAAGAAGCACCGCATCTCGTTGCCGACGCACATGACGCAATCCCCCATTAGCAAGGAAGCCTGCGAAAGGGCGCACAATTCCCTTGACGACAACGGCGTGCCACCGCATCATGCAGACCGCGTAACCACGAAACTGCTTCCAACGCATGCGCCGGAAGACGCGCCAGCGACACCAGCGACACCAGCGACACCAACCGCACAGACGGCGGCGAATGCGGCAGGCAATGCGAGCACCACACCAGCGGTGGACAGCGTGGACCTTGGCTCCTATGGGCATGACACTCGCGAAGAACACCGGCATACCGGAGCCTTCCACGGCGTGACCGTGCGCCAAGTGCACGAGCGTCTCGATGCCATCGAATTCAAAAAACCGCTGTATTCCCCTGCGTTTGCAGCGCTTGCCGCTGCAGTGGCGTGCGCATCCTTCGTGTTTTTGCTGGGCGGTGGGCTATACGACATGCTGGCGGCATTCATCGGCGCCGGATGCGGCCAGTTCCTGCGTTCCAACCTCATGCGCCGGCACATCAACCAATTCTTCGTCGTCATGGTGTCCGTGGCGCTAGCCGCTCTTGTGGCAATAGGATTCCTGCGACTGCTGGCATTCTTTGACCCCACGGCGCTTCATCACGATACCGCCTACATCGGCGCCATTCTGTTCGTCATCCCCGGATTCCCGCTGATCACGGGCGGCCTTGACATTTTCAAAATGGACATCCAGTCCGGAATCCAACGCCTGACGTATTTCATGGCCATCGTCATTGTCGCCACGCTCGCCGCCTGGGCAGTGGCGCGATGCATCAGCCTGGACCCGCAGGGCTTCGACACGCCTGAGATGAGTCTGTGGCTGCGCACCGCGCTGTGGCTCATCACAGCATTTGGCGGCGTGTGGGGATTCTCCGTGCTGTTCAATTCCCCTCAAAAAATGTGCTGCGTCGCCGGAATCATCGGCGCCATCGCAGACACGCTGCGACTGGAACTGGTCAATCTTTCCATGCCGATGGAAGCCGCGGCGTTCATCGGCGCTCTCACCGCCGGTCTACTCGCCACTGCATGGAGGTCATCCGTGCGCCACGGTTTGCTGGCGCCGGAGCTAGGCTTCCCCCGCATCTGCCTGACGGTGCCATCCATTGTGATCATGGTGCCGGGTCTGTATATGTATCGCGCGGTGTTTTATTTGGGCGAGCTTGACACGCAGGGCACTGTGCAATGGGCGTTCGAGGCGCTGCTCGTCATGTTGATGCTGCCCATCGGGCTTGCGGTGGCGCGCGTGCTCACCGATCGCGGCTGGCGCTACGACATCTAAAAGAGTTCAGAGAGTTCTCAGGGATTGCTGCCCGGGATTCGCTGCCTGGGAATTGCTACGCCGAAATTATTGCGATTGAGATCACTGCGACCGAGAATCGCAATCCTTCGGCGTCACCAGGTTCGGACCTTCGCCGCTAGCAAGCCATAACGTCACATTGTCGCCAGGCTTGACCGGAAGGATCACCGGTGAATCCTGCCCCATATAGGAGGCAGAGCATGCCGGGTCGCCAAACGCCCACGCCTGCTGGGTAAATCCGCGGTAGCTGAATTCCACAAGCGCCATGTAGCCTTGCCCGCAGTAACGCCGCCTGCTGAACACTGGCACTTCCGCAGCGTCCCGCACCACGCCGTCCAAGCAGATGAGCTTCGTCTCGTACGGCGACTCCACATCCCAAATCTGCGACGCGTCCGAGCCGGGGCGCACATCCCACACCGCTGAACGAAGGATGCGAATCCCCGAGGATTCCTTCGTTGATTTGCTGCCGGTTTTCTTGCCGACCGCACCAGCCGCCGCACCCTGCGTCGGCTTGCCGGCAAGCTTCACCTTGGTGGCATCGGTCACAGCATCAGTCGCGACATCGACCACACCATCACCTGTGGTATCGCGGTAGAAATCATCGGATCCTCCAGCGCCGCTCCCCTGCTCAACACCAGGCATCCTCTCATAGCAGTAACCGGCAACCGGAAGGAAACGGTACTCTCTACCCCACGGACTGCCCGCAAGCGCCGCACCATAGGAACCACCCACCGGTGCGATCGTAGGACCGAACTGCACATCCTTCGTCATCTCGTCGCGGAATGCGCTGGCAAGGCTACGCCGCTTGGCCGGGCGGCCGTCGGCAAGCCATTCAGCGGTATCCGACCAAGCGAAGTTGAACAATTGGACCGCATGATCAGCAACATTCACCGGCAGTGCCGCATCCGCAAGATCATGGATGCGTATGCCGGAGTGTGCACCACTGGTGATGCGATACCAATACACGGTGACACTTTCGCCCTTGTCGAAGCGCTGCCACAGGGAATCCGACCACACACGGCGCGTGAAACCACCGTCATCGGCGAATTCCACGCGGTAGAACCGTGCCTTATGCACCTGCAGCGTTGCGGATGTCTGGGAATCCGAGGATTCCTTGAGCCGGCTATGCACTTCGAAGACAAGCGAGTCGACGACCACGCCGGACGCCGCCATGAGCGGTGACGTGGTCTCATGCACACGCCATGCCGCAGCGAACCGCGGATCGCTCAGGGAGTCGTCGGACATGATGACGGGAAACGCGGCGCCGGTGCGGTTGGTGAGGCGCTGTTCCATCTGCGCCATGCTCGGCACCGCCATGCTTGCGTCGCCGCAATCCCGCTGCGGCACTGTCGGCAGACTGCTGGCGGACGTGGCCTCAGCCACATTGCGGTATTGCCTCGAGGCCATGACCTCGATGAGCGCCGGCGTGCCACCACGGCCGCGCGCAGTGCCGGACAGCCGGTGCAGGCGATTGAGCGGACGCACGACGCCGAAATACAACGATGCGGCGCAGAGCGCCCACGCTGCCGCGAGCGCAAGAATCACCGATGTGGGAATCGGCACCTCCAGTGAACCGAAAATGTATTCAAAATCGAACGTGATCATCAGTACAAGGCATGCGACGAGCAGAATCCCCACAAGCCAGCGGTGAATGCGAGCGCGCAGGCGGTGGATCATCACGCGGGCGACGCGAGGGAATCCCAAGGATTCGTAGGGGTACGTGCAATCCTTGGATACGGCGCGGCCATCATCGGCATGGTTGTCGGCGATGGCGCCGCCATCGATGCGATCTGCAGTGATGCCGGCACTGGTGCGGTTGTCGGCATCGCGGTCACTGGCATGGCTGTCGGCATCACGACCACTGGCATGGCTGTAGGCATGGTTTGCGGTTGCATTCACTGGGTGGCAGTCCGCCGGACTTTCACTCCTTGGCATCGTCGTCTCTCTCTCACGTTTTCACGCCTCGCAACTGCAACAATTGCCGATGCGCCGGCACTCTCTGCTACAAGGATAATCCCGCCCTCACGCGTCGCCAATCATCTCTAAGCGCAATCCATCGCGGTGCCACACGCTAGGCATCGGTGGGACCGCTATGTGCGAGCTGCGGCTGGCACATAAGCAACCATGGACGGCCGCATTGGGGGAGAATCATTGAAATCACTGGGCTGTTGATGCGCCGGGCATCGGCGGGACCAGCAATGTGCGAGCGGTAACTCACACATAAGCCGCTGCGGGCGGTTATGCGTTGGGAGGACCGCTGGAAATGCTGGGCTGTCGGTGCAGGGGATGCCGACGGAATCAACAATGTGTGAGTGCTGGCTTGCACAGAGAAAAGAAAAACCGCGGAACGCGGGTTATTGGCCAAAATGTGTGTCTGGAAATCGGGTGTAGGGGTTGTCCTGCCGGGCGTGCCGCGGTTTCGAATCCTCATGCCGCCACTTTCGAGCCCGGCCAGAATGTGTGTCCGAAACTGGCGCGGACCCGTTGCGGCGCAAGGCATGCAGGCGATTCGAAACCACGGCGCCCCCGACTGACCCACCACCGGACACACAATTTGGCCTATAACCCCCGCATCAGGCCGAACCTCACGCCATCGGATCGACCACGCACAGACCATCGCCCGAGCGCCACAGCGCCACGGAATCACCCACGCGCACAGCAGGACGACGCAAAGCATTCTCATCGGCCCCCAGATACGAGTCATCACGCCCCGGATCGCAGAACGCCCAGACCGCCTCCTCCTTCCCGCGCCGTTCAAACCGCACCAACGCCATATACCCAAAACCACACCAAAACCGACGATTAAACAACGGAACAACCACCACATCCTCAACAACGCCCGCGAAAGGTTCGAAACGCCGTTCCGGAGAATTCTCGATGGCGCCGATTCGATGGCTGGGATGCCCCACAGTACAGTCAAAGCAGGGAAACTTGACCTTCCGACCTTTTCCGGCAGCCCGAACAACACCGCCCCAACTCTCGCCAAATCGGGCATAGCGCAGTTCGGTCATCGAGGAATATGCGGCGCGCCATTCCAGAGAACGGCTGGGACCCCACTCTCCTTCAATCATCGTTCGCGCAGACTCGCTCACGAACCACCGCGGATGGTACATCTGCACGGCGTGTTCGGCGGGATCAGCGGCGTATTGGGAATCCGCGATGTCATGAATGACAATCCGCTGCGAACCGTCGGAGCATGATCGCTCATACCAGTAGACCGTCACGCAATCACCGATGCCGAAATCCATCCACATGGCATCCGACCAGACGCATCGGCCACCGTTCGGCGCATCAGCGAATCGGATTTCGTAATAGTTGGCCGTGAAAGCATTCGTCACCGGGTTATCCGTGCCATCAAGGAAAAAGGACCGAACGTGCGCAGGGAGGCGCAGCACCCGCACGATTGTGGCACGCGAACAACACAACGGCCCGGCTCCCGCAATCCGCCAAGCGGCAGACCGACGGCACGATCCGCCCGGCTTGCCGACCGCCAGCGGGGTCGCAACCCCCATGCGCAAATCAGCCCGCTCCGCAGACCTCCCTCGCATCGTTGGAGCATCGGCGTCTCCCGCCCTGCACGAACGCCCAGCCATTGCCACCGCTGCGGCGACACTCCCGACGATTATTACGGCAAGGAGAAACAGCACCGCCTTGGAAGCGATTGCCGCGAGCGCTTGCACGCGTCCTCCGTTTTCTCGTATCAAGGCATCAGCGCATGCAATCGCCGCCACGGGCAGCATGCAGCACATGACGGCACCGAGAATCCGCCTGAAGCAGGACTGCCACGACCACCATCCGGATTCGACGGCGGCGGCATCCAGGGTACCGCCCAAACGAGGGCGTCCCGATGATTCATAAGGATAGATCTGGGCGATGGGCACTTCGGAGAATCCTCGGGGCGTTCCGTCATGGCGTGAATCGTCTTCTTTTCCTTCAGGCTTCACGATTGCCCTCCCCGGGATCGACGAATGAATACTCGGATGCAGACCATACGGTGGCGACCATTCCCTCCACGACCGGAGCGGTAGCATCGTCGATGTTCCACCCCAGGTATGAAGATGCACGTTCGGGGTCTCCGAATGCCCAGGACCTTTCGCCGGCGAACTCAACCAATGCCATGTACCCGTAACCGCAGAAACGGAAGCGATTGAACAGGGGTATGATGCGCACCTCGCGCACCACAGCCTTGTGCCGGTGCATGACGACGGAGGGGAATTCCCATCCCGGCTCACACAACCCCGGTAACAACGATGGCGTGGGAGCATGGTACTCGCGCCCTACGCCGGCAAGCGATCGGTCCTCGAACCATTCGCTTGCACCGACAACCACGGGGTGCCCGTCGTCCTGATAGCCGATGTTCGCCACAGCCTTCTGGTATGCATCGCGCCATTGATCTCGCCCGAAGCCTGCAGAAGAGACACTATCCCCGCTTTCCACGATTTCGGCCAGTTCAAGGGAATGCACCGCAACCATATGCGATTCGACCGACGCTGGATAGGAGAGATCCGCGACATCGTGCACAATGGCCCGCACGCCATGCTCCGTGTCCGCAAGGTAGTAATAGACATTCACTCGCGCACCCGCAAGGAACCCGCAACCGATGGGGCCGGACCACACATTACGCTCCGTGCCGCCCGAATCCCTGAACCGCACACGCACGAATCCGAGCTGACGCGTCTCCGAAGTCCTTCGAAGAACACGAAGACGCGAACGCCGCTGCAACGTGACAATGACGGATACGGAATCGACAACCACACCTTCGCCAACATGCAATCCGCCGGTTGTGGGAACGGACCAGATACGAGCGGAGCCACGCCCGCCTCTCGGTCTAGTGGGAGGCAAGGCACAGCCTTCGCATGACCTGATGCGGCGCACCATCTCCTCCTCGGTCAGTTCCCTAACGCCGAGACCTTCGACGGCCTTAGCCGGCTTGCGCCGATGCGCGGCACAAACCGCATGGTTTCCGCCATGATCTGCAACCCCATCGGGGTTCCGCCACTTGGAATGCGCCCTGCGCCACGATGCAGCGCACAATTGAATCGCGATGGCGCTGATGATTCCGTAGACGAT
Source organism: Pseudoscardovia suis (assembly GCF_002797875.1). Classification (GTDB taxonomy): domain Bacteria; phylum Actinomycetota; class Actinomycetes; order Actinomycetales; family Bifidobacteriaceae; genus Pseudoscardovia; species Pseudoscardovia suis. The sequence continues at coordinate 42,024 of NZ_PGFC01000009.1, forward strand.
GATGCGCACGTCGGCTCCATCCATGGCGGCGCCAATCCCCCAGAACCTCTTCACGCACACGCACGCCACACCACACAAGGCGAGAACAAGCACAACGACCATGCATATCCGTTCGACGAGTGAGGGAATGCGGCACCGCCATCGCCTAAGCGACGCGCGGGTGAGATGCGGAATGAATTGCGAATCGATGAACGCCCGATCCCGGGAGAAGCCAGTGGCGAGACCACTCACACCGACCATCACGCACGCCACGACACAGGCCTGGCATAGACGCCGGGCGGCATCTTCCACCACCGACACACCCTGCCGAACCAGGAGGAAGGAACCGACAATGCAGAGAATCAGACATGCTACGAGGGCGACTCGCATGACACCGGCCAGAAAGCCACTGCGAGCGCATGAGGCATTGCCGTTGGCCGACGAATCGCGTGAGGAACGCATCCGTCCCACGCCGCAATCCGGGTTCTTCCAGAAGCACACATACGGGCGCGGGCCATCCGAAGGCCCAGCAGCCCCAAGACCCGGAATAGGGCGGGGGCGCGTTCCGCTCTCCGGAACACCTCCTCCCGATTCGACACCCATATCCACTCTCCCGATTCTTGATCAAACTGTCACGATTGCCACGTCCTCATGGTAGTGCCCGAAAGGTTGCGCACTTTGGATCATGCCCGTCCATGGCGCGATGATCAGTTCGCTTCCTGCAGATTGTCATCGAGCCGGGACATGT
>NZ_PGFC01000010.1 GCF_002797875.1 Pseudoscardovia suis
TCATTGTCTAGCGACTGAAAATCGTACCCGGCGCGGCCCATGTCCTTTTCCATCAAGGCCGGAATCCGAAAATGCGCAAGAATTCGGACGTTATCGGTTCTACAAGCCCGCCTGTGGACTGCCTCTTTCATCATGCCGAGAATCCGCTCAAACCAATGCCCGCAGCCTTCGCAGCAGACTGCCTCACTCACCGCAGTCCATGGGCGTCGCGATCTTGGCGGCAGAGCTCACAAACAAATGACGCGCCCCGCATACAGCGGAGCGCGTCATTGGCGTGCGGTTCATGAATCGAACCGCGTCACAATCAGCGGCTTAGGAAAGCAGCGCGATGTCGAGCGGAACGCCCGGGTTCATCGTGGAGCTGATCGTGGCCTTCGTGATGTAACGACCCTTGACCGTGGAAGGCTTGAGGCGCTTGACCTCTTCAGCCACGGCGGCGAAGTTCTCTGCCAGAGCCTTCTCATCGAAGGACAGCTTGCCGATCAGGAACGACAGGTTGCCGTCCTTGTCCACGCGGAACTCGATCTTGCCACCCTTGATGTCCTTGACAGCCTTGGCGACATCCATGGTCACGGTGCCGGTCTTCGGGTTCGGCATGAGGCCACGAGGACCAAGCACACGGCCGAGGCGGCCGACCTTGCCCATCATGTCCGGGGTAGCGACCACGGCATCGAAATCGAGGTAGCCGTCCTGGACCTTTGCGATCAGGTCGTCATCGCCGACCTCGTCAGCGCCGGCCTCGACAGCGGCAGTTGCCTGCGGGCCACGTGCGAACACGATGACCTTGGCGGTCTTACCAGTGCCATTGGGCAGGTTCACGGTGCCACGCACGAGCTGATCAGCCTTGCGGGGATCAACGCTCAGGCGGTACACGGCTTCGACGGACTCGTCGAAGTTGCGCTTCGGCATGCTCTTGAGCAGTGCAATGGCCTCTTCAGGGGTGTAAAGATTGGTACGGTCGACCTTCTCGGCCGCTTCGCGATACTTCTTGGAACGCTTAGTCATCTGCTTCTCCTCAAATCAAGCAGTTGCGGTATGGGCAGCGTCTGCCCTTCCGCGTTTTCAATGGTTGTGCGATTGCCTTGCGGCGAATGGAATCAATCGGTGACGGTGATGCCCATCGAACGGGCAGTGCCTTCGATGATCTTCATGCCTGCTTCGATGTCGCGAGCAGACAGATCAGCCATCTTGGTCTCGGCGATCTCACGAACCTGAGCCTTGGTCACGGAGCCGACCTTGGTCGTCAGAGGATTGGCAGCGCCCTTGTCCACACCAGCGGCCTTGCGCAGCAGATCAGCTGCCGGCGGGGTCTTCAGGATGAAGGTGAAGGAGCGATCTTCGAAAACGGTGATCTCCACAGGGATGATCTGACCCATCTTATCCTTGGTCTGATCATTGTAGGCCTTGCAGAAATCCATGATGTTGACGCCATGGGAACCGAGGGCCGGGCCGAGCGGCGGTGCCGGGTTGGCCTTTCCTGCCGGGATCTGCAGCTTGATAAGAGCTGTGACTTTCTTCTTAGGAGCCATTCGAGCTTCTTCTTTCTGTAAAGCGGTCAACGAAGCCTGAGCTTCTCCCGCAACTTACATGGTCATGCGCCGCAAAACATGGTCACCCACAATCACGGCAACTTATCTAGTATGCCAGCCTGGGTTGACTTGTGCAAGACCGCGACACCCCGGCAGATGGATGCGTTCCGCCGTGAGTGAGTGGGTCGCATCGCCCTGTCAATGGCACTCTGCGAATGGCGGCCTCTGCGAATGCCCCTACGAATGGCACCGTTCTGCACATGGCCCCGCATGCACATATGCAAAGACCCCGCCGAAGCGGGGTCCTCACATGTGCGACCACAGCCAGTCCCAGCAGCCAAACAGCCGCCGTGAGACCAGCGATAGCCAAGGGGCTTCCTGCAGCCCGACGCGTTACTCGATCTTCTCGACCTGGTTGAAGCCAAGCTCCATGGGCGTATCGCGGCCGAAGAGGTTGACGAGCACGTTGAGCTTCTGCGTCTCGGGATTGACTTCGGACACCACGGCAGGCATGGAAGCGAACGGGCCGTCGGTGACGGTGACGGATTCGCCCTGCTTGTACGTGACCTCGACGATGCGCTGCTTGTTGGCCTCGACTTTGTTGCCGGCTTCCTTCAAAGCCTGCGTACGAATCATCGGAGCCATCATCTCCACGACTTCGCGACGAGATAGCGGAATGGGCTCGCGCTGCGTGCCGACGAAACCGGTGACGCCTTCGGTCTCACGCACCTTGCGGCGGGCATCCTCGTCATCGGTCATGCGGATAAGCACATATCCGGGGAAGCGCACGCGGGTGACGACCTTCTTGCCCTTCTCGGTATGCTGTTCGATCTCTTCCATAGGAATCTCGACTTGGAAGACCTCATCCTGCAGGCCAAGGGACGTGATACGGGATTCGATGTTGGCCTTCACACGCTTCTCATAGCCGGAATACGTGTGGAGGGTATACCACTTGCCGTCGAGAGTGCGCAGGGACTTGGAAAACTCCTTGACTGCAATCGTGCCGGCATCATCCTGCTCAGGCTGTGCAGGGGTCTGAGCGGATGCATCAGACGTCGCATCCGCAGAAGTCTCATTTGCTGCGTCCGCAGAAGCGTCCTCAGGCTGCGCTGCATCCTCAGCTGCGTCGTTATCAGCAGCATCATCGACGATGCCGCCGTCAGCGACCATATTCTGCGCATCATCGAATTGAGCAGTCTCTGCCTGTTCCGACTGCTCTGCCTGTTCGGGCTGTTCAGCCTCGTCACGAACCGGCTCGGCAGATTCAGCCGTTGCCCCGGCCGAAACCTCAGCCTGCGGAGCCGAGCTGAAAAGACCATCGGTTCCCGCGTCGTTCAATTCATCTGCCATGTGAAATCACCTTTGCCATGCTATGGGTCATGTTCTCGGTATATCCGTGCGAATCCGAATTGACTCAGTCGAGCCCCGATCGGTTGCGCGCTCAGCCGAAGATATGGAAGACAGCTTCGCCGAACGCTCCATCGAGCCCCATCACAAGGAGCATCATGAGGAATACGAAAATGAACACGGCCAGAGACCAGAAGAACAGCTGCTTGCGGGTCGGTGTCACGACCTTGCGCATTTCGTCGATAATCTGCTTAATGAACAGACCGATGCGCATAAAGACATTCGGCTTGACCGTTTTCTGGGTCTTCGAAGACTCTGCCATGTTCCGTCCTTACAGCTGCCTGAGCTCACCGAGAACGTCTCGGCACCGAGTAGGGAAGGCGGGACTCGAACCCACAACCTACGGTTTTGGAGACCGTTGCGCTACCAATTGCGCCACTTCCCTGGAACGACTTTCCGCTGGCATAGTTCCAGAAAGAAAACCGCCAATCCGATATCTTACCGTCTTTCGCCAATTTCGCAAACTGGGCATGAAAAACGGCCCGGATGGCAGTGCATCCAGGCCGAATAATCGCCTTCAATTGGCGGATTTACGCGCGACTCGCCGTATATGTTACGCACGGCCCCGCCGCGCGCACAGACAAACCTACGCAGCAGACGTGAGGCTGGGGCTATGCCTCCACCCATGCCTTGAAGCGACGCATGCCTTCGGCGAGATCCTCATCAGCGAGTGCATATGAGAAGCGCATGAAACCAGGCATTCCAAAGCCTTCGCCCGGCACAGCCGCCACGCGGGCCTCGTCCAGCAGGTTCTGTGCCAGCTCAACGCTCGTCTGGCTCACCGTGCCCTTGGGGCCCAGAGGCTTGCCCAGCAATTCATGCACGTCGGCAAACGCATAGAAGGCGCCTTCGGGCAGCCGGCACGCAACGCCGGGGATTGCGTTGAGGGCATCCACGATCGCGTGGCGGCGCTTGTCGAAAGCCTCACGCATCGTCGCAGCAGCGTCAAGCGGACCATTCAGGGCTTCGATGGCGGCACGCTGCGCGACATCATCCACATTGCCGGTAATATGCCCCTGCATCTTGGAAGCTGCCTTGATGACGCGCTCCGATGCAATGAGCCAGCCGAGGCGCCAACCCGTCATCGCATACGTCTTGGCCACGCCGTTGAGCACCAGCAGCTGATCGCGCAGCTGCGGCACGAGCGTGCCGATATGAGCGGTCTTGGCACCGTCATAGACCAAGTGCTCGTAAATCTCGTCGGAGATGACCCAAACACCATGTTCAAGCGCCCATTCGCCAATCTGACGCAGGGTCTCGGCCGGCCACACGGAACCAGTGGGGTTGTTGGGGGAATTGATGATGATGGCCTTCGTGTGCTCCGTGCGCGCGGCCTCAATCTGCTCAACCGTGGGGATAAAACCATGGTCGGAGTCCGCCACCACGAACACCGGCGTGCCGCCGGCAAGCTTCACGGCCTCGGGGTAGGTCACCCAGTACGGCGTGGGGATGATCACTTCGTCGCCAGGGTTGATGAGCAGCTGGAAGGATTCATACACGGCCTGCTTGCCGCCGTTCGTCACGATGACCTGCTGGGGCGTGATTTCATAGCCGGAATCGCGCAGCGTCTTCTTGGCGATTGCCTCGCGAAGCTCAGGCAAGCCCGCCGTAGGCGTGTACTTGTGGTTCTTCGGGTCAAGCGCCGCCTGGGAGGCGACTTTGGCGATGCGTTCAGGCGTGGGGAAATTGGGCTCGCCCGCGCCATAGCGGATGACGTCGATTCCCGCGGCCTTCATGGCCTTGGCCTTTGCATCGACGGCGAGAGTGACTGATGGAGCTACTGCGTTGCTTCGATCGCTGAGAGACAATTCCATAGTTCGAAAGTCTATTCCGCTCTGTGGATTTGCAGCGGCGACGCAATCGAATCAGGTTCTCAGCGTCACAGCGCTGGTATCAGACACGCACAATGGCGGCAATCATACAAGCACAAGGTTGTCGCGATGCACGACCGGTCGCGCGTATTCTTCACCAAGGAAACGGCTGAGCTGTTTGCTGGTGCGTCCCAGCATCTGGGGGATTTCATCGGAATCAAAGCCCGCAAGGCCCTTCGCCACATGAACGCCCTGCTCCGAATCGATCCAGATGGGGTCGCCTGCGGAAAACACGCCATCAACGCCCACGGTCCCCGCTGCGAGCAGGCTCGCCCTGCCGCCTCGCACCGCTGCGACCGCCCCGGCGTCCGCCACCACGGTGCCTTTGGGATTGGACGCGAAGCGAATCCACAACCGGCGAGAGGTGCCGCGATGCTTGAGAGGCGCGAACACCGTACCCACCGGATCCCCCATGAGGGCAGGACCTGCGTAAGCAGCGGTCGTCAGTACCGTGGGTATGCCGGAGACAGCCGCGATGCGCGCCGCCTCGAGCTTGGTGACCATGCCTCCGGTGCCGACCCCGGATGTGGACTCCCCCACCTTGATGCCATCGAGCTGTGCCACAACGTCTGGCACGAAACCAATGCGCTGGGCGCCTGGCTCCGTAGGCGGCGCCGTGTACAGGGCATCCACATCGGTGAGCAGCACGAGGGCATCGGCGCGCACCATGTTGGCGACAAGCGCGGAAAGACGGTCGTTGTCGCCGAAACGCACTTCGGACGTGACAAGGGTGTCGTTTTCGTTCACGATGGGCACGACCCCCAGCTCAAGCATGCGTTTCAGCGTGCTCTGCACATTGTGGTAATGGGAGCTGCGGATTGTGTCGAACGCGGTCATGAGCACCTGCCCCACGCGCACGCCATACCGTGAAAACGCCCCTTCGTATTGCGCCATGAGCAATCCTTGGCCCACTGCAGCGGCTGCTTGGCGTGTCACAGGGTCGTCAGGGCGCGTTTCGAATCCCAATGGGCCGAAACCTGCCGCGACTGCGCCGGAGGAGACGAGCACCAGGTGCGCGCCGCTTCGGACGACATGGCTGAGCGCCGTGACGATGGCCCCCAATCTCTTGGGATCGAGATGCCCGGTGCTGGATGCCAGCGAGCTGGAGCCGACCTTCACCACAACGGTGTCGGCCTGCATGATGGAGCGACGCACATCGCATTCCCGCGAAGCCTCGTGCTGCAAGCCTTCGCCGGGCGAATCCGCTTGCTGCGGATCCACGCCCGGCGCGGCTGCGCATTGCGATTCCTGCAGATTGTCGCTTTGTGCCACCATTCCATGCCTTTCTTCAGCAACCCTACGTCTGCCATTATCCTCCCGCGGATTACACACGGGAGGATTTGCGCCGTCAGGCGTTGCGAATATCGCCGGAGTCCTGTGACTCGGCATCACCGTCGTCCAGGTCATCATCGGCGCCGTAATGCGGCAGCAAGCCCTTGCTGTCGGTCGGATCGTCGTTGACGGATGGATCCGCCCAATGCCCTTCCTTGCGTTCCTTTGCCATGACGGCACGCACAGCGGCGCGGGCATCCATCATCTCGTGATACTGGCGGCGGCGTTCCGCATTGGTGCGGCGGTGCGCGCGCCCCTCGTCCTGCAGGCGGATGTCGGTTCCTCGCATGGATTGCGGCGTGCCATCCAGCATTTCGGCGCCGGCAGCCACCGTAGGATCCCATTCGAAGCTCATGGCGTCATCCCCGGTGCCGATGCGCACTTCGTCGCCCACGTGCGCGCCGCGCAAGCGCAGCGCGTCTTCCACTCCGAGCTTGGCAAGACGGTCGGCGAGATAACCCACCGCCTCGTCGTTGTCGAAGTTCGTCTGGCGCACCCACTGTTCCGGCTTGGCGCCGGTGACTTCGAACCAATAGTTGCCCGACGTGTCTTGACGGCGTTCGACCTGGAAGTCGTAGCCCAAGCCCTTGGCCTTGCCATTCTGGCGGCGGCGAGGCATGTCTTCGAGCGGGCGGATGACCTCGCGTTCCTCCTCGTGGTCCTGTTCCTGCTGCGCCAAACGCGCCTTAAGCTCCTTGACCATGCTGTCCAGCAAGAACGTGAGCTCCTTCAGGCCTTCATGCGAAGCGGTGGACACGCATACCACAGTGAGGCCCATGTCTTCGAACTGAGGCTTGACAAATTCAGCGAGCTCGCGCGCCTGCGGGATATCGCACTTGTTGAGGATGATGACGCGTGGCCTTTCGGCGATTGGAATCGTGCCGATCGGCAGGTCAAGCGACTCAGCGTATTGCCCCAGCTCGTTTTCCAAAGCGTGGTAGTCGCTGATCGGATCGCGGTCCGGTTCGAATGTGGCGCAATCGATGACATGCGCGATGACCTCAGTGCGTTCGATGTGACGCAGGAACTCCAAGCCCAGGCCCTTGCCCTGCGCGGCGCCCGGAATGAGGCCCGGGACGTCTGCAATCGTAAAGCGGTCATCACCTGCCACGACGACTCCGAGATTGGGGACGAGCGTGGTGAACGGGTAGTCCGCGATCTTGGGGCGTGCCGCGCTCATTGCAGCGATCAGGCTGGATTTGCCGGCGGAGGGGTATCCCACGAGCGCGACATCCGCAATGGACTTGAGCTCGAGCACGACGTCGCGTTCCTGACCGGGTTCGCCGAGCAGCGCGAAACCGGGGGCGCGGCGGGTTTTGCTGGACAGCGCGCGGTTGCCAAGGCCGCCCGTGCCTCCTTGCGCGAGCACATAGCGGTCTCCGGCATGACGCAGATCTGCCAGCAGACGGCCGTGCTCATGACGTTGCTTGGCATCGGCATCCGCATCCGCGTCACCGGTCTTGGGCAGCGCTTCGAACACGACGGTGCCGACCGGGACGGGCAGTATCATGTCCGCTCCCTTTCGACCGTCCTTGTCATCGCCCTGCCCCATGGTGCCGGACTGGGCTGTGCGATGCGGCATATAGCTGTAGTCGAGCAAGGTCGTGGCGTTGGGGTCGGCTACGGCGATCACCGATCCGCCATCACCGCCGTTGCCTCCGTCAGGACCGGCGAGGGGCTTGAATTTTTCGCGGCGGATGGATGCCGCGCCGTTGCCACCGTCGCCGCCTTTGACATGCAGCGTTGTCCTATCGACGAATTCACTCATGATGGTTCTCCCGTGAGAAAGATGTAAGGATGGGGGGCTGAACGCCAAGCCTCGGCGTCAGCGGTTTGCACGGCGGATAGCAAAAGGCCGCGCTTTTTGTGGCGCGGCCTTTGCATTAACGTATGTCAGACTGATTCACGCAGTGTGATTCACTCAGCGTTGAGAACGTCGACGACCTTGCGGTCGCGGCGCACGCCGAACTTCACGGTGCCCGGGGTCAGTGCGAACAGCGTGTGGTCCTTGCCCATGCCCACGTTGTGGCCGGGGTGGAACTTGGTGCCACGCTGACGGACGATGATGTTGCCCGCGAGGACTGCTTCGCCGCCGTACTTCTTGACACCGAGGTACTGCGGGTTTGAATCGCGACCGTTACGAGAGCTGGACGCGCCCTTCTTATGTGCCATGATGAAATCCTTTCCGAATGCTGACGGCGACTCAGGCGATCGAGGTGATCTTGACCGTGGTCAGCTTCTGGCGATGGCCCTTGCGACGAGCGACGCCCGTCTTGTTCTTGAACTTCTGGATACGAATCTTCGGTCCCTTGGCGTCATCAGCCACGACCTCGCCCTTGGCGGAAACCTTGGCCAGATCCTTGGCGTTCACAGTGACCTTGTCACCGTCGACGAGGAGGATGACGGGGAACTCAACGGTATCACCATTGGCCGCATCGAGACGGTTGACGGTGATCTTGTCGCCGACTTCGACCTTCTCCTGATGACCGCCGGCCTTCACAATCGCGTACATAGTTTTACCTTGCCTATAAGTTCTGGGATTTCGCCGTTTCACAGCATCCGACCTGCTCCGTCTCAAGCTTCGAGGAACAGAAGACGTCTGTGGCACGACACCGACTGACTAATATAGACCACCAAACAATGGTAAGTCAAATTGTTCGTCCAAACCGACACGCCGCCGCCTGCGCCTCGGGCTCACCGTGTGCATGAATCGCACGAGGCACCCGAGGTACCCGAGGCGCAAATGACACACCGTCAGTCGGCCCGGCGAGCAGATGCGGCTCCGGCCGCCTGGGCGGCTGCCGCAATCTGTGCAAGCTTGGCCTTGACAGCAGGGGTGGAACTGGGCTGAATCTCATGCTCGGGAACCTGCGTGCCATGGTTATGCTTGTTCGTCTTAATGAACGGGTCGCCGCCTTTCAACGCGTACGGGTCATCATAGGACGCAGAGACGATCGGCTCGTCATGGAGTATGAATCCACGGCCCTTGCATGTGGGGCATTCCTCCGAGAACGCCTCGACCAGACCCTGACCGACGCGCTTGCGCGTCATCTGCACCAGACCCAGCGACGTGACCTCTGCCACCTGGTGCTTCGTGCGGTCGCGCGAGAGGCATTCGACGAGACGACGCAACACAAGGTCGCGATTCTGGGGCAGCACCATGTCGACGAAATCGATCATGATCATGCCTCCGATGTCGCGCAGACGCAGCTGACGCACGATTTCCTCGGCAGCCTCCAGGTTGCAGCGGGTCACGGTTTCTTCCAAGGACTTGCCCTTGCCAATGAAACGGCCGGTGTTCACATCGATCGTCGTCATGGCCTCGGTGCGGTCGATGACAAGCGACCCGCCGGAAGGCAGATACACCTTGCGCTCCATGCCCTTGCGCAGCTGGCTGTCGATGGACCATTTGTCGAACACATCCTTGCCGTTGTGCTCGGCGGGGTCCCACTTCTCCAACCTGTCGAGCAGGTCGGGCGCGGTGGATTCCAAGTACTGGGTGATGCGTTCATACACGCGGTCGCCTTCGACGACGAGCTTGGAGAAATCATCGTTGAAGATGTCACGCACGACGCGAATCGCCACATCCGGTTCGCCTTGGAGCAGATGCGGACGACGGGAATGCTGGTATTCCTTCTGCTTGGAGCTGATGGATTCCCATTGACGGCTCAGATGTTCCAGATCCTTGACGATCGCTTCCTCAGACGCTCCTTCGGCAGCGGTGCGAATGATGACACCCATGTCCTTGGGGGCGATCTTCGACACGATCGACTTCAGGCGGGCGCGTTCCCTCGCAGGCAGCTTGCGGCTCACGCCGGTCATGCCGCCCGACGGCACGAGCACGAGGAAGCGGCCGGCAAGGGTCACCTGAGACGTGAGTCGTGCGCCCTTGTGACCGATCGGATCCTTCGTGACCTGCACGAGCACCGGGTCGCCGGACTTGAAGGCAAGCTCGATGCGGCGCGGCTGCCCGTCAAGACGCGTCGTGTCCCAATTGACTTCGCCTGCGTACAGCACGCCGTTGCGCGGCTGGCCGATGTCGACGAATGCGGCTTCCATGCTGGGCAGCACGTTCTGCACACGGCCCAGATAGATGTTGCCGACCGACGAGACCTCCTGGATGTCGGAGACATAGTGCTCGACAAGGGTGTTGTCTTCGATGACGGAGATCTGGGTGTGCCGTTCCTTCTCGCGCACGACCATGAGGCGATTGACGCTTTCACGGCGGGCGAGGAAGTCCTGTTCCGTGATCAAGGCCTGGCGCGAACGGTCACGGCGGTTGTCGCGACGGCGCTGCTTCTTGGCCTCGAGTCGTGTGGAGCCTTCGATATCGGTGATTTCGTCGATGTATTGCTGCTTGCGCGAACGGGGGATGATGTCCTTCTCGTCCTCGCCTTTGCCGGCGTGGCGACGGCGACGGCGACGGGTGACGGTCTGCTCCTCCGCTTCTGCGGATTCCTCAACGTCGTTCTCATCCCCATGGCGGCGACGACGGCGACGGGTGCGGGTGACAACGCCCGATTCGTCGGAATCATCGCGGGAGCGGCCTTCGGATTCCTCATCGGATGCGCGGCCGGTCTCGCCTTCCACCGGAGTGTAGGTGATGTCGTCGTACTGAAGGTCCTCTTCGATGTGTTCGACTTCCGCGGCGGCACGGCGTTCCTGCGCATTGAGACGGCGGGAGCGACGCGACCTGCGGCTGCCTGACTGCTCCGAGTCGGATTCATCACGGTCTGTGCGCCCCGAACGATCCTCACGGGAATCATCCTCACGAATATCCGAGGCGGAATTCCCCTCGGACGAAGCCGAACGACGACGCCTACGCGTACGCACGGCGTGAATCTCATCAGCGTTCTCATCATGATGGCGTGATGTATCGCCGCCATCCGACGCCTCGCCGAATGCCGACGCCGGACGTGCCGTCGGCTCCTGGAACAGCAACGACATCATCGGACGCGCCGATGAATCCGCATGGGCGCGCGACGACACCGCCACTTCAGGATTGGAGAATTCCAGGATCTGGCTCACTGCGCGGCGAGCGCGGCGAGCGCGAGCAGAGGGTTCCTCATCGTTGTCGTCTTGGTCAACAGAGCGCTTGCTGGAATCAGCGGACGGCGCAAGAGCCACGCGTTCCGCGCTTCTCCTTCTCGTGCGACGGGTTACGCGCGCGCCGTCATCCTGCTCATCGGATGCGGCCTGCGCGGATTGCGCGGCATCGGCATTTTGCGTGCCATGGCGGCCTTGCGACTGCCTGGTGGAGCGAAGCGATGCACGACGTCCACGGGTCGTGTGGGAATCAGAAGAATCGGCGTCGGAAGCAGCCGACGCATCCGCCGATTTCACGGAAATGCCAGGATCGCTGAAAATCTCCGACGCGAGCGCGGCGATGCGCACGGTGCGCGCATCATTCGCCGCATTGCCTGCATCGGCGGATTCCGCCGGGGAATGCTCCACGACGGTGTTCGTCGTCTCGCCCACGCCTCTTACAACGCGACGGCTGCGCGACCTGCGGCGGGGCGCCATTGACGCAGGGGACGGCGTCGGCTGGCTGGCGCTGCCAGAATTCGAGTTGCCTTCTGAGATTGTTGAATTTTGTGACACTGTGCTGTTAGACACTGTGCTGTTCGTTGACACTGTGCTCCTCGAGACGCGCTGCACCACGCCCTGTACATATGGGTCGGCCGTCACGCGCTCTCACCGCGCTGCGTACACCGACAACAAGCCAATAAAAGTCTGCTGGCACAGGGCGGACGCCTACGCTTTCGATTCCATGGGCTATCGCAGCCTTATCGAAGGGGGTCTACGCCTCTGCACAACGGTGGCATGCAGAACCACCGTCTACAAGTATGGCACAGTTTTCCCGTTTGTCATGACACCCGCTAGTCAGACCCTCTGTTTGTCAGGCACCCTTGTCTGCCATGATGCCCTGTTTGTCAGACGCCCTTGTCTGTCGAACCCTGTCGTCAGATGCCATCGTTGCCAGACGTCACCGTGCCGATAGGCTGGCCGGCCACGGAATCGTAAATTCCGCCGCCGCACCAGCCACGCTCGTTGCGTCAGCCCAGCCAATCCCCCAGGATTTGCGCCATGAGCACAAGGTCGCCTTCGGCAAGCTGTTCATCAGCCTTGTGTGCAAGCAGCGGATCGCCGGCCCCCAAGTTCACGGCCGGCACTCCCAGCGCCGAGAAACGCGCGACGTCCGTCCACCCCAGCTTGGCAACCGGATCGCGCCCCGTGCGCTCCTTGACAAAACGCACGAGCTTGGATGCCTGCAGGTCGGTAAGACCTGGGCGGGCGGAGGGGCTCTCGTCCTTCATCTCGATGTCGAACCCCTCAAACACGCCTCCCGTCGCCTGGCATTCGCCACCGTCGAGCTTTACCGGGCAATCTGCGCCAAACATGAGAGCCTTGGCCTGCGCAATGGACTTGTCGGGTGCGAAACGGTAGTTGACATGCACACGGCATTCGTCAGGAATGACGTTCGTGCCTTTGCCGCCGCTAATAAGCGTGGCGTTGAGTCCCTCCCGGTATTCGAGGCCATCGACCTCCACGGTGGCGGGTTCATAAGCGTTGAGGCGGTCGAGCACTTCGCCGGCCTTGTGGATCGCATTGTCGCCCATCCATGCACGCGCCGAATGCGCTGCCACGCCATGCGTCACAACATCGAAACGCATCGTGCCGTTGCAGCCGCCTTCGATGCCGCAGCCCGTGGGCTCGCCAATCACCGCGAAATCACCATCCAGCCACTGAGGATGCGCTGCGGCGACCTTGCCCAGGCCGTTCTTGTCGGCGGAGACCTCCTCATGGTCATAAAACACATACGTGATGTCGCACGCCGGTTGCGTCAGCACCGCTGCAAGCCACAGAAACACGGCATCGGAGCCTTTCATGTCCACTCCGCCGCGCCCCCACAGCACACGCTCCCCGGGATGCGCCGCAGCGACGTCCTCACGGATCGTCGCATCGCCCGGCTCCAGCCATGCAGGCGGGAAGTTGTCAATCACTGGTACTGTGTCGAGGTGTCCAGCAAGAATGACGCGGGTGGCTCGTCCCATATTCGTACGAGCAATCACGGTGTCGCCTTGGCGCATGACCTCCAGATGACCGAACCTCTTGAGGAAACGTTCGACCGCGTCGGCCAGCTCCTTCTCGGAATCAGACACCGAATAGCAGGCGCACAGTTGCATGGCAAGCGAGTTCAACACCTGGGCATCAGGCTTGCGGGGATCTGCCCCGCTGGATTGGAATGCGGACGCATCAATATCTATCGTGCTCATACGCCTATCGTAAAGGAGACGGCGATTTACACGCCAGCGTGGCAGCCTGCCCACCCATGATGCGGTTTGCGCGCCGCACTTGCAAGGAGGAAGAATGTCGGGTCTTATCAACGCCATGGAGGGCTTCGCCGTCATCGGCATCGTGATTGGCGTGGGATACGTCGCCGCGCGCATGCGCATCGGCGGCCCCCAGGCACAGATGGTGCTCAACCGGTTCTCGTTCTTCATCTCCAGCCCGTGCCTGATGTTCGCCACGCTGTCGCAGCAGGAACTGTCCACCATCTTTCATTCGTCCATCATCGTAGCGTTCCTGTCGGCATTTCTCGTCGCTCTTGCGTTCTTCTTGCTCAACAGAGCGTTCTTCCACATGGACCTGGCCAATGCGACCGTGGGCTGCCTCAACTCGATGTATCTCAACTCCAACAACATCGGCCTGCCCGTCGCCACATACATCTTGGGCAATCCTGGCCTCGTGGCGCCTATCCTCGTGATGCAGCAGGCGCTGTTCACACCAATAGCCCTGACGACGCTCGACATCGCGACCTCTGGCAAGGCAAGCGCCAAGAAAATCCTCACGCAGCCGTTGCACCAACCATTGCTCATCGGTTCGCTGGGCGGCATCCTCGTTTCATGGATCAGTTCACAGGCAGGCACGTTCATCGTGCCCAATTGGCTGTTCGATCCCATTAACATGATCGGCGAATCCGCTGTGCCGATGATCCTCATGGCGTTTGGCATGTCATTGCATGGCTCGCGCCCGATGGGCAAGGATTCGGATCGCTCCGCCACGGCGACCGTCGTGGTTCTCAAGAACGTGGCGATGCCGATCATCGCGTTCCTGCTGGCTTACTTCCTCATGGGGTTCCGCGGCACGACGCTGTATGGCTGCGTTGTGCTTGCCGCGCTTCCGTGCGGTCAGAACGTGTACAACTACGCCGCCCGTTACAACGTGGGCATGCGTTTTGCCCGTGACGGAATCCTGCTGAGCACGATGACATCGCCTATCATCATCGCCCTCGTAGCGTTGCTGCTGGGATGAACCCGCCGCACGGCGCGCCGCGGATTTGTGGCGCCAGGTTTGCGCAACGGTGACGTTTCACCTCGGTTTCACCGCGTTTAGCGTTCATAGCGTCGGTTTTCGCAACCTTGGTTTGCGCAGCCTCGGCTGTTACAGCATTGATTGGGAAATCTTGCGCAACCGTGCAATCAGATCATCCCAATCGCGGCGCATCGCAGACAGCAAGGTGAGGGAATCGACCGCAGGCACGCTCACCCAGCATGTCTCCAGGCTCTCATCATCATTGGCGCGCGGGATGACCGTGTGCCCTGGCTTTTCGAAAGCCAATACCGTCGTGTAGCTCCACGCACCGTGACTTTCGCGATATGCACCCACCACATCAATGTCTTCGGGGCGGATGTTCGCTTCTTCGAAGCTCTCGCGCAGCGCTCCCTCCAACGGGCTTTCACCGTCAGCGGTGGCGCCTCCCGGCGCACCCCACGTGCCGCCTTCCGCGCTCCACAATGCACGATGCTGGAGCAAGACCTGCGTCACCTCACCGGTTGTCGCATTGCGACGCGCCAACAACACGCCGGAAGCGCCGTTGCGACCCCAATGGCGATGGCCGCATGGGCAG
Organism: Pseudoscardovia suis; assembly: GCF_002797875.1. GTDB lineage: Bacteria > Actinomycetota > Actinomycetes > Actinomycetales > Bifidobacteriaceae > Pseudoscardovia > Pseudoscardovia suis. Next base: position 15,051 of record NZ_PGFC01000010.1, read on the forward strand.
TCCACCCAGCCGTCTCCCGGTTGGTGCACGTTGTCTTTGGGAGCTTGCTTCGCAGGATCTGCGTCAGCGCCGCTCCCATTCTTGGCGGCATCCGTATCATGCTGCGTGTCTTCCAAAGGCACGCCCGGATGCACTCCGCCCGCTGTCACGAGGTTCCACAAGTCTGTCCATTCGTACCCAAGCTCGACGACGAGGCTCCGCACCGTTGGCAGGCTCAGACCGATGATGCCGCTGGGATCGCCTTCGATGGAGTCGATGAACGGACCGCCCAGCCCTTCCAAGGTGAAGCATCCGGCAACTTGGAGCGGCTCGCCGCTGGCAATGTACGTGTCAATCTGCGTGTCGCTCATGGAGGCGAAGCGCACTTTCGCATGGCTCGTGGCATGGGCGGTCTGGCCTGTGGAAACGTCAATGACGCAGTGCCCCGTCCACAGCACGCCTTCCTTGCCGCTCATTGCGCGTAATCTCTCGCGCGCGACCTGCGGGGTGTGTGGCTTGCCGTATACGGCGCCTTCGAACTCAAACATGGAATCGCACCCAATGACGAGCGGTCCTCGGTTGGCGGCGACCATGCCTTCGTGATTGCGCAATGCTTCGCGGATGGGCATGGTGCGGGCGACGGTGCCGAAACCGTCTTCCAGCGGAAGGCTCTCGACCAGCTGCCCCGTGGCTCCGCGAGCGGTGCGCGCAATCTGCCCATACATGTCTGCAATGGCCTGCGCCTTGGCATCGGCAAGAATCTGCACCTGCTCGGCCGGAGGAATCTGGCGCACATCATCCACGCCCTTGACTTCAGCGGCACGCCGCAATGCAGCAGGCTCATCGACCTGAGACACGCGAATCAGCGGCAGGATACCGGATTGCACAAGAAGATTGCGACGCGGCCGCGATTGCGAAGCCAGAATGACGGAAACGCTCATCAAACACTTCCTTGAATTCGTGAATTCTTCACAGACCGTCGCGTTTCAGGCGATTGTCTCAGCCAGCACGCCTTGGGTGTCGATGGGAAGATGTTCCATGCGCCAATGCCCGGATTCAAGCGCCTGGGACACGACGCGCGCGATATTGCTGGTGTCGTCGCCGTCATGCACGCAAATGACGCAGGGACCGGCACCGGAAATCATCGACGCGTAGCCAAAAGCGCGCAACCGTCGCATAAGCGAAGCGCTGGGCTCCATCAAAGGTGCGCGGTAATCCTGGTGCAAGCGATCCGCAGTGGCGCTGAACAGAATGGAATTCGTGTCCTCGCCGCATAATCCGCCCAAGGCAGCCGGCAGCAATGCGACGCGCGACACGTTGAGCAAAGCATCCTGATACGGCACCTGCGCCGGCAATGCCTGACGGGCGCGTTCGGTGGAAAGCTCATAGTCGGGGATGAAAATCCACGCATTGATGCGTGGGGAAACCTCATACACCTGGGTGTGATAGCCAGCGCTGAATGGCCGCGACGCACCGGGGAAGCGTGCGCCCGAGCCGTTGGCCAGCAATACGCCGGGGGCATCGGCTTCACGTGAAGGCACTTCGTGCGCGGCGTCGAAGTTCCACGACACCGTCATGTTGCCATACACCGCCGGCGCCACATTGTCGGGATGTCCCTCGATGCGGGCGGCGACGTCGAAAATCGCGTCGCGCGTGGCGCGGTCAAGATCGCGTCCGTTCAATGCCATTGCAGCGGTCACACCTGCCGTGATCGCCTCAGCGCTCGACCCCATGCCTCGTGCCTGAGGAATGCGGTTCGTGGCATCAAGACGCAAGCCGGTGACGGGGAATCCGAATGCCTCGCACGCCTGATGGTAGGCGCGCACCACAAGATGCGAATCGTCGCGGGGCAAGGTGTCTTCGCCTTCGCCGTGAATGCTGATGCGCACCTCGCCTTGCGGCAGGCGCTCGAATTCAATCGAATCGCGCATGCCGAGCGCCAGGCCTGCGGTATCGAAACCAGGACCGAGGTTGGCGCTTGTGGCGGGCACGGTCACCCGCACGATGCGCGGCCCCTGCGTCTCAAAACCAGCGGATTCCCCATTGATCGGCATGTCGGATGCCATGCGTCCACCTCGTCTTCTCTGAGTCGATTGCTGTTTGTTGATTGCTGCCTTGTTTGCTATTGCTAATTGCTGCTGCCGAATTGCTGTGTGACGCTGCCGGTGCCGGCAGGTCTGATTAGTGCGGCTGCCGCCGAAAACGACGGCAGCCGGTCACATCCGTTCTGCGTGAAACACGCCCGTTCTGCTGAAATCAGGGATTCCGATTACTCGGTGAACACACGGATGACAGACAGCACGGACTTGATGTCGTTGACGGACTGCTCCAGCTCTTCAACGACGGAGCGGATCAGACGGTCGCTCACAGCGTGAGTGATAACCCACAGCTCATGGGTGCCGTCCTCGGCCTCGGCTTCCATCTGCTGCACGCTCTTGATGGACACGCCATTCTTGGCGAAGACCTGTGCAGCGTTGGCAAGCACGCCCGGCTTGTCGAACACGCTCATGCGCAGCATGTAGCTGGAGGTGCTGTCTGCCGCGTCAAGAATCGGTGCGTTGGAATACAGCGGAATGTCCGGGCCAACGGTGCCGGTGACGCGATGGCGCGCCTCGGTCACCACATCGCCAACGACGGCAGAAGCGGTCGGAGCACCGCCAGCGCCACGGCCGTAGAACATGAGGTCGTCGGAGGCTTCGCCTTCAACGAACACGGCATTAAAGGAACCGCCGACCTTGGCGAGCTGGTGGGTTTCCGGCAGCATGACCGGGTACACGCCCACGGAAATCTCGTCCTTGTCGTTCTGCTCGACGACGGCAAGCAGCTTGATGACGCGATGCAACGCCTTCGCGGCTGCGATATCGGCAGCGGTGATGTTGCGAATGCCCTCGGTGTGCACATCGGAGATGCGCACGTCGCGATGGAACGCGAGGCATGCCATGATGGCGGCCTTGGAAGCGGCATCGAAGCCGTCGATGTCGGCGGTCGGATTCGCCTCAGCGAAACCTGCGTCCTGGGCGGCCTTGAGCACCTCGTCGAAGTCGAGACCCTTCGTCGTCATTTCGTCGAGGATGTAGTTGGTCGTGCCGTTGACAATGCCCATGATGCGGTTGATGCGGTCGCCAACCATGGATTCGCGCAGCGGGCGCACAATCGGGATTGCACCGCCCACGGCTGCCTCGAAGTAGATGTCCACGCCCTTCTTGCGGGCCGCCTCGTAGATTTCCGGACCATCCTTGGCAAGCAGCGCCTTGTTGGCGGTCACCACAGATGCGCCGTTTTCGATGGCCTTGAGGATGAACGTGCGTGCCGGCTCGATACCACCGATCAATTCGATGACGATATCGGCGCGGGTGACCAGCTCGGAAGCGTCATTAGTGACGATGGACTGGTCAATCCACGGGGCGTCGACAGGATCGAGCGTTGCGATGCCCACGAGTTCCATACGGCGGCCGATGCGCGCCTCGAGTTCATCAGCCTGCTCAACGAGCAGACGTGCAGTCTGAGAACCGACGGTTCCAGCGCCGAGCAACGCGACACGAATCGGTGCGTCATTTTGTGCCATTGAAATGCCTTTCTCCATGGAGCGCCCAGATCCCTCCCGCAGGGCCGGGGTCGCAAGCGCGAGCCTTGCTTTTTGTATCTTACGTGGTGCAGCCGGACTACGCGGTGTACCGTCCGCTGTGTGGCATCTTGACGAAGCTTCATTGCGGCGGCGCGGGCGCAGTCTGCTGTTTTATGGCGTGTTTTATGAGCTGTCGGTCAGCCCTGCACGACGACATTGCGCAAATCGCCAATGCCTTCGACATGCACGATGGCTTCGTCACCAGGCTTGAGCGACCCTGATGCGTCCGGGGTGCCGGTCAGGATGACATCGCCTGGCAGCAGCGTCATGAACGACGAGATGAAAGCGATTTGCGAAGGAATCGAATGCACCAGGTTCTTGGTGCTGCCCGACGCTTTGTCCACATTCTTGCCGTTGAGGCTGAATGAAATCTTGGCATCGGCGTAATCCAGCTCGGTCTGGATCCACGGTCCCAACGGGCAGGACGTATCGAAGCCCTTCGCGCGCGTCCACATCGGATCGCTTCCCTGCAGGTCGCGCAGCGTCACATCGTTGACACACGTGAATCCCAAGACATGCTTCATTGCATCCGCTTCGCTCACGTTCTTCGTCACACGACCGATCACCACCGCCACTTCAGGCTCGAAATTGAGGTCATGGGAGAACGATGGCAGCACGATCGGATCATCGGGGCCAATGACAGCCGTGCTGGGCTTGGAGAAAATCACCATCTCCTCAGGCGCATGGGCGGAAGGGTCTCCCGCCATCCACTGGGCGTGCGCCTCATAGTTCTTTGCAAGCCCCAGCACCTTCGAAGGAATCACTGGAGCGAGCAGACGCAGTCCCTCATGGTCGAGGCCGTACCGCTTGCCCGTAGGCTGCACCGGCTCCGCCCCGAAGGGGAATCCATCAAGCTCCACCAGATAGTCCAGGCCGTCCTGGGAGTCACGTTGAACGAAGGCATAACGAATCGAATCATCGATGGTGAAACGCGCAATTCTCATAACGCCCAGTCTAACCGCCATCACGTATCAACAGGCGCCTTTCGCGCCTTGCCTTGCCTCGTTACGCGAGCGCCACGCACAGCCTTCCGCCTTAAGGCGCCCGGCGGCCTGTTACATCCAACAGCCTTTGAAACGGTCTGTGAATCCGGCAGCCTTTCTCTACAGATACCTATGGATTCGGCAGTCTTTTATTTAAATGAATGCCTTTAAATGAATGCCCGGGGGCCAAACACCGCTGTGCCGACGCGCACAATCGTGCTGCCTTCCGCCACGGCGTATTCCAGATCGTTCGTCATGCCCATGCTCAGCTGGGTGCAGGTGGGCACATCGGCGAGCAGGCTGTCACGCAGCTGACGCAGGTGGGCGAAACCGTTGCGGATGCGTGTCTCGTCGTCCACGTGAGCGCCAATCGTCATAAGGCCCTGCACGCACACGCCGTCCAGCTGGTCGATCTCATGCACCAAGTCGTATGCCGCTTCCGGCGCGCATCCGGACTTGCTTTGTTCGCCGGACTCGTTGACTTCGACGAACACTCCTGCGACGATGCCGCGGGCAATGGCGCGGGAGGATATGCGCTGGGCAAGTTTCAGGGAATCCACTGATTCAATGGTCTCGACAACTCCCAGCACCTTGTTGATCTTATTGGCCTGAAGCTGGCCGATTAGATGGAATCCCACGCTTGGCGACTGCAGTGGCTGCGGATCGGAAGCGCCGATATTCGCCGAGGGGGCGAGCGCAATGCCACGCGCAGCGCATTCTTCTTGCAACGGCGCGGCCTTGACCTCGACCTCTTGCGGACGGTTCTCGCCGATGAGACGCACACCGGCCTCTATCGCCGCCATGATCTCACCCACATCACGCGTCTTCGTGGCGGCAAGCAGCTTGACGCTGCCCTCGGCACGTCCGGCCGCCGCCTCCGCCTTGGCGATGCGATCGAGCACCACATGCACTCCATCGCGAATCTGACTCGCCCGCGCCTGGTCGATTGTGCGATTGGCCAAGTCCTTGTGATCCATGTAGGCGGTCATGGCACCTCCTCAAAATCATTCCTGTATGACGTTTTACCACTGACGGATTACCTTGCACCGATGAGACGCCAGGACGGGTTGCCCTGCTCGGGTTGCCCTGTGCGGATGGGTTGCCCTGTGCGGGTTGCCCTGCGGGAGTTGCCCTGCGCGGATGGGTTGCCCTGCGCGGGTTGCCCTGCGCGCCGCGTCGCTCGCACAGCATCACTCATACAACGCATGCACATCGATTGCTCTGTCCTGTGGATTCGTGGCGATTCGAGCCTCCGAGTATGCCGCAAGCAGGTCACTGGGATTCTGCGGCTCAGGCAAATCCACGATGCCCATAAGCCACGCGCAGTATCCCACCACCGTCTGCGGCGACACACCGCTGGCACGCAACGTGGCCAAGTCAATCGCCTGGTTGCGCTTTGCCAAACGTTTGCCGGACTCATCATCCAACAATGGCAAGTGGGCGAATGACGGATTGCTGGGAGTCGGAGCATTGGAATGGGAGCTCTCCGCAACCGGACGCCCCGGACGATCCGGACGACCCAGGCAATGTCGTATCCACAGCTGAATTGCCGCCGAACGCAGCAAATCACGGCCTCGAACGATGTCGGTGACGCGCTGCGCCATGTCATCCACTGTGACGGCAAGCTGGTAGGCCACGATTCCATCAGAGCGACGCAGCACCACATCACCGCAATCCCGGGCGAGGTTGAACGTATGGTCGCCGAAGATCCGGTCGTGCACCGTTACGTCCGTGTCAGGCATGGCAATCCTCCACGAATGCCGATCCCCCGCATCCAGCCGGCGCTGCCGTTCCTCACTGTTGAGACGACGGCACGTGCCGGGGTAGATGAAGAATCCATCGTCATCGTGAGGAGCGGACGCCGCGCGCAATTGCCCCCTTGAACAAAAACACGGATAGATGACGCCTTCGCTTTGCAATTTCTGCAGCGCCTCGTCGTACAACGCCGTTCGCGCTGACTGCCAGATGGGGTCGCCATCCCATTCCAATCCCAGCCACCGCAGATCCTCCATGATTGCCGTGTCTGCGCCGGCTTTGCAACGCGGCCGATCAATGTCCTCGATGCGCAACACGAGCCGCCCGCCACGGCTGCGAGCGCTCAACCATGCGGCGAGCGCGGCATAGGCATTGCCGATATGCAGCCTACCCGTGGGAGAGGGAGCCAAACGGCCGATCCAAGCATTCACGGTCGGAGCATTTGCGGTCGGCACATCTGCGGTCGACGCATCCGCAGCAAGGCCATTGGATTCGCTCGAAGCGTTCATCCCAACTCCTTCCATGGCGCACTCACGCCGCAGTGTCCCCATGCACGCATTGTTTCCGCACGCTCATTGTTGCCATGCGCCGCATTATTGCCATGCGTGCATCGTTTCCGCATTCGCAGCGTTCCCATGCGCACATCATTTCCACATACATACTGTTTCCGCATGCATACTGTTTCCACATGCAATGGTAGACTCTCATCTGTTTGCGTGACGCCCGGCATCGCCGATCCGCCGCACATCCCCGGCCAAGCCTGCGCACGGCCGTGACGCATATCGCCGCCCAACGGACCGCGGTGAGGCGGATGTCCGCCCTGCCCAGGGATTCCGCATGAGACGATTCATGCACTCCATACCCTCATTACTAGGCAGCGCCCTGCGCTGGGGAGCTGTCTGTAAGGATGCTGTCTGCAGCACCCGACCATCACAGAAAGAGAAGAACGGTGGATTATCCCCTCGCTACACGTCTGCTTGCCGAATTCCTCGGCACGGCAATCCTGCTGATCCTCGGCAATGGTTCCGTTGCCGCTGTGTCGCTCAAAGGCTCCAAGGAATTCCATGCCGGCTGGATTGTCATCGTCATCGGCTACGCCTGCGGCGTCATGTTCCCCTGCCTCATGTTCGGTGGCATTTCCGGCTCGCATATCAACCCGGCTATGACCATCGGCCAGGCAATCAACGGCATGTTCCCGTGGAACGAAGTGTTGCCGTACATCATTGCGCAGATTCTGGGCGCGGTTGTCGGCCAGCTCATCGTTGTGCTGTGCTATCTGCCGTATTACAAGCAGACCGAGGATGTGGACGCCGTGTTCGGCACGTTCTCGACGAATGACGCCGCGAACAACAAGTTCAATTACTTCGTCAACGAGTTCGTGGGCACGCTTGTGCTCGTGCTGTGCGCATTGTGCTCGCTGAGCCTGCCGTGGGGCAAGGCCAATCTCGCTGCTGGCGCCATCACCGTCGGCTTGGTATGCGGCGCCCTTGTCGCAGCTCTTGGCGGCCCGACCGGCCCGGCGCTCAACCCCGCACGAGACCTCATGCCTCGCCTGCTGCACCAGATCCTTCCTCTGCCGCACAAGGGATCGTCGCATTGGACGGAATCGTGGATTCCAGTCGTCGCCCCGATCTGCGGCGCCATTGTGGGCGTTGCCCTGTTCAAGCTTTTCATCTGAGCGGATTCCAAGGCAGGTCATGCTCCTATAGACGTCTTTGGTCTGCGGGTGCATGACCTGCCAACACGCATCCTCAGGATGTGCGCCACCGCGCAGATACGCCCATCTACAAACCCCAGATGCCTGAATCGCCGATGCCGGCATGTGCCGGAACGATCATCAGGCACCTTTTCATATCCCGCGTCCCTCTCATCCCGGACCTGCCCTCCTGCCTCGCTCTCGCCTCCTCCATATTCTGTAATCTCTTGCTTCTTGTTTTTCTTGCACTTTGTGCTTTTCGCACAACCGCTTCTTTTCGCACATCCCTCGCTTCTCGCGCAACCGCTTCTTTCTCACGACCGACGGCAAGAATCAGCGCAATCAAAACTTGAGTCTACGTGACTCAAGTTTTTCACCCACGGTAAAACTCCGCACCGAGACACCCGAAAGCTTCTATCTTGAGAATCAGACATCGACCGGAAAGGCCGGTGGGCAGAATTACAAGTTCATGAAGGAGTACAGATCATGGCAATGCTTCCCACTGTTTTCGGTGACAATATCTTTGACGATTTCTTTGCAGATCCTTTCTTCCGTGCAGCTGGCGTTGACAACGCCCAGCCGACTCGCGCCATGCAGCGCAACCTGATGACCACGGATGTTCGCGAATCCGACGACGCCTACACCGTGGACATGGATTTGCCCGGCTACAACAAGGACGACATTCAGGTCGATCTGAAGAACGGTTATCTGAATGTCACGGCAAAGCGCGAATCCAACGATGACGAAAAGGACAAGAACGGCAAGTATCTGCGCCGCGAACGTTACTTCGGCACCTGCACTCGCAGCTTCTACGTGGGCGATGACATCAAGCGCGATGACATCAAGGCCACGTACACCAATGGCATCCTGAGCCTGACCGTTCCGAAGAAGAACGCCCAGGAAGTCGAGGATTCGCATCGAATCGCCATCGAAGGCTGAGTATCGAGGCTGATTTCACCGACCCTGAACCATAGTTCCTTAGCCAGATGCCGGTTCTTTGCTTTCTCATCTCGACTTTGCTCAAGACCGGCATGAGCATGATGCCCGCCTGTAGGCTTGCGCCCGCAGGCGGGCATCATGCGTTCCTCACACCGGATGCGTTCATCACACCGGATTCCGGACCGAAACGGTACGGAACAGATAGAGCAGTGAGGCTTAATGACGTCGTTTGCGAGCGCCACCCGTCATCCGTGTGCAAATCCGGCGAATCACCAATCCCGATCCGCCACATCCCGCAGACACAAGTGCGACTGCGATGGCGGCACCTCCCGTCTGGGCCAGCTCTTTGGCTCTCACGGTCTCGTCAGGGCAACGACGAGCCCCTTGGAACCCTTGCGCCCCATCCACATAGCCTCGTTCGGCGAAGTAATACGTGCCTTCGGAATCCACTGTTGTCTTAGCACTCTCGACCCGCACTGCAGTGGTCTTCGCCACAAATCCATCCACGATCGGGAAGTTTGCGGGATCCACCGCGGTTGCAGGCAAAACGGTCACCAATGTATCTGCATTCGCATCATCGCCTTGATCTTGCCGATATAGCGGGAAGTCGACAGTGTCGGGGATCTGCCCGGCCGGGGTTCCTTCCAGACACGTGATGATGGCGGTGTCGTATATTTGCCCGCCCACCGGCACATCATCGCTCGCCTCTGTGCGAATGGAGCACCCCGTCTCGCGCACATCCTCCCGCACCACGAAGCTCTCCGAGGTCAGACCAAAAGCATGATGTACCAGTCTGTGCGTCCACTGCGCCCACGCTTCCTCCGTCACATGATCGGCGGTATACAAGTCTGCAGACATCTGCCAATACCACACGTACACCCCCGGCTTGCTGACTTTCACAGGCTCAACGTCATAGCTGCCGAAATGGTCTACCTCTTTCACGATGCGTGTCGCAACTGGTTCGCCAGCCCACTGTGGTACAGCGTCCAAGGGCGAATCTCGCAATTGCGCCCATCGTGCCTCGTCCACTGCATACAATGCACCGTGCAGCGTCACCGAGATTGGCTTCACCTGCGCGTCCACGCCCGAAACGCCAGCCTTTTGCTTCCACTGCAGCCAGACATCCTGTGGCGTGGATGCCTCGACACTGACCGTGTCGCCGACGAGGGATCCCTCCGTGACAGCCAGTAGACCAGTGGCATCATCGACAGTGCGCACCTTGCCTTCAGCACCGGATGAATCACCGTTCCCGCTGTCATCCGATTGAGTAACGACCAGGCTTGTCAGGGACGGCGTTGTAGGCACGATGATGTTCTCGTCAAGGCTGCCAAGCTTGTCCGTCACATCATGCAGGAATGGATACGCCGGCCGGCTTTCACCGCCACCTTCCCCGGACTCGCTGCTCACACGAATGGCATGCCCGGTCTGCTTGGCAAGCTGCGTCTGATCGGCATTAGCGATGGACCACTGCCATAAATACCAACCAGAGGGCGGATCAATCAGGTCGAAGCCTTCCCCTAGCGTCACAGTGTCAGCAAGCTCCCCTGCGCCGTCAGCGGCACCGTCAATCACATAGGTCCCAGGCTGCGACACATCAAGAACGGCTCGCGCAGCGACTGGGAGCGCATCCGCCACATCGTCGGTTGCGTCGAGTGGCTTGTTTCCCTGTGCATTCTGTGAGCTTTGCCTATCATGGGAGGCTTGCGTGCCCTGTGCGCCCGTGATGATGCGTTGCGCTTCCTCACGGCTCAGCGGACCATACAATGCTCCGCGCACACGCACTGTCACCGGCGTGGACGCATCTCCCGCCACATACCATCGGTTATGTTTGACGGTGGGATCCAGTCCCACAGTGACAGTGTCAAGAAGACGCCGCCCTTTTTCAACACGCTGAGCCTTCGCCGCACCCAGCCAGGGAATGCTCATGGCATCAACAACGCTCACAGCACTGTGGTCGCCCTTGTAGTCTCCGTCTATTGTTCCGAAAGACTGTGCGTCCTTATATGCCCCAGTCACGCTGGATGTGACCGTGGGCTGCATCCGTAGCACTTCGGTGCTCTCTCGCGGATCAGCGTGAATCATCGCCACGTCATGCTCCAGAGGATAGTCTGCGGCAGCAGCATGATTTGTCGCTTCACGAGCGGCCTTTTGATCGGCATTTCGCGCCGACCACTGCCACCAGTAGCTTCCCGACGGCAGATCATCGAGCCGGTATCCGTCCTTCATCGTAAGAACGTCTTCGCTTACTCCCGCCGCGCTTTCGGCCTGCGAAACGATTCCATCAGCGCGGACGGTACCCTCGCGATTAGTCACGATGCGAGCATCAGCGATTTTGACCGCGCCCGGTGGAAGCGCCGATCCCCCTGTCGGCAAAGTGCCGGGAACCATGTACAAACCACCAGTAAGCGTCAGCGGAATCTGCGTTTCGACTGAATCCGCTGACTGCCCAGCCTTAGCCGGACGGTGCAGCCAGTCTCCGGTATCCGTCTTGCTGTCTCCATTGACATCCTTCACACGCAGGGTTACATCATCCCAAAGCTTCTGCCCTGGCACCGCAGTGCTCGCACTCGCCTGCGATGCCAATTCCACCTGCATTGCATGAATCACCAATGCGGTCTCGTTCACATCATGCTCATCCGTGTAATCGGCAAGCATCGGATATTGTGCTTCCGGACTTTGATGTGCCTTGATGATTCGCCACACCCAGCGGTACCATCCGGTGGGCAACTCGTCGAGCGCTTCTTTCGTGGCAGTCACGTCAGATTTTTTCAACGTGTAGCTTTGCCCAGGTGCACTGAAATCGTGCGCGGATTCAGCACGGAGCAGGCCATTGGACCACTGGGTTGCATCATCAGCCTGTTCCTTGGAAGCATATGGTCCGTACAGGCTGCCTTCGACATGGATGCTCACTCCCTGCGGCCATGTTCCTGACTCATTCATCCCCATCACGATTGTGTCAAGCGGCACAGACCCGCGTTCCACACGCACACGGGGAACCACGCTCGAAACCGTCGGTTGGTACGGCAATGCCACATCGAACCGAATCTCAGGAACTATCCGCGACTGCTCGCCTTCAAACCGGATGATGTCTTGAGCATTATCGTTATGGCTCGAATGCACAATCGGGTCGGAATACGTCACCGTATAGGCCGCGCTTCCATTGCCAGTGGCCGTCCAAGGGATTTCGAGGATGCCATCAGTTGTGGTTCCGCTGCTCTGCTTAATTTCAATGGGACCTTGGGACTGTATGCTAAACGGAACTCCGCTTGCATATCCCCCGACTGCGTTTTTGGCAAATACCTTGATAACGCCGCTTTTGTGACAATCCGCATAGGAATATTCGCTCGAAAATGCCTGTGGCGCAGCAAGAGTGGCCTCTTGCCAATACTGAGCGGCCAACTGTCGCACATGGGCGATATCCCCTCCTTCAAGGCCAACATCGGTGAGCCTTCTCAGACGGTCGGGGGTAATGGAGGGATCCAAATGCTCATGTATCGCATAACTGATAGCCGCCTGCACGTCATCGGAGCGATCTGCGCGATGCGCAGCCACCATGGATGCAGCAATCTTGTAATCAACGCTGTCAACAACACGTGATTCCCACGCAGTAGGAGTGATATAACGATACATCATCTCGATGCAGTATTCAGGATTGTCGCCATGATATCCCGTAACGCTCAAGGAAATCCCATGTCTGCCATAGGAAACCTGGCCGTCTGACGTCGGATTGATCCAATAGCCAGGTTGCTTCAACACTTCCGCCCGTGCAGGCATGGATACAAGAATCGTGGATAGCATGCCAGCAAAGACCAGCAATGCTAGCCAGCGCATGGCTGTAAAAGACCCGACTAGACCTCTTCGCAAAGCGCGATTGGGGAAATGCCGGTAATCGGGCATGGCATGACGCGGTAATAGTGCGTGGCGTGGCATAAAGGAGCCTTTCTGCTCGGTTGCCAGAAGCCACAGAGGCACCCATGTGCCCGACGAAAACCATGTGCCGGATAAATCCGGCTCTCAACCTTCTGGATAAAAGGAATGGACAAGAAAAGTATAACGGACGCGAGAAGCAGAGAATGGAACAGAGGGAAAAATGTGAATAACTACTAGATTCAGGATTCTTTAAGGAATAATCAAGCTCCGAAAAGCGCTTGGACCGCGCATTTGCTGGGTTCTTAGGATCTGTCAGGAATTTGATACGCTAGGCTTCGTTGCCTTGCTTGTTTTGTGTGGGTGTAATGGTGGGGGGTCCCGGGGGTTGGCGTGTGGCCGATCCCCGGGACCCCCCGTGTGAGTGTTGGTGCGGCGGCGTGCTACTCTCCCACACCCTGCCGGGTGCAGTACCATCGCCGTGCCGGGCCTTAGCTTCCAGGTTCGGAATGG
>NZ_PGFC01000011.1 GCF_002797875.1 Pseudoscardovia suis
CCATTCCGAACCTGGAAGCTAAGGCCCGGCACGGCGATGGTACTGCACCCGGCAGGGTGTGGGAGAGTAGCACGCCGCCGCACCAACACTCACACGGGGGGTCCCGGGGATCGGCCACACGCCAACCCCGGGACCCCCTTCACATACCCACACAAAACAAACAAACCGCATAAGCGCACCCGCACGCACGGGCACACACACGGGGCACACCCTGCATACGCACAATCCTCGCGCAGATATCCTTGTGCGCACTGCATGCATCTCTTTTGTGTCAGGGGTACATCATTCGAGAAGGAACAGCATGGCATATTATTTCGTGCCGAAGCGCTGCCCTTCAACCAGCAAAATCATGTACGTGCAGCGTCAGACGGCCTTGCGGGCAGCTGACCAAAGCGAAACAGAGCGGGGTGTGCGTCTGTGGGTGTACAAATGTGGTTTTTGTGGCACATGGCACCTCACGCATACGCCACCTCATTCTGATTATGGTGAAGCCGATTCGTTCCGATCAGCCGGTGGCCACAAGCCGCACTCCCGCAAGCGCGGTTACAAGCCGCGTCGTCGTTAGACGCCGCTATTGATATCCGCCTATTAGTAATCGCCTGTAAGCGCGCTGGCTGTATGCGTGCTGTAAGGGAAATGGCATGTGACGGCCACGTCACCCAGTCATCCTAGTGCTGGGCTGACGCTAGTGGCAGGGGCTTATTGCGCGTTGCCCTTCTTGCCCTTGTGCATAGGGCTGTGTCCGATAATCGCGTCCACTACCATTCCAATCGCTACCGAGGCAGCCGCGCTGGCTGCGCCAGCAAGAGCTGCCTGCAGTATGCGCAGCCCTTTTGACTCCGGGTTGAATCCATGTTTGGTCACTCCCGCTCGCCATGCGCGAGTGGTGATGGCATCCACCACTATCGATCCCAGAGATGTAGCAACGAATCCAAAGAGCGCGCGCATGGGGCCATTGGGGTCGGCCTGTGCCTGCTCTGTACTGCCTTTCACGGCATCATTGGCGTGATTGATGAGGCGAATGATCTCTTCTTTGTGTTCCATAGGCTCATTGTATGGCGAGTCGGTCTGGACTTGCTACAGTGGTTGTATGACACAGGAACGTTATGGTCGCATAGTTCTTCTCAGGCACGGCGAAACGGCTTGGAGCATCTCAGGCCAGCACACTGGCCGCACGGACCTGCCGCTGACCTTTAACGGCGAAGACCAAGCGCGCGAGGCTGGTGAACGCTTGCGCAAGCGCTTCCCCGATGGCTTCCTGCCTGATCACATTTTTGTCTCACCGCTGGAACGTGCCCAGTCCACTGCTCGTTTGGCGGGGTTTCCGAATTATCATGTCACTGCGCAAATCGCTGAATGGGATTATGGTGCGGCGGAGGGGCGCACGCGTGCCATGATGGCGCAGGCGCTCGGTGTGCAGTCGTGGAACGTCTGGGATGATGGTCCTTTGGAGCTTCCGGAGGATTTGCAGGGTGAGCATAATGAAATGCTGCCGGACGGCACTGTTGTGCACGTGGTCAATGGTCCCGGTGAATCCGCTGAAGAAGCGGCGCATCGCACGGCGACCCTGCTGGAATCATTGGAGCCAATCGTGGCCGGCGGCGATGACGTGCTGTGTGTGGCTCACGCCCACATTTTGCGGCTTCTCACCACTGTGTGGCTTGGCCAACCGGCTGATTTCGCCCGTCACTTGGAGCTAGACACCGCGCACTTCGCGATTCTTGGCTTCCATAATGATGAGCACGTCATCCAGGCGTGGAACCTGTAGGGACGCGCTCTGAATAATCATTCGGAAAGCATGATTCGGAAAAGCATGATCCGAAAACCATAATTCCAGGGTTCCGTCGGTGACACAGCCAGTTGGCTTGTGGACTACCGTCGGAACCCTTAATGTATCTGTGCCCGGCTGACCTCTTGTCAGGCAGGCGCCACGAAGAATCGCCGGCACCGAGTATCGAACGCCATTCGAACACGGCTTTTCATCGAACTTTTGCGGTTCCTTGCTCTTTCTTTCAATTATTCATCACTTGTTTTGCGAGTTGACGGCCGGGTTCGTGATAGTCTAAAACAGGTAATGAGCTTATCTCCGTCTCTCAGTGTTGAGAGGGGAGAGGAGGGAAGAAGCACATGATCTCAATGATCGGTAAGTCCATCCGACGGTGGTGGGCCTTGTTTACTTTGCCTACATTCCTGGCGTTCATTCTTGGGTTTCTTGCGCCGTTTGTCATCGGCGTGTATCTGAGTTTCACGAAGTTCACAACTTTGTCGAACGCCAAGTGGGTAGGTACGAGAAATTACCAGAGGGCATTGTCGGACCCCATCTTTTGGCATGCCTTGTGGTACACGACGCTGTTCACGATCGTCACCACGATCATCATCAACGTGGTCGCGTTTGCCATCGCCTACATGTTTACGAAGGCGCTCAAGGGCGCGACGCTGTTCCGTACGGTTTTCTTCATGCCGAACCTCATCGGTGGCATCATCCTGGGCTATGTGTGGCAGCTGCTGCTCAACGGCGTGCTGGCGCATTGGAACGTCACGCTGACGTATTCGGCCACCTACGGTTTCTGGGGCTTGGTCATCCTTCTGTGCTGGCAGCAGATCGGCTACATGATGGTCATCTACATCGCTGGCATGCAGGCCTTGCCGGGTGACGTGATGGAAGCCGCCGCAGTGGATGGCGCGACTGGTGCGCAGACGCTGTTCCATGTCACGATCCCACTGATGATGCCGTCCATTACCGTGTGCACGTTCCTGACTGTCACGAATGGCTTCAAGCTGTTTGATCAGAACCTTGCGCTTACCAGCGGCGCTCCGTCGAGGATGTCCGAAATGCTCGCGCTCAACATTTACAACACGTTCTACGGCCGTCCCGGTTTCGAAGGCGTCGGTCAGGCGAAGGCAGTGGTCTTCTTCATCATCGTCGCCATCATTTCTCTTCTGCAGAACAAGCTGACCACGCGCAAGGAGGTGGAAGCCTGATGTTCAAGCCGTATCACCAGAGCAATAACGATAATCAGGAAGCCGATTCCCAGGAAGCAGAGGGGATGTTCGACATCCTTGATGCCGCTGGAGAACGTAAGGTGGAGCCCGCTGCGCACGCGTCTGAGCAGGCTGTTGATGCCGGCGAGGGTCAGTCTGCGGCTGATCAGGTTGATTTTGACGGCGCTTTGAAGCATGCGGACATCAAGCCGCTTGATGTGAGCGCACCTGAACCTGCTGGCGTGGAGTCCGTGGACTTCTCGGCGGTGCTCAAGCCGGTGAGCGTTGCCCAGGCGGTGGCGAATACGACGACGCCTGTCGCCGGCAATTCCGCCGCTGCCGCTCAGCCTGCTGTCGTGGCTGCAGCTGCGGCCGCCTCTCCCGAGGGCCTTGTGACTTCCGCTGCGCCTGCTGTCACCGGAACCGAACACCTTGCTGGCGTCGCGGCTGCTGGCATTGCTGCACAACCGTTGCAGCCTGCGGCTGCGGGCGAACCGAATCAGCCGGTCGTCCAGACCAAGGATTTCGCTTTCCCCGCTCCGGATGCGGCATCTGCTACCAACGTTCCGGCGGCGGATTCTTCCATCAAGTTCGACCAGACGGAAAAGCCCGTGGCCGTGGCTTCCAACGCGACAGCTGCGCCAATTGAATTCGACCAGACCAAAAAGGCTGCTCATGAGGTGGTTCCCGAGATCGCGAAGCCCGCTTCTGAGCCTGTTGAGGCTTCCGTACCTGAGAAGCCAGCTGTGGAAACCGTGAGTTTTGAGGCTGCTGAGAAGTCCGAGGCTGCTGAGAAGCCTGCAGCACCGGTGACGCCCGTTGTCCCGGACGCTCCCGCGGTCCCAGCGGTCCCAGCGGTACCCGTGGTCCCTGCGACTTCGACGGTCTCTGCAACGCCTGCAACGCCTCATGTCGCAGCTCCGGCGGCGCAGCCTGTTGCTGTTGCGCAACCCTCAGTGGCAACGCCGGCAGCAAAGACTGAGCCTGCTGCTGTGCCCGCTGCTGCTGCGCCGGTTGCCCATGCTGTCGCGCATGAGCCCGCGCCTGTTGCCGTGGCAGCTGTCGCCCCTGTCGCCCCTGTCGCCCCGGCCGCCACGAAGCCCGTCGCGAAGGCTGCTGCTGTTCCGTCCGTCGCCTCTGCCGCTGACGGCCACTCCGCCACGAGCGGCAAGGTCGCGGACAAGAACGTCAAGAAGGCCAAGGGCAGCAAGAAGAAGAACGATGATGAGGAATTCGGCCGCTCCGGCATGCTGAGCGCCGTGCATCACAGCACGGCATGGACGGTGTTCTTCGCCATCCTCTCGTTGCTGTGGATCTACCCGATCGTGCTGGTCTTCATCAACTCCTTCAAGAAGAAGCAGTTCATCACGGGTTCCGCCACGTTTGAACTGCCGAACGCAGAGAGCTGGACGAGCTTCGACAACTACACGCGCGGCGTTCAGCAGACGAACCTCTTCGCCAGCTTTGGCTGGACCGTGTTCATCACGGTGGGCGCCGTCGCACTGATTCTGGTGTGCACGAGCATGTGCGCATGGTGGATTGTGCGAGTCAACAACCTGTTCGCCAAGATCATCTACATGCTGTTCCTGTTCAACATGATCGTGCCGTTCCAGATGGTCATGTATCCGCTGTCGAAGCTCGCCAACATGATGGGCCTCGACACTCCGTGGGGTCTGTGGGTCATCTACCTGGGCTTCGGCGCAGGCCTGTCGGTGTTCATGTTCACCGGCGTGATCAAGGGCTTGCCGTCCGAGATCGAGGAATCCGCCATGATCGACGGCGCATCCGTGCCGCAGACGTTCTTCGGCATCGTGTGGCCGATGATGAAGCCGTCGATGGTGTCCGTCGCGATTTTGCAGACCATGTGGATCTGGAACGACTACCTTCTGCCGTACCTGATCCTCGATATGAAGAAGTACAAGACCATGTCGATCGCCGTGCAATACCTCAAGGGTGGTTTCGGCTCCATCGATATGGGCGCCATGATGGGCTGCCTGGTGCTCGCCATGCTGCCAATCATCATCTTCTACCTTGTGTGCCAGAAGTACATCATCGCTGGTGTGACTGCAGGCGCAGTCAAGGGCTGAGTCGTTTCCCGAACCCTTCCTGATGAAGGCGGGACCTGCGCGGTGCGTGGGTCCCGCCTTTTCTTTGTGAATTTGGGCGCTTGCGAGGTTCAGACACTTGTGAGGTTCAGGCACCTGTGTGTTCCCCATACTTGCGTGCTCCGGGGCACTCATGCGCTCCAGGTATTTATGCGCTCGGAGAGGGCGAGAGAATCTCAGAGAAGCTTGGAGAATCCATGCACCCAGATGCGCGTCCGCGGAAGATGACAGATGTTCGATATTTTTTTCGGCGTGTCGCGCCCGTTTGAGATAGGGAAGCATGGTTGCATGAGTTAAGATAAAGGGTAGATTCACAGGGATGCGCGATGGGTCCGTGGCGATGAAAAACCGACGTCGAATCAGGGAGCAAACCGCGAAAACACGGATTCCGTTTGAGAGTTCCTGTGAATTGACGCATAATTAAGTGTGTGCAAAGGCCGGAGCAGGGCTGCCCCGGGCGTTCACCGAGAGAAAGGTTCGAAGATGAATCAGAACTTGAAGAAGGCTGCCAGCATCATAGCTGTGACCGCCATGTCCATGGCGGGACTCGCCGCATGCGGTTCCAAGGATAAGTCCGGAGATGCCGCAAAGGGCGGCAAGGTTTATTACTTGAACTTCAAGCCTGAAGCAGAAGACGCATGGAAGAGCCTGGCCGCCAAGTACCAGAGCGAAACTGGTGTCGAAACCAAGGTCGTCACTGCAGCATCCAACACATATGAGTCCACGCTGAAGTCCGAGATGGACAAGGACGAAGCTCCGACGCTGTTCCAGGTCAATGGCCCTGTCGGTCTGGCAACGTGGGAGTCCTACTGCGCAGATATGAGCGACACCGAGCCTTACGCTCAGCTCAATGACCAGTCCGTGGCGCTGAAGAATTCCGATGGCACCGTCGTCGCAGTCCCGTACGTCAACGAGACCTACGGCATCATTTACAACAAGGATCTGCTCAACAAGTACTTCGCGCTTTCCGATGCGAAGGTCAAGTCCGTCGATGAAATCAAGTCCTTCGACAAGCTGAAGGAAGTCGCTGACGACATCCAGGCGCACAAGGCCGACCTCGGCGTTGACGGCGCCTTCACCTCCGCTGGCTTCGACAGCTCCTCCGACTGGCGCTTCAAGACCCACCTGGCGAACATGCCTCTGTACTACGAGTTCCAGGATGACAATGTCACCACCGAGCCCGCAACCATCAAGGGCACGTACCTGAACAACTACAAGAACATCTTCG
Source organism: Pseudoscardovia suis (assembly GCF_002797875.1). Lineage (GTDB taxonomy): Bacteria > Actinomycetota > Actinomycetes > Actinomycetales > Bifidobacteriaceae > Pseudoscardovia > Pseudoscardovia suis. The sequence continues at coordinate 6,316 of NZ_PGFC01000011.1, forward strand.
ACCTGTACATCACGGACTCCACCACGGATCCGTCGCTGCTCAGCTCCAAGACCGAAACCGATGCCGAGACCGAGTTCTCGGGCAACAAGGCCGTCTTCTTCCAGAACGGTACCTGGGCATGGACCAACCTCCAGAAGGCTGGCATGAGCGCTGACTCCCTCGGCATGCTTCCGATCTACATCGGCGCCCCGGGCGAGGAGAATCAGGGCCTGACCACTGGTTCCGAGAACTACTGGTGCATCAACAACAACGCTTCCGACGCTGACAAGCAGGCCACCAAGGACTTCCTCAAGTGGCTCATCACGTCCGACGAAGGCAAGTCCGCTCTGACGAACGACATGGGCTTCGTCACTCCGTTCAAGAGCATGAACGATGAGGAGACCGACAACCCGCTCGTCAAGATCGCCAAGGCTGACACTGCCAACAGCGCAACGAAGTCCGTCAACTGGGTGTTCAGCATGATCCCGTCCGAGAACTGGAAGAACGATCTCGGCAGCGCACTGCTCAACTACGCTCAGGGCACTGGCTCTTGGGACGACGTGCAGAAGGCATTCGTTGACAACTGGGCAACTGAGTACAACCTGGCTCACGAAAGCTGACATTTCTAACACCGCGCCTTCACGGACGCGGTGACCCCTCAACCCTTCCTGATGGTGGCGTTCACAGCCGAAAGGCCGCGGACGCCACCATTTTTCGTTCTTGTCGCTCTTGCCATTCGTAGGCGCTTGGGGCTTTGTGCGGGGTGGGGCGCTCATGGAAGCCCACTGCCGCTCATTGGCGCTAGGGTGGTGTGCAGAAGACGGAAGCGGAAAGACAGAAGTGGAAAGCGAGGCTGCGCTGCATGAATTCGTTCTTTAGCTATGATTCCCCCTTCATGCGAGGGCTTGAATGGATCGTGGACGTCATCTGGGTCAACATCCTGCTCGTCGTCACATCGCTGCCGATTATCACTGTCGGCGCCGCGCTCGCCGCCTCCAATGATTCGCTGCGCCGCATACGCGAGGGCGAGGCGCATGTGACGCGCATGTACTTCCGTGCGTTTGCCTCGAATTTTGGCAAGGCAACGGCGCTGTGGGCGGTGTATGGGGTTATCGGTGCCGCGCTTGCATACACGTGGATCGTGCTGCGCATCGACGGCTTGCTCATTCCCAAAATTGCCTTCAGCGTGCTGTGGGTGATTGGTTTCGAATGGGTGTGGTACCTGCAATCACGTTTCGAAAACACCGTGGGCGCCACTTTGCGCAATTCCCTGCTGTTTGGGATTTCATATCCGCTGACGACCATTGCGCTTGCAGCGATAGACGCTGTGGCAATCTATGTGGTGTATGCGAGCTTCATGTATCTGATTCAAGGATTGTTCCTTCTGGCGGTGCTCGGACCGGGGTTCGTGCTGTCGATGCATGTGCCGATACTCGAGCGCACGATGAAAGCGCACATCGCAGCCGGCGCGCCGAACACGCCGTAATGCGGGTCGTATCCGGGCATTTGGCGGCAATGCTGGATAATCTGTGAAAGATTCGTTTTTTCGCCGTCTTGGTGCTGCCAATGCGGTACGATTCAAATCGATGTGAGCTGCACTCATGTCGTGCCGCTTCGGCGAAAACCACTATGTGCGAAACCCATATGCGGTGGCTTGGCGCGACAGTCGCGACAGTCTGGTGCAGTGACCTGTGCGCTTAACCATGCGCGATAACCATGAGAGGGGTGGTCCGATGCCGAGGCATATAAAGAGTGCTTTGGATGCTGACTATTCGTATGACTATGCCTCCGACACCCTGCGCCGCAACCGTCCGGGGCTCAAGCGCGTCCAGACGGTGCTGGTCATTGTGCTGCTTGCGGTGATTTTCGTCGGGGCCGGCGCTTCGTACTACTCCTATCGCCGCCTGCGTGACCAAGCCCGTCGCATTCAGGAACTCGAACAGGACGCCATCAAGTCCATGACGACGGGTGCGTCCGGCACGCCGTCCGACTATCTCACGGCCTTGAAAAACAACCTTTCCGCCGCGCAAAGCAGCACGGCGCAGGCCAAGGCGATCGCCCACAGCGGGCTATGGGACATTTACACCCACGTTCATGGCTACAGCACTGACGCAAAAACCCTGCGCAGCATGACCGACATCATGGATTCCATCACCACTGACGTACTGCCGCAATACACCACGGCACTCGATGGCGTGAGCGGCGCATCACTGTATAACGCAGACGGCAGTCTCAACGTCACGCCCATCACGGACGCAGTCACCCGCATCGCCAGCATGAACGACGGTCTCAAGCAGCAGATCGACTCGATGGATGCGCTCGCTGATCCGCGCGACCAGACGCTGTACGACGCTTACGAAAAAGTGGTGGATTCCTCTTCATCCGTGCTCGTGCAGATGCAGTCGCTGTCCGGTCTTTATGAGTTCCTGCCCAATCTGCTGGGCGCCAACGGTCCGCGCACATACATCGTGCTGGGTGAAGAAACCGGCATGGGGCTTGCCGCGGGCGGTTACATTGAATCCGTCGGCTGGATGACCGCGCAGAACGGCACGTTCAACGTCAATGATTTCTATTCTTCCGATCTGTGGGCGCAGAATGCGGGCGTGGCGGATGTGACGGGTGACCAAAACAACCTGTTCAACGTGATCTCCGGCATCAGCTACGGCTCCGCCTTCTCAAGCATCACCGCCAACCCGAACTTCCCGGAAGTGGCGCAGCAGGCGAATGATTTTTGGAGCGCCACTGATTTCGCCGGCCATGGCACGGACGCGGACGGGGTGATTTTGTTCGACCCGTGGGCGTTGCAGCAGCTGGTGGCGGTCAGCGGCGATGTGACGCTCAACGGCGGTTTGAAGCTCACGGCGGATGATACCGCGCAGTTCCTGGCGCATGACATCTATGATTCCGTCGACGCGGATTCCTTCGCGAAGTACTACACGGAGATCGTTGACAACATCGTCAACGAGGCATTCGCCAACATGACGATGGACAAGCTGCTCAAGCTCTCCGACGCGCTCGTGCAGTGCGCTGAGGGGCGTCACGCCTACGTGTGGTCGTTCCATTCGGAGGACCAAACGACGCTGCGTGCCACCAAGCTCGCCGGTGAGTTTTCGACTGACGCCAAGAATCCTGTTGTGGGTGTCTATAACCAGCAGAAGCACACGTCGGCAATGGACTGGTATTTGAAGCGCGTGAGCACGGTGACCAAGATGGCCGACCAGACGTATCATGTGCGCTTCGAGCTCAATAACACGCTGGGCAGCGCTGTGGACATGCCAAGCGCCATCGTGGGTGAGGCCAATAGTGAGGCGCAGGTCGGGCACCAGCTGCAGCGCGTGTATGTGTATACGCCGGCGGGTTCCGCCATCAGCAACTTCTCCGTGCAGTCAGGGGCTCAAGTGCAGACGGTGCCGCTGGGGTCCACGACGGTTTATACGTTCCAAACCGACATCGGCATGGCGGCGAACGACGTCATTGAGTTCGATGTCACCTGCTCCAAGGGTGCGGCGAACCTGCTGCTCGACCAGTCGCCGGGCAGTTCCGACGATTTGGGCGTGACCTATGATTACGGCCTGTAGCCGTGTTTGAGCGCCATGCTTCCGAGTGGGGATACGGCTCGGGGCATGGCGCTCGCTGTATGCCGGCGTTGTGGGCCTTGCGCGGTGTGTTCGAAAATTTCGACACGCCGCGCAATTTTTTGCCTTTTCTTACACTTTCGCCATATCTGAGCGGTTATCTTGGTATCAGAAAGTTTGTTGGTCTGGGGACGGGAAGGCGTAATGGCGCGAAAAGTCACCTCGGGGCCTACAGGCGGCACCGATGCCGTGACGGGAGAATTCCCCAGCATCCGCCGCTCTGAGGCTCGGCGCGGCATGGCCGATGATATGGCGGCCATGGATTCCGCTGCCATGCTTGCCGGTGACACCAGCTGCTATCCGTCATATGCGCCAATCACCATCACCTCGAGCCAGCCTCTCGTGGGCGTCGGCACGCCGGATGCCGATTTGGCGACTGACACGTCGCCAGCGAAGGCCGCGCGATCGCCCAAGAAACCCGTCAAGGGATCCATCTTGGCTGGCGCAGGGGCTGCAAGACGGGAGTCTGCTAATCGGAGCCAACGGCGGCGCGATTCCCTGAATCAAACGCCTCAATCCGAGTTCGACGGTGATGACATGGGCGGAACGCTGCTCGTGGTGCTGTTGTGGATTGCCATCGCGGGCATCATGGGGGCCATGGCAATCTGGTGGCTTCTGCCTCTGACGCCTGCATACCGTCAGGGCAAGTTGCCGCAATGGTATATGCGCGCTTCTCAGAATTCCGATTGGCTGGCCGAGGCGGCGGAATATATTCCGTTGGTCGTTGGTGCCACGGTCGTTGTCTTGCTGTTGGCATTGCTGCTGCATCGGCGCATATTGACGGCAGTGTGCATTGTGAGCATCGTGGTGGAGCTGGCGTGCGGCATCGGCTATTTCGTATCGTCGGGATCCACTCCTCAGGGGACGACGCTGAATTTGCGTGATGGGGAGGATTCTGCGATGGCACTGCCTGCTGGTGCCTCTGCCGGCGTCTCTGTTGACGTCTCTGGTGGCGTTGACGCCAGTAGTCCTTGCTGATGCCGCTGACCTTCGCTGATGCTGCCGCAGGTGTTGTTGGCGTCGGCAGGCGCCTTCTGTGAATCTCTTTGCAAATTTCTCTGCGAGTGTAATTAACCGACTTGCGTTTTCAAACTTGAGTGTAGTAGACTCAAGTTTTGTAAACGGAGGTTGTAAGAGCTCCCGATGCATGGCGTTGGCCGACGGCGTGCGTGGCGGCTCGTGAAGCTTCCGGTAAGGACGAACGAAAGAAACGAAAGAACGCGCCTGCGCGCATCACACAAAAGGCAAGCGGGCGCAATGGGAGGAACCAATATGGGACGCGCAGTTGGTATTGATTTGGGAACCACCAATTCCTGCATTGCAACTTTGGAAGGCGGTCAGCCGACCGTCATCGTGAACGCAGAGGGCGCTCGCACCACGCCGTCCGTGGTGGCATTCAGCAAGTCCGGCGAGATTCTCGTGGGCGAAGTGGCAAAGCGCCAGGCCGTGACGAACGTTGACCGCACAATCAGCTCCGTCAAGCGCCACATGGGCACTGACTGGACCGTCGAGATCGACGGCAAGAAGTGGACGCCGCAGGAGATTTCCGCGCAGATCCTGATGAAGCTCAAGCGCGACGCCGAGGCATACCTGGGTGAGCCGGTCACCGACGCGGTCATCACCTGCCCGGCATACTTCAATGATGCACAGCGTCAGGCCACGAAGGACGCTGGCACGATCGCAGGCCTCAACGTGCTGCGTATCATCAACGAGCCGACGGCCGCGGCTCTGGCATATGGCCTTGAAAAGGGCAAGGAGGATGAGCGCATCCTCGTCTTCGACCTCGGCGGCGGCACCTTCGATGTGTCCCTGCTGGAGATCGGCAAGGACGACGATGGCTTCTCCACCATTCAGGTGCAGGCCACGAACGGCGACAACCATCTGGGCGGCGATGATTGGGATCAGAAGATCATCGATTGGCTTGTCAGCGAAGTCAAGAACAAGTACGGCGTTGACCTGAGCAAGGACAAGATCGCGCTGCAGCGTCTGAAGGAAGCCGCTGAGCAGGCGAAGAAGGAGCTGAGCTCCTCCACGTCCACCAGCATCTCCATGCAGTACCTGGCCATGACGCCTGACGGCACGCCGGTGCACCTTGACGAGACGCTGACGCGCGCTCACTTCGAAGAGATGACGTCCGACCTGCTCAATCGCTGCCGCACGCCGTTCAACAACGTGCTGTCCGATGCAAACGTGTCCGTCTCCGACATCGACCACGTCGTGCTCGTCGGTGGCTCAACCCGTATGCCCGCCGTGCAGGAGCTCGTCAAGGAGCTCACCGGCGGCAAGGAAGCCAACAAGTCCGTGAACCCGGATGAGGTCGTGGCAGTCGGCGCAGCCGTGCAGTCCGGCGTCATCAAAGGCGACCGCAAGGACGTGCTGCTCATCGACGTGACCCCGCTGTCGCTGGGCATCGAGACCAAGGGCGGCATCATGACCAAGCTCATCGACCGCAACACCGCCATCCCGACCAAGCGCTCCGAGATCTTCTCGACCGCTGAAGACAACCAGCCTTCCGTGCTCATTCAGGTCTACCAGGGCGAACGCGAATTCGCGCGCGACAACAAGCCGCTGGGCACGTTCGAGCTGAGCGGCATCGCTCCGGCACCCCGTGGCGTGCCGCAGATCGAGGTCACGTTCGACATCGACGCCAATGGCATCGTGCACGTCTCCGCGAAGGACAAGGGCACCGGCAAGGAGCAGTCCATCACGATCACCGGTGGTTCCGGCCTGAGCAAGGACGAGATCAACCGCATGGTCAAGGAAGCCGAGGCTCACGAGACCGAGGACAAGAAGCGCCGCGAGGAAGCCGACACCCGTAACCAGGCCGAAGGCTTCGCATACCAGACCGAGAAGGTCCTCAACGACAACAAGTCCAAGCTCTCCGATGATGTGGTCAAGGACGTGACCGCCAAGATCGACGCTCTGAAGACCGCTCTGAAGGGCGAGGACATCGACCCCATCAAGAAGGCGCAGGAAGAGCTCATGAAGTCCGCCCAGAAGATCGGCGAAGCCCTGTATGCACAGGGTGGCGCTGATGCTGCGGCTGGTGCGGCTGGTGCCGCCGGCGCGGCTGGTGCGGCTGGCGCTGCAGGCGCAGGCAACTCCGGTTCTTCCGATGATGACGTTGTGGACGCCGAGGTGGTGGACGACGACAACAAGAAGGACGGCGAGTGATGCCGGACTTCAACAAGGATGACTATCTGGCGGGAATGAGCGACGCTGACAAGCTCGCTCACAACCCGCCGGCTGGTGCGGACGGTGATGCCGGCAAGGCTGATGCTGCTGCCAAGCCTGCTGCGGAGGACACCAAGGCTGACGCTGCCGCAGCAGCGAAGGCCGCGGGTGCTGCTCCCGCTGCCGATGGCACCACCGACGGCGACAAAGCACAGGCGGCTGGCAAGAACAACGGCACGGCTGATGCGGAATCCAATGCAGACGGAAGCCTGACCCCTCTGGGGCAGGCCAAGAAGGAAGCGGCGGATTACCTCGAAGCCCTGCAGCGTGAACGCGCTGAGTTCATCAACTACAGAAACCGCATGTCCAAAGAGCTTGACCGCAATCGTCAGCACGGCATCACCGATGTGCTGACCGCACTGCTGCCGGCGCTTGATGACATCGACCGCATTCGCGAGCATGACGGCATGGACGATTCCTTCAAGGCGGTTGCCGCGAAGATCGACAAGGCGTTTGCGAAGTTCGGCGTCGAGAAGTTCGGCGAGAAAGGCGAGCCCTTCGACCCGACCAAGCATGAGGCAGTGCTGCATAGGCAGGACGCTTCCGCTACGACGGAATCCGTCGATGCGGTGGTCGAGGCCGGCTACAAGATCGGCGACCGCGTGATTCGCGCGGCACGTGTCGTGGTCGTGGCGCCAGCTGATGACGCAACCGCTGCAGGCAATGCCGGCAGCGGAAACGCCGACACCAACGCAGGCAAGTAACACGCATCAAACCAACGGGCGGCATCCCAGCATGGGGCGCCGCCCGGCGTTTGATATATATGCACAATGTTTATGCACAATGCGTGGGATGCGATGCCCAGTATGCGGGCGCATGAAATATGCGCTGTGCATGCCGGCGCATCCTGCGTACGGCGGTGCCAGCCGCCGGTTATGCCAGGGTTTGTGGCGCGGCGGTAGTGGCACCATGAATTCACACGTCAACAGACGTTAGAAGAAAAGGAGGAGTGGAAATGGCAGAGCAAGATTGGCTCACCAAGGACTTCTACGCGGTCCTTGGCGTCAGCAAGGATGCCAGCGACTCCGATATCACCAAGGCATATCGGAAGCTGGCGCGTAAATACCATCCAGATCTTAACAAAACCCCAGAGGCTGAGGAGAAATTCAAGGATATTTCCGAGGCCTACGATGTGCTGAGCAACAAGGAACAGCGCCAGAAGTATGATGCAATCCGTTCTCTTGGCGCGGGCGGAGCTCGCTTCTCGGGAGGCAGCGGCGCCGGAGGCTTCGACGCCGGCCAGTTCTCAGACATCTTCGGATCGATGTTCGGCAATTCCGGTTTCGGCGGTGGTTTTGGCACAGACGGCAACGGTGGCGCGCACACCTATACATACAGCACCGGGGCCGGCGGACCTAACCTGTCTGACATCCTCGGCGGGATGTTTGGCGGCGGTGCCGGCAGAGGCGCAGGCTTCGGCGCGGCGCAGGAGACACGCAAGGGTGCCGACCGCAATGCGCACATCAGCCTGACGTTCCGCCAGGCGGTGGAAGGTGCCACCGTGAGCCTTTCCGCGGGCGGGCAGTCGTTCAAGACACGCATTCCCGCGGGAGTGCGCGACGGGCAGAAGATCCGCATTCCCGGCAAGGGTGAGCCTGGCATCGGTGGCGGCGCGAACGGTGACCTGTATATCGCCGTTACCGTCAAGCCTGATCCGTCCGGTGTGTTCACCGCCGAAGGACGCAACCTGCACATGCGTCTGCCGGTCACTGCCGCCGAGGCAGTGCTGGGGGGCACCGTTGAGGCACGCGACTTCGATGGGCAGACGTTCAAAATCAAGGTGCCGCAGGGCGCGGGCAACGGCAAGAAACTGCGTGTGCGCGGGCACGGCATCGACGACGGGCGCGAGACCGGCGACCTCATCGTCGAGCTTGACGTGCAGCTGCCGCAGGAGCTGAGCGCCGATCAGCGCAAGGCACTCAAGGCGTTCGACAAGGCCAGCGCGGCGTTCAACGCCGAGGTGGCGCAGAGCCGTGAACGTGGCGCGGATGAGCGCGGGGGCATGCGATGACATCGCGCGTTGACCGCCAGATCAAAAAGGCGTATCTCGTGGCAGCGGCGGCGCTGGTCGAGGGGCGTGTGTCCCTCGACCAGATGGACGAGGCTGGACTTAACGTGGAACGGCCGATTTTCACCGTCGGCCAAGTGGCGCAGGTGGCGGACATCCATCCGCAGACGCTGCGCCAGTACGATAAGCTCAACCTCATCGTGCCCCGCCGCACGCCGGGAGGCGCTCGCCGCTATTCGCTGCGTGACGTGGACCGTCTGACCCAGGCGCAGCATTTGGCGCAGGATGAGTCGATCAACTTGGCGGGCATCGCTCGCATATTGCAGCTCGATGAGGAGAACCGCCAGCTTCGCCGGCAGATTGCCCGTCTCAAGCGCGGTGCCGATTCGTTCTTTGCGGCGGCTGTGGACGGCGAGGTGGTGGAGATTCGTCGTTCCCGTCGCACTCATTCGTGGCGCCGCTCGTTGTTCAAGCCGTTGCAGCTTACCGCTTCTGTGGAAGATCTCGATGATCGCGACGATGATGAGGATGATGACGAGGATGTTAGGCACGTCGTCGCTCCCAACCATGGCAGGAGTCCCATCGCTACAGTCATGTCGGAAATCGACGAAGACGATGATGAGTAGACGGTCCCTGATACCCCTACATGACCTGATACCCCTACATGAATAGACGACGCTTACGGCGGTGATGTAACAGTTGTCTTGGAGCCTGAGGGGTGGCGTGGTATCGTGTTAGGGGGTTAACGCCACAGACAGGAGGATGAGTTGGGGGCGCGAGCATTGGGGCAGAATCTCGCTGTGGGGGATCATGATTCATCGGCGAAACAAGATAGTGAAAGCCGGCAAACCGCCGGTGAATACCGATTTTTTGATGGAACGTGGCTGAGCGACCCGCAGTTTGAGGAAACCGGAGGGCAACATCATCCTGCCGGAGGGGTGTTATCGGCGCCGAAGTGGCAGCTCGCCTTCCAGCTCGTGGTGTGCCTCGGCGATATATTGTCGATGTTGATTTCGACGCTGCTTATCTTCTTGGTGTGGCACCGATCCTATGAGACGTTGATCAGGTGGGGTGCTGAAGGGCCTGCGGTTTTCGTAGTTTTATCGTGTGCGCTGTGGATTTTGTGCCTGTATTTGTGTGGTGCATACAACCGGCATGTGATGGGCGAAGGTTACGATTTGTACACCAAAATCGCCAATTCATCCATCATGAACTTCGTGATGGTCAGCGCTGCTTCGTATTTTCTCAATGTTGATACGCCCCGTTCTCTGGCGGTGTTTACGGCGTTGCTCGGGGGGTGCATCACGTGTGTGATGCGTTGTCTCTTGCGCAACGTGTTGCGTCGTGCTCGTTCGAGGGGCGAGTGTGCCTATGATGCGTTGATCATTGGTTCGCCGGAGGGAATTCGCGCATGTTTGAAGATGCTGCGAGATAATCCTGCCGCTGGATACAGACCAGTTGCTGTGAGCGCAGTGAAGCGCGGCAAAACGAACATTGATTCGCGTGGCCATGTGGACAGCCATTTGCGTCCCACTGTTTTCGAACCGCAAACCAAGCAAGAGAACATGCTGCGTCGGCTTCCGTTTAATTCTCATCTGGCTCGGACCGCGAGCCAGTATGGCATAAAAACCGTGCTTGTGGCGGACGCGATCGACCGTTCATCCGTGGCGATGCGTGCTCTCGCTTTGTCTGTCGAGTCTCAAGGCATTGAGCTTGCCCTAAGTGTCGATGTTGCGGATGTCGCTGGTGCAGAACTGAGGGTGCGCCAGGTTCCCGGCATGCAAATACTGACTGCTCGGCTTTCGCAATACACGGTTTGGGCGCGTTTCTGGAAGCGCTTCTTCGACATCGTATTGTCGAGTATGGCGCTAGTGATCCTTGCCATCCCCATGGCGATAGTGGCGTTTTTGGTGCACCGTGAAGATGGTGGTCCTGCCATTTATACGCAAAAACGTGTGGGGCTTTATGGCAAGCAGTTCACCATTTATAAATTCCGTTCGATGAGGACAGATTCGGACCAGATTCGCGAACGTTTGATTAAGGAATCCGGCCAGCAGGATCGGTTCATCTTCAAAATGAAGGACGACCCGCGCATCACCAAGATTGGCAAGTTCATTCGCAAGACTTCCATCGACGAATTGCCGCAGTTTTTCAATGTATTGAAGGGCGACATGAGCCTTGTGGGTCCAAGGCCGCCGCTGCCGGAGGAGGTCGCAAGATACGGTTCACTGTATTCCTCGCGTCTGCTCGTAAAACCAGGCATAACTGGTGCCTGGCAGGTCTCCGGGCGCTCCGATCTGTCCGCTGAGGAATCTGAGCGTTTGGATGTCTCTTATGTAGAGAACTGGTCCCTGACAGGAGATTTCGTCATCCTGTGCAAGACCGTCAAGGTAGTGCTTGTGGGGCAAGGGTCATACTGACTTCTGATTAGTGTTTGTGGAAGTGACGCCCGCCTACGTATCTCTCATCAGATGCGTCGCGGGCGTCTTTTATCTGTTTTCGTGGGATTGTGGGGCTTTTGACCGACATTTCGCATGGGATGTTTCGGCGCCCTGCGCGTTGCGTTGCGTGAAGTGTAGTATTCTTGGCGTTGATTGTCATCGGCCTAAGGCAGGTCGATAACACCACGCAGCGAAGGATATTCGCCGCGCACCTAAGGTCACAATGCAGTGATGCAGCGTGGCCTACCAGAAATCACTTATTCATACCGTCTGAAAGGACAGTAATGGAAGGGAACACTAGGCGTAGTGGCTTGGTGCGGAAGGCCGTTGGCCTTTTCGCGTCCGTGGCGACGTTGCTCACCGGTGGCGTGATTGCCGCATCGGCAGCGTCCACTGCTTCTGCGAACACCACGGTCAGCACCACCAGCTATGACAACACCCTGGGCAATGCAACATTCGAGGCTGCGCGTAACCAGTATGGTCTTGCGCGTGAGATGAAGGATGGCAACACCCTTCACGCCTGGATGTGGTCATTCAATACCATCAAGAACAACATGAAGGCCATTGCCGAGGCAGGTTGGACGTCCATCCAGACCGAGCCGATTCAGCTGTGCAAGCAGAATGCGGCGAACGGCAAGAAGTTCGGCGACAACTGGTGGTACGTGTACCAGCCCATCGACAACGATGAGATCGGTAACTTCGTGGTCGGCACGGAAGATGATTTCAAGGCGATGAACGAGGAGGCCCACAAGTACGGCATCCGCATCATCGTTGACGTCGTGGCCAACCACATGACGTCCGACTACAGCGCCATCAAGGGTCGCTGGGCGAATTCGAGCCTGTACCGCGGTGGCGGCAAGGACTACGAGATCTCGAATTGGTCCGATCGTTATGAAATCACTCACAAGGCCCTTCTTGGCCTGTGGGAGATTGATTCCAACAATCCGACCACCGGACAGTACATGCAGGAGTTCCTCAAGAAGGCGGTCGCCGACGGCGCCGACGGCTTCCGTTTCGATGCCGCCAAGCACATCGAGCTTCCGGGGGAGTTCTCTTCTGATTCCAACGGCTCCCCGTATTGGAATTACATTCTTGACAACGGCGCGCAGTACCAGTATGGCGAAGTGCTGCAAGACAATGTCTCCCGTGATGCGGATTACGCGAACCTGTTCAATAGCCATTCCAGCAACGGCGGCGGCGTGACCGCTTCCGGTTACGGCTACACTGTGCGTACCGCCATCACGAGCGGCACGATGCGTGCCTCTGATTTGTCTAGCTATGCTGACGCAGCTTCTCCGGACAACACCGTGCTGTGGGTTGAGTCTCACGACAATTACGCGAACTCCGATAAGCTGTCCGTCTCGATTACCGATGACCAGCTCAAGCTTGGCTGGGCGATTGTGGGCTCCCGTCAGGAAGGCATGGCGCTGTTCTTCGACCGCCCCTATGGTTCCGGTGGCAGCAACGCTCAGTTCACCGAGCAGACGCAGCTGGGCGATGCCGGCTCCGATTTGTGGAAGGACAAGGCGGTCACCGCCGTCAACCACTTCCGCAACCAGATGGACGGCAACGTCGAATACCTGCACAATGCAGGTGCCAGCGGCGACAATTCCAAGTGCCTGCTCGTCGAACGCTACAATACCGACAACAGCTCGGCTGATGATGGTGTGACCGTTGCCAACTCGCAGGGCGATACCTCCCTCGTGGGCACCTCCGTCAAGCTTGATGACGGCACGTATCCGGATCAGGCCAACTCCGGCAACTCCATCACCGTCAAGGATGGCAAGATCACCGCTGGTACCGCCAAGAGCGGCGTGAGCGTGTTCTACAACCCCGGTAGCGCGAACGTCCACGGTTCCGTGAGCGCATCTCCGACGGATTCCTCCTTCAAGACTGACACGTACACGGTGTCTCTTCACGCTTCTCAGGCGACCAACCTGAAGTACACCACGTCCGAGGGCGAATCCGGCTCCTTCTCCGATGGCGACAAGATCATCATCGGTGGCTCCACCGAGGCAGGCAACACCATCACCGTGACGGTGACCGGCACTGACGCTTCCGATGGCGACAACAAAGGCAAGGCGTTGAAGAGCGTCTATACCTATACGAAGGTGGAGGCCGGCGCCATGACGCTGGCATCCCAGTATCAGACGAATCCCACCAAGGGTGCCAAGAAGACAATCACCATTGATGGCGATATCTCTGATTGGGACAACACCATGAAGATCGCACAAGGCGCCGCGAACGATGATCCGCGCGTCTACCGTGAGAACTCCATGTGGGAGGTTCCTATCGATCTCTACGCGCTGTACGGTGCATGGGACGACAACAACCTGTACCTCATGTGGGAATACACAAACGTGCAGGATGCCGTCGACCCCAGTGACGATTACCCGCTGAGCCAGGGCGTGCTGTACAAGACGCAGAACCTCGCACAGTGGATTGCCGTCAATACCGGTGACTCCTCCTCCAAGATTGGCAATGGCGCTGGCCTGCAGACCGGCGGCACCATCTGGGACAATGGCCTGACGTTCACCGAGCCGCTCAACCGTCTGATCGAAATGTCTACAAACGGCTCCAACGGCCCGTGGGTGTATGGCGGCGATAGCACCGGTCTGAGCTCCAACGCCATGTATGGTCCTGGTGTCAATGCCACCACGAATACCCAGAAGTCCGGCATCACCATGAAGTACGGCCTTGGCATCAAGGAAAGCACCGTCATGGGTATCGACGGCGGCTGGGGTCCCAACGGCAACCCTGCCCGCACTGTGGGCGATGTGTCGAGCGACAGCTCCAACTGGGTTGATTTCAATACCAAGGGCCACAGCTCTTCCACAATGGACTTCCATTATGAGATGGCCATTCCGCTCAGCGAACTGGGTCTGAGCGCCGGTGACATCGATAAGAACGGTGTCTCCGTGATGGTGCTTGGCACGATGGGCCTGTCCGCCATGGATTCGCTGCCTTACGACACCGCCATGAACGACAACGCTGATCAGCCTGACACCAAGTCCCAGGCTCTCAATTCCTATGAGAAGTCCGATAAGGACGAGATGAGCGCCAAGTTCGCTTGCGTCGGAAGCTGCCCCAATGAGGTGACCGTGGATCCTGAATCCGTGGCGATTTCGGGCACGGATGTCTCCAACGGCACCGTGACCCGCGATATCTCCACCGGCAACACCACCACGCAGCTCAAGGCGAAGGTGTCTCCGACTGGCGCAAGCCAGAGCGTGACCTGGTCCTCGTCCAACACGTCCGTGGCGACGGTGGATTCCAAGGGCAAGGTGACCATGCTCAAGGCTGGCACCGCCACCATCACCGCCAAGACCGCCAACGGCAAGACCGCAACGGTAACGGTGAAGGTGACCGGTTCCATCACGGCAGTGACGGGCATCACCCTCAACCAGAGCTCGCTGAGCCTGGACAAGGGTGCCACCTCGCAGCTGACCGCCACCATCACGCCGAGCAACGCGACCGACAAGACGGTGACGTGGAAGTCCTCGGATGATTCCGTGGCTACCGTGGATGCCAACGGCCTCGTGACCGCCAAGAAGGGCGGCACCGCGACCATCACGGCGACCTCCTCGAACGGCAAGACCGCCACTGCCACGGTGACCGTGACCGTGCCGGTTTCCAGCAACCGCATTTATGTGACTGCTCCGAGCTGGTCCTCGGTGTACGCGTACATGTACACGGGTGATGGCTCGAGCGCCGTGAGCAACGCGACCTGGCCTGGCGTGGCCCTGACGAAGATCTCCGGCACGGACAGCTGCGGTCAGTCCGGCTACTACTACGATGTGCCTGACGACCTGGCGAGCGGCGCGAAGGTGATCTTCAGTGACAACGGCAGCTCCACGAACCGCTACCCGGCTGACAAGGCGCCGGGCATGGATTACGACGGCGGCACGGTGAGCTGGAAGGTGGGCGACACGTCGCTCTCCGACGTGACCTGCAAGACGCCTGATGTGGCTGTGTCTTCCGTGTCCGTCTCCCCGTCTTCCCTGTCGCTGACTGTTGGTAATTCGCAGCAGCTGTCGGCTACGGTGAGCCCGAGCAATGCGACTAATAAGACGGTGTCGTGGAAGTCGTCTGACAGCTCGGTGGCTGCGGTGTCGTCGACCGGCGTGGTGAAGGCCGTGAAGGCCGGCAGCGCGACCATCACCGCCTCCTCGGCGAACGGCAAGACGGCGACCGCCTCCGTGGTGGTGAAGGCGGCTGGCTCGGTGACGGTGCCGGTGTCGATGGTGTCCGTGTCGGGTTCGAAGACCGTGAGCGTGGGCGCCACGACGAAGCTTTCCGCGACGGTCTCCCCGAGCAACGCGACGAACAGGACCGTTGTCTGGGGCTCCACCGATCCGAAGGTCGCGACGGTCTCCTCCGACGGCACGGTGACCGGCGTCGCCAAGGGTTCCGTCACCATCTTCGCGACGGCTGGCAATGTGTCCGCGGCGTTCGATGTGTCGGTGAAGGAGCTGACCGGCGATTCGCTGGGCGTGAGGAGGAGCGCGGTCTCCTACCTGCGCAACACCCTGTCCCAGGGGTACGCCGACACCACCGTGGAGTTCGGCAGGTCCACGGACCAGGTCCTGGTGGGCGACTGGGACGGCGACGGCAAGGACACCCTGGCCGTGCGCCGCGGCACGACCCT
>NZ_PGFC01000012.1 GCF_002797875.1 Pseudoscardovia suis
GACCGGACCCAGCCGGCCGCCGCCCCTCGAAGCAGCAAGAGAAGAACATACACCACCCCCCGCAAAAACACAAACCACCCACAAACCCACACCCCGAAAACCCAACAAACAAGCCACCACCCACGGCGTGTCGCACACACCCACAAACCACCCACACAACAACCCAAACAACACACAAAACACACCCACACACACAAAAAACACCCCAACAAACACAAAACCCGCGTGTCGCCAAGCGGAATCCGCCCGCACACTCCCCTTCACCCCACGCACTCCCCCCCATTTGTGCACATTGCCGAAATGCAGCGATGCCTTCGCTTGGATCCCATGCCACGGGATTCCATGCGAAGGCATCGTCTTTATGCTTAGCTACTTCTTTGCGTTCAGCGCCGTCGCGACGTAAAGCAGTCGTCTGCTGAGCCGATCACGCCTCATGCCTGTCAGGATCATCGATCTTGTAGCCAAGACCGCGAACCGTCGTCACATAGCGCGGATGCGAGGGATCGTCCTCCACCTTGGCCCGCACACGCTTGATGTGCACGTCCAACGTCTTGGTATCCCCTACGTAGTCAGCGCCCCACACACGGTCGATGAGCTTGTGGCGCGTCACCACATTGCCTTGGTTGCGCAGCAGGCATTCGAGCACTTCGAATTCCTTGAGCGGGAAGAACACCGGCTCACCATGCACAAGCACCTGGTGCTCTGACACATTCATCTGGATGGGCCCGCACACCATCGGCGCCTCGGTGCGGATCGGCACATCCGCGGAATCCACTTCACGGCGACGCAGCACTGCGCGGATCCGAGCCAGCAATTCCCGATAGGAATATGGCTTCGTCACATAATCATCCGCCCCAATCTCAAGCCCCACGACCTTGTCGATCTCCGAGCTTTTTGCAGTGAGCATGATGATGGGCACCGTGGAATGTTCGCGAATTTTGCGACACACCTGCGTGCCGTCCATCCCGGGCAGCATCAGGTCAAGAAGCACCAGATCAACCTCACTGCGGGCGAACATCGCCAGGCCTTCCTCGCCACTTTCGGCGGCCTGCACGTCATAGCCATCCTTTGTCAGGCGGAAGACCAACGTTTCTCGATACGACGCTTCGTCCTCGATGATGAGAATCCTGGTCATGAGTGCGTATGCTCCTCTATTCGTTATTCGTTCTGTTGGTAACCGCGGCCGGCCTGCCTCATCGGTAACCCAATTGGCAGCCCAGTTGGTGCGTCCAGTTGGCATGTCCAATCGGTCGCTCTATGCAGCGCCGTCAACGGTTTCCATGGTCAAGCGTAAACGCAGCGTGCTGATTCCGCATTCGGCGACACACACCGCAGGCCTTGCATGTCAGCCTCCAGGCGCTTCGAGCAACCGCCCGTCGCTCAACGTATCTCAACGCGCCTCAGCGGCAGCCTCGACAGCCTCGGAATCGCTAATGACCGGCGGGAGCTGAATCGTGAAGGTCGCGCCCTCGGATGGACGGGACCACACGCTTACCGTGCCGCCTGCCTCCTCGACCACGTTTTTCACAATCGCCAGCCCGACGCCGGTGCCTCCGGTATCACGCGAACGACCGCGATCGACCCTATAGAAGCGCTCGAAAATGCGTTTTTGATCAGCGATGGGGATGCCGATGCCGTTGTCAACGACTCGGATGCGAGCGCCACCGTCGTCGCAATCGACTGTTACGCCCACGCGCCCCCTGGTGTTGGAGTAGCGCACAGCGTTTTCGATGAGGTTCTTCACGGCGCTGCGCAGCGCGTCCGCCTGGATGCGGGCGGTCACATGCGGGTCGAGGTTTAGCGACAGCGTGATGGATTTGTTGGCAATCTGCGCTTCAAGCTCATCCGCTGCGGATGTGACCACGTCGCTCACGACGATGGGTTTCAGTGAACCATCCGGCACGATAACCTGCGTTTTCTGCAGTTCTATGAGTTTTGCAATCAGTTCGCTCATGCGTGCGGATTCTTGCGAAATGCGTTCGGAGAAATGCTTGACCGCCTCCGGGTCATCAGCGCAATCCGTGATGGTTTCCGCCATCAGGCTGATGGCGCCTGCCGGGGTTTTGAGCTCATGGGATACGTTCGTCACGAAATCCCGCCGTGTGCGTTCGAACGTCACTTGATCGGTGACATCCAGGAAGGTGACGCTGAACAAGCCGTCTCCCACCGATGCCACGGTCACGGCATACCATGTGTCTCCGTCGTCGGGTGACATGCGGCGCGTGCGGGATGTGCCGGAATCGGACACGACACTGAGCATGCCCAAGATTTCGGGATCGACCAACCGCCCGTCTTCCCAAATGGTGCTGTCGAGATGCCTGCTGGTAAACAATGTGGCTCCGTATGCATCGCATACGACCACTGGGGCTGGCAAGGATTCCAAGAGAGTGTAAACCGCCACGTTGCGTTCGCTATCTTGCATGAACAGCAACTCCATGTCGCTGATTTTGCCGATTCCCGAGTGTCTGTCCGCTTCCCCGTCGCGCAATCCGATGCTGTAACTAGCCATGCCGACGACAACGACAGCGATAATCGCCATGATCACCACAATCGACAATTGAGCTGCCATCGGTAAGAATCCTGCTTTCTCGGTTACTGGACATTGCGTCGGAACCTTGCGCGCAGTGTCACTCCTTCGCCGCAACACACTGCCGCCCGGCAATACCGACCAGTGTAGAACGCACGGCCCCTGCAGCGATTGCCGGAAGCGACTTCTACATTAAGTCTTCAGCGAAAATTCGCCTGCCGTTCAACTAGGGTCGACGCACGGGCGTAGCGTGGCGATATTCCTTGTCGAATTCCAACCACCTCATATCAATTCGCCGTCCATCGGCTGCACGATGAAGCAACGCTGAGACAGCGCATGGCGGAAACCTGATGGTTCGAAATTCGAAGCAACACGGCACACGTATTCCGGCATCAGAACGCGCATTCCCCTGCATAGCGCGCATTCCCCTGCGCAGGACGATGCCAACGCAAACGCAGAAGACGATGCATGAAAAGGAGACCTATGAACACCACGAGCCTGACGCGAGAGGAATCGTATCGCAACGGCCATCTGACGCATCCGGCGTTCGTATCCATCGCACTGCTCGGGCTGATCACGTTCATGGGGAACTTCACTCAGCTGCAGCTTTCCAGCGCACTGCCGCAAATCGTGGCGGATTTCGGCATTCCCACCACCGTGGGTCAGTGGATGACGTCCGTGTTTCAGCTCGTCATGGGCATCATGGTGCCGCTGACGGCGTTCCTGACGAAGCGATTCAGCACCCGGCAGATTGTGATTTCGTCGATGGTGGTGTTCACGCTGGGATCCGCACTCGCCTGGCTCGCCCCCACGTTCCCTCTGGTGCTTTCCGGACGCATCCTCGAAGCAGTGGGTTCGGGAATCATGTGGCCCGTGCTGCAAATTACGATTTTCGCAATTTTCCCCCTAAATCGACGCGGTTTCGCGATGGGCACTCTGGGCATGGCGCTCAGCGTGGCGCCTGCGGTGGGGCCTGTGCTTGGCGGCTGGCAGACGGACCATTTCGGCTGGAGGTCCGTGTTCCTTTTGCTTTTCGTGCTGGGGATTCTGTGCTTGATTGCCGTGGTGCTGTGGCTGCGTAATTTCAACGACGCCGATACAAGCCAGCAGGCGGACTTCTTCTCGGTGGGTCTTTCGATCATCGGCTTCGGCGGCTTGCTCTATGGCTTCACGAATATCGAAAGCTACCCGCTCACTGCGCCTGTATGCTGGGCTCCCATGCTCGTGGGCCTGGTGGGCATCGTGTGGTTTGTTGCTCGGCAGCTGCGCCACGATGCACCGCTGCTCAATCTGCGAGTGCTTGCCAATCGCAACTTTCGCACCGGCACGATCGTCGCTTCATTGTCTTTCTTTGCCTTCAGCTCCATCATCGTGTTCATGCCGATCTACATTCAGGATTTGCGAGGGTATTCCGCGACAATGAACGGCGTCATCTGGCTTCCCGGCGCCATTGGCATGTGCATTGCGCAATTCTGCGGCGGACGTCTGCTCGACCGTTACGGCGCACGCCCCGTGGCGATCTGCGGATCCACCCTGCTGCTGCTTGGCACCTTCGGCATGGCGACACTCACCTTGCATTCGTGGATCTGGCTTGTGTCAATCTACCAATTCACCCGCATGCTGGGCATGGGATGCACCTTGATGCCGGTGACGACGTGGTCGCTCAACTGCCTTGATCCATCGGAGGTATCCGCGGGATCGGCAGTGACGAACACATGCCGTCAGATAGCCGGAGCCATCGGCGCGCCTGTGCTTGTGGTGACGATGGAGACGCTGAGCCGCACGCGCACCCATGCGCTGCAACAATCGATGGATGCCGCGAGCGCCGCTACGCTCGGCTCAATGTTCGGCATTCACTGGACTCTGATCATTTCCACGCTGATCAGCGCCTGCATGGTAGTGGTCGTTATCGCCGGAATCCGCAGCAGCCGGAGCGTTCGGAGCCGCTGAAGCGCCGGGCGCTGCCTGTGCCGGCGGCATGAAGCGGGCACGATCCTGGTATGGCTGGACAGAGTATGGCTGGACAGAGTATGGCTGGGCTGAGCGCAGCTGGACCGGATACGGCTGGGTCGGGTACGGCGCCTGCGGCAGTGACTTGCCCGGGTACGGCGCCTGCGGAAAGGGCTGGCGATACTGCGGGTATGCGCTCCCGCCATACCCAGCCCCCGGATATGGCGAATAGACAGGAGGCGCGGGGTACCCACGGTAAGCAGGGTATCCGCGGTGGAGAGCAGGGTATCCGCCGCAAAAGAACGGCGCCGCAACAAGGGTTTTTCCATCCGCCGTCACGTGCACATGCGCAGCTGCAAGCTTTGCACGCGTACGATCCCAGCGCTGCTGCCTCGTCTGTTCATCAAACTCGCGCTTGTGTGTTTCCTCGACCGGAGCCTTGGAATTGCGCACACGGCAATATATCCACACCAGCAACGCCCACACGATGAGATATAGGGGAATCGAGACACTCAACGCAATGGTGTCGATTCCCAGCCCCACTGCTGAATACAACAGCAGCAACAACCCAGAGTTGGCCAGCGCATGCGCAACCATGCACACCCACAGGCGGCCGGTCATCTCGAAAATCAGGGCTTGGAAGAATGCAAACATCGCAATCACTGGCACGAATGTGATCACTGGGTGCGCAATGGTAAACAACACGATCTGCACGACGTTTGCCAACCATACGTTGATGCTGCGCATGCGGCCATACAAGACCCCACGGTACAAAAGCTCTTCCACAGGCGGTGCAACGGCGACGGCAAGGATGTAGAAGCTCACCTCGTCCTGGTCGAACATCTGCTCCTGATAGTTCCCTTGGGCATCCGCAGGCGCCAATGCGGATAGGCCGGCATACAAGGATTGCGCCGAGAAATACTCCACGAGCATCAACATGCACAGCCCGACCACCAACAGCCATGTCCAACGGGTTTTCGCAGGAGTGGTCGCGCCACGGGTGTGCAGGTAGAACCACACAAGTGCAGGCGCGATAAGCAGGTCAGCGGCGATGGACAGCACCCCATCACCGGCATCCGGCAATGCCACCACGAGCACGACGCTGATGACTTCCCACACAGCGAGCGCGCCCACAGGCACCGCGATGCTCCAAACAGCGGGATGGGCGCGCCGCAAGCGCGATGATGCATCAGATGACGTTTCGCGCTTTGTGGTGCTTACCGTACTCATGCGATTCATGTGCCTCCCTTGCAGGCATGGACGCGTTCGGCAGGATGCCATGGCAGCGGCTGCTCATGGCGACGAATGCTCATGACGCCGTATGCCCATGGCAGCACCCTGCCCGTCTTGCAACAATCCTACGGCACCTGCACAGACCGATGCGGCAACAGGCTCAGAGACAAGCACGGCGACAGACGCGATCCACGCTCAATTTCCACGGATTTTTCACATGCCTCGGCTGTGTCGAACGAACACAGTGGGACAATGGAGGCATGACAACACCTAGCTTTAATCCTCAAGGCTATGGCGACGTGGAAGTGTACGCAGAGCGCATCGACGATGATGCGCCAGCGTCCATCGCTCTCATCGCCGCCGATGACACTGCAGACGCCGGCAACACCACAGGCGCCAGCGAACCGATCGACGCACCGGCTCCCATTGCCACCGCTGATTTCCCGGAGGGCCAGTGGCGCGCCCATCTGACAATTCCGCTACCCGCGGCCAGCGGGCAACAGGACGCGGCGTGCTATGCGTTGCTTGCACACAACGCACGCATCGGCGTAGCGTATCTTTCTGGTCGCGATGACATTCTCGACGCAGGCGTGCGCTGGGTATGGCCGGTCCCCACTGCGGACGATCCGATGACATCGGGCCGCGCATCTGTGCATTTCCAGCCCGTGGCGCGTTGGATGAACGACCCCAACGGCCTGTGTTACTTCCAGGGACGCTATCACGCGTTTTATCAATACAATCCCTTCGGCTGGCAGTGGGACCAGATGCATTGGGGCCATGCCGTAAGCCGCGATCTCATGCATTGGACAGACCTGCCCATTGCCTTTGACCCGCAGCCGCGGTTGTATCAGGACCGGCAGGTGACCGGCGGCGCTTTCTCAGGTTCGGCCATTCCCGTGGATGAGCAGGGAGTGCCCTGCCCCGGCGATGAGGCGAGCGCCCTCGTGGCGTTCTTCACCCGCGACATCACCCGCAAGGACGGCACCGAAAGCGTGCGCGACGAGTGGCAGGTGCGTGCCATCAGCCATGACGGCGTGACCTTCGGTCCGGAACGATGCATCGTAAGCCGTCATGATGGCGATTCCGTGGATGGATTCTCCATCAACTTCCGCGATTCAAAAGTCGAGGCGGTGCTTGATGCCGATGATGCCGTGCGATACAACACGCTGGCGGTGGCGACGAACCTTCCCGTCGACGGCCCCACAGCCCCTCCTGCTGCGGCGATTGCGCTGTTCCGCACCGATGGGCCGTGCGTGACCGGCGATGATTGGCGCTACTGCGGCCCGGGTCTGCTGGATTCCTCGCATCCGGGCACTGCATCGTTGGAATGCCCGGATTATTTCACCCTTGACGGTGTGGATGTGGCGTGTGGTTCCCTCATGTTTTACACGGATCCGCAAGGCCGTTACGAGCCGGTGGGCTGGTACGCAGGGCGTTTTGACGACCACGGGCTCGTGCACCCCGAGCACAAGGGTTACTGCGACTACGGTTCGGCATGGTATGCGTCCCAGACATTCCTGGAACGCAAAGCGGGCAGCGAACGGCGCATCCAGATCGGCTGGATTCCCGATTGGCATGGCATTCGCACCGAGACACCCAATGGTGTCAATGGTGCACTGACGCTGCCGCGCGAGCTCCATATGCGCGATGGGCGCCTTGTGGTGGCGCCGGTCAAGGAAGTCTATGACCTTGCGCTGGGAGATACGCTTGCTGATGGCGAATGCAGCGAGGAGCCCGGTGACATCACCGTTGCCGGCAATGCGTGGTATGCGAAGCTCACTGACTTGGAGGGCAATGTGCGCATGACGATCGCACGGGAGGGCGACCGTGCGATGATCCTCACGCGTACCGACCGCACTGTGCGCATCAGCACCCACGGCGCTCCGACCGACGGCATCGACTTCGACCTGGATGTGCCTGACGCGCACACCATCGAAGTGTTCTATGACCATGGCATCGTGGAAGTGTTTGCGAACGGCAATGCAGCGACGCTGCTGTTTGGCGACGACCGGGCTGATGGCGAAGTCGTCGTGCCTTCCGGCGGACACCTGACGGTTCGCGAGCTGAGGCTGTAACCGGCGCACCATATGACTATGACCGGCGCACAATAATCGTCGCCGCATATCGAAGGCCGGTTGCCCGGAGCATTCCCCTATGCACCAGGCAACCGGCCTTTGTATCAAGACAGCGTATCAGGACAGCGTGTAGGTGTGGGTCACCTTGCTGGCGCCGACGCCGAGCAGGTCGTCGACCTCCACTGTCACATCCGACGAATCCGTAAGCGTGTAAGCCAGCGTCACATCCTGCGTGGCACCCGGCTGCACCTGGTTGAGCTCCGACGTGGGGTCATAACCTTGCGGAGACTCGGTGTAGACGGCGATGTTCAGGCTCACACCATTCTGGAAGACCTTGGGGTTGACCGCAGCGGCGAAGGATGTCGCGGAATCGGAATTGTTCGTCCACTCATATGTGACGATAATCGTGTCTTTCCCTTGGTAATCCGCACTGCTCTTGACCGCCGACACAAGCTTGACATGGTAGTTACCCACATCACCTTCCGTGTCCATGGTGCCGGATGCCGATGAGGCGCTTGCCGTGGCGGAGGACGTGGACTGCGACGAGGCTGCGCTAGATGACGCGGGCTGCGCGGAATCCTTGTTCCCTGCTTTGCTGCCCGAAATGATGCAGATGATGACGATGGCGACGATGAGCCACACCCACCACTTCTTGTACCACGGCTTCTTGGGCTGGGGTTCAGGCTGAGGTTGAGGCGACGGCTGCGGCGCACCGCCCACAGGCTGCGTAAACTGTCCCTGCTGGTATGGCGCACCATTCTGCGGCATGCCGTATGGCTGCGTCGGGGCGCTGCCGCCACCGTACGGAGCATTCGCATCCGCAGGCGTCCACCCGGTTCCCGGCGTCGGTTGATTGCTGGTCATGGTATCCTCCCGTGTTCTGTGTCTCGAGGTTCTCTCATGCCACGTCTGCCATGCACACTGCCGCACATGCACGCTGCCGCGCGATTGGCGCATCAATATGACGCTGACATGGCATCCGATATGACGATTGCCACACTACGGAACTGTTCACGCCACCGACAGTGTCCGACATGCCATCCTTCGATGCACGAAAGGGCAATGGCACTCGCTGCGAGCGCCGCGTATCGTGAACCATATGATGTGGAATCGCATGAACGGGAACTGGGGAGCGCCGCCATCGCAGGTTCCGAATATCTCGGGATCGTCCGATGTGCCAGCAGCGGAACCGAATCCGGGCCACATGGGGACATCCGCCCCCAATGCCCAAGACTTCGGCACCCCTACAAGCACCGGATCGGGCATGAAACCGCGCACCGACTGGATTGATGATGGCGAAGAGCCGGACGGGGCGACGGGATTCACCACCGGCACTGCGGTCACGGTGGCGATCATCGCCGTCTGTATGATAACCGCTCTGTGCCAAACCTCTCTGGCCGGCAATATCACAGGCAACCAGGCGAACGGATTGGAATCGCTGATAATACTGGCTGTGATTCTTACCGGCACCTTTTCACCACTTGTGCTCCTTCGTCGCAATGACGACCCCGATCGCACCTGCATAAAGGCGTCTGTTGTTACCGCGGTGCTGCCAATCGGCCCCCTTCTCGCTGTGGCTGCGCTTGCGAGCCTCATTGCACGGCGCCTCCCGTCGAAAAGAGTGAAGAGCATCGAAGCGGGTGCCGTCGCTTCCCTCATTATCACGTCAGTGCGCGACGCATTACTGCCCGGCAAAGCGTCGTTCGTCAGATACATTCTTGCTGACTCTGTCTCCAGCGCAACGGGAACAGCCGGCGACGACGTGGGCGCCACCATTGCAAACACCGCCACAACCAGCACTTCCATGGCGCTGCTCGCGAACATGGTTTTCTGTGCATTGTGGATTGCCGTCGCGTACCTGGTGGGAAGCAATGAACGCCATCGTGCGCTGGCGCGGGCCTCCGCAAGAGAGAGCGCAATGCAACGTTCCAAAAGCGAACGTCTGCAAACCGCGTTGAACGGACAGCAGTTCGCCGATGCAGTGGCGGCAGAAGCCCATGACACCCTTGCCCATAGCCTGTCTCTGATAGCTTTGAACGCCAACATGCTCAAAATGCAGACTGATGCCTTGCAACAATCTCTCGCCGGAGCCGAAGGTGAAAGCGCCACGCGCCACGCGGAGCCCACCGCGGGTACCTTCGACAGCGACAGCGTTTCTGCTGTCCACGACGCGCACACACCGGAACCCGATAGTGACGATCCCCGCGAGTTGGCCGCCTCCATCGGCATTGCCGCCGAGAACCTCCGCCGCCAGGCCGCCGGCGCGCTCGACGAAGTGCATGGCATCATCTCCATGCTGCGCGATCCGCAGTCACATGCTGATCTGCTCGGCCCCGGCTCCGACACATCACTGACCTATGAATCGCTCAATTCGTTGGTGGACGATGCTCGCAGCTCCGGGATGCCGTTGGATTCGTGGATTGATGTGCGCGATGTGACCGCGGTGGATCCCGCCATCGGCAAACTTGCCTACCGAATCGTCCAAGAAGGGCTCACCAATGCACAACGCCATGCGCCCGGTCAAAGAGTGAGTCTGGCCGTCTCATGCAACCGCGCCCAAGGCATCGTGATTCATTTTTCGAATCCGTGCCTGCCGCAGCAGGATGAGCAGCATATCACGCCCGGACCATCAAACATACTGCACCAGAGCACTCAGCAGGAAGGCTCTCATCCTCAGAGCACTCAGCAGCCGAAGCCAGATGGGGCATCTGGCGGCAACGGCCTGCCTGGGCTCAAGCAACGCGTTGATAACGTCGGCGGAACCATCACATGGTCCGTCGATTGGCGCGCGATCTTCCATCTCGATGCCACGCTGCCGCTCACACCACTGCTCGCCCACTCCGAGAAGCCTCGAAATCCTGGATTCTAGGCTTCTGGAAGCAGGCGATACCCGCTCGAAATCCCTATACACGGCTCCCGACAGTCAGCTTCCTTAACTCTCGGCTGTCTTATGCTCGTTATCATGGGAAACGTGACTGATTCCTCAACCATCCGGCTTCTTATCGCCGACGACGACCCGATGGTCTGCCAAAGCCTCACCCTGCTACTGACCCAGGGATCCCATGGTCTCATCAACGTCGTCGCCACATGCCACAACGGGCAGGAAGCGGTGGAGGCCGCCCGTGACATTCATCCGGATGTAGCGCTTCTTGATCTTGACATGCCGGTTATGGATGGCATTAGCGCTACGCGGGGCATCAAGTCAACTGAGCCCGGCGTCCACGTGCTCATCCTTACCTCGGTCAATCCACGCAACAATGTGGAGCGCGCGATTGAGGAAGGCGCGGAAGGTTTCATCTCGAAAGCGGATGACATCAACGCCATGGTCGGCTACATAACCGAAGCCAATGCTGGGCATCCTCAATTCAGCACTTCCAGCAACCAGCAGCTGCTTGAGGACATGCGCGAAATCAGGCTCTCCACCCGTCAAGACGAAGCCCGGCGCCTTCTCTACACCCTGCCGCAACGTGAGCGCGAAACCGTGGTGTATGCCGCTCAAGGCCTGAGCAACCAGGAGATCGCCCTGCGCATGTGCATCAGCGAACGCACGGTCAAGGCTCATCTAACCGCCGCATGCGACAAACTGTGCATGAACAGGGTGATGCTTGCACGGCTGGTGGAACGAGCAGGACTGTAGACACGCCTTGCGCTCCGCCCAGATCGGGTGCTTCCGCACCAGGACATTGTGCAAGCACGCGTCCCATCGCCTCTTTTTCACTGTGCGTGACGCTCAGATGCCACGTGTATTTGATGGAGACCTGCAAAGCCACATACGGGCATTGGAAGTCGCGCGACGGCGGAAGCCAATGGTCGGCGGACGCGTCGCTTTTCTCTTGGTTCGCCTCACCCTGCACAGCAAGCAGGTTCGCAGGGGCATTCGCATACGCTATTCGGCGGGCCGAATCCCATTGATCGGCGCCGGATATCCATGCATTGCGCAATGCCACCACATGATCGATTTGCACGGCTGCACTCGTGGTCGTGCCCCGGTGGAATCGGATGACGGAACCTGTATAAGGGTCGTCCAAGGTGCCGCTGATCACCGTGCAACCATCTGCGGCAAATGCGACATCATGCAGGTCACGGGCAAGCACATCGTCGCGCACATCGCACCCATTGCTATCATCATCCGTGGAGCGGAAGGCAAAGGAATCCCGATCATAGCCCGAAGCCGAATTCGGTTGCGCCACCGGTAAAGCCCTGAGCCAACGTGCGGCTTGCCCCACGGACGCCGTGCCGCCGGTCAAGACAAGCACTGGCTGACTCACGTGCGGCAGCACAAAGCCGATCACTACTCCCAACGCCGCGCTTGCCGCAACAAGCACAGCGAAGCGCCGCACCGCGCCGTGATGCCGCTGCATCTCAAACGCAATGGCAGTGCGCCGGACGGCATTCGAACGCTTGATACCATTCAATGAATCGTTTTTCATGTGATGCTCTTTCCCGCATCACGTTCCCATTGCCATGCTACCTGAGGTTCAGGGGTGTTCTGCATTTTCGGCTTATCTCCTCACGCGTCGGCGTGTCCTCCACCGATTGCGGTCCCTCAGTCCATCCGCACAGCCCGGTTCTACGGTAGTGCCCGAAAGGTTGCGCACTTTGGATCATGCCCGTCCATGGCGCGATGATCAGTTCGCTTCCTGCAGATTGTCATCGAGCCGGGACATGT
>NZ_PGFC01000013.1 GCF_002797875.1 Pseudoscardovia suis
CCTGTCCACCGCGCTGGGGAGCAAGTACGCGGACGTGACGATGGAGTACGGCAGGTCCACGGACCAGGTGCTCGTCGGCAACTGGGACGGCAAGTGACCTTTCCCACCGCGACTGCGCGACATCCAGAGGATTGATTGAAGGGCGGGGCACCATGACGGGCCCCGCCCTTCAACCAAATACACAACAAACGACGAATTCCTTGATTCCTATCTCTTTACTCCGGGCTCAACAGCTCTGTTGGAGAATCGTTATTCTCCGTCCAGGACACTGGAAACGATAAGATTAATGTTCTTTCCGCTGTTCTCGCCAGTAAAACGAAGCGCAGACTCATACCCGCGGCCTATTAAAGTATCGAGCTGGCTCTTATCAGAGGTTTCCGAAAGAGAAGTGAGGATGTCTGCAAGCCCTGCCGAGTCCCCGCACCGGAATAAAAAACCAGTGGACTTATCCTTTATTAGCTCGGGATTCGCACCGGTGTCCGAAGCAATCACGAGCATTCCCGCCAGCAATGCCTCGATTGTCACGCGCCCAAAAGCTTCACATTCAGAGGGAACCACCGCGATATCGTTCTCCGCCCTGATGGTATCCATGTCCTTCACCAATCCAAGAAAGGTCACGCTCTCCGACAATCGAGAATCTGCAATCAGTTGCCGGACCTTTCTCGCGTAGTCTTGATCCTGAATCTTTCCCGCGAAAGAAATATGGAATGCAATACCACGCTGCTTTAAGATTTTGGCGGCAGAAATCACATCCATCTGTCTCTTACCTGGCTGAATCGAACCTGTCACCAATATACGCAGAGGGTAGCGAATCGAATGTAATTGCATTTCGGTGCTTACCAGTGGAATATCATTATAAACAACACGAATCTTGTCTTCAGAGATATGCTGTTGATATTTCTTTGCAAGAGCGCGAGAAATCACTATTATTCTCGCCGATTGGGAAGCTATACGATAAAACCACTTTCTTCCGAGCAAAAAATGAAGATGGTGGTCCTCCTCGCAAAATTCTCGTATATGCCAAATATGCGGAACTTTACTTCTTGAAGCTGCCCTAGCACCAACTGTAATAACACTAGTATTCGTGTATACTAGTGTTATCTTATTTTCCGCAATGAAACGTCGCAGCTTATGGACTGCAATAGTGTTCAGCAATTCTTTCACACAACATTTTGCGAAAGATCGAAGTGTATCCGCAACCGATCCCCTACGATAGACTGAGGTCCAATATGAAAAGACAACAGGAGTTATATTGGATTCCCTTAATCTATCTTCGATTACTTCATTATGCTCTGGCAACATACAGAACCAATCGAATCGTGAATGATTTGCCATCTCCTGGAGAGAGCTTAACATCGACATAGAAGCACCACTCAGAGATGCCGCATCATGAAATATGACCAAGATTCTCTTTTTCAATGCCCACTCCTAATTTTGCATAACAGGAATAAAACAGATTAGCAGCATGTGCACAGTTGCTAATCTACCAACCAATAGAGTCTTCGTATTCCAACAGGATATTGCCAGCTGAAACACTATTCTGGCGCTGAAATTCGCTTTTCTTGCTATTGTTCCCCAGTAACGCCTCTGTGGCACCGTCGTCATAATGGAACACTTGAAGACAGGGGTCATACCATGTTTTCCACTGATTAGTTGCACACCGAATCGCAAGAATATCCTCTTCGCAATAGAGAAATGTCTCTGGCTCGAAAGGAAGCTCGTGCGTTTTTACGAACAAAGGCGTAAAAATAAGTGCAGCTCCTTGCAACAATGCGCCTTTATGAGGAGTGAGCGATCGAGTCTGCGCCGATTCCACTCTCTTTTCCCTCCAACGTTTCAGCATTACGCGGACGCCTGGGATTTGTTCCAAAGGCTTCACAACGGACCAACGTAAACGTTTTGCAAGAGGAACTTCAGAGCGAATTTTGCGCTTTGAAGAACCGGTGCTGTTCAAATATATATTTTCAATCGTCTCCTGACGTGTTGGCAGATTCAAACGAATTGGGCTTTGATGAAGCAACGTACGCTTTGCAATAATATCTGGTCCAATAACGTACGCCTGTGTCTTCGAAAACACATCTAATAGTAAGTGCAGAAAATTCTTCTGTAGAATCTCTACGTCATTGTTAATTACTGCCACGAAATCAGGGCGGAGGTTCTCCATTGCAAAACGATAAGCTATGTTATTTGCCTTGCTGAAACCGACGTTCTCCTCATTGAAAAGAAAATGTATTCTTGCATCATCTCGGTATTTCTCTTGCACTATTTCAATGGAACCATTATGCGAACCATTATCAATAACAACGATATCCATGGAAATATTGTCATCGGCAGAGCCGCCATCAAGTCCGCTCAAAGATTGAAGACACATATCTGTCAAATCTGCGGACAAAAAATGTAACACGATAAAAACTACATGCATTGAGTTATCCCCCATAGAAATGCCGCCTCAAACACTTTTGCCCATGCAATCGGATTGGGAATCGCAAAGTGCAAATCCTAAAGCTAACGTGCATATTATGATAGGTTTATCGTAACACTCAAAGAAGAAAATAGCAGCCAGCAAGAAAATAATCAAGACAATTGCAAGAAAAGGCTGGAGTAGAGAAGCCATACCGTCTTGACTCGATACTTGTCTGAGTGACTTCACGGCTGTTGCTATTTTTCCTACCGCAATAACCGTGAGCACAAGAAACCCCAATAGACCCAAATCAAATATGGTCGTCACATACTGGTTATCTACCGTATAGAATCCTTCGGACACAAAGGATATGTTTTCCGAACTGAGGTAATGGACCAAAGAGCCATAGCCATGCCCGAGAAGTTTTTCCGAAACAGAACCATCTGCAATGTAATTTGAAAGGAAACGCAACGAACCCGCTCTTTGTAGATATGATCCCGAATCCCAGAGTTTTGAAAACCGAAGGCTAAGCTGAGTATAAAATGAAGAGTCCAAAAGTAGCACGAGGACCAATGGGATCGCTGCCAAGGCGACAACAACGGAGGCTTTGATTGAATCTAGCTTGGGGATATGGATACCCCGTGCCACTAATACGCATAACAACGCAAACGGAAGCGTAATGTATATTGAACGAGTCTGAGTTGCAGCGGCAGCAAGAAGCGAAACTACGACAATAACCAGGTAACGTGATTTCCTGAAACGCCAATAGAAGGCGCTAGCGAGAATCACTGTAGAAACCGCGAAGACCGCCGCTGTAATCGGGTGAGCCGTCAAACCTGTTACACGGTATTCACTTGGGTTATCTCCGTGGAACGCAGCAATCGACAACAGCTGCAGCCAGGGATTCGAATGTGTTACTGCTTCGAATACGCATAGTACCGAATGCATTGCCGCAACAATCAGGACCGCTTTCAGCATGAAAATCTCTTTGAAACAAGATTCCATACAATCGCTGAACATGGAATAGGCAACAATTAGAAGAAGACAGCAACAATATATGCTACCGCTTGAATAACCGAAAAATTGGTAATACAGCTGGAGGATGGAAAGGACTATCGCCGCCGCGGATAACGTACCTTTCTTCTTACTAGAGGGAAAGACAATCAAATACCCCAGCGCCACAATCATGAAAAGCGCATTTACCGATGCTTTCTTTTCAAAATAGGCATTAAAGAGCAGAAGTAGAAAAAGATATACAACGGAAAAGCCAAAGGACACCCGTTCTTGACCCAATCCTGTCACAGCAAGACGCCTGGGTGGAAGGAACGTCGTCTTCGTATTCGTCATTCCAGTAAATCGATTATTGACCATTTCCGCGGAACTTTCGCTTCAGTAGTTCTAACACAAGATACTTTCGATTCGAAATCATACGATGAATCGAACTTCTCGAGAAAGAAGAAGCATTATTACCATGACGTCGGTAAAGGCCTAAGACATCGGGGAGGAATACAACTTTACCGAACAGCAAACATACTAAACCAATCCATTGGTCGTGCATGGGTACCTTTTCAGGAATAGGCAAGACATAGCTACGCATATCTGAACGGATAGCCATAGCGCTCCCCATAAAGGAATTCTTAATGAGATTATTCAACAAGCCATTCTTTGATCCCCTGAATGCATAAAAGGACGGCTCAATTGTGGTCAGAGATTGATCCACTACCCGAACATCGTGGACGATGCATGCAATATCCGGATGTTTTTCAAAGTATCCAGTTACTGTGGATACTTTGTCATCGAGCCATACATCATCCTGATCGCTCAGGAAAATCAAATCACCAGTAGCTTTCCCAATCGCGTACGCAAAGTTAGCGACGATACCCCTTCGCGGCCCTTCAAGCATTCGAATAAGAGGGTATTCTTGCTGAAGTTCTCGAATCAGAGTTTGAGTACCATCAGTTGAGCCATCATCGCTAATCAGCAACTCATCGTCTGCTGAGAGTTGCTTGACGATAGATTCCACTTGAGCTCGTAAATACTGAACACCATTAAAACTCGTCATTACTACACTGACACGAAAATTGCGCATTCTTCAATCGTCCTCGTCGATTTCCGAGCTTCGCGAATGGGCAGAGCCACAGATATCAGCAAACAACTTTTTGTAGGAACTTGCAATTAAGTCCCAACTGTAACCAGACGAAATACGAGCTTTCGCCCGCTTCGAATACTGTTCAATCTCAGCTTGGGGGAGCGTATCCACGGAATTAATCAGTGTCCTCAAGCTACCGTTTTTTTTGGTCCAGTACAATGCTGCGTCAAGACCAACTTCATGATTAAACCCGACGTCTAACAATAAATTGAGAGATGTACTCCCGAGAGCCTCCAACAGACTTGGATTAGTTCCCCCCACCTCATGGCCATGAATATACGCGTAGGCGTGCGCACGCACCTCCGTCAACAGCTCTTGATCGTAAATGGTCCCAACAAATTGTACACGCGGATCTTGGTCGAAGCGCGTTTTCTGCCGAAGCTCTTTCCAAAAGCGAGAGTTCTTATCTACGTTACTTACGATTACCAATGGCCTCTTTGTGCTCGATGCCAGGTACTCCCGTAACATCGTTTCGTAATTATTCTCAGGGACGAAACGGCCGACGATTAAATAGTAGCCATGGTCTTTCAGCCGATTCCGTTCCAGCCACTCGACAATCTTCCCAGAGGGATCATCACCCAATCTTGAATAAACTTCCGCTCCATAGGAAATATATCTCGTATTAGGACTGTACTTTCGATATTCCGTCTTAATGTATCTCTCGATATTGATGCTGTCGCAAATCAGCAAATCTGCGAACCTCACCGTGAGCGCCTCAGAGAGCTTCCAATATTTCTTCACAGGCTCAGGCCATTTCGCTCTCAGCCATTCATGCCCATCAGGGTTGACGAGCAATACGCCACCTAAGCGATGTAGCTCCCTATATAGGGGACGCAGAAATGGACCGATACGACACGTCAGCATATAGACGATAGGACGTTCAATTCGGTGTTGTTTAATATAGGACAGACTTCTCCGGAAAGCCATAATGTCATAAGAAACCGCTTGAGCGGCGCCTATATTCGGCACATGCACCCCGAAACAAGCTGCATTATGATATGTGAATTCGCAGGAACGATCAGATTTACACGCAACGTGATACTGAATCTCATCGTCATCTTCATGGTATTCGGTTAGTTTATCAACGAAAGTCTCATATCCGCCATATTTCGCCGGAATCCCTTTGCAACCGATAATAAAAACATGACAGACTCGTGTCCCCATAGCAGCACCCCTCTCGGACAAACTCAATGTCTGCATAATAAACTAATGCCACGACCGTCGAGATAGCATCCGAATTCCTTACGCACTTCGGCTCTCCTACCCTGCATAAAAAAGCATGATGCGCGTCACG
This sequence comes from Pseudoscardovia suis, assembly GCF_002797875.1. Classification (GTDB taxonomy): domain Bacteria; phylum Actinomycetota; class Actinomycetes; order Actinomycetales; family Bifidobacteriaceae; genus Pseudoscardovia; species Pseudoscardovia suis. Next base: position 5,845 of record NZ_PGFC01000013.1, read on the forward strand.
TGATGGTTCTCATTCGCCAAACCAAAACGAAAACACGGGAGGCGCAACTATACCCGAGGGCATCATACGGATTGACCAGCACGTGCTCGAGACAGGGTTTGGCCCGCTCATCGCCGACAACACCACCGAGTTCTTCTACGTGATGTTCGAAAAGCCAATTAAATTGCCAGTCCCGAGCACTACGAGCGTTCCAGCTGCGAACCCCTACTAGCCCATCATCAAAGAGTGCTTCAAGAGCATATCGAGAACCCACTGTAGCCAACACTATGGAAACACTATGATCTTCACTCATGCAACCAAATTGTAGACAAAACTACTCATGTTTATGAACAATCGTCGATAATCGCTTGAATGTACTCGAGATAAGTTCTTTCGCCATATCATTACCAGTAATTATCTCAATGAGAGCATAGGCTACCATGGACCCAAAAACAGCGAGAATAATCCTCAGAAGACTCTGAGATACGAACGTCTCCACAACCCAGCAAACCCCTGCAACTGCGAGGCTCCCCAATAGAATAGAAAAAACAAACTTCGATGAGAAAGAAGGAACGTAGATTTTTCGAGAGGAATATCCTACATGGCACAGAATGTAAAGCTCCGATAGCAAGGTTGTGAATGCGGCGCCGTTAATTCCCCAAAGAGGTATGAAAAGAAAATTAAGGCCCAAGTTCATTAGGGCTGCGATGGAAGTCGCCACGAGGAAATCCCCTTCGAGCCGAAAAGGAATCAAGATGCCATTTGCAAAGAAGCAATTGAAAACAGAGAAAAGGAGCGTAACGCTCATTATCCGCAACACAATTGTTCCAGAGGCATACTCCTCACCTGAGAGAACAACAATGATGTCCTGACTCAAGAAAGCCAACCCGATTGAGGCTGGAATAACGACCGTAAGAAGAACACGAAAAGTATTATCAAGCAGTCGCTGAATCGCTCTGTCGTCGTTTCCGGCAATCAGTGCCGACAGTCGCGGAACCATTACATAAGTCATTGCATTAAATGCGCCTTGAATGACAGTGTAGATTTTAACCGGCAGACTGTAAAGCCCCACGGCTCGCGAGTCCTTGAGGATGCCGAGCAGAGTTTGGTCCGACGACAGATAAATAACTGATGCAAGGTTGTTGGCGAATAGCGTCAAGATGGCACGGATATGCTGCTTTAGATGAAGATGCCGGGTTAGACGGACCTTCACATAGCGACGCACATACCACAGATTGCAAATATTGCCTCCAAATGTCGGCAGGATTGTACAAAATGCATAGATTGCGGAATCATTGGGAGAATGGACGAAGATTAGTAGCGCAAGCAGAGATAGCACCTGAAAGCAGATGTACCGAATCGTTAGGTACGCATAATCTTCAAAGACGGTGTTGATCCAATCCATGCCAAAGGTATTTGCTGCGATGGCGAAGGATTGGATGACAAGAAGCGCAATGTAAGCGCGTTCCCCCTTCCAACACAACAGGAGAATAAACAGTAACACATATGCAAGGGCACATGAGACCACATTTATGCTAAACACCTCGGAAGCGAACTGCGCTAATTTTTGTTTATCCTTACGTATCCTTGCACCCTCGCGAGTGGCATATGTTGAAATACCCAAACCAGCAAGAAGCACGAAATAGCTAATGATGGAATTCGTATAGTTTACAGCACCGTAGTCCTTTGCACCAAGGATTCTGGTTGCATAGGGCACAGTAATAAGAGGAAAAATCGTGGAAACGACTTGCTTAGAAAAGTTTAGCAAGGCATTAACCTTTATGGATTTCGCCATTAATAATTCCTTGCTTCTCGCAGACTCAAGCTAACGTAGCCATACATATTGTTAGTCTGATACAACTTAAGTACAGATGACCGTTTTCTGAGCATACAAATATAACAATTACTTGCAGAGGGAGCAGCACATAGCACAATCAGCCAAGATAATGTACCAAGCTTAGTATACGTTCTGCACCCACCACTTGCAGGCAGGTGCAGAACCTATCGAAAATGCAGCAGAACAACTCGTCATGCAATGAAATTACGACTTGATAGCTAGTCCCTCTTGAACAGATCCCTCGTATACACCTTGGGAGCCACGTCACTCAGCTCATCATTCCAGCGATTCGCGAGAATGAGGCTGGAACGCCTCTTAAAGTCCTCAAGGTCATGAGTGACTTCCGAGTGGAAGAAGTCAGGAGCATCAAGCGTAGGCTCGTAGACAAGCACGGTGATGCCCTTCGCCTTGATGCGCTTCATCACTCCCTGAATCGAGGACTGACGGAAGTTGTCAGAACCAGACTTCATTGTTAGCCTGTACACGCCAATGATGGGATTCTCGACACCCTGAACTCGACGAACAGCTTCTGACGCAATGAAGTCCTTGCGAGTAACGTTGGAATCCACGATGGCACCGATGAGGTTCTGCGGCACATCCTGGTAATTCGCAAGCAGCTGCTTCGTATCCTTGGGCAGGCAATAGCCGCCGTAACCGAAAGACGGGTTGTTGTAATTGTTGCGAATGCGCGGATCGAGGCACACCCCCTGGATAATCTCCCGCGTGTTGAGGCCGCGAGACTCCGCATATGTATCGAGCTCGTTGAAATACGCGACGCGGAGAGCAAGGTACGTGTTTGCGAAGAGCTTGATGGCCTCGGCTTCGGTGGTGCCGACGATAAGAGACGTGATGCCCCTCGTCCCATCCGCATTCACACGTTCTGCTTCGCCATCGGCAGCGCCTTCGGCAAGCAATCTGGCGAAACCATGAGCAGCCTTCACGGCTGTGACATCATCGCCAGGAGCACCAACAACGATGCGGGATGGATGCAGATTGTCATACAGCGCATGACCTTCGCGCAGAAATTCCGGGCTGAAGATGATACGACGGTCGGAATATTTCTCGCGTACCTGCTGGGTGTAACCAACCGGAATCGTAGATTTGATCACAATCCATGCAGTCTTGTTCACTGCTCGAATCGCTTCAATGGCGGCCTCGACAGAAGATGTATCGAAGTAATTGCGTTCCGAGTCATAATTCGTCGGCGTAGCGATGACCGCATATTCCGCATCTGTATACGCTTCATTTGCATCCAGTGTTGCAGTGAAATCAAGAGGACGGCTGCCATTGGCATCGCCAGTGAGGAACGCTTCAATCTCCCGGTCCTGAATCGGGCTCTTGTGTTGGTTCAGCAACTCAATCTTCTGCGGAACGATGTCAAGAGCCTTCACCTGATTGTGCTGAGAAAGCAGCAGTGCCACGGAAAGTCCCACATAACCGGTACCTGCAACCGCAATACGCATTAGTTTACCTTTCTGACGCCACCCTGTGCTATCAATCCCCCTGACCGATAGCTTTCATCAGGAATTCAAATTAACTATATCACCGAGTAAAAAGAGCACAGCATCTATATCCAAGACTGGGGGTTCTTGAATCTAGACACCGTGCCCATCTCATATTAGCAAGAGAACCGACCCAACCGGTTCCTTCTCACTACTGCGCTCACTGGCCTTGCTGCTTGTAGCGTTCCTCGGTCGCGGCCTTGGTCTTCTCCCACCACTCCGGATGCTGCGTGTACCAGTCGATCGTCGCCTTGAGACCCGACTCGAAGTCCGTATGCTTCGGCTCCCAGCCCAGCTCCGTGCGCAGCTTCGTCGCGTCGATCGCATAACGGCGGTCATGGCCCGGACGGTCCTTCACATGGTCGAACGCATCCTCCGGCTGGCCCATCAGGCGCAGGATCATGCGCAGCACGTCGATGTTGTTCCTCTCGCCGTTCGCGCCGATCAGGTACGTCTCGCCGATACGCCCCTTCGTCAAAATCGTCCACACCGCGGAGGAATGGTCCTCCGTGTGGATCCAGTCGCGCACGTTCAGGCCCGCGCCATACAGCTTCGGGCGCACGCCCGTCAGCACGTTCGTGATCTGGCGCGGGATGAACTTCTCCACATGCTGGTACGGGCCGTAGTTGTTGCTGCAATTGCTGATCGTCGTGCGCAAACCATACGTGCGCGTCCACGCGCGCACCAGAAGGTCCGAGCTCGCCTTCGTCGACGAATACGGGCTCGACGGATGGTACGGCGTGCTCTCCGTGAACTTCGCCGGGTCGTCCAACGCCAGGTCCCCGTACACCTCGTCCGTGCTGATGTGATGGTAACGGATGCCGTACCTGCGCACCGCCTCCAGCAGGCGGAACGTGCCCACCACGTTCGTGCGCACGAACGGCTCCGGGTCCGCGATCGAATTGTCGTTATGCGACTCCGCCGCATAATGCACGATCGCATCATGACCGGGAACGATCCTGTCAAGCAGCTCCGCGTCGCAAATGTCGCCCTTCACGAAATCCATGCGGTCGTCCGGGATGCCGGCAAGGTTCTCCAGGTTCCCCGCATACGTCAGCTTGTCAAGCACCGTCACATGCGTCTCCGGATGGTGGTCCACCACCCAATGCACGAAATTCGAACCAATGAAACCAGCCCCGCCCGTCACAATGATGTTACGGGGAGCAAAAACCTCAGTATCAACCATGGCACCCATCATAACCGAACACAAGTACCGGGCAGAGCCTTCGAATAGGCGGGCAGTCACACACCTTGTTTGTGGGTATTGGGTTGAAGGGCGGGGCCCGTCATGGTGCCCCGCCCTTCAATCAATCCTCTGGATGTCGCGCAGTCGCGGTGGGAAAGGTCACTTGCCGTCCCAGTTGCCGACGAGCACCTGGTCCGTGGACCTGCCGTACTCCATCGTCACGTCCGCGTACTTGCTCCCCAGCGCGGTGGACAGG
>NZ_PGFC01000014.1 GCF_002797875.1 Pseudoscardovia suis
CCATTCCGAACCTGGAAGCTAAGGCCCGGCACGGCGATGGTACTGCACCCGGCAGGGTGTGGGAGAGTAGCACGCCGCCGCACCAACACTCACACAGGGGGTCCCCGGGATCGGCAACACGCCAACCCCCAGGACCCCCCACCATTACCCACACAAAAACAACAGAAAAACAAACAACCGCATATCTAGGCAGCACCAGGAGGCGCACGTCACTGGAACACGCCCCGAATGTTGTCTCCTCAGATGTTGTAACCGGGGAATAGCAATGCAGCTGAGCCCCGCACGCGTCCATTCGAATCCAAACTCAGGTAACGACGTCACCAAACAACCAGAACTGAACAAATACGCTTAATAAACAAACTTCTCAGACTCAAAAAGGGTCAAACACAATAAAACACCACACGATCGTGATGATTCTGCAATGTGGCACGGGCATGCGATTGAGTATGCGGCCATCAAGTGTGTGGAGCGATGGCACAGCCATCAGTATCAAGCAGCATGAATATGGTCGCCTTGATGCGGCAGCATCGCGATCAACCACCGCATTATGACAGCTACTGCGAGGGCGCGCAGGTAGTCACCGTGCGTGGCGAATTGGCAGCATTGATTAACCACGGCATTATGACAGCCACAGTAAAGCGTCCCCAGCGGGGTGTTGGGGCGCATCGATCAACCATGGCATTATGACAGCCACAGTCTGAAAGCAACAGTGTAATCGCAGTAACCGCCGCATCAGTACAGCAGTCGTAATCGATGAGACACTAGCTGTTGAGGCGTTTTGCAAACACGAAAGACTACCGGCTTTGCAATCCCTTTCTTCTGCTGGCATCATAGATGTTCAAAGGATTTGTAAGGGAGAGGGGAGCTGTGCCGTGGCACAAGAACGATTCGATGTGGAGCAGGTACGACAGGCAATTGCCGATGCTCAGCAGCTCATCGATGCCCTCAGCGGCATTTCTGCACGCTTCCAGCAATTGCAAGATGATCTAGTTCACCGAATTGAACAATATCGCAATAATCCCGTCGCTCTTCAGGCTGCGAACGATGATTTGGCTTCCCGGATTGCGCCGGATGCCTCTCGCTTTGCAGCGAATGCCTCATCGTCTTTCGATTCACAATCCTTTGCTCAGGAGGGTGTTCTCCCCGGTGGCTTTGCACAGGGCAATCCGTCCCAGTTCACACAGATGGGCGTTCAGGCGGCTTCCGTTCAGGCGGCTTCCCCTGCATCCTCGACTTCGAGTCCGAGCTATCAGCCTGCTCACTCTGCGTCTGCCTATCCTGCGTCTGCTTACTCCTCATCTACTTTCTTCGCGTCGGCTGAGCATCAGTCTGCGCAATTCCACAGTGCTTCTTATCAAGATCCTTATCAATCCGGGTCGTCCGCCGTGATGTCTCGTGCAACAGCCGTGGGTTCTGATGAGTGGGCGTCTGATTCGCGGTTTCCTGACCAATCGTTGTTTTTCCTGGTGAGGGGCGAACGACTGCGCAATGAAGCCAAAAAACTGAAACTCTATGAAGATACTCTTAAGCGCAATGTGGGTGAGGCTTCCCGGTGCGTGCATCGTATCCGTTGGTTCTTTACCTCATCTGAGAAGAAACTTTCCGCGCAGAAGGCGTATGCCGATCTCGTGGTACAGCTCCAACCGGACTATCCCGAGCGGCACACCGCAGATGCTGTGATTTCTCAAGCTCAGGCGCTGTTTTCTACATCTGCTGGCGACGCTTGGCAAGACCTGGCGGCAGACAACCAGACATATCTGCAGGCCATCCAACGCGCTGTGCCATCCGATCAACTCAATATGCCGGCGCTTCCCGTGGTACAAGCAGCGATAGAGCCCCTTGCGAAATTGCGTTTGACAGTCACGGATGCAAACCGCAGGGTGCAGGAGGTCCAGCAGAATGTCATCACATCCGTGCAAAGTCTGAAGCAGCAATTGGCTCAGAAGACTTTGGGCGACACGCCAATAACCGAACTGAGGCCATCACTTCCTCAAGGCGTGCGGCTTGGAGCGCTGAAAAATGCCGGATATTCGTCTGTGCTTGATATTTGCCGTGCCAGCGCCCCTTCTATTGCGAGTGTGCATGGCATCACGATGTCAACCGCGTTGCAGATTCTTCATGCAGCCGATGCTTATGCCACGACGGTGATTGCTGATTCCCCGGTAAAAATCAGCAGGGATCACAAGACGCCAGAATCGACGCAGATACTGTGCGCAGTGCAGTTGTATCTGAAATACAAAGGCGCGGCAGATACCTTGGCGCGGATTCAGCGTCTGGAAACGCAGCTGAAGCCGGCGCTTGATTTAGTGGTCCAACTCGGTAACGGATTCCTGTTGCCGCAGCTCACGGAAAGCACCAAGAACGACATTGCCAAGGCGCTGCAGACTGTGAAAAATGCCGGCGAGGGTGAATATGCTGCTCTTGTTGGTCAACTCATCGCTTTGATGCCGCGTGATGTGCCTGCTGATGCTGCGTTCGCCAATCCTCAGAGCGTGTGGAGCGATTTCGAGCGTGACTCGATTGCCTATTTCACAGCGATTGAAGATCTGTGCCCGGAGGCTTGGGGCATCACGGCGAAGTCGTCCATGCCCGAGGCATTGTCTCACGCCATCGACGAGCAGATGCTGGACACCACGGGGATGACATGTGAGCTGCGGCGGTATCAGAAGTGGGGCGTTAAATACATCCTTCACCAAAAGCGCGTGCTTCTTGGAGACCAGATGGGCTTGGGCAAAACCGTCGAGGCGATTGCTGCGATGGTATCGCTGAGCAAAGCCGGTGCCACGCATTTCATCGTGGTATGCCCGGCAAGTGTGCTCATCAACTGGGAGAGGGAAGTGAGTTCGAAGAGCGCCCTCACCGCCTACATTGTGCATGGCTCTGGGCTGGATGCTGCTCTTAACGAATGGGTGTACACGGGCGGCGTGGCGATTACGACGTATGGTGTGTGCGACAGGCTGCTTGACGTATGCGAAGACCCGGCTGAAGATGGGACGTCCGCTGATGCTGCTGCGATGCGGACGGCGGCACACCCGACCGTGGCAACTCAAGCTGCGACGATGCAAGCCGTGGCAGCAGGAGAGAACACACCAGGCGAAGAAGTGCGCAGAACGATAGCGCAAAACTGTGCGGTTGATGCTATTGGGACAGCTGGTGCCGCTGGGACAGTTGGTGCCGCTGGGGTTGCTGGGGTTGCTGGGGGTGCTGGGGTTGCTGGGGCAGTTGGGGCCGTCGGGACTGTTGGGCATGATGCATCAAGAGCGAGGAATGCCAACGACGGCATCGTCTCTGCGGGATATGGCACAGCCATGCCATCGCCTGCGTCTTCTGCCTTCCTTGCGTCCTCTGCTTATCCTGTGTCATCTGCATCCTCCGAGGATTCTGCATCGTCCACGGTTTCTGCATCTCCCGCATCCTCTGCATACCCAGCACCCATTGCCAAAGTGCATGTGGACATGCTCGTGGTGGATGAGGCTCATTATGTGAAGAACCCTTCTGCGAAGCGCACGAAACGCGTCGCGGCGCTCGCTAATCGCACCGATCGTGTGCTGTTCATGACGGGCACGCCGCTGGAAAACCGCGTGGAGGAGATGGCGAACATCGTCGCAATGCTGCGACCAGACATTGCATCGCGCCTGAGCCTCATACGGGCCGGCGGAAACGCTCCGCAGTTCCGCGCCGCTGTCTGTGAGGTGTATCTGCGTCGCAAGCGCGACGAGGTGCTGTCGCAGCTGCCTGACAAGCAGGAATCCGTGGAATGGTGCTCGCTCGGGCTCAAGGAGAATGCCTTGTATGAGCAGACGGTGATGGATGGCAATTGGCAACAGATGCGCCAGCTCTCGTGGAATGTCGACGATCTGGAAGATTCCTGCAAGGCCTGCCGTCTCGACGAATTGATAGCGGATGCAACGGAGGATGGCCGTAAGATCATTGTCTATTCGTTCTATCGGCACACGCTCAATGCAATTTGCGAGCGGTATGCCGCCCGAATCATCGGGCCGCTCAACGGTTCCGTCTCGCCGGCGGAACGTCAGCGGATGGTTGACGAATTCAACGCTGCGCCAGCGGGCACGATCCTCGCTGCCCAAGTGCAGGCAGGCGGGACCGGTCTCAATATTCAGTCAGCGAGCGTCATTGTGTTTTGTGAGCCTCAAATCAAACCGTCCATCGAAGATCAGGCGATTTCGCGGTGCTATCGCATGGGCCAGACGCGCAATGTGCTGGTGTTTCGCTTGCTGTGCGCGGGCACCGTGGATGAATGCATCCTCAAGATGCTTGAACGCAAGCGCGATATCTTTAATACTTACGCTGACAGATCCCTCGCAGCGGATAAGATGCATGAGCTTGATGGCCTTGACGAGCATGCCTGCAAGGCGATCATTGAAGCGGAAATTGCCCGCATTACCCGCGAACGCGATGCTCGCGGGAAGAGCCTTCTCGTCAATTCACTTTGAGTTCATTTATTTCGCGTCATCGACGGCGTGATTCGGATATCGTGACAATTGTTCAGCCGCAGGGTTGCACATGCCCTGCACAGTCTGGATTTACAAGCGCGGTCATCGCGCTTTCGTGGACAAGTTGAGACAGAAGAGCTAACAATATGCACAAGAATGTTTTCGTGCGCGCGGCTGCTGTTGCATCCAGCCTTGCGCTTCTCGTGTCCGTTGCCGCTTGCGGTGACAATGCAACCTCTGACAATGGCAGCTCCGCTGCTTCCTCGTCGTCTTCGGTGAACATTTCCGGTGAGTTCGCCGGCGCTGGCGCTTCCAGCCAGAAGTCCGCTGTGGACGCGTGGATCGCCGGTTTCCAGCAGCAATACCCGGATGCGCAGATCGCTTACGATCCCTCCGGTTCCGGCGCTGGTGTGAACAGCTTCCTCCAGGGCAACGCTCTGTGGGCGGGCTCCGATGCTTCCCTGAGCGATGATCAGGTGTCGCAGTCCTCCTCCCGTTGCGCCAATGGCACGACCGCTTTCGACATCCCGGTCTACATCTCTCCGATCGCCATCGTCTACAACCTCTCTGATGCTGGCTTCAACGGCAGCGACAAGCACATCCAGATGAGCGCCGACACCGTCGCCAAGATCTTCGACGGCAAGATCACCAAGTGGAATGACGACGCCATCAAGGCCGAGAATCCTGGCGTTGACCTCCCTGATCTTGCTATCACCCCCGTCTACCGTTCCGATAAGTCCGGCACGACGAAGAACTTCCAGAACTACCTCAGCCAGGCGGCTCCGAATTCTTGGAGCTATGAGCCTGGTGAGAACTGGCCTGGTTCCGCTGGTCAGGGCGCTTCCGGCACCTCCGGCGTGATTTCCACCGTCAAGCAGGCTCAGGGCACGATCGGCTATGCCGACGCCTCTCAGGCTGGCGAGCTTGGCACCGTGGCTGTGAAGGTCGGCGACGAGTACGTGCCGTATTCCGCTGAGGCCGCTGCCAAGGTCGTGGATGCTTCTCCTCAGGACACCTCCGCCAAGGGCGACAACCGCGTTGTCATCAAGATTGACCACGCCACCACCGCTGAAGGCGCCTACCCGGTCGTGCTCGTGAGCTACGACGTGGCGTGCCCCGCTTACGAGAAGGCTTCCGACGCACAGTTCGTCAAGCAGTGGCTCACCTACGTTGTGAGCGAGGACGGTCAGAAGACCGCCGCTGACAACGCAGGTTCCGCCCCGATGTCAGATACGCTGCGCCAGAAGGTGCTCGCCTCCATCAACAACATCAAGACTGAGTAACCCAGGTCGCGATGTTGACAGCAATGCAGCCGCCGCGAATCACTCCATTGATACGCGGCGGCTGTCCGCTTGCTAACTGAACCTCGGAACGCGCCAAGTCTTGAAGGGTTTGTGCACAATTTTCACAGGCCCGATGTAGATACGGACTGCATGATTTCCGACGGCACAGATCGTTATAACTGAATAGTCACAATCCACTCATACGAAGGAGACAGCGGTGTCAAGCAATACCGCCACAACTGCCTCGGGGGCACCACGGCGCGGCCATGGCGACCACGGCGCCGACAAGGTGTTCCGTTGCGTCGCGACCGGCGCTGGAGTCCTCATCCTTGCGGTGCTGGCCGCCGTGGCAGTGTTCCTGCTGATCGAGGCATCGCCGGTTTTCACCGGTGACCATGCCAAGGTGCAGGGAACCATCGAATCATTCACTGGAAACAAGGCGCATAATTTCTGGCAATACGTTGTGCCGTTGATTTTCGGCACGGTTCTCGTGTCGGCACTTGCCTTGGTGGTGGCGTTCTTCGTCGCCATCGGCATCGCACTGTTCATTTCGCAGTATGCACCGAAGAAACTCGCCACCGCGCTGAATTACGTCATTGACTTGCTGGCTGCAATCCCCTCAGTTATCTATGGTCTGTGGGGCGGCCTCGTGCTCGTGCCGCACATCTACGGCTTCTGGAGCTGGGTCAACAAGTACTTGGGATGGATTCCGCTCTTCGCGTCCGATCCCGCCAGTGGCTCCATTTCGAATCCTCCGCGCACTATCGCCACGGTGTCGCTCGTCCTGGCAGTCATGATCCTGCCGATCATCACCTCCATGAGCCGTGATGTGTTCGTGCGTGCGCCCCGCCTTCAGCAGGAGGCGGCGCTGGCATTGGGCGCCACGAAGTGGGAGATGATCAAGCTCGCGGTGTTGCCGTTCGGCCGCTCCGGTGTGGTGTCCGCCTCCATGCTCGGCTTGGGTCGAGCGCTGGGCGAGACGATGGCCGTGTTGATGATTCTCTCTCCTGGCCGCACGTTCTCGTGGCATCTGCTGCTTGCCGCACAGCACCAGACGATCGCAGCAAACATCGCCGCGCAGTTCGCCGAATCCGACAACATGGGCGTCTCGGTGCTCATCGCTTCCGGTCTCGTGCTGTTCATCATCACGTTCGTTGTGAACTTCGTCGCTCGCAAGCTCACAGATAAGGAGGTGAAGTGATCATGACAGACGCAACAACCGCAGTCTCGACCACTCCCTCGAAGGAACCGAAGAAGGCCAAGGGCCCGACCCCGGACTTCGACAAGCTCGCTCCGAAGCGCTCCTATCTCAATAGGCGCAAGCGCAAGGATGTTGCCATGCACGTGCTCATCGTGGCGGCGTTCATCGTCGCTCTGATCCCGCTCATCTCGGTGCTGTGGACCGTTATCGCCAACGGCGTTGGCCGACTCGACGGATACTTCCTCACACACAACATGAGGGGCATCGTCGGCGGCAATCCTGCCAATGGCACGACGAATGAATACGGCGGCATCTACCACGCCATGATGGGCACGCTGGAAATCACCCTCGGCGCCCTGATCATCTCGGTGCCTATTGGCATCTTCACGTCCATTTACCTCGTCGAGTACTCCTCGAAGGGCAAGCTGTACCACGCGATTTCATTCTTCGTCGACATCATGAGCGGCGTGCCGTCCATCGTCGCAGGTCTGTTCGCGTTCTCGCTGTTCTCCGTCATCTGCGGCAAGGGAACGTACAACGGCCTGGTCGGTGCCGTGGCACTGTCGGTGCTGATGATTCCGACGGTTGTGCGAAGCAGCGAAGAGATGCTCAAGATCGTGCCGAATGATTTGCGCGAAGCATCCTATGCTCTGGGCGTCACGAAATCCCGCACGATCACGAAGGTTGTGCTGCGCACGGCGCTCTCCGGCATTGTGTCGGGCGTGCTGCTCGCCATCGCTCGCGTCATCGGCGAAACCGCACCTCTGCTGATCGCAGCAGGTACGATTTCCAGCACGAACTTCAACCTGTTCTCGGGCCGCATGATGTCGCTGCCTGTGTACATCTACAACGAATACCAGCAGGGCAGCGCCACATGCACGGTCAACGCAGTCAACTGCGTTCCTGGCATCCGCATGGAACGTGCATGGGCCGCGTCGCTCGTGCTGATCATCCTCGTGCTTCTGCTCAACCTCATCGGCCGTCTCGTCGCTAAGATCTTCGCGGTCGACGACAGCCAGAAGTGATGCAGGACCCGATCAGACAACCCTAGACTTAGCGAAAGAAAGAACAAACAAGGAAAAGACATGGGACAGCGAATCGATGTCAAGCACCTGAATGTCTACTACGGCAAATTCCATGCCGTGGAAGACGTCAACATGGTGATTCCGGCAAATAAGGTCACCGCCTTCATCGGCCCGTCCGGCTGTGGCAAGTCCACGGTGCTGCGCACGCTCAACCGCATGCACGAGATCATCCCCGGTGCTTATTGCACCGGCCAGGTGCTTCTCGAAGGCAAAGACCTCTACGACAAGGACACCGACCCGGTGGAAGTGCGCCGCAACGTGGGCATGGTGTTCCAGCGCCCGAACCCGTTCCCCACGATGTCCATTCGTGAGAACGTGCTCGCCGGCGTGAAGCTCAATAATCGCAAGATCAGCAAGTCCGACGCTGATGACCTGGTGGAATGGGCCCTGCGCGGCGCCAACCTCTGGGAGGAGGTCAAGGATCGTCTCGACAATCCCGGCATCGGCCTGTCCGGTGGCCAGCAGCAGCGTCTGTGCATTGCACGCGCCGTCGCCGTGCACCCGCAGGTGCTGCTCATGGATGAGCCGTGCTCCGCTCTCGACCCGATTTCCACGCTTGCTGTGGAGGATCTGATCAACGAGCTCAAGCATGACTACACGATCGTGATTGTCACGCACAACATGCAGCAGGCGGCACGTTGCTCCGACTTCACTGGCTTCTTCAACATCCAGGGAATCGGCAAGCCCGGCCACTTGGTGGAGCTCGACGAGACGAACACCATCTTCCAGCATCCGAAGAATAAGGAGACCGAGAACTACATCTCCGGCCGCTTCGGCTGATTGAGCGCTTCCGCGCGGCTGCATGGGGAATTCCTCCACTGGGGATTTGTGCTGTGCACCTAGGGGAGTGCTTCTGCTGCGCGGGAATGGGGGCAAGGCCTTGACGCTGCTACGGCATGACGTGGCGCGTCAAGGCCTTTATTTATCGGCATATAGGAACCAAAGTTATTGCTTATAATCCCCGCAGGCGTTGTGGCCGTAGGCGTGTCGTGGTGTCGAACTTGGTTCCCGTGTCTTCATGG
>NZ_PGFC01000015.1 GCF_002797875.1 Pseudoscardovia suis
AGGGTGTTGCGCAGGTAGGAGACCGCGCTCCTCCTCACGCCCAGCGAATCGCCGGTCAGCTCCTTCACCGACACATCGAACGCAGCAGACACATTACCCGCAGTCGCCACGACCTTCACCGTGCCCTTGGCGACGCCGGTCACGGTGCCGTCGGAGGAGACCGTCGCGACCTTCGGATCGGTGGAGCCCCAGACGACGGTCTTGTTCGTGGCGTTCGCCGGGGACACCGTCGCCGAAAGCCTCACCGAGGACCCCACGGACACCGTCTTCGAACCCGACACCGACACCATCGACACCGGCACCGTCACCGAACCAGCCGCCTTCACGACCACCGACACCGTCGCCGACTTGCCATTCGCCGAGGAAACCGTGACCGTCGCGGTGCCGGCCTTCACGGCCTTCACCAGGCCAGTGGAGGACACGGTCGCCACCGACGAGTCAGACGACTTCCACGACACGGTCTTGTCCGTCGCGTTCGACGGGCTCACCGTAGCCGACAGCTGCTGCGAATTACCCACCGTCAGCGACAAGGAAGACGGAGACACCGACACGCCCGTAACAGCCACCGAAGCCGCCGTCACGGTCACCGTGGCGGTCGCGGTCTTGCCGTTCGACGAGCTCGCGGTAATCGTGGCGGTGCCCGCCTTCACGGCCTTCACCAGACCGTTCGCGTTCACCGTAGCCACCGACGAGTCCGAGGACTTCCAGGTCACGGTCTTGTCCGTCGCATTGCTCGGCGCAACAGTCGCAGACAGCTGCTGCGAGCCACCCACCGTCAGAGAGACAGACGTCGGAGACACCGACACACCCGTCACATCCACCGTGGTCGAGCTGCCGCCGCTGCAGGTGGCGGTCGTAAGCGAAGTCTGACCGGAGGTCCAGCTCACTGTGCCGCCGGTGTATGCCATGCCATCCGCTCCGGAGCCAGGGTACTGGCTGGAACCGTTGGTGAAAATGACCTTGGCGTTGCTTGCCAGGTCGTCGGGCACTTCGTACTTATAGGTGCCGGCGTTGGCGCAGTCATCAGAGGAGTCCACCTTGGTCATCGCCACGCCAGGCCACGCCGCGTTCTTCGCGGTGCCTGAGCCGCTGTACACGTAGGCATACAGCGTGCCGCTCCAGCCGGAGGGCATCGTGGCGTAGATCACGTTCGTCGCCTTCGGCGCCTCGCCCGTCACGGTTGCCGTGATGCTTGCAGAGGCGGAGCCGGAGTTCGCCTTGGCGGTAATCGTCGCGGTGCCGGCCTTCTTGAACGTCACCGTGCCGTCGGAGGCAACAGAAGCCACGGACGCGTCGGAGCTGCTCCACGTCACACGCTGGCTTGCCTCAGCAGGGGTGACGGCGGCGGTGAGCTTGAGTGTCGTGCTGCCAGTGGAGATGTCACGGGTCGCCGCGCCATTGGAGACACCGTCACCGCTAATCGTCACGCCCGTCGCATCCACACCGGAGCCGCCTTCATAGTCGGTCTCCTGAGAGTCGATGTAGGTGTCAGGGTTGTAGCCCATCTTCTCCATGTAGGTCACGCAGTACTTGTCGCAGGGGCTTTGCGTACCATCGCTGGGATCGTAGGTCGGATCGCCCTGTTTCGTATACGAATACGTGTGGGTGATTGTCTCGCCGTTGGCACCGGTGCCGGTCACCGTCACGGTGAGCACATCGCCCTTCTTGGCGCTGGCGCCGATCTTCACGGTGTCGCCATCCACATAGGAGCCGGACTGGCCGTCGGACGTCGTGTAGGTCGTGTTGGTGGCCTGGTAAGCGCGCAGCGTGATCGTCTTCGACGTGCCGGGGATGGTGCCCTTGTTGGGGTATGCCTCGGCTGTGGAGATGATTGCGGAACGGGTCTTATTGGAGAACGCTGCAATGCCCTTGGCCTTCACAGAGCCGGAGGTGATTGTGCCGCCGGAGACGACCAGCTTGCTGCCAGTGACCTCGTCGGTGTATGTGCCGTTGGCGAGTTTGGTGGACGTGCCGGCCAGGTTCTTCTCACTACCGTTTGCGTTTGCGACCACGACGCCATCCTGCGCGGAGGAACCGGCGTAGCGCTCAACCATCAGGCACAGGTCGTCACCGCAATTGGAGACGTTGGAATCCTCGCCGACCATGGCGTTGCGGAAGTGGTTCACCGCCACGACCTCGGGGTCCTTCCACAGATCGGAGCCCGCGTCGCCCAACTTGGAGTTCTCGTTGAACGGGCCGCTGCCGTTGCCATACGTGCCAGCCTTGCCCGTGCCGTACGTGCCGCCGTCCTTGTAAGGGCGGTCGAAGAACAGCGTCATGCCATTCTTCTGCGCAGTGATGCCAGCCCAGCCGTACTTGATCCACTCATCGTTGAGCTCCTGCGGGATGTTCGCCTCGCCATTGGCGAAATTGTCATGGGATTCAACCCAGTTGACGGTCTTGTCTTCCGTCACCTTGTTGTGTTGCGTGAAATGGCTCGCAGACAGGGACCCGTGCTGCACGCCGTTGCGCACCTCATGGCCGAAGCTGGAATCAGTGATGCCACCCTTGCCGGTGGAGCTGTTCCAGAACAGATCCGCGTAATCGGCCTCGCGCACGTTCGCGTCCTCGAGCACTTCGCCATACTGGTACTGCGCGCCGTTCTGAAGAATGGTGTTCCAGTAATTCGACGTCTTGCCGCCGAACACCTCGTCGGGCAGCTCGATGTGCTTGGCCGCGTCATAGCGGAAACCATCGGCGCCGTCCGCCACCATCTGCTTGAGCAGGTCCGCCATGCCGGCGGTCACCGTGGCGTCCTGGGTGTTGAGGTCCCACAGGCCGGAAAGCTTGTGCTGGGTGCAGTCCTCGCGGTTGTTGTAGTCGGAGATCTGCTTGTCTTCGTGGAAGTAGCTCTTGTTGCGCCAACGGTCGGCGATCACGTCGAAGTCAGACGTGAAGTGGTTCGCCACCACGTCCACGATGATGCGCACGCCGTACTTGTGTGCGACCTCGCACAGCTCCTTGAAGTCATCCTCAGAGCCCACTACGTAGTTGCCGATTGACATATCGACCGGCTGATAGACGTAGTACCAGTTGAGGTACCAGTTGCCGGTGCCGAGCTTGCGGTTGTCCTTGATTTTCTGGATTGGCTCGGTCTGCACGGATGTGTAACCCGCCGCGGCGATATCCGGGATGTTTTCTTCAATGGTCTTGAACGACCATTCGAACGCGTGCAATGTGGCGCCGTCGCGCATTTCCTTGGCGAGGCCATACTTGTTGCGCGCGGCTTCGAACGTGGAATTGCCCACGGTGCTCGAATAGCTGTCGCGCGTAGAGGTTGTGGCGGCGGAAGCCGTTGTCGTAGCTGTCGCCGCGATGATGCCGCCCGCCAGCAAAGTTGCCAGCGCGACAAAGAGTGCGATGATTCTTCTTCTCACACTGACATGCCAACTGTCATGCCCCATGTCGGTTCCTTCCGAATGAGTGATTCTCTCGATATTCCCTGGCGTGGAGGCGCTGATGCGTAGCCTCTGCGTTTGTCGCGGCGCATCACTGCGTCTCGTTGCGACTCCCGTTTGTCTCTCACCGACATGAACATACGGCGTTCATACGGCTGGAAGACAAACCACCAGATTCTGGCACGCACTAAAAGTGCCTGCATGCCAAAACATAGTCCATTTTATATGGGCGGTGAGCTTCGGGCAAAATGAGAAAAAGTGCGCTGCGCAAGAATTTCGCGGATTCGAATGACGCTCCTATCTTGCTGCGTACTATTTTCCGCGAAAATGTAGTATCCTTGTACATAGCTTTGACTGTTCCCGAAGACGGGTGCGGTCAAGGTGCCAGGCGGTTGCCTTGGCACTCCGTGGATGCAGTTCGCGGGGATTCTGGCAATGGCGTGCAGCGTTTGCAGCCATGAGAAGGGTTCCATCGAGCAGCAAGCCCCTGAGAAAGATACACAATTATTCATTTCCGTCTGAAAGGACAGTAATGGAAGGGAACACTAGGCGTAGTGGCCTGGCGAGGAAGGCTGTCGGCCTTCTCGCGTCCGTAGCAACGCTGCTCACTGGTGGCGTTATTGCGGCATCTGCGGCGTCCACCGCCTCGGCAGCTACAGTAAGTACTACCAGCTATGACCGCACGTTGGGCAATGCCACGTTCGAAGCCGCACGCAATAAGTACGGCCTTGCCAAAGAGATGAAGGATGGCGCGATTCTCCATGCCTGGATGTGGTCGTTCAAGACCATCTCCGCTAACATGGCAGACATTGCCGCTGCTGGTTACACATCGATCCAGACCGAGCCGATTCAGCTGTGCAAGCAGAACACGGCGAACGGCAAGAAGTTCGATGAGAACTGGTATTACGTGTACCAGCCCATCGACAACGATGAGATCGGCAATTTCGTGGTCGGCACGGAAGACGATTTCAAGGCGATGAACGAGGAGGCCCACAAGTACGGCGTCCGCGTCATCGTTGACGTCGTGGCCAACCACATGACGTCCGACTACGGCGCCATCAAGGGCCGCTGGGCGAATTCGAGCCTCTACCGCGGTGGCGGCAGCAGCTACGAGATCTCGAATTGGAACAATCGCTGGGAAATCACCCACAAGGCCCTTCTCGGCCTGTGGGAGATTGATTCCAACAATCCGACCACCGGGCAGTACATGCAGGAGCTCCTCAAGAAGGCGGTCGCCGACGGCGCCGATGGCTTCCGTTTCGATGCCGCCAAGCACATCGAGCTTCCGGGGGAGTTCTCTTCTGATTCCAATGGCTCCCCGTATTGGAATTCCATTCTTGACAATGGCGCGCAGTACCAGTATGGCGAGGTGCTGCAAGACAGCGTCTCCCGTGATGCGGATTACGCGAACCTGTTCAATAGCCATTCCAGCAACGGTGGCGGCGTGACCGCTTCCCAGTATGGCAACACGGTTCGCTCCGCAATCCAGAGCAGCAATCTGAATGCCGGCTCGTTGTCTAACTATGCATCGTCGGTTGATCCGGACAAGCTCGTGACTTGGGTGGAGTCCCACGATAATTACGCGAACTCCGACAAGCTGTCCGTCTCGATCACCGATTATCAGCTCACGATGGGCTGGGCCATCATCGGTGCACGCGCAGAAGGTGCCCCGCTGTTCTTCGACCGCCCCTATGGTTCCGGCGGCAACAATGCTCAGTTCACCGAGCAGACGAAGCTTGGCGACAAGGGCTCCGATCTGTACAAGGATTCGCAGGTCGCGGCAGTCAACCACTTCCGCAACCAGCTGGTGGGAAGCTCCGAATACCTGGCGAACTGTGGCAGCAATTCCTGCCTCATGATTGAGCGCTACAAGTCCGACGGCAATGTGCTCAACGATGGCGTGACCATCGCGAACATGGGCGGCGACGTCAACCTTTCCGGCACGGCCGTGAAGCTTGACAACGGCACCTACACCGATGAGGTCAACGGTGGAACGATCACGGTTTCGAACGGCACGATCACTTCCGGTACCGCCAAGGGTGGCAAGGTGAGCGTGTTCTACAACCGCTCCACCAACCTGTGCTCCATGGGCGCTTCCGTGGCTGACGGCAAGTCCTTCACCACCGACACGCTCGATGTGACGCTCACCGCGAGCAGCAACTGCAAGACCACGACCTACACCACCTCCGAAGGCGCCTCCGGCTCCTTCTCCAACGGCACGGTCGTGACCCTCGGCGGCTCCACCGCCACCGGCAGCACGGTGACCCTGACGCTCAACGCCACGGATTCCGATGGCAACACCTACACCTCGAAGTACACCTACAAGAAGAAGGACCCGAACGCGGTGAGCGTGGCATACGCCACGAAGCCCGCCAGCTGGAGCAACCTCTATGCGTACGTGTACGTCGATGATTCCTCTGCCTCCACTGTGACGCAGAACGCCGCGTGGCCTGGCGTCGCGATGACCAAGCTCACCGCGTCCGACGGCTGCGGCGATGCCGGCATGTACAAGTACGAGGTTCCGTCTGACTTCGAAGGCACGGTGCGCATCATCTTCACCGATGGCCAAACCGGCACCTCCACGAAGTACCCGGCCGACACCGCCCAGGGCGTTGATGCCGCGGGTCTGCTGATCGACGGCACCTACTACTGGGATGGTGGCACCTCCTGGACTGAGAAGAGCTGCGGCACCAGCACGACGACCGTGAACTCCATCGCCATCGACCAGGCCGACTACACGACCGACATCTCCAACGGCGCCACCACCAAGAAGCTCACAGCAACCGTGGATCCTTCCACCGCGTCCGTCTCTTGGTCCAGCTCCGACTCCTCCGTTGCATCCGTTGCCTCTGATGGCACGGTGACGGCGAAGAAGGCGGGCACCGCCACGATCACCGCGAAGGCCGGCACGAAGACCGCGTCCATCAAGGTGACGGTGACGGGCACCGTTCCGGTTGCCAAGAACCGCATCTATGTGACCGCTCCGAGCTGGTCCACCGTGTACGCGTACATGTACACGGGTGATGGCTCGAGCGCCGTGAGCAACGCGACCTGGCCTGGCGTGGCCCTGACGAAGATCTCCGGCACGGACAGCTGCGGTCAGTCGGGCTACTACTACGATGTGCCTGACGACCTGGCGAGCGGCGCGAAGGTGATCTTCAGTGACAACGGCAGCTCCACGAACCGCTACCCGGCTGACAAGGCCCCGGGCATGGATTACGACGGCGGCACGGTGAGCTGGAAGGTGGGCGACACGTCGCTCTCCTCCGTGACCTGCGTCGCCCCGACGGTTGCTGTGACGGGTGTGACTGTTTCGCCGACGTCCGTCTCCCTGACGGTGGGCGGCTCGAAGCAGCTGTCCGCGACGGTTGCGCCGAGCAATGCGACGGACAAGACGGTGACGTGGAAGAGCTCCGATACGTCGGTGGCGACCGTGTCCTCCACGGGCCTGGTGAAGGCCGTGAAGGCGGGCACCGCGACGATCACCGCCTCCTCGTCGAACGGCAAGACCGCTACCGCGAAGGTGACGGTTGCCGCGGCTTCCGTCGCGGTGACGGGCGTGTTCGTGTCTGGCAATGACAGCGTCACCGTTGGCGCCACCACCCAGCTCACCGCAACGGTTAAGCCTGATAACGCGACGGACAAGACCGTGTCGTGGAAGTCTTCCAACTCGTCGGTCGCCACCGTGTCCTCCACCGGCTTGGTGAAGGGTGTCAAGGCTGGCACCGCCACCATCACCGCCTCTTCGTCCAACGGCAAGACCGCCACGATCTCCATCACTGTGAAGGCGGCTGGCTCGGTGACGGTGCCGGTGTCGATGGTGTCCGTGTCGGGTTCGAAGACCGTGAGCGTGGGCGCCACGACGAAGCTTTCCGC
>NZ_PGFC01000016.1 GCF_002797875.1 Pseudoscardovia suis
GGGGTGTGGGTTTGTGGGTGGTTTGTGTTTTTGCGGGGGGTGGTGTATGTTCTTCTCTTGCTGCTTCGAGGGGCGGCGGCCGGCTGGGTCCGGTCGTCTTGCCTCGTGTGTGGTGGTGGTTTGAGAACTCAAGAGCGTGTTTTGTGCTACTTTACAAGTCATTTGATTGCCAGTGGGGCGGGGCCTGCGCCGTTTGTGCGTGGGTGCCGGTGGGCTTGATCCCGTCCCGGTTTTAGTGCGATGGCCTTTCCCCGTGTGTTTCATGGGGTTTGGTTTTTTCGTCGTTTCTTTATTTTGGAGCCGTTCGGCTCTTCCATGGTTTTTTCGTGGAGGGTTTGATTCTGGCTCAGGACGAACGCTGGCGGCGTGCTTAACACATGCAAGTCGAACGGGATCCCGCGGGCTTTGCTTGCGGGTGAGAGTGGCGAACGGGTGAGTAATGCGTGACCAACCTGCCCCATTCTCCGGAATAGCTCCTGGAAACGGGTGGTAATGCCGGATGCTCCGCCCCCTCGCATGGGGGGTCGGGAAGGCTTTTGCGGAATGGGATGGGGTCGCGTCCTATCAGCTTGTTGGCGGGGCGACGGCCCACCAAGGCTTCGACGGGTAGCCGGCCTGAGAGGGCGACCGGCCACATTGGGACTGAGATACGGCCCAGACTCCTACGGGAGGCAGCAGTGGGGAATATTGCACAATGGGGGGAACCCTGATGCAGCGACGCCGCGTGCGGGATGGAGGCCTTCGGGTCGTGAACCGCTTTTGATTGGGAGCAAGCGTGAGTGAGTGTACCTTTCGAATAAGCACCGGCTAACTACGTGCCAGCAGCCGCGGTAATACGTAGGGTGCAAGCGTTGTCCGGAATCATTGGGCGTAAAGGGCTCGTAGGCGGTTCGTCGCGTCCGGTGTGAAAGCCCATCGCTTAACGGTGGGTCTGCGCCGGGTACGGGCGGGCTTGAGTGCGGCAGGGGAGGCTGGAATTCCCGGTGTAACGGTGGAATGTGTAGATATCGGGAAGAACACCGATGGCGAAGGCAGGTCTCTGGGCCGTCACTGACGCTGAGGAGCGAAAGCGTGGGGAGCGAACAGGATTAGATACCCTGGTAGTCCACGCCGTAAACGGTGGACGCTGGATGTGGGGCCCGTTCCGCGGGTTCCGTGTCGGAGCTAACGCGTTAAGCGTCCCGCCTGGGGAGTACGGCCGCAAGGCTAAAACTCAAAGAAATTGACGGGGGCCCGCACAAGCGGCGGAGCATGCGGATTAATTCGATGCAACGCGAAGAACCTTACCAAGGCTTGACATGTGCCTGGCGGCCGCGGAGACGCGGCTTCCCTTCGGGGCGGGCTCACAGGTGGTGCATGGTCGTCGTCAGCTCGTGTCGTGAGATGTTGGGTTAAGTCCCGCAACGAGCGCAACCCTCGCCGCGTGTTGCCAGCGGGTAGTGCCGGGGACTCGCGCGGGACCGCCGGGGTTAACTCGGAGGAAGGTGGGGATGACGTCAGATCATCATGCCCCTTACGTCTTGGGCTTCACGCATGCTACAATGGCCGGCACAGCGGGGTGCGATGCCGTGAGGCGGAGCGGATCCCTGAAAGCCGGTCTCAGTTCGGATCGGAGCCTGCAACCCGGCTCCGTGAAGGTGGAGTCGCTAGTAATCGCGGATCAGCAACGCCGCGGTGAATGCGTTCCCGGGCCTTGTACACACCGCCCGTCAAGTCATGAAAGTCGGCAGCACCCGAAGCCGGTGGCCTGACCCTTGTGGGGGGAGCCGTCTAAGGTGAGGCTGGTGATTGGGACTAAGTCGTAACAAGGTAGCCGTACCGGAAGGTGCGGCTGGATCACCTCCTTTCTATGGAGTTTTCTTTTCATCATTGCGCGCCTGTGTCTCCTGCCTTTGCGGGCGGGTGGGCGCGCGTGCATTGCTGGCTGCGGAACGGATGGTGGCTTGTCTCGCCCCGTGGGGTCGTTCCCTGGGGTGGGTGGCATGGGACGTGCTTTTGGGTTCCCGGGCCGCGGCCGTGTGTCGTGCAGCCCGTCCCGCCCGCCTGGCGCGCCGGTGTTTGCCGGTGGTCGTCGTGTGGGCGCGGGCCCGTGGTTTGAGAACTGGATAGTGGACGCGAGCGAGCGTCCGGCCTCCCTGTTTCGGGTGGCCGGTGTCTCGTTGTGATTTTTCCTGATTCCCGGCGGTTTGTCTGCCGCCGGGGTCGATCGTTTGTGATCGTCAGTGTGATGATTGTCGTCTGGCATTATTTAGGGGCCCCTTCGTGGGGTCTTCTCGCGAGCCCGGTGTGGTTCCCGCCCTTTGGGGCGGGGGTCGTCATGCCGGTATGGGCTCATGGTGGATGCCTTGGCGCATGGGACCGATGAAGGACGTTGGAGGCAGCGATATGCCCCGGGGAGCCGCCAGCCTGGCTTTGATCCGGGGGTTTCCGAATGGGGGAACCCACCCGCCGTCATGGGCGGGTACCATGCCGTGTGGCGTGGGGGGTACGCAGGGAAGTGAAACATCTCAGTACCTGCAGGAAAGGACATTCCGTGAGTAGTGGCGAGCGAAAGCGGAGGATGGCTAAACCTTGTGCGCGCGATACCCTCCGGGGGTTGCGCATGGGGTGTCGTGGGAGCGTGCGTCCCGTTGCCGGAGCGGCGGGGCGGAGTGATAAAACGGCGTGCCGGCCGAACAGGCTTGGAAGCCTGGCCGCAGTGGGTGATGGCCCCGTAGGCGAAGGCATGCCGTCTCCGTGTCATGTTTCCCGAGTAGCGCGGGTCTCGTGGAACCCCGTGTGAATCTGCCCGGACCGTCGGGTAAGCCTGAATATTCCCGTGCGACCGATAGCGTACTAGTACCGTGAGGGAAAGGTGAAAAGCACCCCGGGAGGGGAGTCAAACAGATCCTGAAACCGTGAGCCTGCGAACCGTCGGGGCCTGCCTTCGGGCGGGTGACGGCGTGCCTATCGAAAAATGAGTCTACGAGTCAGTGGCGTGTGGCGAGGCTAACCCGTGTGGGGGAGCCGTAGCGAAGGCGAGTCTTAATGGGCGTTTGAGTCGCATGTCCTGGACCCGAAGCGGGATGATCTAGCCCTGGGCAGGTTGAAGCGCGGGTAAGACCGCGTGGAGGACCGCACCCACCTGGGTTGAAAACCGGGGGGATGACCTGGGGCTAGGGGTGAAAGGCCAATCAAATTCCGTGATAGCTGGTTCTCTCCGAAATGCATTTCGGTGCAGCGTCGCGTTCTTGCCTGGCGGGGGTAGAGCTACTGGATGACCGAGGGCCCGTTGCGGGTACCGACCTCAGCCAAACTCCGAATACCGTTCAGGTTTCATCGCGGCAGTGAGTCGGCGGGGGATAAGCTCCGTCGTCGAAAGGGAGACAGCCCAGACCGTCGTCTAAGGTCCCCAAGCGTGTGCTAAGTGGGAAAGGATGTGGGGTCGCATAGACAGCCAGGAGGTTGGCTCAGAAGCAGCCATCCTTGAAAGAGTGCGTAACAGCTCACTGGTCTAGTGGTCCTGCGCCGACAATGTAGCGGGGCTCAAGCACACCACCGAAGACGCGGCAGCGCCTGTTGGCGCTGGGTAGGAGAGCGTCCCCCCGTGGGCGAAGCGGCGGCGTGAGCCTGCCGTGGACGCGGGGGGAGTGAGAATGTAGACATGAGTAGCGAGACGCGGGTGGGTATCCCGCGCGCCGGATGACCAAGGGTTCCAGGGCCACGCTTGTCGTCCCTGGGTGAGTCGGGTCCTAAGGCGAGGCCGACAGGCGTAGTCGAATGGATAAAGGAGTGGATATTCTCCTACCGGTTCGCGACCGTCCGGTCCGAGACCGTTTCCGATGCATGGGCTTGCGTGCCGTGGGTTGCTTCGGCTTCCCGCGTGCGTGGGTTGCGTGCGGCTGGGACGGCAGTAGGGCAGCACTGGGGTGACGCGGGGAGGTAGCCGGCCGCGGAGGTGGTTTTCCGTGGCCAAGCGTGCGGGCCGTCCGGCAGGCTATCCGCCGGGCATGTGGCCGAGGCGCGACGGTGGGGCCCTTTCGGGCCGAATCCGGTGATCCTCCCTGCCGAGAAAAGCCTCCGTGCGAGGGCGCGTGCCGCCCGTACCCGAAACCGACACTGGTGGTCTGGTAGAGCATACCAAGGCGATCGGGCGAATCCTGGTCAAGGAACTCGGCAAAACGCTCCCGTGCCTTCGGCATAAGGGAGGCCCCCTCGGGTGAGGCCCCATGCGGGCGGAGCCTTGGGGGGCGGCACAGGCCAGGGGGTAGCGACTGTTTACCAAAAACACAGGTGCATGCGAAGGCGCAAGCCGCTGTATATGCACTGACGCCTGCCCGGTGCCGGAAGGTTAAGAGGATCCGTCAGCCCTTGTGGCGAAGCGGTGAATTCAAGCCCCGGTAAACGGCGGTGGTAACTATAACCATCCTAAGGTAGCGAAATTCCTTGTCGGGTAAGTTCCGACCTGCACGAATGGCGTAACGACTTCCCCACTGTCTCGACCAGGAGCCCGGCGAAATTGCAGTACGAGTAAAGATGCTCGTTAAGCGCAGAAGGACGAAAAGACCCCGGGACCTTTACTATACCTTGGTATTGGCGTTCGGTTCGGATTGTGTAGCATAGGCGGGAGGCTTTGATCGTGGGGCGCCAGCCCCGCGGGAGCCGCAAGGTGAAATACCGTTCTGTCCGGATTGGACGTCTAACCTCGATGAGTCATCCTCATCAGGGACAGTGCCTGGCGGGTAGTTTAACTGGGGCGGTTGCCTCCCAAAGAGTAACGGAGGCGCGCAACGGTCCCCTCGGCCCGTTTGGCAAGCGGGTGTCGAGTGCAATCGCACAAGGGGGCTTGACTGCGAGGACGGCGGTCCGAGCAGGGACGAAAGTCGGTGATAGTGATCCGGTGCCGGCGCACGGGCGCGGCATCGCTCAACGGACAAAAGGTACCCCGGGGATAACAGGCTGATCATTCCCAAGAGTCCATATCGACGGGATGGTTTGGCACCTCGATGTCGGCTCGTCGCATCCTGGGGCTGGAGCAGGTCCCAAGGGTTCGGCCGTTCGCCGATCAAAGCGGCACGCGAGCTGGGTTCAGAACGTCGTGAGACAGTTTGGTCTCTATCCTCTGCGCTCGTTGGAATCCTGGGGAGCCCTGCCCATAGTACGAGAGGACCTGGGTGGACGAACCTCTGGTATGCCGGTTGTCGCGCCAGCGGCACGGCCGGTTGGCTACGTTCGGTTGGGATAACCGCTGAAAGCATCTAAGCGGGAAGCCCCCTCCGAGATTAGGATTCCTTGGCGCCCTCGGGGCGCCGTGAGACCCCTTGTAGAACACGAGGTCGATAGGCCGGACGTGGAAGCCCCGCGAGGGGCGGAGCGGACCGGTACTAACGGTCGAACGCATGAACGACCTTCCCCAGGCTCGGGGAGGCCCCCTTGGAGCCCCTGCCGGCGGCAGTCACCGCGGGTCACGGGCGATCGAAGAACCAAGCGAGGCAACAGCCCGCTCGCGTCCCTGTCCGGTCCCCGAACCACGGGAACCACACCCCCGCCACAGCGGGGAGGATAAAACAACATAGTCTTGCGGCGGCCATGGCCCGGGGGAGACGCCCAGTCCCATTCCGAACCTGGAAGCTAAGGCCCGGCACGGCGATGGTACTGCACCCGGCAGGGTGTGGGAGAGTAGCACGCCGCCGCACCAACACTCACAC
>NZ_PGFC01000017.1 GCF_002797875.1 Pseudoscardovia suis
TCATTGTCTAGCGACTGAAAATCGTACCCGGCGCGGCCCATGTCCTTTTCCATCAAGGCCGGAATCCGAAAATGCGCAAGAATTCGGACGTTATCAACATTAACACCTTGGATGCGAAGGGCGAGGTGCTTATGACAATCATGGCGGCGCTGGCCCGGCAAGAATCGGAATCTTTGTCTGCAAACGTCCGCCTCGGCATCCAGTTCCGAAACCAGCAAGGCAAGGTGCAGGTCAACCACAATCGGTTCCTTGGATGCACCAAGGATAAGAATGGCAAGCTGGTCGTTGTCCCGGAACAGGCAGAGATTGTCAAAAGAATATATGCCGAGTACATGGACGGCGCGAGCTTCTTTAGATCAAGCGAAGACTTGAGGCAGGCAGTATCTTGAATGATGCCGGAAATAAAAATGGGAAGTCAGCAACATCCGACAGATCCTTACCAATAAGAAGTACATCGGCGATGCGCTTCTGCAGAAGACCTACACACCGTGAGTGTTCTGGAAAAGAAGCGCATCAAGGACGACGGCCAGGTACTGAAGTGCTATGCGGAAGGAAGCTATGAGGTGATCATCGACAGAGATGTGTTCCTCCGGGTTCAGGCTGAGATTGATAGGCGTGCCAATATCATCAAGGGCGGCAAGAAACGAGTCTTACAGTTCAAAGTGCGCGTTTTCCAGTGTTATCATTTGCAGGCACTTTGGCGATATTTTCCGCTCAAGACGCCGGACGAGATCGTCAACCGGACCTTTGTCCAGATGATGGAAAAGCTTGGATACGACATCGAATTGACATATAAGAAACGATGAGGTAGATTCTCGGGAAACACATATTCCATTATAGGAATATCATGAAAGGGCGATCCGAATGGGAAATGATACTCCTCAAGATGATGTGGAAATCGTAGATTCTTCTGAATATACAGATGAGCCTACTCAATGCTTTGAATATATTCCGGAAGTTGCACAACCATTGTTAAATAAGGCTCGGACAGCTTTTTCAAAAATTGAGAAGGCATTGTATTCTGCTCCGGCATTCATCAATGCTGTAAAAGCAGCAGTTCCTTATGAAACGTTACAGGCAGTATTGACTGACGAGCAGAAGAAGAAGATAGCAGATGGCGCCCTGAAACTGATGACTAAAAAAGACGGATCACTCATGGCAAATCTGGTCAATCCTGAAACAGGGGAAATCGTCACAACGATTCCGTTAAAGTCAGTACAGATGGCCCCAGAATTGACACGAGCTATTATGGACTTCTCAACACAAATGCAGTTAGCGCAGATAGCTGAGCAGATACAAGCCGTGCAACTCGCTGTTGAAGAGGTACGAATGGGTCAGGAATATGATCGTTTGGCCACTGCTTATAGCTGTCAGCAGAAACTCCTTCAGGCAATGGAAATAAAGAATCCAGAACTGAAAGCCATGGCGTTAATGCAACTAGTCTCTGCAGCAGAAGATAGCAGAAATCTATTGATGTTGAGTCAGAAAACAAATGTCGAATTTATCAAGAACGAACCGGTAAATTTTATTCAGAAGGCTTTATTAGGTGCATCGGCGGATAAGATCAACAGCAGAATGAGTGAAATTCGAGAGAGTCTCTGCGCCGTCAATATGGTGTCGTTTGCAGAAACGATGGCTTATCAAGAGTTGGGAGAACAAGAAGCAGCAAGAAAGAGCCTTACCTATTACGCTGGATTTATAGAAGATACATATACTTCCGTTCCTGGTCTTGTAGAGCGGTTGGATATGATCGATCCATCTCCGGAAAACTACTGGACTAAGACACTTCCAGAAATTAGTGAAAAAGTTAAAGCGCTTCCGAGTCCATCAGATATAAAATTATTAGAAGGCAACGCGTCGTCGGAGAAAAAATATGAGTGAAGAAAAGATTAGGATCTGCGCAAATAAAAACTGTCAAAAGGTTCTGCCGTCTGGGTATAAGTATAGATATTGTGAGGCTTGCCGGAATAAGCAGGCCGAGAAAGTAAAAAAGGGGATAGGCGCTGTTGTTGGAGGTGCGGCGACAGTTGTAGTTGCCTTGGTGACTCGCAGAAAGATTAATTTTAAAAAGTAAAGAAGGCAATACGGACTGGACTGCTATCTGGGAAGTTCGCGACAAGATGAGGGAAGAGCAAACAGGAGGAAATTAAACCTATATTTACGAATCAGCAGTGAAAAGCCTCCGGTTGTGTCCGTTTTTCGAGGGGATGCAGCCGAAGGCTTTTTCTCTCTGATGGCGGTACGCTGCATGTCAAGTGTCGCGGACACGCCTGTACAGCAACGGTTGTCAGGCACCTACACCGCCGAAGGGCTAGATACCAACTGCCGACGATGATTGCTCCTATGAAAGAATCCCCGTGTGGTTCCTTGTGACTAGCGTTCTTTCTGGGAGCAATCGGTGATTCCGGATGTGCAAACAAGCATCCGGAATTTTTTTCGGCTCTTCAGGTATCCCTGTGCGTATCCTGCTGTGGCTTGCCCTCCAGAGGCAGTGCTGTTGGATAACGTCCGAATTCTTGCGCATTTTCGGATTCCGGCCTTGATGGAAAAGGACATGGGCCGCGCCGGGTACGATTTTCAGTCGCTAGACAATGA
>NZ_PGFC01000018.1 GCF_002797875.1 Pseudoscardovia suis
GGTAGTGCCCGAAAGGTTGCGCACTTTGGATCATGCCCGTCCATGGCGCGATGATCAGTTCGCTTCCTGCAGATTGTCATCGAGCCGGGACATGTCGAGGTAACGCCGGTTGGACCATTCGTTCGCGGTGACGTACCTGATGCGCGCGCAGACGAGCATGAGCGCGCTGTTCCCGTCCGGGAAGCTTCCCACGACGCGCGTGCGCCGCCTGATCTCGCGGTTGAGCCGTTCGATCATGTTGTTCGTGCGGATGCGCCTGCGGTGCCCGTCCGGGAACTCCGGCAGCAGGTAGGTCGTGGTCTCGCCGATCCCCTCCCGCAGGCAGTTGGCGGCGGCCTTCAGCCTCCTGGCCTCCATCTCCGCGGCGACGGTCTCGGCCTTGTCCAACGCGGATTCCCGGGACTCCATGGCGAACACGGCCTTCAGGGCCGCCGACGCCCATTCGCGGTGGCTGGGCGGCACCTTGGAGAGCACGTTGCGCAGGAAGTGCGCCATGCACCGCTGGTACCTCGCCTTCGGCAGCATCGAGCCCACCGTGGAGACCAGTCCCGCGCACCGGTCGCCGACCACGAGCCGGACGCCCTTCAGGCCGCGTTCGATCATGCCGCGGAAGAACTGCTCCCAGCTGGCGGAATCCTCCCTCATGCCCTCGGCGACGCCGATGACCTCGCGGTGCCCGTCCTTGCTGACGCCGATGGCGACCAGGATGCTGACGTTCTCCACGCTTCCGCCCCAGGAGCGCTTGTGCCACACGCCGTCCACGAACACGTATGGGTACTCGTCATCCAACGGCCTCGTGCGCCATTCGTCGATCTCGGCGTACACGCGCTTGAGCTTGTCGCTCAACGTCTGGGACGGCATGCGGTCGCCCCACAGCAACTGGCTGATGTCGTCGACCTGCCTGGTGGACACGCCGGCCAGGTACATGTCGATCAGCGCCTCCTCCACGCTTTCCTCGCGTCTGCGGTAGCGTTCGATCACCGCGGACTCGAACAGGGCGCCCTTCAGTTTCGGCACCTTGAGCCCGAGCCTGCCGGCCTTGGCGGTCAGGCTCCGCTCGTAGTGGCCGGCCCGGTACGCCTTCCGTCCGCCGGAACGCTCGTATCTCGCGGCGTTGGCGATCTCGTCCGCCTCGGCGTCGAGCATCGCGTTGACTATCCGCTCGACCTTCTCGCGCACCATGGCGTCGAGCTTGCTCTCGAACATGGCCTGGTCGAACTGTATGATTTCCTTGGACATGGCTCCGTGCCTCTTTCCAATCGCGGTTTTTCATTGTCTAGCGACTGAAAATCGTACCCGGCGCGGCCCATGTCCTTTTCCATCAAGGCCGGAATCCGAAAATGCGCAAGAATTCGGACGTTATC
>NZ_PGFC01000019.1 GCF_002797875.1 Pseudoscardovia suis
GGCATATAGGAACCAAAGTTATTGCTTATAATCCCCGCAGGCGTTGTGGCCGTAGGCGTGTCGTGGTGTCGAACTTGGTTCCCGTGTCTTCATGGGGTGATGAGGACACGATCGAACAGGGCCCCGGAGTGCGGATTGTGCGGGGCGAGGATGAAGAAGAACGGCCATGACCGGCTCGGGCGCCAACGCTGGATGTGCCCGGGTTGCAGGACGACGGGCGCGGTGCGCGACCCGTCCAGGCGCAGGCGTGCCGAGCTGGCGGAGTTCCTCGGCTGGCTGCTCGCGCCGTCGCCGCAGCCGTCCGGGTCGCGCGCGTTCCGCAAGAGGACCTCCTGGTGCTGGGGCCTGCGCCCCGTGTTGGAACCCGACGCCGCCGCCAGGCATGTCGTCATGGCGGATGGCACGTACCTGAGAGGCGGCGGGTGCCTGCTGGTTGCCATCGACGGCCTGTCCGGGGAGGTCATCGCCTGGCGATGGTGCGCGCGGGAGTCGACGGACGAGTACATCGCGCTGTTCTCCCGGATCCCCGCGCCGGACGTGCTGGTATGCGATGGCCTCCGGGGCATCGGGAACGCCTGCCGGCGGGCATGGCCCGGCACGCGCATGCAACGCTGCCTCGTGCACGTGCAACGGGATTCACGCCGCGACCTGACGTCGAGGCCGCGCCTGCAGGCGGGACGCGAGCTCAAGCGCCTCGCCGACACGATCACCGGAATACACGACACGGAGCAGGCCGCGGCCTGGGCGGTGCAACTGCACGAATGGCACAACCGGTGGCGCGACACGCTCGCGGAACGCACCTACGCCAGGGACGCGCCCGGGGACCCCCGCGCCGCCGGACAGGAATGGTGGTGGACGCACCAGCCCCTGCGACGTTGCTACCGCAGGCTGGAATCGCTGCTCAGATCGGGGTCCCTGTTCGCGTTCCTCGACCCCGCGCTCGTATCCGCCGGCCCCGTGCCGTGCACCACCAACCGCCTCGAGGGCGGGATCAACGCGCCGATCAAACGCATGCTCGTCAATCACCGCGGCCTTCCCGGACGGCACCGTGTCCTCGCATGCGAATGGGCATGCTACATGAAGAGCGCCAAGCCGGACCCCTACCGCTTCGCCATGCCGGGTGGCGCGACACCACCCGCCCACGCCGAAACGGACGGAACCTTCGACGGAGACGCCCCGGAACCCGGCACCTCAATCGAATGGACCGACCTGCACATGCCCGTCTTCAACACCTGAACGAGAAGTCTAAAGCAATAACTTTGGTTCCTATATGCC